>CACYQT010000004.1:0-204971 GCA_902776645.1 uncultured bacterium | reverse complement strand
TCATCATGATGGCGGCGATGGCGGTGAAGAGGCCGTTCCAGACATAGACGGCGGTCAGCGTGTTGGGGATGCTGACGCCCGCGAGCCGCGCGGCGTCACGGGAGTTTCCGATGGCCAACGTGTTGCGGCCGAGACGAGTACGACGCAGGACGATGGTTCCGACGATGGCCAGGATGACCATGATGTAGAAGAAGAGCGGCAGGCCGAGGATTTCCGCCGTCGCGAAGCCGTGGTGGCCTTCCGTGCCCGACGAAAAGACAAGATACTTTTCGCCGATGGACTGGATGGTGACGGGCGAGTCGCTGACAAGCTGCGCGAGGCCGCGGAAGACGTTCATCGTGGCGAGCGTCGCGATGAATGGCGGGATGCGCAACCGCGCGATCATCAAGCCGTTGGCGAGGCCCATGAGGCAGCCGAGCGCCAGAATGATGAGGCAGCTGGCGATGATGCCGCAGCCCGGGCAGCCGGGCATGATTTTTCCGACGATTTTCGTGAAAATGACGGACGACAGCGCGATCTGGGAGGCGATGGACAAGTCCATGCCGCCCGAAATGATGGCGAACGTCATGCCGATGCCGCAGACGGCGAACATGGCGCCTTCCTTCAGGATGTCGGAATAGACGGAAAGATTGCCGAACGCGGGATTGCTGACCATGAGAATCAGCCAGAAGAACACGAGCGCGGGCAGGATCAAATGGTCTTTCAGGTATGTGGCGGCGTTGTTTTTCATAAGGTTGTCCTGTTTCATTTTCCGCTGTCCTCCTTCCGCTGCGCGTATGACGTGAGGCTGCTGAACGAAAGCGCCAAGACCAAAACGAGTCCTGTCACGATGACGCGGACGGCTTCGGAGACGCTCAGGAAGCTCAGGCATTGGTTGACGAAGACGACGAGCAGGGCGCCCACAAGGGTGCCCGTGAGCCGTCCTTTCCCGCCTGACAGCGCGGAGCCGCCGAGCACGACGGCGGTGATGCAGTCAAGATCGAAACCGTTGCCTGCCTTCGGTGAGGAGGATCCCATCGTCGCGACGTTGAGGATGGCGGCGAGGGCGGCCGTCAAAGCCGTCATGACATAGACGGCGATGAGCGTGCGATCGACTTTGATGCCCGTCGCGCGGGCGGCGGTTTCGTTGGAGCCGATGGCGCGGATCTTCACGCCGAAGGCGGATTTGTGATAGACGAACAGCAGGATGGCATAGACGAGAATGACGACGTAGATTTTGTTCGGAACGCCAAGCGTGAAGCCATGGCCGAGAACCTTCAGGCAGGCGTACTGCTCGGCGGCGATCGTCGTGCCGTTGTTGCCCGTATAGACCTGCGTGATGCCGTGGAAGCAGAGGCAGGTGGCGAGCGTCGTGATGAACGGCGGAATCTTCAGTTTCGTGATGAGAACGCCGTTGAGGATGCCGCAGCAGGCGGCGACGATGGCCATGACGATGATGGCGGCGCCCGTGGATAGACCGTTGTCCATGATGAGTTTGGCGAGCAGGCTGCAGCATAGCGCCATGATGCCCGGAACGGACAGGTCCATGCCGGCGGAGCAGATGGCGAACGTCATGCCGGCGGCGCCGACGGCCACCCATGACGCGCTCAACAGCACGCTGAACAATTGGTCCGGATGCACCATTTTCGGATTGATGCAGGCGAACACGAGGATGGCGATGAAGAAGATGATGAAAATGCCGTATTTTTCGGCGACGGCCCAGAGGTTGGTTGATTTATTCATGATCATTTCCTCCCATGCCGAAGGTTCTGTTGCCTGTGGCGCATTGCATAATCAGCTCCTGGTCGAAGTCGTCCTGCTGGAGAAGGCCTGTCTGGCGGCCTTGGAAAATGACCGCTATGCGGTGGCAGTTGGCGATAAGCTCGGCGAGTTCGGAGGAGACCATGAGGATGGCCATCCCGTTCTGCGCCAGTTCTTTCAGCAAGTCGTAGATTTCCGATTTCGCGCCGACGTCGATGCCGCGCGTCGGTTCGAGCAGAATCAGCATGTGGCAGTCTGTGGCGAGGGCGCGGGAGAGGACGAATTTCTGCTGGTTGCCGCCGGAGAGGCCGGAGATCGGCTGGGCGGGCGTGGCGTATTTCATGTTCATGGATTTCGTGTATTTGTCCAGCAACGCCTGCTCTTTTTCCGCGCTGATGATGCCGAGGCTCGACAGCGTCTTCAGGATGCTGGCCGTGAGATTTTCACGGACGCTCATGGAGGCGAAGATGCCCGCGTTCTTGCGGTCTTCCGTGACGTAGCCGATGCCATGGCCGATGGCGGCGGATGGTGACGCGATGTCGTTGACGCCGTTGGCGATGTCCATGACGGTCTTGCCGTCCAAAATGGCTTTGCCGTTGTCTGGCCGGATGAGACCGTAGAGCGATTTGGCGATCTCTTCCTTGCCACAGCCCATAAGTCCCGCGAAACCAAGGATTTCACCCTTCTTCAAGGTGAAGGAGATGTTCTGGAAGAGGCCGTTCTTCGTGAGATTGGAGACGTCGAGAACGACGTCTTTGACGGATGACGTGTCCGCCTTTCGCGACTGGTCGATCGTGCGGCCGACCATCAAGGCGACGAGGCCGTCCTGCGTGATGTCCTTCGTGGCGACGGTCTTGATGAAATGGCCGTCCCGCAGGACGCTGATGCGGTCCGACAGATCGAATATCTCCTTGAGTCTGTGGGAGATGTAGATGACGGTCTTGCCCTGCGCCTTCAGATTGCGGACGATGTCGTAGAGCGTATCGACCTCCTGGATGTTGAGGGCGGCGGTCGGTTCGTCCAGAATGATGGTGTCTCCGTCCATGGAGAGGGCGTTGGCGATTTCGACCATCTGCTGCTGGGAGACGGTGAGTTCGGAAGCGGGCGTCGTGGCCTGGATGGCGACGTGCATTTTGTCCAGTAGCTCCTGCGCTTTCGCGTTCATCGTCGCCTTGTCGACGAGGCCGCATTTTCCGGGCAGCTGGTGGAGGAAGATGTTTTCGGCGACGGTCAGATCAGGCATGAGATTGAGCTCCTGATAGACGATGTTGATGCCGAGCTTCTGGGCGTCCGCCACGCTGTTGATTTCCTGTTTCACGCCGTTGACGGTGATTTCGCCGTCGTCGGCCGGATAGAGTCCGCCGAGGATTTTCATGACGGTTGATTTGCCGGCGCCGTTTTCGCCGATGACCGCATGGATTTCGCCCGGACTGAAGGAGAGGGAGACGTCTTCGAGCGCCTTGACCCCTCCGAATGTCTTGGTGATGTGTTGCAATGTGATGTCAGCCATGTTGCATCCTTCGGGAAAAGAATTATCGACCGAGTTTGAAAAACTATTCAATTTACCTCTTATAATTAAAAAGGCAAATGAAAAACAGGCCCCCAGGAGGTAGCAAGGGCGTCCCCGCCCTAAGAGGTAGCAAGGGCGTCTTCGCCCTTGACAAGGCCGAGACGGCCTTGCTACCCCTGCCCAAGGCCGGGACGGCCTTGCTACCCCTGCCCAAGGCCGGGGGACGGCCTTGCTACCCCTGCCCAAGGCCGGGACGGCCTTGCTACTACAAAACGACTTTTTTCAAAAATAAAAATTTTGTTTAATGAGAGGATGGCTTATATTATTTGCCGTTAAGGATGAAAGGATATACGCCATGCCGATGGAAAACAACAAAAAGCAATTGATTCATGATTTCACGACCGGGCCGCTGCTGCGGCATCTGGTATTGTTCGCGCTGCCGTTCATGGCGTCGAACGCGTTGCAGATTTTGTATTCGATCGTCGATATGATGGTCGTGGGGCATTACGTCGGGAAGAACGGATTGGCGGCGGTGGCGGTGTCCAGCCAGACGTTCAATCTGATGGTCATGTTGTGCGCGGGAACGAGCCAAGGAGGGCAGATCATGCTGTCGCAGATGATCGGCAACGGGCAGCGCCAACGGCTCGGCGTGGCCATCGGGACGCTGTTCACACTGCTGCTCGGCGCGGGCGTCGTCGTGACGGCCATCGGCGTGGTGTTCGCACGGCAGATCCTGCACCTTCTGAACACGCCGGCGGACATCTTCGACGACGCGCTGTCCTACACGCTTGTCTGCTGCTGGGGCATTGTGTTCGCCTACGGCTACAACATCGTGTCCGCCATCATGCGCGGGTTGGGCGATTCGCGCCATCCGTTCATCTTCATTCTCATCGCCTCCGTCATCAATGTCGTTCTTGATCTGCTGTTCGTCGCATGCTTCCATTGGGGCGTTTTCGGGGCGGGATTGGCGACGATTCTCGGTCAAGCGTTCTCCTTCCTGTATGCCGTGCGTTTTCTTTACAAGCATCGTGAGGAGACGGGCTTCGATTTCATGCTACATAGTTTCCGCATCGAAAAGCAATGCCTGAAGGGGTTGCTGAAGCTCGGGCTGCCGCTGGCCTGCCGCTTCAGCATTGTGAATTTCTCCATGCTGTTCGTCATCGCGATGGTCGCGTCGACGGGATCGGCGGCGTTGGGGACGTTCGGCGCGGGCACGAAACTGGACGACGTCGCGAACAAGATGTCGCTTGGCGTGATGATGGCGTTGACGGGAATCGTGGCGCAGAACTACGGCGCGCGGAATTTTGCGCGGATCCGCAAGGCCGTGGGCTACACGTTGTTGCTGAGCAGCGGCTTCTACGCCGTGTTCGCCGCGCTGATGTGGTTTTTCCCCGAGCAACTGTTCAGCATATTCACAAGCGACCGCGACATTCTGGATTTGAGCCACACCTTTTCCCACGCCATCATGTGGACGTTCCCCGGTCTTCTTCTTCTGAAAGGTTCGAACGGCTTCATCCATGGCATCGGCCATTCGTGGCTGGGGATGGTTCTGGGCATATTTGACGGCTTCGTCCTGCGGATCGGCTGCAGCTGGTATTTCGGCACGGTGCTCGGCTGGGGCTTCTACGGGTATGTGCTTGGCTATGGAATCGCGCCGTGGGGCTCCGCGTTCCCCGGCATCCTTTATTTCCTGTTCGCCCCGTGGGAAAAACGGAAACTGGCGTTTGAATGAGCTAAAAGCTTAAAGTTGAAAACTTAGAGCAAATGCAGGTGTCTAGAATGCTAGACGCCTGGAGAAAAACAAAAGGATAGAATATGAACAGATTCTTTTCAACAGGCGTTGTTTTCATGGTTGGCGCGGCATTTGCGGTGGCGTTTTCGCAGACACGAAACACAATTGTGGAAAGCGCACGGCAGATTCCGCTGGCGGGCGAGGCGGACGTGGTCGTCGTCGGCGGGACGACGGCTGGCGTGGCGGCCGCGTTGGCGGCGAAGGAGGCGGGCGCCTCCGTGTGGCTGTTGGCGGAAAGGCCCTATCTTGGCGACGACATGGCGGGAACGCTGCAGCTGGCCCTGCCAGACGATGCGGAACCGCAAGGCCCTCTGGCGGAGGCACTTTGGACAGACCGTTCCGCAACTCTCAAGATCATCTCCTATACTGCCAACGCAGATACGTTTTCGCCGCATAAGGAGACCAATCCGCCAAGCATGCTGACGGACGGTCTGGCGACCGATCCTGTCAAAGAATCCGTGCAGTACAATGACGAGAGGGTGAAAATCACGGCGAAGCTTGCCGAAAAGCAGTTCGTGGAAGCGGCGACAGCCGTTACGTTCCTGCGGCAGAACGATTTCGACGTGGCTGGAGTCCACGTTTCCATCAGCGCGGACGGCAAGACATGGTCCGGGCCGATACCGCTGACACGGTTGCCCGGCGAGACGACGGAAATCATCCGTTGGGAGGCGAAGATCGGTCGCGACGTGTCTGAAATCGCGTTTGTCTTTACGCGTAAAAACGGATGCAAACGGATTTTGGTGGGCGAAATCACCTGTGAAGGGAAGGCGGGCGTGCGGCGTGTGACGCCGACGCCGCTGAAGGTGAAGCAGACGTTCGACAGGGCGCTGTTGTCCGCGAAGGTGAAATATCTGACGGGCGCTTTCGTGACGGACGTACTGTCAGATGCGAATGGCGATTTTGCGGGCGTGGTCATCGCGGATCGCGGCGGTCGGCAGGCGATTATCGCCAAGACATTGGTCGATGCGACGCCACGCGGCCTGGCGGCGCGGCTTGCGGGAAGCGTCTATCCGCCGTTCAACGCTGGAAAGAGGACGTTTACGCGGTTCGTCATTTCCGGTGAACGGCCGTCGGCGGAAGGCATGGAGGTGACGGAACTGCCGGGCAGTTACCAGACAGCCGTCCAATGGCGGAAGGTCGATGGAAAGGAGCAGATCATCGACGGCAAAATGTGGCGTTGCACCTTCCAATATGATTTGCAGGATGATTCCTACGCGTCATACGCCGCCGTGGAACAGCAGGCGCGGAATCTGACGTTTACGAAGTTGCAACTGGATGCGGGCGAGACGGTTGTGTTTGAACGCGAACAGCCGTTGAAAGATGCGCCGCATGTATTTGCATGCTTCCGCCATCAGCCGTGGAAGGCGTTTTCCGCCGGCGGCGAAGCAGGCGGTCGCGCGGCCGCGGACGCGAAAAATCGCAGTGCCATCGCCCAACCTGTGGCCGTCCGTTGCATGGCGACGGATGCGCCGTTCCATGCGGAAGTCTGCGAACAACTGACGGGGCTGACAGCGTATGAACATGCGAAATCGGCGGTGCCGTCGCCGAAGCATGACCTGCCGATTTTGGGCGAATACGATGTCGTTGTCGCGGGCGGCGGCACAGGCGGGGCCCCGGCGGCGATCGGCGCGGCCCGTGGCGGTGCCAAGACGTTGGTAATCGAATATTTACATGGGCTTGGCGGCATCGGCACGTTGGGCATGATCGGTAAATATTGGTATGGAAAGAAGATCGGTTTCACGGCGGAACACGACAAAGGCGTGGCGGAGCAGGGGGTGGCCGTGCATGTCGTCGGCAAACGCGAATGGTGGCGGAAGGAGCTATTGGCGGCCGGCGGCGAAATTTGGTTCGGCACGATGGCCTGCGGCGCATTACGGGAAGGCAATCGCGTGACAGGCGTGGTTGTCGCCACGCCGTATGGCCGCGGCGTCGTGTTGGCGAAAAACGTCATCGACGGGACGGGCAATGCGGATCTGGCGGCCGTCGCGGGAGCGGAGACGGAATTTCTCGGGGCGGGGGAGATCGCGTTGCAGGGCGCGGGGCTGTCGGTCCGTCCGTTGGGAAAAAGCTATGTGAATTCCGATTGGGGATATGTAAATGACTGCGATCCAGTCGATAGCTGGCTATTCGGCGTGCGCGGTCGGCTTGGCGCGGGAAAGGCGTGGGATGTTTCGCAGATCATCGAGACGCGTGAGCGCCGCCGCGTGAAAGGCGCCATCACCGTGTCGCCGCTGGATGTCGTGATGGAGCGCACATTCCCCGACACGATCGCGCAAGGCGCAAGTGATTTTGACAGCCATGGACCGTCCGTCGCGGACATCTGCTATGTCAGCGAAGCCACAAACAAGAAAATCTTCCAAGTCAATATTCCATATCGCGCGATTCTGCCGGAAAAATTGGATGGTTTGGCGGTCATCGGTATCGCCGCCAGCGCGCATCGCGACGCGCTGCCGATCATGCGCATGCAGTCGGACGTGCAGAACACAGGCTATGCGGCGGGACGCGCCGCCGCGATGTCCGCCAAGAGTGGCAAACCGTTGCGCGGCATTGATGTAAAGGAACTGCAACGGCATCTGGCGGCCATCGGCAGCATCCCGCAGGAGGCGTTGGAATGGGACGACGGATTCACGGTCGATGCCGAACGGTGGAATCTGGCCGTTCGGAACGCAGGCGACGGCTACAAAGATGTGCCGTTACTGTTGACGGACGTGGATCGCGCCCTTCCGCCGCTGCGGGCCGCCTACACGGCGGAGACGAATCCGACACGTAAGCTCTGCTATGCGCATATCCTTGGAATCATGGGAGATGCGACTGGGGCGGAGACATTGGCGCGGCAGATCGACGGTCGTGACGAACCAATCAAAATCAATGTCTTGGAACAGACGGCGTATGGCCGCCGCATGGGCGAACGTGATGCGTTGATTGTCGGTCTTGGCCGTACGAAGAGTCCATTGGCGGTGGAACCGTTGCTTCACGAGCTTGAAAAAATCAATGGAACGAGTTCGCCGTCTCATGTTCGGGCGGTGGCATTGGCTTGCGAAGCCGTCGGCGACGCAAAATTGGCTCCAGCGTTGGCGAAGGCGTTGACGTCGCCGAAAATGGGCGGCCATGTTCGAAAAGGAGAACAGGCGATAGTTCCGATGGGCGGTTTCGGCGGCAATCCGGAATTCGCCCGCTGCCTGCGCGAACTCAATGTTGCGCGGGCCTTGGTCGCTTGCGGCGACTACGAAGGGCTTGGGCGGAAGACATTTGAAGACTACGCGGAGGACGGCCGCGGCGTTCTTGCACTACATGCCCGCGCCGTGCTGGAGAAGTATTTTGGTAAATAAAGAGATGTAGCGACGGCGTCTCACCGTCGGAAATGGCGCCTGTGTCCCGCCTGCGCCTTGGGATGTGGTGTGTGCGTCTCGCCTTCGCCCGACGGCTTCCGCCGTCGGAACTGAACAGATGTGGCGGCGGCGTCTCGCCGTCGTATAAATGACCAAACAAAAACACAAAAAAAATGAAAACGGCTTGACTACATAGAAATTCAATGTAGATTAATTGCCATTGCCAAGAAATTCTAAATAGAAAGAACCAAACAAACCAAAATTAGGAGCAAGACCATGTCAACAAACAATGAACTGATTCGCGGGTCGATCGAGATCATCGTTCTTAAACTGCTGATGGAGGGCGATATGTACGGGTATCAGATGATCAAGCTGGTGAACGAGCGGAGCAACGGCTTCTTCGAATGGCGGGAAGGCTCGCTGTATCCGTGCCTCCACAAGCTCGAGGGCAAGGGGCTGGTCGATTCATACACGCGGGAGTGCGGCGGCATGCTGCGCCGTTATTATTCGTTGACGAAGGCGGGCCGCGAGCTGGCGGCGGAACGCACGGAGGCGTCACGGGAGTTCTGCAAGGCGCTGATGTTTCTTCTACAGCCCGGAGAGGCATAATCCTCTCTTGCAAATGAACATTCAATGGAGGGTGCGTCCATGGAGAAACAGAATGAATTGAAAGCGTTCGCGAGAATGTGCGTACAGTCGCTGTCGGACGATGCCGAGCTTCGGCAAGCGCGCGAGACGGAGCTGTTCGGCCATCTGAAGGAGGCCTTCGCAGAGGAATGCAAAAACGCGTCCGCCGACGAGGCGTTGAAGAACACGTTCAAGCGTTTCGGCGATCCAGAGGAGATTTCCGCCCAGCTGGCCGAAGGCAACGCCGAGCGTCTTTCACGGAACGCGAAGATCCGTCGCGCCGCGAAATGGCTGCTGCTGCCGTTGCTCGTCGTCGGCGTGCTGTTCTGCATCGACGTCCGGGGGATTCTGGCGAGCGTGACGCTACTGAAGTCATTTAAGCCGTCATGGATTAGTGCATGGCTAAACAACGATAGCAATGGTAGCCAAGAAGGAATTTGGGGAGACTACGGCAAGATCAAACTTAAAACTAGAAGATTGTCGGCCGATGAACAGTCGCTGTTCGACTATTATTATAGTAAAGGCGACAGGCTTGAAATTCTTTCACGGCTGTATGAAGGTCATCGTGATGATGCCATGCTGTGCGCAATCTTTGC
The DNA here is from genome assembly GCA_902776645.1 of uncultured bacterium. Classification (GTDB taxonomy): domain Bacteria; phylum Verrucomicrobiota; class Lentisphaeria; order Oligosphaerales; family Oligosphaeraceae; genus UBA1407. Next base: position 195,377 of record CACYQT010000004.1, on the reverse strand, counting down.
TCTGGAACTTTCACTGCCGGAGGCCAAAATGCGGGAAAAGCTTCCTGAAGTCATCGCAAACGGCAGGAGAATCGATCCAGACAATGCGCTTTATGACTATTTGGAATGTCTCATGCTCATGCGAGAAAGCTGTCAGATATTGTCACCCGCAAAGGGGATTTCACGGATGTCGCATAGGGGTGACATGCCTGTAGATGATTATACGATTAATGATCGTGGCAAATTGGACAAGGCGATAGTCATGTATCGGCATGGATTGTCCAAGGGGAATCTTGATGCCTACAGTGCCGAACCATGGAAAAGAGTTCAGGGGATGCTCAAGATAAAGGAGGATTTGCTTGGGGGAATACAGTTGCTCAATTTTAGAGGAAAGGAATATGTTCCCTTTCCGTCTGTCATCAGGAGCATTGCAAGACATGTGGTGTTGTATTGCGGCATCCTTCTCAAGGATGGCGACAAAGAAAAAGCTGTCGATTTGCTTGCCACATGGCGTCCTCTCCTATCTCAATACCTTTCTTTGGACAATATCCATCTGGTGGATATTTTCAACTGCTTCCGCATTTCGGAGGAATTTCTTCATTGTGCTAAAAGATGGTATGAAACACAAGGTGAAGTTGCTGATCTTGAAGCTATTGTGGACATAGATATAAAGGAAAGGATGGCAATGCTAATAGACAATAGGCATCCCTTTTGGCATGGAAGTGGCCTGCTTACCAGTATGGCATCACCTTATTCAATGGAAAGCATAGAGATGGCAGAATGGGCAAATGAGCGACGTCTCGAGGCGGCGGCATTCGACTCCGCGTCCGTCGGTCTGGCCTGCCTGTGTCTTCTGGTTGCCATCGCATTGTTGGGAGTCGATGTCTTCGCCATGCGTATTGGAGGGCGACGGCCTTTCCTGTTCATCATGCCGCAATCTTCATACAATGCCCTGTTAATAAAGAGCTTGTTGTCTCCTGCTTTGATTTATTTTGTTTTGACTTATTTCATTGCGAGAGTTGGAGGAGCATGGTATTTCTTGCATGTGATTCCCCTCGTGTATCTATGCCTGCTCTGGCCGTTGTACTATGGTGTTTGTTGCAATCGCGCATTGAAGAAATGGATTCATTCCATTGGGGCTGGAAGTAATGAAGGATTCAGCGTCTCGCGATCCTTCAACATGCTCTGCCTGTTTGTCGCGCTGTTGCTCTTCTTCGGATGCATCCTGCGTCCGATAGCGGAGTTGCGTGAACGCCACTACGCCCGCAGGGAAACGCTTGTCATTCCATGGGAAGGTGCGGAAATTGCGGAAGAACGGGTAGCCCATAAATTGCAGAAACGGCTTTTGGAACAGATAGGTTCAACAAAAGGGAATTAAAATTTAATTGATTATCTAGTTTGTTACTATTTATAAAAAATGAATTGGTATAGTGATATTTATCTATATGATGTGGTTTAACATATGGTATGGTAAAAGCAAAAATAAGAAAGTATTGATATTGGGTGTATTAATACTTCTTCTGATTCCGTGTCTCGTATTTCCGTATACATGCATAAAATATCTAAATGTTGACAATGGCTATATTAAGACAATATACTATTGGAGTAGATTGAAACTGTATGAAAAGGAGGATGAATCCGAATTATCAGCTTATATGAAGGATCACATCTTTGATGATGACAACCACTATCTTCCTATATGGCATAGGAAAGGATTTGAAAAGCAGGATTATCGGAATCATCATTGCTATTATGAATTGAAAATGTATTTCATGGAATGTGATTTGGAAGGAAGAGAAATATCAGATGAAAAAATCAATGAAATCATTGGTAACTATCTGAAAAGTCCAGAAAAGTTAAGTCTTAAACAAAAGCAACCTAAGGTATTCTAAGCAAGCAATGATAATAGTCTATTTATTATTGATACTGTCCTTCACATTATGTGTGACATGGAGTATCCTTTTTGTCAAATATCTGAAGCTCAAGTGTCAATTTAAAAAGGATGCGTATGTGATGTTCAATAATCCAAATCCATCTGAATTGGATTATGTCGGATATACGATGGGGAAATATATGCTCGCTTATCATACATTTCCCTGGAACAAAAGAAGGATTGAACGATACAACAAACGGAATGAATTCCTGCGGTCGATATCGGTTGAAAGGACGGAGCGTTTTTTATCAATCGAAAACAAACTGTTCCTAACTGGGTATGCGGCGGCACTTTCTTGTGTGGTTGCTTTTGTGTTGTATAAGATCATCCGTTTCAACAGCAGATGAATGTCAATAAAGTGTATGTAAAAAACAGGAGGCAAGGATGAAAAAAGGCATGAAGATTTTATTTACAGTCGTGATGTTTACGACGTTGATTTCGTTTGGGAAGGAGGCGGAGAAACGGGAGGAGCAACCACAGTTGACAGTGGAGATGTTGATGGCGGCGTTGGATGTGTCCTATCGTTGCTATGATATTGAAGATGTTGTCGGCAGTGAAAAATCGTTGTATCTTGAGGTTGTGACGAAGGATGGCGTTATTTTGAGCAGGCTGATCACGATGCTGAAACAATTACAGCCCCGTATGAAGTATCTTGGACTTTTCATGCGTCGTGAAGAAGACAAGCTTTGTTTTTCGTGTCTCTTTTTGGTGGGAGACAAAACAAGTTTGGCCAGTGGTGCCTTGCATTTTAAAATTGATGATTATATGCATGACATGATGACAAGCAGTCCCAATTTTGGCGTGTACAAGCTAGATGAATTTTTCTCGTTTGGGACTCCTGTCAAGGTAGGTAATGGGATTACGTTGAATCCTGACAAAATGAATAAACTATCTGGCGAGATTGGCTATCGGATCGTGGCGAAATAACGTTGGGTATAGCTTAAAAAAGCACCAAGTGTACAAAAAATGTCAGGCAGGTATACAAAAAATGTACACTTGCCTGTCAATTTGTGACTTTTCCTGTACTTGCAGTGACATGGCACGGTATTTGCTTAAAAAATTGGCGACGGCATCGGACGAATGCCAACGAAGCAAAAACTTTCAAGTCCAAAGCAAACACAAGGAGAAAGACATGTACGGGAATACGATAAAAATCAAGACAGGAATGTCTTCACGCATGGTTCCTATTCATAATCTAAATGAAAGAGGAAATTATGTTTAAAAGATTATTTCTTCTTATCACTATTTGTTGTATATCTTGTTATCCAGATTCTTTTGATACAAAAGAACTGATAGGCATGACCAAACATGACGTTCTCAGACAGGCATTCAGCTATTCTCCCAAAACAAAGCAAGGAGAGGTCATTATATTAACTTGGAATACCGACGGTTCAATCATATCCCATTGTTATTCATCAGTCGAAGAAGCGTTAAACTATTTGGATTCTTTATTGAATAAAGATATATGGGGCATTGATTTTAGAAAGAAATTTTCATTGTTTGGAGCAAAATCTAAATTTATTTTATTACATTTTCATGAGGGGAAAGTAAAATCTTTTGAATATAAAATTTGGATACACAAATAATGATTTCGTGTATGGCTACCGGCCGGTTTGTCATAGAAATATAGTCCCGTGGCAAAGGGCGAGAAGAATTCATCCATGATATTCTTCTTTGAGCCAGTCGGTGATGTTGCCTGTGTTGAAGTCGAAATTAACACCGATGAGCATGATTCGTTTGTTTTCTTTGATATATTTCAGCGCATACTCCTTGTTCTCTATCTGCGTCATTGCTTTCTCTGCGGTCTTATTGAGCTTGAATTCAATCACATAGATCCATTCTCCAGCGGAGACCATCATGTCAATGCGTCCGTCGCCAGTGCAGACCTCCGCTTGTACCATCAGCTTCAGCAGATCGCAGACGACATAAAAGACGGTCTGGTAGTAATGCTCGTCCTTCACGTGGATTGAATAGGGGATTCCCGCGAAAATGGATTGGAACAGTCTTATAAAACCATCTACGTCGCATGCTCCGACCGCCGTGACAAGATTCAGCATCAGCTCCTGCGTATCCCGTTTTTTGACGTTGGTGCAGTAGGTTAGCAGGGAGTTGTTGAAAGATTCTTCCACTTCCATGTTGGGAAAGTGCAGATAGTATTCGGTGATAACCTTTTGGGTGTACGGAACCAGCCGCTGTTCAGCGCGGTCGATAGTCAGATATCCTGTCTGAAACAGCATCACCATGGGATCCAGATCGGTGACTTCGAATGCATCGAAGAACGACTTTGAGACAGGCCTGCCCAGTGACAGCGAGAAATCGAATTTGGATTTCATGATCAAATCCAGCAGGAAGGTTGGCGTGCCCGTCGCGAACCAATAGTTGTTGAATTCGCCGCCGGATTTGAAGAACTGCGCCAAAGAGACTGGATTGTACACAGTCTTGGCGTTTTTCTCGAAGCGGTAGCCGTTGTACCATCTTTTGATTTCATCTTTGACGACGTCAATGCCACGTTCGTCGGCCAATGCTGCGATACGGTCGCCGAAGTTTGCCTCCATTTCCTCTTGTGTGAAGCCGAGCATCGTGGCAAAATGCGCATCCATCGTGATGTCTGTCAAATTGTTCAAATCGGAGAAGAGGGAAACGTGGCAGAACTTGCTGACGCCTGTGACAAAGAGCAGACGCTCCTGGCTGTTGCGGTCTTTAAGGATGCTGTAGAATCCCTTCAGACAGCGCTGAATCTCCTTGATGTTCGGGCTTGTGATGTTGTCGAGAATCGGCTTGTCGTATTCGTCAACCAGAATAACGACCTGCTCTTTGCCTTTGAAGAAATCCATCAATTCGGCGAAAGCCTGCGATGCATCGTCATCAACCGTCAGGGAGACCTTCAAATCATTGGCCACTTCTTTGATCTTGCGCAGAAAATACAGGTTCAGTTTTTCAGCCGTGTCGTTTATTGGATTGTAGTCACCACAACTTATGTGAATAATCGGATATTGCTTCCAATCGTATGGTTTGTCGTAGATGGCCAGCCCTTTGAAAAGCTCCTTCTTCCCTTCGAAGACGGCCTTCAAGGTTGAGATGGTCAGCGACTTTCCGAAACGGCGCGGACGTGAAAAGAAGTACATTTCCTTGGCAGGTTTTACCAGCTGCCAGATGTACTCGGTCTTATCCACATATAGGAAATTGCCTTGTATTAGATCCTCAAAACTGAAAATACTGGTGGTCAACTCTTTCATTGCTATTCTCCCGAATGGCATCCGCGCATCCCGTTCCATGGCTTAAAAAAGCTCATGACAAATGATAATATAGCCAATCAACAATCATATGCAATGATGTTTCCGATATTTTCACCCCACTCTCCATAATCTTTTTTAATACAATTTATCTTGTATCCTTGATTCCAACAACTTTCCTTTTTCAGGATGCCAGCCTGGCCAACGGCTCGGAACCATGCTCTGGCGAATGCCATCCTCAGCTCAACGGACAAAGTACGCCTTTCCCGCCTTCAGTTCCTCCTTGCTGACCTTCTGGAACTTGCCGTCGAGCCACTGCCAGATGTCGGTCACTTGGTTCATCCACGTGGAGTTGTCCGCCACGCCGACGAGAGTCCAGCCGTTGTTCAATCCAGCCGTCTCCCAAGTTGTTTGCGACTGATCCCGCGTCAGTTCAATGGTCTGCGCCGTCTTGGAGAAAATCCAGTATCCAGTTCCGATTTTGAGCTTGTCTTTATCAGAACAAAACACATAGCTTTTTTGTGTGGCGTCCAATGTGATCGGCTTGAGGGCGATAAAACGTTCCGCATCGGTGGCGATTACAGGGCGTTCCAACGTCACAAGATTCCAGCCAGGCTTCAGGTCGATGGTCTGGCTGTCGATGGGTTTCACAGCGGCGGAAGCCATCAGACAAAGCAGAAAGCAAATCAGCAGAAGGATTTTTTTCATCGTCATGTCTCCCATTACGCAAGCATTCCTCTGTTTCTGTCTTCGAAAATCTTTTCGCTGGTGAATTCGGCGAACGCGCCGGCCGACAAAAGATCGGTGTATTTTCCGCTGCCGTCGTCGCCGAATTTCAGCGTCACGTCTTTTGCCGTGACACCGGACACATGCACCGACTTGTCGCCGTCCTGATAGGTCAGTGTAGCGGCATCCCACTTGCTATCGTCGCCATTGTCGAACCATAGCGTGACCTTTCCATTGGCAAGCTGCTCGACGGTATCCTGCCCCCAGTCGCCGCCGAAGGCGATGATATCGTTGCCGCCGCCGCCATGCAGTGAATCATTGCCCGCGCCGCCGATGATGACGTCGTTGCCTGCGGCACCGACAAGACGGTCGTTGCCCGCGTCGCCGAAGAGCCAGTTGTTCCCGTTGTTGGCCCATACGACATCGTCGCCGAGGCCGCCGCGGACGGTCATGCCGCCGCCGGCATACGCGAATTCCTGGCTGGTCAGATCGACGATGTCATCGCCCGCGCCGGCGCGGATTTCATCGATCTTCGCAAGGCGTGACTGCTGTTCGTCGATGTCGCCTGGCAGGGCGGAGTAGATGTCGTCCACGAAGAGGGCGTCGCCGTTTGCGTCGTCGGTCATCAGGAGGATGTTCGCGTCGTCCGAGCCTTCGACAATATCCGCGAGTTTGTTCTTGTTGCGGAGCGAAACCGCCTCATTTGTCCCTTGCCAGCCGTTCATGCTGCCGAGGTGGCGCGCTTCGAAGCCGCCGTTCCACGTCCCGCGCGGCTTGGCGAAAAAGACATCCGTAATGGCATTGTCGTTGGAGACGATGTGCTTCGGCTCGTTGTCTATTTCATCCTTCACGGCCAATGTCCCATTCGCCGTCCATTCATCGCTGTCCTGTGGGCGTACGCGCCACTGGTAGTCGCCTGACGGCATGCCGTAGGAATCGACGGCAGTGGAGGCCACACTTGCGCGGACGGCCGTCTGGAAGTCGTCTCTACTGTATTCAATAATGTAAATACCGTCCGCGCCTTCCCATTCCTGCGTCTGTACCGTGACTGCGTATGGCTCCACGATTGTATTGACATCAAGGTAGATGTCGCTGTTTTGGCTGTACAACTTGTATTCGAGGCCGTTGTCGCGGATGGCATCACCGTCGATCGTCAAATCACCCAGCGCCAAGCCGTTCGTAGTGGTCAGCGTGATGGAGAATGTCTCGAAAATCGGGCTGCTTGTGGAAATGCGGGTGATGCTGTAGGAGCCTGTCTTCTGTTGTTCGGCGGCTTGTATCGTGTAGGAGGTGTTTCCGATAAAGGCGGTGCCTTCGCTAAGGAAGTAGCTGTCGCTGTTTGCGTTGCGTCCTTCAAGATCGAAGACGAAATGCGCGTCTGTCTCGATCGGCGCGTAGTTGTCGGGAAGATAGACGCCGCCTTGGACCGTGATGGTGCCTTTCAAGTTCGGACGGCGGCTGGCCAATTCGATTTCCATGCGTCCATCCGCGCTGATGAAGGCGCCGTCCAGCGTTCCGTCCCCTAAAACCAAATGGCCGCCGTTGACCACGATATCGGTGACATGGCCGCCGGCGTTCAGGTTGAATTTGCCGTTGTTGAGGACGGCATTGGTAACAGTGGTGTTGGCGACGGTGACGATGGCGCTGCCGGCATTGATGACGAGTCCATCGACAACGGCGTCTTTGTCACTGCTGAATCTGCCGTTTTCCACGACTGTGACGTTGTGCGCCCACCTGCCTTCCAGCCTGAAGGCGCCTTGGTAGTCGCCGCCCGTGCCGATGGTAATGTTCTCGTAATCCCATGGATTCAGGACATTAAGCCATAGCCCGTCAGCATCCTTGTAAAGCGTGCAGAGGGCGTCGCCCAAGAGGGTTGCGGTGTCGAGATCGAGGAGGACTGATTTGCCTGTGGCGTGGTCGGTGACACTAAGGCCGCCTTTGAAGTGGCCGGCCATGTCCGCTATTTTGAAATCGCCGTAGGAGGCGGTGTCGATGACGATGTCCAGCACGTTTCCGAGATACTTGTCCATATTGGTGACAAGCGCCATTTCGTCGCAGAAGGTTCTGTTCTCCTGGATGTAATAATCGAACTGCTTGAACTGTTCGAAATGGATGGCGTATCCGCCGCCGTTAATGTAGCAATAATGGTTGATGGGGCTCGCCGTGGTGATGTCGCCTTCCAGACGGATGATGCCAGTGCCTGGAATGGTGAGGGTCGCGTCATAGTCAACGATGACATTCTCATATTCCGCGCCATCCATCAGATAGAGCGCGCCGCCTGCCTCGACGGTGATGTTCGTGCCCACGCCGCCGTTTTCGATGGTCAGCCGCCCACCGTCGGCGACCGTGATGCCGTCGGCAGTTCCAAAGATCGTGAAGTCGCCGTTCACGGTGATGCCGATGGCTTGGCCGCCCTCCAGCAGCGTAGCCGTGCCGTCGACGGCGGAATCCTCCAGAATGCCGCCGATCTCCGCGTCGCCAATCGTCGAGGCGGAGACGAGCGAGTTTTCGGCGGTCGTGAGTTTTGCCGTCGTCATTGTGATGTTATACGCACTTTCGTATGTGGCGAGTTCCAGATCGTCCGTGATCGTGGTGTTTTTATAGATCGCGTTGGCGGTGGTGAGGACCAATGCGCTTTCCTGCACGCTCCATGCGCCTTGATTGCCTTCTGCGTCGTAGGCCGCCACTTGATAAGAGTACGTGCCGTTGGGGACATCGTCGAAAATGAACGACGGTGTCTTGACATCCCGTTCCGCCATATCCTCGTCATCCATGAAGAAGCGGATTTTGTATCCCGCGACGGCGTTGTCATCGTAGGGAACATCCCATGACAGCGTTGTGCCGGAGGAGCGCCATTCGGCGTTGACGAGCTGGATCTGGTCCGGCGCCTCGTCGTCCACAATACGGAAGTTATATAGTCCGCTGATTTCGCTGTAGGCGGGTGACAGATTGTCGCTTTCGACCATCATGTAGAAGGCGTAGTCACCGCCAGCCGATTCACCCATGGCGTAGTCGAAAACGCCGGTCGCCTCGTCGGCGGAGAAACTGCCGATAAGCATTCCTTCGTAATCCGTGGCGTCGCCGTCGTTGCGGAAGATGGAGACGACGGCGTTTTCCAATGCGGAGAGGTCGCCAAGTGTGTAATAGATGGTTGCACTGCGCGCATCCTCGCCCATTGTGATGGACGTGATGATTGGTTCCGGCGTGCTGCCCCCATAAGCGTATGCGCCGAACGTGGCGTTCTCATCGCCGTAAGCGCTGACAATCCATTCGCCAAGTCCCGCATTGTTGACGGCGATGGTGAGGATAGCACCATCATCAGACTCGCTAGACAAGTCGTCGACGATCTGGATGTCTTCGTAGATTCCCGCCGCGATGTCCGCCTGGAAATATTCGTTCAGGCCGTAAGTAAGGGAGGCATAGGCGCCGTCAACGGTGAAATTGATTTGGAAAAGAGTCAGTCCGGAGGTCTCGACGATGTAGGTGGCGCTGGCGGAGGCATCGCCATTACGTGTCTTGCCGTTCTGGTCGTCGGGGGGATTGAAATCGTCGCCGCCAAGCAGGTCGGTGTGGCTGAGGCGTTTCAAAGTTCCATCAAAAGAGCATTTGATGCCGACGGTAAATTTGTTGCCGAAAAGTTCCGCGTTCCTCCACGCCATGACGTAGCTCTTCGCGTTGCTCTCGTCGTTGAAGTTTGCGCGGATATTGACAGAGCCTCCAAGGCCGGCCAGGAGGCCTAGAACTTTTTCACGTGGCAAGGCCATGGTACCATTGCCGGAGACGGTGAAATTGCCTCCGGAGGCCTTGATTGATAAACCGCCGCTGAAGCAACCTGCCAACAGGGAGATGTCCCCTTTGATGGAGAAATCCCCCTTGCTGATGTGGAGTTCGCCTTCGCCTTTGATGAAGTCGCACTGCTGCGATATCGTCGCCTTGCCCGTATATTCACCGGCAATATTGATTGTTGTTTCGAGGTTTATTTCGGCGAGAGAAAACTCACCGCCGTCGATGCCCAGCCATTCGATGGCGGGCATTGACATCTTGCGGCCGAAGGTGAGGCCAAGCTTGCCGTCGAAGCCAAACTTCTGCCTTGGGTTGGTGAGGCCCGAAAAGCCGCCAGCCATGGCCTGGAGGTATAGGCCTGTTGACCAAAGCATCACGTTCAGGCCGTCCACCCCGATGTGGATGCTTTCGATGGAGCCTTTGACGATGGTGATGTCACCGCCGAAGGAGTAGTTGAAGCCGGGCAACTGGACGTATGTGCTGGCGAAGAATGACTGCTTCACCGTATCAACCCTGAAAACCATATTGGAGAAACCAAATTTGCCTTGCTTGAAGTCGGGTAGCTTCATTTCGCCTACCAGCTTCCAGTCGTATTTGTTGTTCTTGGTAGTGATGGAGAAGTAGTTGTCGCCCGAAAGGTCGATGACGAGTTTCACGTTCTTGCCGGTGCCCGCCGTCTCATTCTTCCAGTTCCACTCCAGCTTGCCCTGCAATTTCATCTCGGCCTCGTGAGTTGTCCAGTCGGCGCTGAGCGTGGCGCCGACGTTCGTCAAGTCAATCGGCATGTCGAGTACAATTGCATGGAGATTGTGTGGAAATTGTGCGCTGACCTTGCTCAGGCGGCCCTTCTGTGCCTTCCTGAGCATATTGGAAAATTCTTTTGCGCCGATCTTGCCGACGATGGGAAGCTCCTCCGGCACCACTAGCAGCTCCACATCGCACGTCAGATCGCGGTGGTCGGCATTCTCCGCCGAGACGACCATGTTGACGCCTCCCAGAGCATTGCCTGCGACGGTCAATGTGGAATTGTGCAGCGGTGCGACCGTAATACTACCTTCATCGGACTGGATTTCGGCCTCTCCTCCCACGGCTTCCAGCATGACTGGCGCCAGCGTGATGTCATATTTGGCATCCTCGCCGTTTGACAGCCACAGGACCTCTTCCGTTCTGCCTACCAGAGACCCATCATAGACGAATGCAATGTCCCCTCCCCAGGAATATTCCACGGAGTAATTGCGTTTATCTCCCTTGAACTGGAAGGGAAGATCATATTCGGTGAACGGTATGTATTCCTTATCATCCACTTCAACGGGTTCGTAAGGATAATCGAAATAGAAATAACCGTCGTCAAAATACGCATCGGTGCCATCAAAATCAATCACGATTTTTGATAGCGACTTTGCATCCACTTCGCCAAGGCTGACAGAAAAAGAATGCTTGACATCTTTCATGTCGAAGCGGCCGTCCTTGTTGTCAAAGTAGCCATTCGTGACGTATAGAAGGTCAGTATAATACGGATAGTATTCCCCCTCCCATTCAAAGTACTGTATGCTTTCCGGGTCATAAACTCTGGTTATCGTTTTGTAGTTGGCGTAATATTCGATGTATGTATTGTCCACCCACTCCTCAAAGAAGGGTTGGGCGTAATCGCGCAGATCCACTTTGATGGTGATGTTGGTGTCGGGTGTCACGCCCTCAAGATCAACGCTGGTGCAGACGATGTCGCCTTCCAGTACAGCGCCTGCCACGGCATGAAGCTTCCCGTTGATGGTTGCATTATGGAGCTTGCCTCCATTATAGACATCTACATCGCCATTTTCTACCGTCAGGTCGATCGCCTCCGCATAGCCTAATTTTTTGAATTTCTCCTCGTCGAAATCATAGTTACCTATATATACCCAGTCAGTGTATATGAATGTGTTAAGATTTCTCTTTATGAGGGTGTTAAGAGCAGTGCCGCCGTAACCCACATCTAAACGGCAGCCATGATCTTCATCAGTGGATACCAGTATGCAGTCTTCAGAACGGCTCCACAGGATTTCACCGTTGGCTTCGAATTCCACCGCCTCGACAGACATACTTCTTGAAACCGTGCATTCAAATGCCATGGCGCCGCCATAGAGAAAAAGATACTCTGACTTGCAACCAACTGCGCCGCCATTGGTGAATACATAATTGCTTTGGGCATATTCGTCGTTGTATGTATCGTATAAAGAACTTTGCCAGACATACGTATCGGCTTCGGATTGATGACTGATGAATATGGTATGGGCCGTGCAATTCATGGCGTAGCCACCATAGACATCAATTCTGTAAGCTTCGCAATCTGATGCATAGCGATAATTGTTATATACAGAGTCTTCCGTTACATATTGGGTGGCTCCATGACCGTCATCAATATCATACCAATCCCACAAGTATTGAACGATGCGGTAATCGTTGTAAGATTCCAGGGTGATGTTGCCGTCATAGATGCCGACAGGGTAGAACTGGTCATTGACTCTTTGATTTACTGTTCTAACGGCGTACAGATAGTAGTCGTAATGTGAACTGTCCGATTTCGGTTTGTCCACATTGTATGTGTAGTTTATGATACTGGCGTATCTTTCAAGCCCCATGCCGCCGTGGTCAAGCGTACCGAGGAGATGTCCTGCCTCATGACGGATGACGGTGAGCAGTTCGTCGTCACTTGATGAATCATCCAACATTACGAAAGCGTTGCCTGAACCAATGCCTTCCGCAAGGCCTGCGAAATGCCCAAAGCGGTTGAAGGCATCGGTCTTGCCGATGTGGATTGTGGCGTCGGCATGGTTGCCGATCACAAAACGAATACCGTTAGATGTATGGTTCAGCTTGGCCGCCAGGCGGTTGCAACGGTCAAACGAAATGCCGCTGGGCGCGATATGCGCTGCGATATCCACACCGACATCAGTGTTGCAATATCTGTGCAAACCTCCGTTGAAATCCAGTTCAATGGTGCGGTTCATCATGGCATTTTCTCCATATTGCGACCTTTTCATCCTATCCCTCCATGGTATCGTTCACGCTGTCGGTGCTGTCTAGTCTTGAATCTGCTTTTGTTCCATGTCTAAACTTTAATTCATTTTTTCAAAAGAAATTTATCTTTTCTTATGGAGTTTTACAACTATTAAAGGAGTAATATTTTTTAGATTTATTCACAGATTGGGCGGATTTCCGTCATGCCGGTGGAGAAGCCTTCCTTCAGCTTGATTTCAATGTGGAAGATCTTGGCTTTGACTGGTTTGGGGAATTTCGCCGTGCAGAATTTGTCCAACGCGATGGGATACTCGCAGTCGATGGGCTGCCATTCCGTGTCGTTGTCGCCTTTGTAAAGGACACGCCATGAGGCGGGAATGCGGCAGCCGCCGCGCGGTTCGTCGTCGAACCAGTAGACTTCGATGCCGGTGAAATTTTCAGCGGCGGAAATGGCGAGTTCGACCCATTCCGTGGTGCCTTTATGGGGCCAGTAGGTGAGACGCGGGAGCCCTTCGTCGCCGGAAGATTTGGCGATGACGCCGTCGCAGACGGCTTCGACTCTGTCATAAATATGGCAATGGGAGGCGGTCGCCTTGATGGGGCTGACGGCGTATTCGCCTTTTTCCTCCGCGGGGAACCATGTCTGCATCTGGCCTGCGCCGCGATGGCACCACGCGAAGTAGGGGATCAGTTTGAGCGTGCAGGGGGTCTTCGACGTGACGTCGCCTTTGAAATTGCGCGTCAGCGTGACGGCGTCAGTGGTCAGCGCGGGGAACGTGTAGTCCAAAACGGAAACAGTGTCGTCTTTGAAGACGGCGTCCGGTTTGATGATCTTGTTGAGCACATCACCGTCGTTGTCGACGCCTTCCGCGCAATAGACGATGGGGCCGCGTTCGACGGCGAGGCGGCCGATGTCGTCTTTCACGTTGTCGTTGGCCTTGATGCGGCGGACAGGCATGGCCATGCGGATTTCGACGGCGTCTCCGGCTTGCCATGCGCGGCTGATGCGGCAGTAGCCTTTTTCCGGCGTGAAGGCGACTTTCTGCCCGTTGACGAGAACGGCCACGTCATCCAGTTTGGCTGGAACGACTTGCGTATAGAGATCGCTGGGGACGGGCTTGCCGATGGCCCAGCCGGGGATGCGGATGGCTAGATCGAACTGCTGGCCGTTCGTCGCAGGCGTGACGGTGATCATGGAGAGGCCTTTCCACGGATATTCCGTCTGCTGGGCCAATTTGATTTCGCCGTTGTCGAGCTTCAATTTGGCGTCGCTGGCGACGAAGAGATTGACATAAGCCGTGTTTTCGCGTAGCGCATAGGCGAACTGCGCAATCTGCGGGATGAAGCGGACGACGTTGACGGGGCAGCAGGAGCAGCCGAACCATTTGGAGCGGGCATAGCCGCCTTTGGAGGCCAGCGGGTTGGGATAGAAGAATTCGTCGCCCGTCAGGGAGATGCCGGAGAGGAAGCCATTGTAGATGATGCGTTCCAAAACGTCGATGTATTTGGCGTCGCCGTGCATGAGGAACATGCGCTGGTTCCACAACGCGTTGCCGATAGCCGCGCAGGTCTCCAGATAGGCCCGTTCGTTGGGCAGTTCGTAGTTGTCGCCGAAGGCTTCGCCGCCGCGCCGCGCGCCGACGCCGCCCGTCAGATGGAGCTTCTTTTCCGCGACGTTCGCCCAAATGGCGTCCACGGCGTCGATGAACGCCTGGTCGCCGGCCAAGGCCGCGACGTCCGCCATGCCGCAGTATAAATAGGTTGCGCGGACGGCGTGGCCGACGGCTTCACGTTGTTCGACGACGGGAATATGGGCCTGCTGGCCTGCGTTGACCTTTGTTCCGTCGCCGCGCTGTTTCAGAAAATGACGGGCCAGATTGAGATAGCGCGCGTCGCCTGTCGTGCGATAGAGTTTGCAGAGGGCGAGTTCGATTTCCTCATGGCCGGGAACCGCCTTAAGTTGCGTCGGGCCAGGGCCGAACGTGCGTTCGACCAGATCCGCGCTACGGATGGCGACGTCCAACAGCTTGCGCTTTCCCGTGACGTTATAGTAGGCGACGGCGGCCTCGTACATATGGCCGACGTTGTACAGCTCATGGCTGGACGGGCAGTTGCTCCAGCGGGTGGGGCCCATCATGCCGTAGTTCGTCTTGCCGTTCTGCGTACCGTAGTCGAAACCTGTCGTACGGGCCGTGTAGAGATAGCCGTCGGGCTCCTGCGCGGCGGCGATGATGTCGATCAATTCGTCTAGATACTTTTCCAATTCGGCGTCCGGATGCGTCGCGAGCGTGTAGGCGGCGCCTTCGATGATCTTGAAGACGTCCGAATCATCGAACGGGATGCCCTTGAAGCTTCCCTTCAAACGCTTTGCGGCGTTCATGAAATTCGCGATGCGGCCTGTCTCCTCGCTCTTGCGGAAATCCGCCCAGACGGTCACCTTGCGGTTCGTCTCAAAGCGCGGCAGCCAGAAGCCCTCCTTGATGGAAACATCTGTCATGTTGGCGGGGCGGTAGGGATAGTCACCTGCGGTTGCGACAGTTGCGGCCAGCAATGAGCCAGCCAGCAGGCCGGAGAAAAGTCCATGTTTCATGTGGGGCTCCTAATTATGGTATGGAATGGATGAAAACGTTCAGAATTCGACGGATGAGCCTTGCGACGGCTGATAGACGTTCGCATGGCCCGTTCCGACACCGTATTTCGCGTAGTACTTCTCGTTGAGGACGTTGATGATGTTTTCCGCCTGGTCCTTTTTCACCAACGCGACGATGCAGCCGCCGAGGCCCGCGCCGACGAGTTCGGAGCCGAGCACGCCGGGCGTGGAATCCAGAAGGTCGCACAGTTCGTCGATTTGCGGGACGGAGCATGCGTATGCGCCGCACTGGAAGGCGAGATCCGCGTCGTTCGCGGCTTGTTCTTTCAGGAAATCGTCCGAAATCGTCGGATCGCCGATACGGTCGCCGTTGTGGCTGATTCGCATCATCTTGCCGATGAGATCATAGGCGCCGTTCTTGAGCGTTTCCATGAAACGTTCGGAACGTTCCATTTCGGACAGCCCGTAGAGGATGACGCCGCGCAAGTTGTAGGCGCCTGGATCCGCATGGGAGGCGAACAGGCGGGCCAATTTGTGCAAATCATCCGGCAGCGCTTCTTCAAGCTGCTTACGCGACGCTGCAAGTGGCAGTGACAGAAGCATTTTGTACAGTTTAGAATACGGGCGGACGGCGGCGAGGCTCCGCATATCCGTGAGATGTTCGTCCGGATAGGTCTGTTTAAGCAGCATCAACGAGAGATCGTATGCGGCGACTTGCGCGTTGAAGCGGTCTTTGCTGCCTTCAGATTTGCGCGCCTTCACGTTGCTATCTGCTATGATGACGGCGTAATCGTCTGGAAGAGAAGCAGATTCGCCTACTTCAAACGGATGGAATCCAAGATGTACGAGCTTACCCGGGCGGCCATATTTCATGGCGGCGTGGTCGCCGAAACCACCTCTGGAACCGACGAACCATTCGCCTTCGCCGCATAATTCGATGAATTCGCGGTTGGAGACATGAATGCTGTTCAAGGCGACGATGGCCTCCGCCGTCGCGACGACGAGAGCCGACGAGGAGGAGAGACCTGCGGCGGCCGGTATGTCTCCACCGACCGCTATGTCCATGCCGCAGAGCAGGTTGGAGGATTCGAACTGGAATCGGCAGATGGCCGCCTTGATGTAGTTCGTCCATTTGCCGCGGGAGGCGGCGAGCTCTTGCATGACAGGCTCCGAATCCAGATAATCAAGCCATTTTTCATGCTTGATTTCCGTGATGGCGAATTCGTCGTCGGGATATTGCGAATTAATGTTGGTGACACGAACGAGATGGTCCGTTCGTGGAGAGACGACCATCGTGAGGCGGCGGTCGATGGCCATGACGTTGATGCCGCCGCCGTGATGGTCTATGTGCCGTCCCATCAAATTGATGCGTCCAGGCGAACTGGCGACGACGACCTTCTGGTCGCCGTATTTGGCGATGAAATGCCGCAGGACAGGCGTCAGTTGCGGATTCTTTTCCGCCAGCCAGTCGGAGGCGTTTCGCATGAAACGGACGGTCAGCTGGATAAGCTCCGGCTTCGTGCTGTACGTCAGCATGTCGTCCGGATTCGACACTTCGTAGAGCGCGACGCATTTCTGCCGCGCGAAGATTTCCAGCGTATCGGTCAAATAGATTTCGCCTTGCGCGTTGTCTGAACCGCAGGCGTTGATGGCGGCTACGGCGGCGTCCAGATCAAAGCAGTAGAGACCCGCGTTGGCGTAGGGCGTCTTCAGGATCTCGTTGGCGGAGAATGTCTTATCGACAAGCTGACGGCTGCCTTCAGGTTTGTGTTCCTTGGCGATTTTCAGCACTTTGGCGGCCTTTTTGGCGTTGAGGCCGAGCGAGAGCAGCTTCTTTTCATAATCCGCCGGCGGGACGTCCGCAAGGGACATGAGGGCCGCGTCCGCGAATTCCACGACGCCGTACGGGCGGCCGTCTTCGACGACGACGCGGCCGCCGTTCGGATTGTCGTTGATCGGCTGGACGCCCCAGACGACTTTCGCCGCGGATGTCTTGTCCAACAGGCCTTTGACGACATGCGCCGCGACGATCTTGTCTCCCATGGAGACGATGACCGGGCCATTGTAACCCGCTGATTTCAAAGCGTTCATGCCGCACAGGACGGCATGGCCCGTGCCTTTCTGCTCCTTCTGGTAGGCGTAGATGACGCCCGGCTCGCCGTCGAGGCAGTCCATGACATCCTGCGCCATGTGGCCGACGACGATGACGAAAAGCGAGACGCCTCCCGCGCGCATTTCGCCCAGAATGCGGCGGATGACGGGAACTCCCGCACAGTCGAAGCAGACTTTGTTGGTGGAATTGTCATTCATCCGCGAGCCTTTTCCGGCGGCGAGGATGACGGCGGCTATGTTGTTTTTCATAATCATTTGGAAAAAGAATGGATGATGCGTCTAATGGAAGGATGGATGTCGATAAATTAGTGTCTTGTCCAAAGTTTTCTAGTTTTTGCGGGAAACTAGATGATGCGGGCCATGCTGTTCTGGATTTTCTTTTCATCCGCCGCGTCATAGGTGACGTTGAAGCGTTCGCACAGTTCGACATAGAGCCGCGCGGCGGTTTCGGGGGCTGCGCCGCCTTCCAGATCCGCGGCCGTGCGTTCCCGTTTCACTTCAATGTCCATGATTCGGCAGACATGGTCCGGATTTATCTTGTTGTTATATGAAGCGAGCATGGCGTTTTCGGAGTTCGGGATGCGGAGCGCGATGTCGAGGAGCTTGTCCGCCTTGTTGAGATTGGAATAGCACTGGCCGATGAGCGAAAGCGTCAGGACGGTGGCCTGGCGGAGGATTCTGGATTGGACGATGCGCTTTTCCTTGTCGGTTTGCGGCAATGCGGCCGCGATGTAGAAGAAACCGTTGCGGTAGAATTCCCAGAAGACACAAGGCGTGCCGTCCTTTGTCTGGATACCGATGATGGAGTCGTTCGTGGCGAAGCGCTCCGATTTCAGCGTGAGCTGCCTGTACAGGAAATCGTCGATGGTGGGCCGTTCGAGCGATTCGATGGTGTTGCGGATGTCCGTGAGGCTGAGATCGTCGAACAGCGCCACGGGCGTGCAGAGGACTTCGAAATAGGGGCGCGAATGGATGATCTTCTTGCCGAGCCTGGTGGTGGCCTGCTGGCGTGAACGGTCGATCAGCGGCGGGATGACGGCGAGTTCGCGGGCTTCCGGCTGCTGCTTGTCTTCGTAGAGGATGCCGCGCAGCATGCGGCCGAGCATCTGCCGTTGGTTGCGCAGGGCGCGGCGGACCAGCTGATGGAGCTCCGACGACTGGTTGGCGACTTTGCTGCGGGCGTCCGGCGTACGGACATAGAAGGCGCCGCGCTGCAGTTCGCGTTCGCAGTTTTCCGAACAGACGTGGGGAAGGTCCGTAAATGGATATACGACCATCACGACATAACGTTTCCCGTCGACGACGGGGCGGACGATGTCCAGCGAGACAGGCGGATCCGCGAAGTTGTTGATGGTTTGGCCGACGGTACTTGGATCGAAGGAGGCCGCTTCCTCCTCCGTCATGCCGACAAAATCCGTCGGATTGCCGTTTTCGTCTTCGCTGACGCCGATGACGACATAGCCGCCCTGCGTGTTGCCGAGGGCCATGGCGTGGCGTGCGAATTTGGCGCGTCCGACGCGTCCGATCGTCTCCCAGTTCTGATGTGATTTGAAGTCGATCTGCTGGTTTTCCAGCCCGCAGCAGACGATTTCCCGCCAGTCTTCCGGATTTGCCGTGATATTCATAGTCGCTCCCGATGGTTTGGGTGATCCGCTTCTTGTCGTTCGAATATTATAATATAGGGTATAAAGCAAAACACACAATGTGAAAACGGCATTTGGCGTGACATTCCTGCCCATTGGCGTCCAATCGTGTTGAAAAAAACATGTTTCCTAGATTTTCCGGATAGACTGGATAAATTATCAGCAATTGTGCATGTCATAAAACAATTCTTAAAAAGGAGCAAGCCAACATGTCGGACAAGATCTACAAAGTCGGAATCGCGAGCCTCGTGCACGACCACATCTGGAGCCTCTGCCGGAATTTTGCGGAACATCCGCAATGCCAAGTAGTTGCCGTCGGTGAAACAGACGAAGGGCTGCGGACTCGCATGCGCGGTGTGATTCCGGGCATCCGCGAATACACGGATTGGCATGAGATGTTCGACAAGGAGCCGCTGGACATCGTCGTCATCACGAGCGAGAACAGCCGGACGGCGGACATCGCGGAAGTCGCGGCGGCGCACAAAGTGAACATCTGCATCGAGAAACCGATTTCCGCGACATTGGCGCAGGCGGACCGCATCCTGAAGGCGGCGAAAGACAACGGCGTGACGCTGTTCGTCAACTGGGCGACCAATTGGTCGCCGGCGGCGCAGACGGCCTTCCGCCTTGTTCGCGAAGGGGCCATCGGCCAGCTGTATGACGCACGGATCCACATGGCCCATCGCGGCCCGAAGGAAATCGGTTGCGAAGAGCATTTCTGGAAATGGCTCTACACGCCTGAGCTGAACGGCGCGGGCGCCTACATGGACTACTGCTGCTACGGGGCGGATATCATCCGCCTGCTGTTCGGCATGCCGAAGTCGGTCATGGGCTGGCGGCAGACGCTTGTGAAGGACTACCTGCCGGCGGACAGCGACGACAACGGCATGGTCGTCTGCTTCTACGACAACGCGGTGGCCCGTGCGGAAGCCAGCTGGTGCGAGATTCCAGGCTACCACGACGCGGTTTTCCATGGATCGAAGGGGAAGGTCATCACGGATTCCGGCAAGGTGCTGATGTCGGTGGATCCATCGAAGCCGCTAACGGAAGTGCCGTTGGACACGTTGCCTCCGCAATACAAGAACGCGGCGTGGAATTTCGTCTACTGCCTTGAGAACGGCGTGGAGCCCGACGGCATGTGCAACGCGCAGGTCTCCCGCGACGCGCAGGAGATTCTGGAGGCGGGGCTCATTTCGGACCGCGAAGGCCGCCGCATTTCTTTGCCGTTGGCTTAAATTGTTTGATATCTGGGACATCTGGGATATCTGGGACATCTGGGACATCTGGGACTTATGGGACGATCGTTCATGTCCCAGTTGTCCCAGTTGTCCCAAACCATGAAAGATAGTAAATAAAGGAACACAAACCATGAAGAAAGCCCTGTTGAGTTTGCTTCTGTTGATGGGATTGGTCTATGGGCAGGCGGTCGGCAAACGGCCGTATGAAATGGACTGGGCGGGACGGACGGAGGACGACCATCGCCCGTTGGTGGATTTCGAGCGGAACGATGTCTGGACAATGGAGGCGACGAACGGCGAGGCGATTGCGGAACGCTCCCGCGAACAGCAGATGTTCGGCGACTACGTGCTGAAATTCAGCTACAAAGGCGCGAAGGGCGGGGCGTCGTTCATTTTGCGGCCTCCGCAGCCGCTTCCCGTTCCGGCGGATTTCGACGCCATCAGCCTGTGGGCATACGGCCATAAATTCGCCTTCCGCCATGACGCCCAGACCGCTGGGCGCGCGGAACTTCAAATACTCTTCAAGACGCCGGACGGCAAGGAGCAGGCGGTTCATCTTGTCCATGTCAAATGGGATGAATGGTTCCTCTGCCACATCCGTTTGACGGATGAACAGCAGAAGCTGCTCCATCAGCCCGGAACGGTTTTCAGCGGAATCAAAATCGCCAACTGCCGCACGACGGATGAACGGACGCTGTATTTCGACAGCCTCTGCCTGTACAAGGAAGACTTTGCGCCGCTGTTTTTTGCGCCACGGGCCAAACGCGGCATCGACCTCTTCCCCGGACAGGATGCGGGCATCAACACGGGCGAAGGCCGTCTGCCGTTCCCGACGCGGGAGGACACGATCCTGCCGGACAGCGCGGCCGACGGATCCTCCAATTCCATGTCGAAAAAAGGGCAGGGGGCCATTATGCGCTATGAAGGAAAGGATGGCAAGCTGACCATCCGCTACGAGCCGCAGACTGGCACATGGGGCGATTTGACGGCGCAGTGGAACGACGGCCCGTCATTCCAGCCATTGGCCGACGGCGGGGCGCGTTTCGGCAGCGGCGAAGGATTCAAGCCGGACAAGGCGGAGTTCCTCGGCGGCCATTTTTCAAAGACGACGCCGAAAGGCTTTTCCGCCGCGTGGAAACTGTTCCACGGCGACGACAGCTTCGAAGTGCTCTACACGTTCACGCTGCGCGGCAAGACGCTGGTGGTCGATACGATGGCGAAGAACGAAAGCAATCTCGTGGGCGTCGTATCCTACGGCAGCGTCAAAGGGCTTTCGTTCACCGAAAAGATCGAAATACCGTACTATGACTACGCGAGCGGCCGCCCGGCCGTCGTGCTTGCGCAGAGCGGCGCCACGCCGTTGTTTTTAAGCGGCCATACGGACTGGTATCTGTCCAACGGCAGCCGTCCGCGCGGCGCGGGAGATCCACGCAAGACTGTCCAGTTCAACGGTTACGTGGAATACATTCCGAAGACGGACGGCAAGCGGAACGATGTCTATGAACGGTTCTTCGTCACGATTTCGCCTGTCTTCGAAGAGACGCTGCCGAACATCCCGAACCCGAAGTCGCCGTGGAAGCATGTGACGGGCACGGGCGTGTGGCGGGCCTATGGCGCGGGCAACCGCGAATCAGACAAGAAATACTGGTACAACATCTGGCGGCACGGCATGCGCCACTGCATCATCACCGACCACGAAACGGGCTGGCGCGACGGTGAGGAGAGCTTTACGTTCCGTACGCGTCCCGCGCCCGGAAAGGGCGGCGACGAAGGGCAGTACGACTATGCGCGCTATATGCAGGACACGCTCGGCTTCGTCTACGGTCCGTACAACAACTTCACGGATTTCGCTCCTGTGAACGAATACTGGAGCACGGACATGGTGGCGCGCGATTCAAGAAACCAGCTGATGCACGCCTGGCGGCGTTGCTATGCGCCAAAGCCTTTGCGCGCAGTGGAATACGCCGAAAAACTGCCGCCGATCATTCAGAACAAGTTCCATTTCAGCACGGCGTACTGCGACGTCCATACATCCGTCACGCCGTGGAGCCGTTGTGATTACGACTATCGCGTGCCCGGTGCGGGAACCTTCGCGCAGGTCTTCTACGCTTTCGGCGAAATCATGCTCATGCAGAAGAAGGCCTGGAACGGGCCTGTCTATTCCGAAGGGCCGCATTTCTGCTTCTACAGCGGCTTGACGGACGGAAATTACGCGCAGGACCGCACTTACCGCCTGCCGGACCGCCCGTGGCTCGTTGATTTCGATCTGAACAAAATCCATGACCAGGAGTGCAATTTCGGCATCGGCAGCCCCGCCATGTTCTATGAGGAAGGCAAGCCGTTCGGCCGCACGCCGGATGAACTGGAGATGTGCATCGACCGCTTCCTGGCGGCGACGGTCGCTTTCGGCCATCCGGGTTTCCTGGTCGGCGAAGGCGGCATGCGGATGACAATGCGGAGCTACTTCCTTGTCCAGCAGCTGGCGGCCCGCTACACGCAGGCCTCCGTGGCGAGCATCCGCTACGCGGATTCGCGCGGGCGGTTGTGGCCGACATCCGAGGCGTTGGTCAACCAGTGCTACAAACGGTCGCAACTGGTGGTGGACTACGACAACGGCACGCACGTTGTCGTGAACGGCAGCAAGACGGAGGAAATGCGCGTCAAGCATCTTGGACGTGACATCATCCTGCCGCCCAACGGTTTCGAAGGCTGGACGGATGACGGCATGATCCATGTCTTCAGCGGGGCGCGTCGCGGGCAGCGCGTCGATTACGCGGAAACTCCGGACTACATCTACATCGACGGCCGCGACAGAGGCGCGCAGCGTTTCCCGAAGGCGTCCGGAGCGGGTGCCGCCGTCTGCCGTGTCGATGACGCGGATCATTATGAGATCATCCCGTGGGGGACGTCCTGCTGCGGTTTCGCCGTCGAAGGCGGCGGCGCCAAGGCGATCGCGCATGACGGCACGGAGCTTGGCGACGCGAAGACGGTCCGCTGCCGCGGGCTTCTGTACGTCTTGCCTGTGGAGAACGCCGTGAGCTACAAGATTGACCGCCATGTGCCCACGCGTGAGAGCAAACTGACGTCCGAGCAGTACGAAGTCGTATCCGGCAGCGATGTCATCGTCCACACGCCGGATGGCGACGTCACGGTCACCATAACGGGCAAGCCCGGCGAATGCGTGTGGTATCATCACGGCGGCGAGTCCATCTGCTTCATGATTCGTGAGATGACGCATATATCCGTCGCGTTGTCGAAAGACGAACGCGTCTTGGAATGCACGATTTTCAACAACGCGAACGAGCCGTTGAAGCTTGACTGCGCATTGAACGGCGCCTCCACGACGGTCTTGCTGCCCGGCGACGGCAAGACCGTCTGCGCTTTCGCCCTGCCTGAGCCGCAGACGGACGGCGTCCTGCCGTTGCAATTGGAGCTGACGAGCGGAAAATGCCGCCAGTCATGGAAAGGCGGCCTGCTCTATTCGCAAGGGCCCGACATCCTGCGGGATGATTTCTTCAAGACCTTCCAGTTCGGTTTCACCGTCGATGGCCATCCGGAAATGACGGATGGCGGAGTCGTCCACGCGCGGGCGGAGGTGACGGACTGCGCATGCGACGGCATTGTGAAGCCGTCCATTTTCATGCATCCGCCATGGTGGGGCGGCGTCCACGGCAACACGTTCACGACGCATGACATCACGTTGCCGAAGGAGCCTGTCTTCTTCCGCGCAATGGTCGGAAAAAGAGACGGTTCGGATTTTGGCGACGGCATCCGCTTCCAGGTCGCGATCATCTATGACGGCCATGAGATGCTGCTTGCGCAGCATCCGATCACGAAGCATGTGTGGGAGCCGATCGAGGCGGATCTGACGCCATGGGCGGGAAAGAAAGTCACGCTGAAACTGATCTCCGACATCGGCGAGGCGCGTGATACGGCGGGCGACTGGGCCTGCTGGGCGGACATTCATCTGGAACGGCCGCAGCCGCGGATTATCACGAAACTGGATGGTGTGTCGGAACGATATGATTTCGAAGCTCTTCCGGATTATGTCGCAGGGCTGGCGGAAGCGGATTTGCGCGGCGCGGTCAAAGCCGTCCTGAAATATCGCGGACAGGGTTTGGACAGCAATGGCGGGTATACATCCTACGCATGGATCAACGGGAAGAAGGTGGGACAGATGATTTCCGCAAGCGGCAACGAACGCGACAATGTCTGGTCGGATTTCATGTCCGTCGAGATTCCGCCTGAAGTCATCGCCACGCTGAAAAAGACAAATCGTTTTGAGCTGGACAATCCGGGCGAAGACTTCTTCAAAGTAAAGGACTTCCACCTCGAATTGACGTTGGCCGACGGACGGAAGGTGACGAGCCTCATATCGAGGGCCATCTATTCGCAGCCGGCCGGCTGGGCGTATTCGGAAGGCGTGAAAGTCCCGTTCGAAGAACGCATCGCCGTGCTGCTCTGTTTCTGAAAATCATGAGGGCGCAATGGCACCGCCATTGCGCGGTTTGACATGAGACGCGAGACGTGAGACGAGCACAGAAGACATTAGACGATAAGACATTAGGCGAAATTAACCATTAACCACTTGCATCTTGCTTTCAGCTTTTAGCTTTCAGCTTTCAGCTCTGCGAAGCAGCTAATCACTAACCACTAACCACTAATCACTATGGAAAAACTGATACCGTTTTCATCGTGGATCCACAATTGGACGTTCATTCAAGGAGCTCCGAAAGAAGGCTGGCAGAACTGCCGCCAGGAAGGGCGCAACTTCCATCTGGACGCATGCATCAATCTGGACAGGCTGTGCGACACGCCGCCCGTCCCAAACGAGTCGGAAGCCGTTCTCTACTGCGACTTTGCGACGGAAATGGAAGGCACCGTCATGATCGGCATGGGCTGCGACTGGCGGATGAAGGTCTATTGCGACGGCGACGTGATTCTCGATACATGGGAGTCCGGCAACGGCTATTCATACATCTTCCCGAGCAACCACCGTGTGTTCTTCCATGTGAAAGCGGGCAGCCATCTTCTGGCGTTCCATGTGAAGCGCGGGCAGGACAGCTGGTATTTCACCTGCGGCGGCGTGTCGCAGGAGCCGCCGCCGGAGCCTGAACTGACACATGGGCCGTGGCTGTCCAATCCGGATGTCGGCACGATGACCGTCGCCTTCACGTGCGCGAATCCGCTTGGCGCGGCCATCCAGTATCGCAAGATAGGCACGGATGACTGGAAGACAACATGGCATCAGCGGCAGGGCCAATGCCTGCGGCGGACGTATCATGCGATTCCGCTTACCAATCTGGAGCCTTGCGCGAAATACGAATACCGCATCATCGTGATCCATCCGGATCATTACACGGAAATGCAGCTTGGTGATACGCATTCCTTTGTGGTTCCGGATGTTGCGAAATCAAAGTATTCCTTCTTCTTCACGGCGGATCTGCAGTTCAATCTGGAAAAACAGCATCAGATTTTCGGCAAGATGCTGGAGGCCGCCGATGCGAAGTCGTGCGATTTCTTCGTGCTGGCCGGCGATGTGAACAGCGGTTTCCTGCCGGAAAACGTCATCGGCGGGCCGTTCGCGCAGCTTTGCGAATACGGCGCGGCGGAGAAACCAATTCTCTATGTGCGCGGAAATCACGAGATGCGCGGAACTTACGGCGATCAATTCTTGGACTATTTCGCCTGCGGCAACGGCACCAGCTATGATGTCGTCCGCTTGGGCGATACGGCTTTCCTCCTGCTGGATTCGTGGGAGGACAAGCCAGCGAAGACGCCCGGCCATACGTACTGCCAATGGAACATGGACGAGCTGTTCTGGCAGCAGGAGACGGAATGGCTGGCCACCGCGATGGCGGACGAAAAATGGACGGGCGCGAAGCGCCGCATTGTCATCTGCCATGGCGCGGCCTATTCGCATTATGACGGATGCATGACCATCCCATTCGTGCTGCAGAAGATGACGGATCCGTATTTCGAAGGGGCGAATCCCGTCTCGAAGCTGAACATGTGGCTGACGGGCCATATCCATCGCTATCTGCGTTCGATTCCGGGCACGGACGACTACGCGGCGGAGCGGCAGCCCATCCGTCCGTTCAAAGGCGGCAAGACCTATACGTATCCTGTGCTGACGGTCGGCGGCCCGAGTTCGCTGAACATCAAGGCGAGCTGCTTCCGTGTCGATGCGGATGCGAATGGTTTCGACGTCAAATCGTGGGATCAGGACGGCAATCTGCTGGAGGATCTCCGCTACGACAACGACGGAACCTGCACGGAACGCAAGGCGTTTGAGCATTATACGGTGGAACCGATTAATCCATAAAGTAGCGAAGAACTGCGCCACAAATAGTTGGACAGGAACCACGAAAGGCACGAAAATCACTAAAATTCAGTCCACAGAAGACACGGAACAAACAGAAAGCCTCGCAGACGTCGGCCATGGCGTTGAAGTGTGTGTATTTACATTAAACTTTTAGTTTCGAGAATCGGGCTGGCCTCCGTCTGCTCGGCGGTTGTGAAAGCGCTTCGCGCACGAAAATGTCATGAAGACAATTTTTGTGTAAAAAGAAAACGAATAATAGTAGTATAATTAGAGGAGAAAACTCATGATTCTTTCAGCGGAAGCCCATAAAATGGCACGGCAGTTTTTGATTGAGAACGAAGGCGTCATCCGTGCCGTAAAGGACGCGTCTGGCGCGATTAAGACGATTCTCGGTCCATGCAAGCCCGGTGAGCAGGCGTTGTTTCCCGTCTATGACGACGCCGACACGAAAAATGTCTGGCTGCCTGGCGGCAAAAGCTACGACGATTGGGCGAAGATGCTGAAAGGCAAGCCGACGCTCGGCTACGGCATGCGCTACGATTTGATGCCGCAACCGCTTAAGGATGAATATGTTCGGGCTGGCGGCAATGTCGGGCTGGAATGGATTCTGAAAGGGCTGGATTCGCATATCGACGCGATCATGGAAACCGTCATGAAACGCCATCCGAACATCGCGTCCATGACGCCTGCGCAACAGGGCGCTTTGGCGTCGTTCTTCTACAATCTCGGGCCGTCTCCCGCCAACAAGGAGACGCTTGAAAAAGCCTTGCAGGCCAACGACATAGCGGCTATCTACAATGCGCTTGCGCTCTATTGCAAAGTCGGCGGAAAAGTGCTGCCGGGCTTGGTCGCGCGTCGTGACCGCGAACGCGCGCCGTTCGGTGGAAACGCCCCTGCGGCGCAACCTGCTCCTGCCGTGCAGGTTGCCTCCGCCGGTGGCTATGAAATCCGTCAAGGCGATACGCTGTGGGGCTTGTGGAAAAAAAGTGCGAATCAAGGCGAGACGTGGGATGCTTTTTCCAAACGGATCCGTCAGGAAAATCCGCAACTTGATCTCGACAAGCCACTTGCCATTGGAACGCGTTTGAACGGCATCAACTTGGCGTAAAATCTATAGGAGGGCTGCGCTTTGCGCAACCAGTCGCGCAGGAGCGCGCCCCTCCCGTTTTTATTTCAGATATTCCGCCAATTGCGACGCATCCACGTCGCGCAGCTGGCAATGGTGCGAGACCGCCCATGCGGCGGCGGCGCCTGCTCCTGCGCCAATAGCCATGCCGATGCACATGACGCGGAGCGACGCATGCGCCTCATGGCTCGCGCTGATGCAACGGCCCGCCATCAGCAGGCCGTCCACATGCTTCGGCAGCAGGCAGCCGTATGGAATCTGATATGGACGGCAGTGTTCCGCTTCGCCTTGCTTGGTCGTGTCATGGCCGACGGCCTGGCCGCTGCCGGCGGGATTGTGGATGTCGATGCAGAAATTCGCGTCAAATACAACGGCGTCAGGGAATTGCGCGCCTCTGATGCAATCTTCTTTTTCAAGCCGTGCACAACCTTCGAATCGCCGTGTCTCGCGGACGCCGATGCTGCTCGGCATCAGTTCCGCATAGACGTTTTCGAAGCCTGGAAGCTTGCGGCGGAGGAATTCGACGATTTGGAAGGCCTGGCGGCGGCCGTCGATTTCCGCCTTTGTCAGATCAACCGGCTCCACGCCGTCAACACCATTGATTTGTGTCGCGTTCACGATGGCGCGGCTCGGCAACGAACCTGCATACAACCGCACGACACCTACCGACGGCGGCAGTTCGCCATTATGCTGGGCCTCCGTCACGATGTCCTCCCATGTCCGCCCGCCGACGGTTTTTCTGCGGGCTTCCTCCTCCGAACCGCAGAGAAAACGGCGTTCCGGATCAATGCCGTTGATGATGTACATGATGCTCATGGGCTGAAGGAGATGGTCACCGTCGCGGCCGCTTTCGTAGGGGACGCCAGCCATGTAAGCCACGTCACCGTTGCCTGTCGCGTCGATGACAGCCTTCGCTGTGAACGTCAATTTGCGGCCTGCGGCATGGACCACCACGCCTTTGACCTGCTTTTCTTCTTTGATAATATCGACAACGGGAGCGTGGAGCAGAATCGTCACGCCGGCCGCCGTCAGCACATCGTACAATTGCACGTCCATCTGGGCAAAATCGACCGTCCGCCCGCCCATGGCCTTCAATATTTTCTGAACGACGGATGAGCGGATTCCGCCGAGAAACGGCCCTACAAGGGCCTGCACGGCCATGCCGCCGAGACGTCCTGTGCCTTCCAGCAAGAGAACGTGTGCACCGTTTTCAGCCGCCGCCAATGCGGCGCCAGTTCCGGCGGGACCGCCGCCAACCACAATCACATCGTATGTTGTTTCCATGTTTTTTCCATATTGTTAGTTTCAGTCTCTATCTTGCCACATAATATATGTTGACTTGACCATTTTCAAACGTTGATGATCATGTTTTTTCGCATGTCTGTGATATGGCAAATGTCCATTCCCCATGTATATTAGCATAAAAGAAAGGCAAGAGCAAGGTTGCAACATGAGCAAGACATCCAATGGAATCATGAAGATCATACGTTGGTATGGGGCAGGCTGGACGCATCCTCTGTGGATTTTCATTTTGCTTGCTCTGTTGTCCATTCCATATATTCACTTGATGTCAGGCAATTGGCATGACGCGTTTTTCGCAAAGCTTTTCAATATCATGATGCTCTTCCAAGTGATCCATATTGTCTTGGCAGGTATTACGGGCATCATGGTTCTCTGCCGCGGACGGATCGCGCATGCCTTGGCCATTTTTGCCGAATGCGCCGTTTTTTTCTTTGTCATGATTTCGATGGTGATGGCAGCCGCGTTTGCGATGGCTTTTGCTGACAATGATCATTTTGCGGACAAACTGGAATTGCCGAAGGATGTGCAGCTGTCCGAACCGCTGGATGGTGGATATGAGCAACATTTTCAGCGAATAGTGTCGGACACATTCCAGAAGGAGGTTGTCGGCGTCATCGGCAATGGCCCTTCGTTGAAGCCGGAGGAGGAACATCATCTTCCTGCGCTGGAACGCCTTATGGCGACAGCAGAAGGGAAGCGGAAAGTTCTTGACTATCTTTCCGCTTGCTCCGACTGGACGCTGCGCTACAATGATGTCGATCGCCTTTACGCGACACGGAATTCCCATGATTCCAAAGGAATGGTCGTTTGTTCTGAATACCATTCATTGTTTCCATCGACCAATCTGACGACTGGCCTGAAGGAAGGCGTCCATGCGCAGTATTCCTTCCGAATCTATTTTGACGGAACGCCGAATCGCTTGTTTGCAAAGGGGAAGAAGCCTTTTGACTGCGTTGTCACGCCATTCAGAGGAGGAGAACAAATCGGAGTGGACACTTGGCTGACGTCTGGCTCGGCACGAATTTACATCTATGATGAATCAGTCGTATCAGGTGGCCAGATGACAGTCAAGATGCTGGAACTCGTCAACAAGGAGTTCGAAGCCTTGGAAAAGGAAAATGACATGAGCATATATGGTGAAAAATGTCCTTTGACGGTGAAGCTCTACAATGGCATGCAAGGCGGAATGTACTTGTTGGATATTTGGTGCAATCCCGGTGAGACGGGAATGCTTTCAGTAAAAGCGCAGGAGATCACCAAAGGCACACGTCTTTCGGAACATCGTTTGAAGGAGCATCAGGTGAAAGTCTATGGATGTAGCCAGATGGATGTTTCCTTCCACAGCCAGATTGATTTCACCATCTACGAAGGCAATTGGGAACAATATTATGGCGCGAGGCTTGAGCTATGGTTCACACCTGATTCAGGCGCTCCCGCACGGCTCATCTGGACGGACAATTACCGTATACAAGGCTGGATGAGATAAACGGAAAGAGTTTGCACTGTCGCCACACTTGCACGACGGGGGGACGCCGCTGTTACACCATTTCTGCAATCACGGAGTTGGTCACGTCGCGGGAGCACATTTGGAAGCCGGTGATGCCCTGTGCGATGTGGGCGGCGCATTCCGCCGCCTTGGAGACGCCCCATGTCCAGATGCGGATGCCTTTCGAGGCGGCATATTGGTGCTTTTCAAGCGTGACGGTTTCAAGCTGGTGGTTATTGAGGCAGATGATTTTATAGCCGTCGGTGGCGGATGAGTCGATGAGTTCCGTCGTCAATTGGACGTCAGGATATTTTGTATTGCAATAGACTAGGCCGGGCAGGAGCGACGAAACGCAGTCAACCGCCTCTTTGACGCCCGTGTAGAGGTTGATGATGGTTCGATGCTCCATCTTATGGGCGCGGATAAGCTCGACCATCTTCTGGGCGACTTCCGTACGCCATGGTTCGGCGCGGAGAGTTAGATAAGCGACAACATCGTGCTTTTCACAAAGGGCAAGCATGGTGTCGAGCGTGCATGGATGAAGATATTGGCCTTCAAAGGGATGCTCGAATTCCAATTCGCGGATCTTGTTGAAAGGCATGTCATGGATGGGCGTGAATTTGTCTTGGTTGAAGGTGGCGATTCTACCGTCTTGTGTGAACGTGTAGCCTGCGTCGTGGCAAAGGATGATGACGCCGTCGCTGCTGAGCCGCATGTCAGCCTTGAAACCGTCGAAACCCTCTTCGAGACCTTTGCGGAAATGCATTTCCGTATTGCCCGGCAGAACACCCTGCCCATGGTAGTTTCTGAGCACGGAGTATTCGATGTTCATGATTTTGCGTTCAAACGGGTTGTCAAAATAGAATTTGAAAGCTTTGTCTGCCGAAGAGATTGTTTGGGATTCGTTCATGATTGATTCCTTTGAGCGAAACGCGTTGTTTCGTATTCCTTCAGTCTGTCTTCAAGCCCTTTGTCGGAAGTCATACGGTGCTTGGGCATTGATTTTATATTATAATGCGCTTGATTGGAAAAGAAAAGTTTTCACAGATTTAGAAAGTGGAACAGCTTTCCGTGCCGCGCGGTATGTCTGTGGGGCGGTTCTAGTTTATGATGGTCATTTGGCGCCAAAAGTACAGGCAGATGGTTCCTTTGATTTCGCGACTCCTGTTGAGGAATTATTCAAATAAAACAGCTATTGAACTGTCAAAGAATTGAGTTTTTCATCATTCTTTGACAGTTCAGTTTTGATTTCAAACTGTCAGAGAATT
Organism: uncultured bacterium; assembly: GCA_902776645.1. GTDB lineage: Bacteria > Verrucomicrobiota > Lentisphaeria > Oligosphaerales > Oligosphaeraceae > UBA1407. The sequence continues at coordinate 163,636 of CACYQT010000004.1, read as the reverse complement.
GATTTTTATATCATTCTTTGACAGTTTGAATGGGTAGTAATTTCTCTGATATATGATTGGGGAAGTGTGTCATTGCAACTCCGCGATGGCTTTCGCGAGCTTGGCGCGATGCCATTCGAGAGTTTCGGGGGAGGTGGTGAATTGGGTCAAAGAGGCGCTGACGCCAGCGGGAACTTTGAGCAAAGCTTCGTATTCGGCACGTTTTGTGGGGGGAAGCGTGTTCATTAGTTTAATAAGTCAATACTGCTAATAAGTCAATACTGCATCAAGGATTATTCGTTTTCATCTTCTGTAATCTCGCTTGATTCTTCTGCAACAACATTAATCATGAATTGTTTTTTATCAATACCATATTCAGCTAATAGGCTATCGATAAAACGAATACAAGACCAAGCTGACAAATTAGTTTCTAAATAGACTCCTTCTGTTACCTTCCATGGTGATCGCATACCAACACCATTGGTATTTATATGTGTATATTTTTTCTTTGTTGTGTTGAAGGAGAAGTTATTCTCTGCAAGTCTTTTTAGTTTTTCTGGCACTCTTTTATCAAGAAGTTTAACTACATCTAAAAGCATTAATGCGTATTTATTTTGTCGATATGATACATCAAAAAGTCTAAAGGAAACTAGTTTCTTTCCTGTGATAGAATCATAGTCATTTAATGTTATGGTTTCAATATATTCAAATTCAATAGCATCATCTTTAATACAATCAATTTGGTAGCGATTTGTAATAATATTTGCTAATCGAGTACCACGTTCCTGAATGTCAGTTATTTGCCAAGTATCCTTGTCAAGAATATCACTATTGAGAACAATAGCCTTTGAATTATCACGGATTATTTCTTGTTTTTCCTTAAAACTTTTATTGGATAATTCAGAATTATAACCGGTAACAGAAAGATTTCCAAGTGTATGAAGATACATTCCATGTTCTTCGGGTGAGATATAATTCCAATCGGCATTTAATGTTTGGGGCATAATATGTTCAATGGTTAGGTTTTCAGCTTGAAGTTTTTCATTTCCGTCTCCGTTTTCGATATCTAGAAGAAGAAAACGGCATAAGGCAGGATTACTATAAATATTCGCTGTTGTGAGAAAACGATGAAAATCAGAAGAAGTTGGAACAACATCTTTGGAGGATATAGTAAACAAAAATTTATTTAGTGATTCATAATATTTTTGTTTGTTTGTTGTAACTTTAAAAATACGATTGTAAAGATATGTAAACAAACCACGTAGGGAATTAGATGGAACACCGCAAACCATTCTGCGTAGGAGATATGCTAAAATAAATTGTAATGTTTTTTCTAAAATATTTTCATCAATAATATGATTATTGAAGTCATCAAATATATGAAATAAGAATGGATAACAAGTCGTTTGATTAAGAATATGTAAACGATAAAGAATATCTTTTATCCTTTGTGAATATATTGTATTTTTATTAACAAAAGCACTATACATTCCGGCATAGTATAGTAATTCTTTCAAACTACTTTCATGAGAATAGCCATTATCTTTAAATAATTGAACGAAACGATTGTAGATTTGTCGATTACTAACAGGTTTACTAGTTTTATAGACAATATATTGTGTAAAAAAATCTTCCAAATTGGAATAATCCATTCTGTTTCGTAGCTTTTTTTCAATTGGTAGCCAGTAATCTTCATATAGTTTTTCTTGATCATCTGAATTCATTAGAAGATAATTGCGAATCAAATCAGCATTAGAAAGTTCTAATCCAGTAGAATTAATACTTTCAAAGATAACCTGTGGATCATCTTCACCTTTGGTTAATATTATTTCTACAATTTCCAATTTTGTTAATGCATCCAATATATCAGAAGTTTTTTTCCCCTTTTCAACCCATTTTTCAATACGTTCTTTACAGAGAATAAAATTCTGAAAGATATGGGTGTCTTCATCCATTTCATCTATTTTCCCTTTCAGAAGGAGAAGAAATTGATTATTATCAGTTTTTATTGGTTTGAGTTTTACCTTGTATTCTTCGTCACAATATTTGTTATGTAGATAAGATTCTTCAATTTCATGATAACAATCATCTTCATGTTCCTTCGCAACAATGGACAAAGCTTTGAGAATTAGCATAAGTGTTGTTAATCTTTGCTGTCCATCAATGATGACATATTCCTGTAAAGTAAAACCACCACTTTTTGCAGCCATAAATACAATTGTACCAAGAAAGTGTTTTTCTCCACATTCCATAATGGTATAAATATCATCTAAAAGACGATTACAGTTGGATTCTGACCAATCATAGTTCCTCTGGTACACAGGAATACGAAAAAGAACTTTGTTTGTACCAATAAAATCTCGTAGCATCCAAAGTTTATTTGCATCCATATATGACTCCTGTTAATATTTATTTTTATAACACTGCTGTCCAATAAAAAAATAAATTAGAAAATGGTTCAATGAGGCTCTAAATTAAGGAATCTCCAAATCCCTTAAATAAAGCTGAATCATTCATTTTAGGGAGACCATAAGCCCGGCTCTTCCAGCTCGATCCCGAGCTCATTGCAGAGCTTCACTATGTGCCTTGAGATCTTCATCAGCCTCCACTTGCCGTCGGTGCGGTTTGCCAAGACATGCCTCAGTAAAGCCATGACGTCCTCGAAGGAGTATTTGTCGGTCAGCTCCTTTTCGGTCAACGAAACGATGACTGTAGGAAATCATGCGGTAACCTCACTGGTATCTTTACTTATTATATCATTCATGCATGAAAAAGTAAAGATTTTGTCATCAGTTTTTCTTAAAAAGTAAAGATAATGGCCATATGAGCAATGTGGATTCATTGAAAACGCATTGTTGACAAGCTATATTCAATGGAAGGCTAGGAGGCTAGGAGGCTAGGAGGCTAGGAGGCTAGGAGGCTAGGAGGCTAGGAGGCTAGGAGGCTAGGAGGCTAGAAGACTAGAAGACTAGAAAATATCCTGCTGTCAGTTCGTGGGCGGGTGCATACAAAAAATCGGCGGGCGCTTTCGAAATGAAAGCGCCCGCCGATTTAGCGATAGATTGGCTGGATCAGTCGTCAGTTGGCTTTTTCGTCATCCTTGACCTGTCCGTCTTCGTTGTCGGTGGTGTTCTGAGCCTCCTTGAGGGACTTCAGCAGGCGGTAGAGGTCGCGGGAGCTGCCCCATGTGAACCAGACGGTCGTGACGATGCCGACGAGCAGGCTGAGCGGCAGCGAGTAGAAGATCCAGATGTTGGTCCACGTGGCTTCCGTCCAGCGCCATGCCGGCTTGAGGTTCCAGATGGCTTCCACCAGGAAGAAGAAGAAGTTGTAGAACGACCAGATGACGACACTCCATGCCAAAATACGGTCGCCTTTGGAATATTCCGGCGTGATGCCGAGGAGGCTCTTCCAGTTGAATTTCTTCTCTTTGGCGGATTCGATGACGCTCTTGTCGGCTTCCTTGTCCACGAAGTGCTCAAGGTTGTATTCGCCGCGGTGGAGGAGTTTGTCGAGATTGTAGGGCTTCTTGCAGGTCAGCCAGGAGACGACGACGTAGCCGACGATGGCGGAGACCATGCCGAGGAGGTAGATTTCCTGTCCCGTGATGGGGAACTTGCGGGCAAATTTCTCAGGCGCGACTTCCCAGTTGACGATGGTGAGCTTGTCGCCGAGATAGGCGAGGGAGAGGCGGAAGTTTTCAAGGAAGTTCGGGAAGTTCGCGGCGAGCCAGTTGTGGACGTCGACCCATTTCTGGTTGATGCCGAAGCCCAAGATGGCGAAGAAGAGGCCGACGATCATGGCCGTGAAGGCACCGGCCGTCGTTCCTTTGCGCGTATAGAGGCCGCCGAGCATGCAGGCGCCCGCGCCGCCGAGATAGATGGTTCCCGTGAGGGCGAAGAACTGGAGAATGTAGTCGCTCTGGCTGAAATAGTAGCTGAACCACCATGCGAAGATGGCGACGAAGGAGATGGCGAGGCGAAGCAGGCGGAGCTGCATCGTTTGGGAGATGGGCTTGTGGTAGATCGGCAGGACGACGTCCTGGATGAGAATCGTGCCCCAGCTGTGGAGGTAGGTCGTGTCCGTGGAGACCATGAGGAAGATCATGAGGGCCATGAACGTTCCGGTGACGCCGATGGGCAGGATGTGGCGCAGGGCGACGGGCACAAGCATCTGGTTGCCAATGGTTTCACGCGTGGTGAGGGTCTTCTTCAACTGCTGTGTCGCGGGATTGTTTTCCGCTGTCTTGTCTTCGGCAAGGGCCTTGATGTCGCTTTCCGTCACGCCTTCGGGCAGGGGGAACTCCTCCTGCACCATTTCATGGATTTCCTGGTGGACGGCGGCCGCCTTGGAGGCGTAGTGGGATGAATTCATATAGGTATAGGCGCCGATGACCATCAGCATGAGGGCGATGCCCATGAATCCTGCACGCCACTGGCCGAGAACGCCGGCCATCTTCTGTTCGTGCGGGTTGGCGGCGGAGCAGTAGTAGGCCTGGTTGCCGAGCCACGCGTTGCGGTTGTAGATGGCGCCGATCATGCCGATGATGATGTACAACAAGTTGAATTGTGTCAGTTTATCGACATTGAAGGGGTTGAAGAAGCTCTCGCCTTCTGGGCGGCTCAGAACGGCGTCGCGGACATCCGCCACACTGAAGATGCAGAGCAGCGCGACGACGATCGCCGTATAGCCAAAATAGGCGAAAATACCTTGGCAGCAGTCGGTTACCATGGTTGTGATCTGTCCGCCGGCGAGCACGATGAAGAGGGCGATGCCGAGGAAGATGGCCATCAGCAGGCCGAAGGTCTTGAAGTGGATTCCGCAGATGGTGACGATTTGCGGCAGATGGCAGTAGTAGATGACGAAACGGCCGGCGACGGCGGGGAAGAGGGCGTAGTTGATGAGGCCGGAGATGAAGGCCGTGCTGCCCGCGAAGATACGGAAGGAGCGGTTGTAGCGTTTTTCATAGAATTCGGCCATTGTGAGCACGCGTGTCTCACGATAGCGGTAGATGACGAAGCCTGTCAACGTCATCAGCAATGTAAGGGCGAATGTGAGGTTGCCCCAGAATTCGATGGCGTAGCCGGAACGGTATTTCGATTCGAACTGGGCGACGACGGTGATCAGACCCATGCCGGCCGTGCCGTCTGCGACGGTCAGCAGATATCGTCCCGCCTTTCGGCCGGCGGCGAGGAAGCCCGCCACGTTGTTCGTGTAATGCTGTGCGACAACGCCGATGACGACGATGGCAATCAATGGAATGGCGACGATCGACCAGTCTAAAAACGACATTCTGAAACGCTCCTGTTTTTGGTTGTTATGGTTAATGTGCTGAAAACAAAACAAATGGCCCGTCAAAAGGCCATTCATGACAATTTAATGCCATATTGGAAAAATGCACCTTCGCAGGGCATTGATTTCCGTGAAAACCTATGGATAAGTGACAAAAGGGACGAAAACGACAGAAGGGACAGAGTTTGCGGAATCATTTCGCCATGAAGACGGTGGAGGTCGGATAGGCGAAGGAGAGGCCCTCTTCGTTGAAACGTTTCAGGACAGCCATGTTGATGTGGTTCTTGTAGTCCTGAAGGGTGAAGAAGTTCGTCGTTTTGAACCAGATGTAGCCTTGGATTTTCAGGGAGTATTCTGAGCATTCGACGAAGGCGAAGCGGGGCGGCTTGCCTGGAACCATGATGCCGGACATGTCCGCGCAGATTTCGTTGATGATTTTGATGGCCTTCTCCATTTGCTTCGGCGTGGTCTGGTAGACGAGCCCGAAGGTGAAGCATTCGCGGTAGAAGTCGCGGTTGCTGAAATTGTCCAGCTGCGTGTCCGCGATGACGCGGTTGGGGATGTCGATGAGGCGTCCTTCGAAGGCGCGGAGGCGGATGCTGCGCAGGCCGATCTGCTCGACGGTGCCTTCCGCATCGCCGATTTTGACCCAGTCGCCTACCTTAAATAATTGGCTTCCAAGGATGGAGAACGCGCCGAAGAGATTGGCGATCGTGTTCTGGGCGGCGAAGGCGATGGCGACGCCGACGACACCTGCACCAGTGAGCAGCGGCGTGATTTCCACGTGGAAGAGATTCTGGAGGATGAACAAAATGGCGATGAACCAGACGACGGTCTTGACGATGCGGCGGATCAAATCCAGCATCAACTTGCTGGTGGCGTAGGACTCTTTGTTCTTTCGTTGGAAATGCTGCGTCCACGTATTGTCGATGGCGTTGATGATGGTGAGAATTCCCGCAAGGAAGACGACGATGAACAGGGCGAAGAAAAGTCGGTTGATGATATGGTCGATCTGTTTGGGGAATTCGATGAGGCTATTGCTGTATGATAGTCCCGTGAGCAGGAAGAGCAACGATATGTGGATGGACAGGCGGTGGATGAATTTGCCAAGACCCGTGGAGAGCTTCGAGGCGCCTCTGCTGATGATGTGCCTCAGGCTCAGCAGGATGGCGATGGAAAAAAGAACCGTGACGATGGTGCTGATGCCGCCGGCGACAAGCTGCGGCTTGTGGGTTTCGAACCAGTTGCTGACTTCCGTGGCGTTGGTCGCCAACGTGGAGATGGCGCCTTGGATGCTTTCGCTTTCCACGGAGGGTGCGGAACGGAGGACAGGCGTCGTGTCAGCGGGCGGTGTTTCCTGTGTCTCTATTGGCGGCGCGGGTTGCGCCGTGGATTCCGTTGTGTCTTGCAACGGCTTTGTTTCTATGGTATTAGGTATATCAGGCATTTTTCAGTGAAGGGACAAAAAGGACGAAAGAGACAAAGTGGCCGTCAAGCCTTGCCGAAGCAGAGCAGGCCGAAATAGGTGACGGTGTTTTCGCCGTTGATGTATGGCATTCCGGCGGATTCCGCGAGATTGGCGGCGATGATGCCGTAGCTGGAGATGGACGGCGACATGCGGTCCGGAAAACGGCATGGCGCATCCGGATAGGTGCAGGTCTTGCAGAGATGGCAGCCGCCGGTGGAGAGGAGCTTGAAGGGCGGCGTCAGCAAATCGTAGAAACGGTCGCAGACGTTGCGGAATTCCGTGCCGCCGCGGGCCATCCCTTCGACGTCGTAGGAATCTTCCAGTTCATAGACGGAGCAGAAGACGAGCGCGTCGGAATAGGAGAGGCAGGTCGCCTTGGACTGCTCCAGCGGACCGCTGCCAGGCGAGCAGGTCCAGAATTTGCCGTATTTCCGGCATGCGTTGCTTGCGCAGAGCTTCAGGGCTTGCGGATCGAAGACGATGTCGGTCGTCTTGATGAAGCCGTAACGGGTGATGCCGATTTTCGAAAGGTCGTCGATGGTGTAGTCTGGTTTTAATGGAAGGTTAGCCATGTGGATGCCTTTGGATGAAAAACGGAAAAATCAATCCCAATGGGACGGGACGGAACGGTCGTAGAAATCCGTGAGGATGCCGAGCGAGCGTGGCATTTCAAGGTCGGCGACGGGATTGTCGCCGCGATGGATGAGTTCCTCCGGGCGGATGTTCTCTTGTTTGAGAACATATTTGAAAAGCGAGCCTGTCTGTTTCATGAGTCCGCATTCGTTGGAGACGTACAGCGGCAGTTCCGCGAAGACGGGCGACGTCTTCGCCAGAAGCTGCTTGATGTATTTGGATTGCAGATACATGTCGGAGATGAGGATAACGCGTTCGCCTTTCGCGAGAAGATCGTGGACCATTTGGTCGTTGGCGCGGATGGGGCGCGTGTTTTCCAGTTCGAGACGGAACTCGAACATCTGGAGGAAATCTCGCTGCGTTTTTGAAAGGGAGCATGTTTGGGCCAACTGGTCATAGATGTCGTCGAAATTGATGTCCTCCGCGGAAGAGGCTTTCCGAGCGTCTGCTTCCGCCTTGCGGCGCAGGTCATGGAAATTCTCCGCGACGCCATGCTGCACTTCCGGATGCTCCGCCAGCAGCCGTGTAGATACGAGGCTGAAGATGTCCACTGGCTTCTGGACGCGCCGTCCGATGACCGTGTCGAATATGTCGAAGGAATGAATCATATTGGTAAAAAGGGTGATTTTTGGCCGAAAAACGCGCCGAAGGCGGTTTTTCATGGATAAAAAAGCGAAAACAATCAATACTATACAGCATAAAATGGAAATATGACGTATATTATGGTAAGAAAACATTGATTTGTTCAGATAAAAAGTCGCGGAGGCGTCCCGCCTTCGCATCCGACGGCGGAGACGCCGCCGGCACACCATAAAACAGGCTTTTGAGACAACAGGAAGCATGGCAATGGAAAAATTGAAGGAATTGGCGATGAACGGCGGCACGCCTGCGGCGGCGGGACTTCCTCCGCGTGGGCACATGGGCAAGGAAGAGAAGGCGGCGGTTGACGCGCTGTTCGACGAGATGATCGCCTCCGGTAACGCCCCGACGTACCATGGCAAGCAGGAAGAGGCATTCTGCAAGGAGTTTGCGGAATATCTTGGCGGCGGCTACGCGGACGGCGTGAATTCCGGCACGAATTCCGTTTTCGTGGCGTTGCGGGCGTTGGATCTGCCGCCGTTCTCCGAAGTCCTGTTCGGCTGCATCACGGACAACGGCGGCGTCATGCCGATCGTCATGAACAACTGCATTCCGATTCCCGTCGACACGGTGCCCGGCTCGTTCAACATCGGGCCAGAACAGATCGAGGCGCGCATCACGGAGCGGACGTCCGCCATCGTGATCGCGCACATCATGGGCGAGCCTGCGGACATGCCCGCCATCATGAAAGTCGCTGAAAAACACCATCTTCCGGTGGTGGAGGACTGCGCGCAGTCCCATGCGGCGAAAATCAACGGCCAGAACGTCGGCACGTTCGGAACCGTCGCGGCGTTTTCGATGATGTCCGGCAAGCATATGTGCGCAGGCGGGCAGGGCGCGGCCGTCTTCACGAAGGACGAGAAGATGTATTGGAAAGTGCGCCGTTGCGCGGACCGCGGCAAGCCGTTCGGCGTGCAGGCGTCGTCGTCCGTCGAAGTCTCCCTGAACTTCAACATGGACGAAATCCATGCGGCGATCGCGCGCGCCCAGCTGAAGAAGCTGCCGTATTTCTCGGCGGGCCGCCAGAAGGCCGTGGAATGGCTTAAGACCCACGGCCTGTATGATTTGAAGTGCCTCACCTTCCAGCAGACGCAGTTGAAGCCCGGCTTCGAATGCTGCTACTGGCGGCTGGTCTGCCAGTTCCATCCGGAAAAGGCGACCTGCACGAAGGATGTATTCGTGAAGGCGCTGGCCGCCGAAGGCCTGCCGGTCGCCGGCGACTACCATGCGGGTTATCCGCCCTGCCACCAGTGGTTTGTGAATCGCGCCGAGCAATTCCCGTGGAACGCGCCGCAGTACAAGGGCGACCGCTTCGCCGCCTATCCCTGCCCGAACGCGGAGGCCGCCTTGGACGCGAATTTCCTGCTGATGATGCAGGAAAACTTCAGCGACGACGACTGCGCGAAGATCATGCGCGCCTTCCAGAAGGTGGACGCCGCATTCGCAAAATAAACGCCAGCAAAAGGAAAACCGATGGAAGAAAAGGTCAAGCGGTATCTGGAGAGAATCGAATATTCAGGCGGCACGGAGCCGACTCTGGAGAATCTTCTCGCCCTGCAGAAGGCGCATTTCACCCATGTCCCGTATGAGAATCTCGATATCTACTACGGGCACGAGTTCACGCTGGCTGTCGAGGAGGTCTATGACAAGATCGTCAACAGGCGGCGTGGCGGATACTGCTTTGAACTGAACGGACTGTACGGCTGGCTGTTGAAGCAGCTGGGCTACAGGACGGAGGAATATTTCGGACGGTGGCTTTTCGGCGAGCCGCTGACGGTGCCGCTGCGGCGGCATCGCGTCATCAAGGTGTTTCTGCCGGAAGGCGAATTCATCTCGGACGTCGGAATCGGCTGCCAGGCGCCGCTCGTGCCGTTCAAATGCGTCTTGGACGAGACGCAGGAGCTCAGCGGGCGGATGTATCGCATCGTCGCGGATCCCGTGCACGGGAAGATCATTCAAGTCGTGAACGGCGCCGTCAGCCGCAACTACTTCTCGTTTGACGAAGCGCCGCAGCAATCCATCGACTTCATGTACGCGCATTACTGGTGCGCGCATCATCCGGATTCGCCGTTCACGGGCAAGCTGATGGTCCATGTGCCGACGGAGTACGGGCGGAACAGCATCGCGTCCGTCGTGAATCAGGAGACGGGCATGATTCTGCCCGAATTGAGCGAGTCATTGGCGGACGGAACGTCCAGAAGAACGTTCCTGTTCGGAAAGGAACAGCTTCTGGACGCCTTGTCGACGTATTTCGGAATCCATTACGATCCGGCGGCTATTTCGCGTTGAAACGCAGTTCGCGGAAATACGTCCCTTTGAGGTCTTCCTTTTCCGCAAGTGTCTGGATATGAAGGTATGAGGGGCCGAAGGCGGAGAACGCCGCCGTGTTCATCGCGAGTTCGCGGACGGCGTCGCCGCAGGTGACGACGGCGCGTTTCGCGGCGCAGTCCCATTCGAGACGGACAGTCGCCCAACGGCTTGCGCCGCCGATGTTTGCCGCCGTGATCGGAACGACCAGATAGCTTCGCGGCGCGAGATATTCGTCGCACGGATTGCTCCAATGGTCCTGCAACGCGATCTGGAAGCCGTCGCCGTCGATGCGGCAGTCGATTTCAACGACGCCTTTCGCGGCGGCGGGGAAGTTCCAGACGATGCCTGAACGGGTGCTGACGAGGCGCGGGTCGTTGATGCGGCAGAGCCATAATGCTTCGCGTTTCGTGGCGCGGGCTGTTTCAGGCTCGCGGGCCATGACGGCGCCGGGCACGCGATTCCATGCGCAATGTCCTGCCCAGCCGCGATTTCCGCCGCTGAGCGATTTCACATAAAGATGATGCGAAATCGCATAGAGCCCATGTTGGAAATTCTCCGTGCGGGATGTTTCGTAAAGCCATGCGGGATCGAAAACGACGATACGGCGGGAGGCGGCGTTTTGGCCAAGAGCGAGCATGATTTTGCCATTTGGCAGTTCCAACGCCTGCGTCTGGTGAACGCTCTTGTCGTGTTCATGATCGCCTAACTCACGATAATCCGCGTCGTTGCGGATGCTGTTCAGGATGATTTCGCGGAAGCCTTTCCATGTCTTGCCATCGTCTTCCGAAATGGCGGCATGGAGTGCGTCGCGGTTCGTGAAGACGGCCTCCCACGTCCCATCCAGTTCCGTTGACGAGAGTTCCGGCGTCTCTGCTGGATCACGCGTCGGCAGCATGGCCGTGTTGTTCCAAATGAAAAGAAGCCGTCCGTCCTTCAATTTAAAGAGAAGCGGCATCGTGTTGGCCTGCCAGAAGCCTTGTAGCGGTTGCGGGACGGACCATGTTTCGCCGCCGTCCGTCGAACGGGAGAAGGCGGCGTGTTCGCCGGATGTGCGCAACGCCATCAGCAGCGTGCCGTCGGAAAGTTCCGCGATGGACGGCTCGCAGCCGTTGTTGAACCAGTGGGGCCGTTTGTCGCAGGCGAACTGACGCGGGACATCGGGCGTCTGCGGGACGGAAACGTGCGTCCATGTCTTGCCGTCGTCGTCAGAATAGCAGACGGCGGCCTGATAGCACGTTCCTTTGCAGGCGACGTCGCTGACGGGGCTGATCCACCGTTTGCGGCTGACAAGCGGGATCGGCTGCCGCGGCTCCGAATCCGTGATGGGAACAGGAATTCGTTCGGCGGGGAAGCCCGGGCCTTTCGTGTTCTTATAGCATTCGACGGTTTTGCCGCGCGTAAGCGTCAGCCAGTAATCCGCCCATGGGCATTTGACCATGGCGCCGCGGTCGCCGGGCATCCAGAGGCTTTTCTTCCAGTTGAGGCCGTTGTCGTCCGATTCGATATAGACGCCGCGCATCTTGCCGCCGAGCCATTGGGCGCCGTAGTGGCGGATTTTGCCGTCGGCCGTGAGACACAAATCGCGTACGGCGTAGCGCGGTGGGACGGCGACAACCGTCGGCGCGAAGATTTCATTCCAGAAGAGGTCGTTGGTCAACGGGACGTTGTCGTCCGCCGCCTCGGCGGCGACGGCGAGACAGCAGATGTTCAGCATGATGCTCATGAATTGCTTCCTGTTCATGGTGTGGAAATGGGTGGCAAAGTTTTTTGGTAATAATATTTAATGTAACAAGTCTCTTTTCAAGTCTAGCGGCTAGATTTATAGGAGTCTAGAAGACTAGAAATCTAGAATTCTAGAAGCCTAGAAGCCTAGCTAGTTATAAAAAAGAGCGGCGCCCCCATGGAGGCGCCGCTCGCATAATCTCACGGAAATATTTTTACTTCCACATCTTGTGGAGGAGTTTTTCCGTCTCCATCGTGTACTGGCCGTACTTGTCCAGCGTGGCGACGACTTCCGCCGGCAGATGCTTTTTGTCCAACGGCATCAGCGGCATGTCGACACAGGCCGGCAGGATGACGACCTTGCCGGGGAACTTGCCCTGCGAGACGGCGGTCAGGCCTTCCTTGACGGCGTTGAAACCCGCGATGGCGGCCATGGCGCTCTGCGGCTCGAACTCGTGTTCGGCGGCGAGGCGGAGGGAGTCGATCATGTCCTGCGTCGTGCTGCCGGAGGAACCCGTGAAACGCAACCCCTTGTTGATGAGGCGGTTGACGGGAATCGGGGAGGCTTCGCCGGCGGGGATGCCCGCGAAGACGTTCATGAGACCGCCGTCCGCGAGATGCGGCATGGCCTGGTCGATGACGGCCGCGGAGGGCACGAGGATGATGATGTCGGAGAAACCGTTGGGCGCGAATTCCTTGGCGAGCTTGTGGAGTTCGTCTTCGGAGATCTTGTTCGGGTTGACGAGTTTGAATTCGATGTTGCGTTCGGCGGCGCGGGAGGCGAGTTTGTTACGGAGATGCTCGATACGCGCGTCGTCGATGTCGGTGACGAGAATCTTGGAGGGGGCGTTTTTGGAGATGATGGCGAGTTCGACGTGCATCTGGCCCATGGCGCCTGCGCCGCCGGGGAACCAGGCCGCGCCGCCCTTCAGGAGGTCGTTGCGGCGAGGCGTGGCGTAACCCGCGTCCAGATCGCCAGTTGGCGCGCCTTGATACCAGCGGCGCTTGTAGTGGAGGGCGCCGACGTCGATGCGCCATTCATCGTTGCCGCAGTCGCCGATGAAATTGATGATGGCCTTGTCGGCGGCGAGCAATTGGGCCTCTTCGCCGAGTTGTTTGTCCTTCAGATCGACGTAGACGATGTCGTCGAACAGTTCGTCCTTCGGCAGGGTGGTCGCCTTGACGACAGGCTTGCCGAGTTCCTTCTCAAAGGCCGCGACGGCGGCGTCCGAGAAGTTGAGGGCGACGACTTTGCTTTGGCCCGCGTAGAGCTTGCCGAGTTTGTAAGTCTTTGTGTTGCCGGGCTGTGTGACAAGAAGCAGGGCACCACCGTCAACCGGCGTCGTGCGATGCGGAATGTGATAGGCGGCGCGGACGCAGGTCCACGGCTCCATGAGGGCGGCGGAGGCGGAGGGCAGGTTTTCGGGGCATTCGAGAAGGTAGCTGCCGCCGTCTTCGCTGCGCCACACGCGGTGGTCGATGATGGAATACTGCGTCAAGCCGCCGTCCATGCCGTAACCATATGCGCAGCAACGACCTTTGATATAGATGTCCGGCTGGACGAGATAGCGTTTGCCGACTTCGAATTCGGCGGGAACGCCCGGGCCTTTCTTGAGGATGGTGAGAATGGCTTCATGGCCGATGATCAGCGGGTGGTTCTTGAGGTCTTTCTCCCACAGTTTCAAGTGGTTGCCGCCGAGACGGATGATTTTGATGTCGGAGAAGCAGAGGCCGATGGCTTCGACTTTCGTGAGAATTTCATCGTCCTTCAGCGGACGGATGTCGATATTGTCCGGAGCGTCCTGATTGCCGAAATTTTCAAGACCTGCGCCGTAGAGGCGCCATGCGAGTGTTTTTGAAGGAATGCTTTCCATGATGATGCCTTTTTATGGAAAATGTTGATGGTGAAAAACACAAACTACTTACCATAATTTATAAACGGGAGGATGCAAACAATTCCGCTGTTTTAGAACCACGAAAGGCACGAAAAGACACGAAAATTCAGTCCACAGAACACACGGAAAGAACAGAAGCCTCGCAGACGTCGGCCATGGTGCTGAAGAGTTTGTTTGCTGAAAATAAATCTTTAGTGATGATGTATTTGGATGGCCTCCGTCTGCTCGGCGGTTTCGATGCGCTTCGCGCTGGAGAAAGTGATGTCAAGTTGAATTATGGTATTTTGCTTTAAGCTTTAAGCTTTAAGCTTTTAGCTATGCGAATGGCAGTTCGCATCCAAGATATTCGCCGCATTTGGCGAGATAATTCAGCAGAACAGGCATGAGTTCGTCTGGCAGGCGGCCGTAGACCATCTCCCAGCTGAGAGTGCCTTGATAGTTGTGTTTCTTGAGGATAGCGAAGACCTCCTCAAACGGAATCGTGCCGAGGAAGGCGGGCAGATGGGAGTCCTCATGGTTCTTGTTGTCATGGACATGCGTGCAGGTCACGTAGTCGGCGATGGCGTTGACGAAGCCCAGAAAATGCTCCTTGTGGCCGACGTGGGCATGCCCTGTGTCCAGACAGATGCCGAGGCGGTCGTCGTTGAATTTGCCGATCAGCGTGAGCAGTTCCTCCGCGTTGGCGCAGTAGCGGTCGCGACCCGTGTCTTTCGGGCGGGCGTTTTCGTCGAAGAGATTTTCGAAGGCGGGATGGACGCCGAGCCTCAGGCATTCCTCGACGACTGGCGCGATGAGTTCGTAGTTGTATTTCAACGCCTTGTGGATGCTGTACGGTTCGCCTTTCGGCGGCCATTCATCGGCGTGGAGGACCATGTGCTTCGCGCCAAGAATCGCGGAGGCCTTCGCGGCGCGAAGGGACTGCACGGCGAAAATTTCGGGGCCGTTCTCCTGGTAGCGGAAGAACGGGCAGTGCGTCTGGTGGACGACCATGCCGAGCGAATCCAGTATGTTTTTCGCTCTATATGCCTGATCTTCAAAATCTTCGCCATTGATGGGCGTCAGATAGTCCAGATGCCTGATGCCTGCGTCGCGGCAGAGTTTCAAGGCGTCTTCAAGAGGGCGATCACCGCCTTGACGACGATGCATGACATAATCAAGATTGATGCTGAGCTTCATTTTTTCTTCCTTTCCGTGGATTGGCGCGTGTTTTCATTCGAATAAACGACAATAATGTAATATATTGTAAAAAAGAAACCATGCAGGCAATTCGATGAACAAAAAACAAACAGACATGAACATACGGAACATCGGCGTCTTCGCCCACGTTGACGCAGGCAAGACGACGCTTTCGGAGCGGATGCTCGTCCATGCGGGGGCCGTGTCGCAGGCGGGAAGCGTCGATGACGGGACGGCCCATACGGACACGCTGCCCATCGAACGGCGGCGCGGCATCTCCGTGAAGGCGACATGCGTCCGTCTCCAATGGAAAGGCATGGATATCAATCTGATAGACACGCCTGGACATACGGATTTCTCTGCGGAAATCGAACGGTCGCTATGGGCGTTGGACGGCGCCGTCCTGCTGGCGGACGCCGTGGAAGGCGTCCAGCCGCAGACGGAAGTCCTGTTCCATGCGCTTCATGAACAGCATGTTCCCGTCATTTTCTTCATCAACAAAATCGACCGCATCGGCGCGGATGTGGCGGAAGCCGTCGCGCAGATTCGCAAACTGCTGACGGCGGATGTCGTTTTGATGTCGGACGAAGCCGAACTGACGGAATATGTCTGCGGCAACGATGATGAATTGATGGAGGCGTATCTGGATGGGAAAACCATTGCAAGGGAAACGCTTATGGCGAAAGTCGCCGGATGGGCCCGTGGCGGGAAGTGTCATCCCGTCTATGTCGGCAGCGCGTTGAAGGACGAAGGCGTCGAGGCGTTGTTGGATGCCGTCGTGGATTTTCTGCCGCCGCCGTCGTCATGCGGCGATGAATTGTGCGGCGTCGTGTTTGCGTCGATGACGGATCGCGTCATGGGGCGCGGCCTGTGGGTGCGGTTGTTCGGCGGCCGTCTGGAGAACCGAATGGCGTTGGACATTCCGCAAGGTGTTGATTTGCTGACAGGTGCGGAGAAAATGGATCAGCGGAAAATCACGCAGATCCGTGGCGTCGATGGCGACGATCTGGGGACGTTGCAGGCGGGGGAGGTCGGCGTCGTCTATGGTTTGGGCGATGTGAAAATCGGCCATGTCTTCGGCGACCGTGCGAAACTGCCGCGCCCTGTCCAGCCGGGCCAATTGCGTTCGCCGTTGATCAATGTGCAGGTTTTGCCGGAAAAACCAGAGGAGATGCGCGCCTTGCGGACGGCTTGCGAGACGCTTTCCGAAGAAGATCCGCTGTTGCAGGTGAACTACATCAAGACATTGGACCAGTTGAACTTGCGCGTTATGGGAACCGTCCAGCTGGAGATTCTGGAAGAGGTGCTGCGGACACGTTTTGAGCTGAAGGCGACCTTCGCGAAACCGACCGTCATCTACAAGGAGACGATCCAGAAGGCCGCCCGCGGCCATGTCGATTACACGATGCCGAAGCCCTGCTGGGCTATCATGGATTTTCTCATCGAACCCGCGCCACGCGGCAGCGGCGTCACGTTCGAATCGAAAGTTCCCGTGAAGGACATCATGGCGCGGTATCAGCATCAGGTGGAGCAGGCGTTGCCGTTGGCGTTGAAGCAGGGGCGGCTCGGCTGGGAGGTGACGGATGTGCATATCACGCTGATCGGCGGCAACCACCATCTGGTCCATACGCATCCGCTGGATTTTGTCGTGGCGACGCCCATCGGCATTCAGGACGGCCTGCGCAACGGCGGCAGCCAGTTGCTGGAACCGATTCTGAAAGCGCGATTTAGACTTCCTGCAGACTGCATCGGTCGCGTCATGAACGATGTCAATCTCATGCGCGGCGAAGTGCTGGAAACGACGACGGACGGCGAACGTGTCACGCTGGACGCGTTGATTCCCGTCAGCACCAGTCTGGACTACGCGACGACGCTTGCGATGGCGACGGGCGGCCGCGGTTCCATGAACGTTCGTCTGCACGGTTACCGCGAATGCGAATGCACGCCGGACAAGACGACGCCGCGCCGCACGGTGGATCCGCTGGACATGGCGAAATACATTCTTGTCGTCCGCAACGCGTTGGAAGGCAGTCTGTTTGATGATGAATGAAGGGACGAAAACGGCGGATGAGAAGGCCTATTGCTCTTGTCCATAAAGGCTTAGGCTTGTTCGAATTTCTTCTAGAAACGCGGCGGCGGCGGATGAAAAGACCTGGTGTTTCTTCCAGACGATGTCCAGACTGGATTCAAGCCGCGGGAGGAACGGACGGAAGCAGAGGTCGCTCTGGGCGGTGGCGTTGACAAGTTTGTCCAGCGTGACGGCGCAACCGACGCCTGCCCGCACAAGCAGGGCGGCGTTGAAAATAAGATTGTAGGTGAGGGCGATGTCCAGTTCGTCAACCGTCTTGCCAATCCATTCCAGCCAAGGGTTTTGCGATTCGTCGTGGTTGAGAATCTGGCGGGAGATCAGAAGCGTCAGCCCCTCCATGTCCGCAGGCGTGATTTCCGTCTTGGCGGTCAGCGGATGGTCGTTGCGCATTAGCAGCCCCCATGTGTCTTTTACGGGAAGCGGCAGACTGTCGTATTTGGAAATGTCCACGGGCTGGATCAGGACGCCGAAATCCAGCCGGCCGCGGTCCAGCCGTTCCATCACGTCCTCCGCGTTGCCGCTGAAAAGATGGAACCGCACGTTCGGATGCTTCTTCCGAAATATCCCGATGACGTTCGCCAGCAATGACATAGCCTCGCTTTCTCCGCCGCCGACATAGATGTCCCCCGCAATTTCATGGGCCGATTTGAGTTCCGTCCGCGTCTTGCCGACGATGTCCAGAATTTCCTCCGCCCGCTTGCGGAGCAGCAGGCCGTCGGCCGTCAGCGAGACATGGTGGCTGCCGCGCGTATAGAGCTGCCGGCCGAGTTCGTCCTCCAGTTCCTTCAGCTGGCGGGACAGCGTCGGCTGTGTAATGCCCAGGCGGCGTGCCGCCGCCGTGAGGCTGCCCTCCTGCGCGACGGCCAGAAAATATTTCAAGACTCTGATTTCCATGTCGTTCGTCTCCTTGAGGTTGAAACCAATATAATATATTGTCTTGTGATATGCCTTCAAGGCATAGGATGATATAAAATCAAGGTATTTGCTATTTCATAAATAAAAAATATAGTAATGGCATGACAGTTGAGATGATTGAAAAACACGGAATGGTCAAGCAGCAACCAAACCATTGAATGGGAACCACGAAAGGCACGAAAAAACACGAAATTTTTTAACCACAGATCACACGGATTACACTGATAATACAATCAATGCCTCGCAGACGTCGGCCGAAGTGCTGAAGGTTTTTAGTGGACGTAACATGATGGATTGCTGAAGATCAAGATGGCCTCCGTCTGCACGGCGGTTGTTATCGCTTCGCGAGAGGCTAAGAATCTCATGCGGAAGCTCTAAGTTTTAGAGAAAATCCTTTCGGAAAAACAAGAAAATGAATGATAGTAGCACGGAGGCGACGGCTTTCCGGCATGATGAAAAACGCGGGATGCGACGGCGTCCCAAACATACAGGAGACCATGAAATGAAACGATTCTTCCTTTTCTCCACAATCGCCATGTCCCTCGCGGTCGCCACGGGCTGCTGCCACATCAACGGCTCTAAGAGCGGAAGCTATCCGCAAAAGCTCACGCTGACGACGGAATGGGATAAAGTCTTCCCGCTGAGTGACAAAGTCGATCATAGCAAAGTCACGTTCATGAACCGCTTCGGCATCACGCTGGCGGCGGACCTCTACAAGCCGAAAGGCGCGACGGGGCGTCTGGCGGCCATCGCCGTGTCGGGCCCCTTTGGCGCCGTAAAAGAGCAGTCCTCAGGACTTTATGCGCAGGAACTGGCGGACCGCGGTTTCCTGACGATCGCCTTCGATCCGTCGTTCACGGGCGAAAGCGGCGGCATGCCGCGCTATGTCGCCTCCCCGGACATCAACACGGAGGATTTCCAGGCGGCGGTCGATTATCTGATTTCCCGCGAAGACGTTGATGCGGAACATATTGGCATTCTCGGCGTCTGCGGCTGGGGCGGCATGGCCATCAACGCCGCCGCCATCGACACACGTGTCAAGGCGACTGTCGCCTCCACGATGTACGACATGACGCGCGTCGTCGCCAACGGCTACTATGACATGGACGACAATGCGGCGGCCCGTCAGAAGACGCGCCGTGCGCTCAACGCGCAGCGCAGTGTCGATTTCGGGAAGGTTCCCGAACGGGCGGGCGGCGTCATTGATCCGCTTCCGGCGGACGCCCCGCAGTTCATCAAAGACTACCATGCGTATTACAAGATGCCGCGTGGCTATCATCCCCGTTCGTTGAATTCGACCGACGGTTGGAACAAGACCTCCGCGCTGTCCTTCCTGAACGCCAAATTGCTCGCCTACGCGGGTGAAATTGAAAGCGCCGTGATGGTGCTGCATGGCGAAAAGGCCCATTCCCGCTATTTCGGCGAAACCGCCTTCAAGATGCTGAAGGGCGGCAACAAGGAACTGGTCATCGTCCCAGGTGCCTCCCATTGCGATCTTTATGATCAGAAGGAGATCATTCCCTTCGACCGCATCGCCGCATTCTATACGAAATATCTGAAGTGATTTTCACTTAAAAAATCAGTGCATCAAAAATCCAGAAGGCTGTTTTCCGGCCTTCTGGATTTTTTTGAATCGCGGCGGTCACGCCAACGGCAAATTGGTCATGGCATTCGTCCGTTCGTCATGGTAGCGGGCCGCGTCGTTTGCGGCGATTCCGTTGGGGCCGTTGAGGCTGCCGATATAGCGGCATGTCGCGAATGTTGTGATTTTTTCGTTGTATTCCGCCAGCCATTGATGTTGTTTTTCAAGAACTTCCGCATCCGTCTCCGGAAAATTGAAACGGATTTTCCGCTGGCGGATACGGTATGGCTTGGGCGTCAGACGTGCGCGGAAGCAGTTCTGGATGCGGCACAGTCGCGCATAGGTTGGATCCGCATGGAAGGCTTTCATCAGATCACCGCTGTATTTCCCTTCGGTGTCGCAATTTAGCAACATCAGACGGTAACCTGCCTTCGTGCGATAGACGCGGATATGCGTTTGGGCATGGCCGGCCTTTTCGGCCAGTCTTGCCACACGGGCAAGTGCTTCTGCGTCAGCGTCTTCTGACGACTTATCCGAAAACAGGCCGCCCAGCCATCCGAAAAAGCCTTTGCCGGAAGGAAGATCGCCGTCCACGTCGATGAACACAAGCTGCGTGGAATTGAGCACTTCCGCGCCATAGCGGTTGCGTGTCACGATGTTTCGTGACGATAGCTCCAGAAGCGTCTCTTCGCGGATGGGACGGTCGTCCCTATCATATTCCCATGGAGAGAGTTGGGATACGATCCGTTTGGCGAAGGCGTCGAGCAGCCGCTGCCCGCTGGCTTTGGCGTCTTCCGGCGAAATGTTGGAATGGCCGTAGACGGACATCGGAAACATCTTGCCGTCTGTTCCGGGCAGGGGGATGTCTCGTGTGCATTTGATCCAATGGCGGTAGAATTTCATAATCGTTGGCGGGTGGGTTGACGCGTGTTGTCTTATGATAGCCGATGAAATGGCGTTGTCAATTCGACGGCGGATAAATGAAGCCATGCGGCATGGGCATGGCTTTTATTGCGTATTTCGTTATGAGACGTACATTATAATATATGGTTGTCAGTCAGTACGGCAGGATGTCAGGATCAACAGGCGATGTCAGACCAATTCATGTTTTTCGCGGATTTGCTCGGCACGGTGATTTTTGCGATCACGGGGGCCGTTTCAGGCATGAAGCTACGGCTTGACATGCTCGGCGTCATCGTGTTCGGATGTCTGGTCGGAGTCGGCGGCGGCATCGTGCGGGACACGGTGATCGGCGCCACGCCCGTGGCCGTTCTGCAGAATGAAATCTATCTGACGGCTTGCATCATTACGGGGCTTGTCGTCTTCTTTCTTTTCAAACGGCTGGAAAACCATCAGAAGGTGATTCTCATCTGCGACGCGTTCGGGCTGGGCGTGTTCACGGCGTTGGGCGTCGCGAAAGGGAATCTGTACCATCTTGGGCCGATCGGACTCGCCACCTGCGGCGTGCTTTCCGCCGTTGGCGGCGGCATTTTGCGCGATGTGATGGCGCGGCGGATTCCCGCCGTCCTCGTGAACAATTTCTACGCAACCGCTTCTCTCATCGGTGGATTGGCCTACATCGCGTTGCTGAAGATGGAGAAAAACGGATGGCTGGAGATCTCCGATTTCACCTGCTTCATTGTCACGACGCTGCTTGTTTTGGTCATCCGCCTTCTTGCCATCCGCTACAATTTCCATCTGCCCGGAGCGCAGCAGACGGACAAACATCATGAAAGGGAATGACAACCGGCATCCGCCAGACGGATTGTCTCTCAGAGGGCGGACGGCGAAGCTTCATCCTGTATGCAGGATGTCAGCAGCGTCTTGATGGTCGCCTGGTTGTCGATCAACGGCGGATTGATGCCGTCGCGGCAGGTTTGCGAGATGTTTTCCATGACGAGACGGTCGATCTGGACGTCTTTGTCCAGTCTGACCAACGGTCCGTCCGTTTCCGTGTCTTCGTAGCGGTAAATATCACGGACGATGGCGTTTCCGACGCGGCTTCCGAATGCGAACCAGACGATGGACAGTGTCTCGATGGCGTTCTTTTCCCAACGGTTATGGCATGGCGGCTGCAGACGGAGGTTGCTCTTGTGGGCATGGACGTGTTCGATGGCGATGTCGTCCATCCAGACAGGCTCGCCTTTGTGGACATTGTGCTGCGAGACGAGCACGGCGTTGTGGCGGTAGCTGCCATAGACGCCGCTGACGCGGACATGGAGCAACGGTTCGCCGCAAGAGAGGATGCGGACGCCCGAATAGCCGTCCGTCGCGGAGATGTTGCGGATTTCGACGTTCTTGATGGGACCTCGTGTCACTTCCGCATGTGCTTCATCGACAGTCGTTAGCGAAACCATGTCGTCGTTGGTGGTGCCCATGATGTTTTCGATGAGGCCGAACTCGGCGGGGCCGTTGATGTGGACGCCGTCGGTGGTGCCGAAATGGTGGTTGTAGTCGAAAATGATGTCGCGTGTGATGAAATGGCGCGTGTCCGCGATCTGGATGCCGTAGCTGACAGGATCCTTGACGGTCATTTTCTCCAATGAAATATTGTCGATGTGGGCGAAGCGGATGAGTTTTCCTTTGAAGACAGCGGGATCGTAGGCGAAGCCGAGGCGGTTGTAGTCGGCGGTTTCTTCGAAGGCGTCAAGGCCCATTTCGTCGCAGTTTCCGTCCCACACGCCGCCTTCGATATGGATGTCTTCATCACGTCCGGCTGTCGCAAAATGTTCATTTTCAATGAGTGCGCAACGCGAGTTCGGGGCGGCTCGGAAGACGACGCCTGGCGCGGAAACGAGTCGCGTATGGGAACGGATGATGAGCGTGCGGCTGATGAGATAGGTGCGCGCTTCGGTGATGAAGACCAAGCCGCGTTGGTCAAGCTGCGACTGGATGATGGAGGTGTCGTCGTGGAAAGTATCGGTGGTCATGGTGAAAAAAAGGATAGGGTTATAATAGAATGTTTTCGATATTTGTAATAATATATACTATGGATACGGGTAGATTTTTAGATGGCTTTTACCATTCAGTGTATTATGGACAAAAACGATGAACTGAATGGGCGATGTGATGACATCAAGAATAACAGCAGGTGGCATTAGAACGACTTTTGACAAAATATTGCCTATATTTGATGTTTTTGTATAAATATTTTCGGTTACAAGGTCTTCTTTAGGTATGTAAAAATGACAGATATTGTTTTCCATTTTATACGGAATTGCAAGTATATAGTCATCTTTGCAATAAATAATAAATGGCTTGAAAAAGTAACTGGCATCATCAGGATGAGTCGAGATGGCGCATTTTCTTGAATAATGTGGCAATATTAATACAGGCAAAGTCAAGCTGCTGTAGTCTAAAGTCTTAGAATTGCAATACTTAATATTTTCTGGCAGGCCAAAGGTGTTCACATTTAAACGCTTGGTATTGATGGATGGAACAAGAGTAAATTGGCAAAGTTTTCCGTTTTGTTCAGGCGATGTCATTGAATAGACATGGGTAGTCTCATATTTTATATAATCCGCTAAATGCTGGTTTGGATCGGGATCGATTAACTTATGGGAATAGACGGTGAAAGTTGTTCCGTCTTGAGAGAATCTGCCATTTCTAGCGATTATTTGTGTTGTTTGGCAGCTGTAGCATCGGTTGCAGAAATCTTGGGTTCTGTCTGAAAAGCAACAACCGCAGCATGTCAGGCAAAGAATTGCCAAGACGAAAAGACGCAGTTTTCTCATATAATGACAAGTTATTGAGAACAATTTACTTATCAATTCACTTTCAGTCTGCATTTTTTCGTGGAATAATGACTTTGAATTGTTCGCCGTTTGAATCATTAATAAAATGGATGTCAGGCTGTTCTTTTAATGCTCGCACAATACCTGAGCCTAAGCCACGGTATTTCATGGTCTTGGCGCAGAAGGACGCAATCAGCGGATTCCGCATGACCGCGTTTCCCATCTTGATGTTTTCAATGGTCAGGCTGTTTGGCAGCGCACCGGGGCTGATTATTTCCACACGATTGTCGAAAATCAGCAGATTGACAGAGGCGTTTTTGGAATAATCACGATGGGTCAATGCGTTCTGGCATAACTCTTCCAAGGCGATTTCCGATATTTCAAGGATGCCTGTGGAATTGAAGTTCTGCCCTTGCTGTGTATGATGCAAATTATTTTTGAGAAACGACATCATGCCTTTGAATATGTCTGGAATGACGCCAACGATATCGATACTGTCGCGATAACTGCTTCCCGCAAGGTCATTACCATAGAACGAAACGGCTTTCACGCAGAAAGCGGGGCGGAATCGTTGCGGCTCTTTACCGAAGAACAGCAGGCCTCCTAAAGTCAGGCGTCCGTTTTTCAGAATATTAAGATTCTGGCAGATTGCTTCAGAGACGTCCATGTCTTCATTGCCGATGTGTGACAGATAGTCTTTGATCAATCGCTCATCCGTGTCATCAAGGCTTGTATCGGGGACAGTCATTTCATCTGTGAAGACAATTCCGCTCTGCTGGAACAGCCTGATGATTTCGGCATTTTCCGTCAATTTGCGTTTATCGCTGCCTTGTTTCATCCAGATGGTGCCATTTCGGTCTTTATATGGCTTGGCAGTTCCTTCCTCAACATATACGACCAAAACACGTCGTGTTTCGCCATCATATTGAAGAGCAATAACTTCAGTTGTAATTGGGATAATGGGTCTGACCAAGTCCGTGGCGATTTGCGACATTTTGCTCCCGATTTCCCGCAAGGATGCAAAATCAAGGCCTGTCACGGCTCCAGTCTTCTCGTTTATGCCAAACAAAATCATTCCGCCTTTTGCATTTGAAAAGGCGACTAGTTCGGTGGCGATGGAGTCTGCATTGCTGAAAACCTCCTTGAACTGGACTTTGCTTGTCTCGCCATTGGCGATGATTTCTAATAGTTTTTCAGCATCCATCTTCTATCTGCTGTTTAATGACCTTGAACGGGAAATGACACAATCACTGAGAAAAACTACAACTATTACAATATAGTCATATTTGTAATTTTCCAACATAGTGGCTTTTTTCCTTCACAAGTAGCCGTATATTTCAAGAAGTGATTCTTGAATATGGGCGACAATATGTATATTGTATTCTAAAAGAACAATCAAACGTAGAAAAAAGGAAGAGACAACATGTTGATCGATATTCATGGGCATTGCCTGAAGAACAAAGATTTGCCATATCGTCGTGGCGACGAGCCGTTTGTCTGGCCGGAGCTTCTGCTGAATATGCACAAGGAAATCGGCATCGACCGCGGCGTGCTGCTGCCTGTCATCGGGCCGGAAAACACGTCCGTGACGCAGACGGTCGATGAAGTTCTGGACATCGCGCAGGAGAGCGGCGGCCATTTCATTCCGTTTTTGAATTTGGATCCGCGCATGATGTTCAATACGCCGGACGCGGATCTTTCGTTCATCATCGAACATTACAAAGCAAAGGGCTGCAAGGGGATAGGTGAACTGACGATCAACATGCCGTTCACGGATCCGCGCTGTCTGAATCTGTTTGCGGCGGCGGAGAAGAACGAACTTCCCGTCACCATCCATGTCGCGACGCAGGAAGGCGGAATGTACGGTCTGGTGGACGAACTGGGGCTGAAACGGCTGGAGAGCGTCCTGCAGAAGTTCCCGAATCTCAAGATCTTGGGGCATTCGCAGGCCTTCTGGTCCCACATGAGTTCCGATGTGAACGCGGCCAATTGGGGCGGTTATCCAACAGGCCCCGTGGTTCGACCGGGCCGAATCGCCGAGCTGATGCGCAAATACGACAATCTGCTCGGTGACTTTTCGGCCGGAAGCGGTCTCAATTCGCTGACGCGTGATCCGTCGTTCGCCTACGAATTCATCGACGAATTCCAAGACAGGGTGTTCTACGGGACGGATCTTTGCCAGCCGAAGAATCGCAACAGCAGTATCTTCTTCGGCCTCAGAGACTTCCTGAAGAACGGCCTGGAGGAGAAGAAAATCTCACAGGCCGCCTACGAAAAGATCACCCATCTGAACGCGGAGCGTCTGCTGGGGCTGTGAGGTAACGCGATGGCGAGACGCCGATAGGAACACCGTGACGAACATACCATGAGTACATTTGAACTGACTTCATCATTGCAAATCGTTCTATCCGCTGAAGCTCAGGAGCCACTGAAACTGGCGGCGCAGGATTTGGCGAAAGATATCCAAATGGCGACAGGCCATGCGGTTGCGCCGTCTATTGTACAGGAAAAGCCGTCGCGTGACGGAATTGTCATCCGCATACAACCAGAGGCATTTTCGGAAGATGCCGTTGAGAATTGGCGGCTTCATTCCGAACCGAACAACATGTTGTTCATCGACGGTTCGGATATGCGCGGAGCCATCTACGGGATTTATGCGTATTCCGCTGATTTCCTGCATGTTGACCCATGTTATCTATGGACGCAGATTCCTGTCCGGCGGCTTGAGTCATTCAAATGGGAGACGATCGAATGTCAGGCGGGAAATCCGACTATCCGTTATCGCGGCGTGTTCATCAACGACGAAGACCTGCTGACGGGATGGGAGATCGGCGGCCCGCGGCATACCGAATATAAATACTACCATACGGTCATTTCGCGAAATACGGCCCGACGGGTGGCGGAGACGCTCATCCGCATGGGATACAATCTGGCGATTCCCGCAAGCTTCGTCGATATCCGCAATCCGGAGGAGGAGATGCTATTGGAGGAATTCTCGCGGCGTGGCTTCATTCTCACGATGCATCATGTGGAACCGCTTGGCGTCAGTGCGTTTGGATTCGACAACTACTGGCGCGCCAAAGGGTTGCAAAAGGAATTCTCCTACTTTTCCGATCCTGATGCGCTACGGGAGGTGTGGAGCGATTCCATCCGCCGTTGGTCAAAATATCCGGAAGTCATTTGGCAGCTTGGGCTGCGCGGACGGGGCGACCGACCATTTTGGGAGGCCGGTTCGGCTCCAGAGACCGATGAAGGCCGCGCAGCTGTCATCGCCTCCGCCATTCGTGAGCAAAAAGAACTAGTCCTGCGATTGACTGGTGATTCCAAAGCTTTGTTTTCCACGACGTTATGGGGCGAAGGTTCTATTTTCAACAAACGCGGGCTTCTTGAGATTCCGCACGATGTCATCACGGTCTTTTCAGACAATTGCGCGGGATGGCGGCTGCAGGATGATTTCTTCGAATCGCCCAACGATCCGTCCGCCAGCTACGGCGTCTATTGCCATCATGCGATTATCTGCGGAACGCATTTGGCGCAGGCCATCGGAGTGAAAGATTTTCATGATGTTTTGTGCAACGCCATGGCGACACGGAAGTTATGCTATGCGATCTTCAATTCGTCCAATATTCGTGAATTCATCTATGGCGTTGGCGGCACCGCGAAAATCACCGCGAATCCAGAGGATTTCTCACCGGAAGGCTATCTGGAAAGATGGGTGGCGGAGCATTTTTCCGCCTGCCATGAGTCAATTCGACAGTGCTATCGTGATTATTTCCAAGCCTTTGAGAAGAATTCACGCGGTGTCGCTGTCTGCAACGACGGACTGATGTTGCATCGTTGCAGCCAATCGCTCCACAAAATCAGTAAAGGCGAAAGAGGCGAAAAGGCGAAGGCCGGAAAGCCGAATATGTTTTTGGATTCGCTGTCGGACATGTTTCCCGATGTCAGTGATACGCAAGAGCTTATCCAACGGCTTGAACGACAGGAACAGGCCATGGCGCATGTGTATGAATGCACCAAGGCATTGCAACCGTCGCTTCCGCAGGAGGAATCGGCCTTCCTCTATGCGCAGCTTGTCTATCCGGCCGGACTTCACCGTTGTTTCTGCCGTTGCGAACGAGAATGCCAGTTGGCGTTGATCGCTTTCCAAAACGGCGACGATGAAACGAAAACGGCGCGCCTTATGGAGGCGCGCCGTGCGTTGAAAGATTACGAAGAACTTCTGCCGGAATATCTTACGGGGCAATATGCCCATTGGTATGATGGATGCCAGAAGGTGGATTACCGGCCGATTGCCGCGATACTGGAAAAGCTGATTGGCGGCGAATAAGAGTAAAAGCTTTATGGAAATCTAAAAATATCTGGGGTACGGTTTTTCACCATGTCCCAGATATCTCAGATATCCCAGAAGTCCCATTATGCGATGGTATTTGGAAGAATGTGTTTGCCGCCGCAGGCGGAACGCCGCCGCCATACCGCGACGGCGTCGCTGCAAATCAACGGCGGGACGCCCTCGTTACTGCGGCGGGAGGCCCCAATCCGGAACGTTCAGCGTTTCGCCGTCCTTCAGGGCGGACTTGTGGGCCATGACGCCCATCGTCATGAAACGAGCCGCAATCCACGGATTGATGATGGACTGGCGGTGTTCGGCGACGGATGACACAAACTCATGGACGAGATAGGGATGCGAACCGCCGTGGCCCGTCGGTTTGAAATCCGTGTCTTTCAATTGTTCGACGGAGAGATTCTTGTTGAGGGCCTGCTTGAAGGCGAATTCGACGTCTTCCGGCAGCTTGTCGAACATTTCCGCATGGGACAGTTTGACAGGCGGGATGACCTTCGCGTCCGTCGGATTCGTACGGCCGTTGTAGTACCATGTGTCTTCGGAGAAGGAACCGCGTGTGCCGAGAATGCGGAAGATTTCGCTTTCGACGGATGAGAGGCGGCCTGCGGCTTCGCGTGTTTCGGCGATGCGGACGGTGGCGCCGTTGGCCATTTTGAAGAAGCCGAATTCGTTGGAGAAGGCGCTATGGGCGAAATGCGGGTCGTTGTCGCGGTTTTTGAAGCCGTAGCAGGTGACCTTCGTCGCCCACGTGTCCATGACGATGCAAGGCCCTGCGCAGGAATGGGTTGGATAATGCATCGGGCCAGTCAGGCAACCACGCTCGAAATATTTCTGCATGAGAATTTCGCCTTCCTGTCCGGCCTTGGAGGCGGCGCGGGAGGCGTGGACTTCGCGGAGGTTGCAGGCGGAATCGACGTCGTGGCAGTATTCGCCTTCCGCGTAGACGAAATCGCCGAAGGCGTTTTCCTTCACCTTGCGCATGCAGAACTGCGTCTGCGGGCGGAAGACGGTGGTCTCGCCGAGCATGTAGTGCTTGCCTGTGCGGACGGATGTGTCGATGATTTTTCCGATCCAGTCAAGCGTCTCGTCGTCGTCTGGGATGCTGATGATCGGAACGGCGGAATAGACGTCCTTTCCGGCCTCCATGGCCTGGATGGCCTGTCCCGCGTGGAGCCACGGCTGGGTGATGATGACGATGGCGTCCAGATCCGCCTTGCACATGTCCTCTATGGAATAGTAGCGGTCTTTCGGATTGAATTTGTTGGCCATGAACGTGCTGTCCGCCCATTTCTGGACGCGCTCCGGTTCGCGGTCGCAGAATGCGATGCGGTCAACGAGCGGATGTGATTTGAAGAGATCGACGAAGCAGGACGCGAAGGAGCCCAGGCCGACCATGCCGATGCTGATGCCCATGATGTTTTCCTTGAGTGGTTAGTGGTTAGTGGTTAGTGGTTAGTGGTTAGTGGTTAAACGACTGGATTTACTGGATTTACTGGATATTCTGGATTTGTATTATCTCCAGAGTATCCAGAATATCCAGAACCTCCAGAAAACAAACTTGTAAACGCCGCCATCGGCGGCTAATAAGTTGTTAGTAAACGCCGCCATCGGCGGCTAATAAGTTGTTATTGGTTAGCAGACTTCAACGGCTTCGAAGCCCATGAGCTTGGCGAAGTACATCAGCACCTGCGGATCCGCGTTGTAGCAGAGGGCGGAATGGTGCGTGCCGCCGTTGTTGCTGTAGGTTTCGAGGAACTCCGGCAGATTCTTCTTCGGCTTGAACCATCCTTTGATGCATTCCACCGGTTCGGGATTCTCCGGAGCGTGGCAGATGCCGTTGCAGATGAGCAGACGGTATTTGCCGTCTTGAATCGGCGCCAGATTGACGAGAATCGCGGGGCCCGGCTTGAAGATGCCGTAGGCGACGGCGGGGCTGCCCGTGTCGCTGAAATTATACGGTTTGGAGACGAGATTCCCCTTCGCGGCGTAGAGGTCCACGTTGGCTTCGCCCATGTGGGAGAGGAAGATCTGGTCGTTCTGCCAGTCTGGGCAGAACATTTCCGTGAACGTTGTTTCCGGATAGATGGAAAGCATTGCGGACACGAGATTTGCCGTCAGGACATCACCTTCGCCGGCATAGCCTGTGCCGCGGGCGAGGGCTTTGGAGGCCTCCAGGAAGGGGACGGTATCCCAGCCGTCCTTCCGGTTGACGTCCAGGAAGGAGGCGGTGAAGGCGTCCAGTTTCTGGGCTTCCATCCAGTCGCGGACGCGGATGCAGGTCTCAGCGGTCGTCTTGTGGGCTTCCGGCGTCAGCTTGTCCGTGATGAAGCGTTCTTTGTCCGCTTCCATTTCGGCGGCGACCTTCTTGTCGAAGTCCGCGTCGGCCGGCTGGTCCTTCTTGTCGTATGTGACGACGGTCATGTTGAAGTCCTGCTTCAGTTTGTCATACGGGACGGCGAAATCGCCCATGCCTTCAAACGGCTTGCCGATGATGCCGACGCGGGAGTTGCGGAATTTCGACGCGGCGACGGCGGCTTCGAGGGCGGTCTTCAGCTTGGCGGTGATGACGGCGGAATGCTTCCAGTGGCCGGCGACCAAGACGAACGGCTTCTTCCTGCGGATGAGGAGGTTGGAGAAATCCTGCACGCCGTGGATGCCGTGGTTCGGGCCGATCTTCTCGCCGCAGTTGACGTTGAAGTTGAAATCATAGTCCGGCGTCGTGTCCAGAATGACAACGGGAATGTCCGTTCCCGCGACGGCGTCGATGGATTCCAGCGACGGCGAATAGGCGAGATGGAGCGTCACAATGGCGTCCACCTTGTTGTCTTCCAGCAACTTGATGGATTTTTCAAACTCCGGCTTGACGCAGGAGATGGGGGCTTTGACGACTTCGACGCCAAGTTTGCGGATTTCATCCGCGATGAGATCCGCGTTGGCCTGCATCTGCGGGCGGCGCTTGGGGTTTGTTTTGTCGTAAAGAGCGATGTAGAATGGCAGAAGACCAATTTTTGCAGGCATGTTTTTCTCCTTGTCGAATGGAAAAATTAGCAGTTTATGAGGATGATATTACATTAAGTAAAATTCCGTCATTTAAACAATATGCCCTAACAAGAGAATATTTCCAATATCATTCCGGTAAAAAAAGCATGAAGCAGATACAGAAATGCCCCCATTGCCATAAAGATTCGGTTTTCAGCCACAACATCTGCCCGAATTGCGGCTTCGAGTCGAAGTACGAAGAGCGCGGCGAGCCGGACTACAAGCTGGACGAAAACGGCAAAGTGCCGTCGTACGCGTTTGTCATGGAGGAACACATGACGCAGTGCCAGCGGCATGGCCGCATTCTGCTTGGCGTCATCATGGGGCTTCTGGGCGCGCCGCTGCTGACATGGGCGGCGACGAACGTTTTCCTGCTGACCGATGAGAACCGCACGATGGAAATCCCTCTCTTCCGCGTATTTCTGGCCTGCGTGATCGTCGGATGGATTTTCTGGACGATATGGAACAACGGCTACCGCTGGCTGACGCGCGGCGTGATGGCGGTGTCGTTTTTAGGCGGTTTCTGGATGCTCGGCTGGGCGGTGAAGATGATCGTCCAGATCGTCAAGAAGACCGGCGATGTCAATCCCGTGCTACTGTTGGGCTGCATCATCTTCGGGCTTGTGTATGTCTGGTGCGCATGGCAGCTGTGGCGGTCGCGCGACATTCCGGAATTCCTGCGGATGCAGTACCAGAAGATGAAAGACGAAGAAATTTAGTGGTTAGTGGTTAGTGGTTAGCTGCTTCGCAGAGCTGAAAGCTAAAAGCAGGTGGCTAGTGTTATCGTCTAATGTCTTATCGTCTAATGTCTTCTGTTCACGTCTCACGTCTCTCGTCTCATGTCAAACCACGTGATGGCAACGCCATTACGCCCTGCGCCTTCACTGAAGCATCTTTAGGAAGGCCTCTTCGTCGATGACCTGCACGCCGAGCTGCGCGGCTTTTTCCGTCTTGCGGGCCCCCGTGTTCGCTCCCGCCACGAGATAGGTCGTGTTGCGGCTGACGGAAGACGCGACGGCGCCGCCTTTTGCGCGAATTTTCGCGGATGCCGTCTCGCGATCCATGGAGGCGAGCGTTCCCGTCAGCACGAATGTCTTTCCCGCCAATGTCGCTTCCTGCGTTGACTCTTCAGCAACCGCCTCTGTTCCACCGCCTTGCGGATCAATATTCAGTTCCGAAAGCCGTTTCAGAATGGCTTTTCCCGTGTCGCCTGCGAAGAACGTCAAGACGCTGAGGGCGGTTTTCGGGCCGATGGCCGTCGTGACATATTCGCCAGGCTTGTTTTCACGCAGAAGGCCAAGGCGGACCAATTCCCTCGGCGATGTCTCGGCAGGAAGTCCGTCCGTGGTTTCTTCCTTGTTTTCAACAGGTTGAGGAGCCTTTTCTTCCTGTGGCGGCGGCTCCAGCATGAAATCGAAGAGGCCCTGGCCGGATTTTGGCTGGGCTGGCTTGGGCGGCTCAGGCTTGGGAGCCTCTGGAAGCGGTTTGGAATCAGGAAGCTGCACATCCGGAACAGGATTGCCTGTGGCACGGAGCAACCCGCGGAGGACGCCGGAGACGGCGACTTCTCGCAAGTTCTTGTGGACACGGCCGATATGATAGGCCGTCGCGGCGCCGACATCCGGTATGCCAAGGGCCTGCAGCCAGTTGGCGAGCGGCATGGTACGGGAGCGTTCGATGGCGGCCAGCAGTTTCGCGGCGTTTTTCGGGCCGAAGACGCGCGGCGCCTCGTCCGTTCCCAAATTGAGAGCGGCAAGCTTATCTTGCGTCAGATCATAGACATCCAGCGGTTCGTTGACGAGACCACGTTCGACGAGGGCCTCCGCGACAACGCCGCCGAGGGCCTCCAGATCCAACGCATTGCGGGCGGCGAAATATTCGACGCGGCGGACGTTCTGCGCAGGGCATTGCACGTTGAGGCAGCGCCATGCCACAAACTGCGAATCGCGTTCGACAGGGCCGCCGCAGGACGGGCATTTTCCACCGATATGCTTTTCGAAATCAAACGGTTCCGAATTCGGCGGCCGTTTGGAGAGAACGACTTCCACGACGGCCGGAATGACCTCTCCGGCCTTTTCGATGAGCACGGTGTCGCCGATGCGGATGTCCTTCCGGCGGATGTCGTCTTCGTTGTGGAGGGTGGCGCGGCTGATGGTGGATCCAGCCAGCGGGACAGGCTCCAGTTCCGCGACGGGTGTGAGGACGCCCGTCCGCCCGACCTGCACCGTGATGGCCCGCAGCAGGGTGGCCGCGCGTTCGGGAGCGTATTTGAAGGCTTTCGCCCAGCTTGGCGCATGTGCCGTCATGCCAAGGACTTCCCGCTGGTCAAAACGGTCGACTTTGATGACGGCACCATCCGTGTCATAGGGGAACGAATCGCGGATGCCGTGGAGTTCGTCTATGGCGGAGAGGATGCCCTCCAGACTGTTGACGGAACGCACCCATTTCTGGACTTTCAGACCGAACCGCTTGAATGTCTCGAAAAGCTCCGTCTGGCTGCGGATGTTCAGGCCGACGATTTCGCCGCTGGCGTAGAAAAGAACGTCCAGCGGACGTTCAGCGACCTGCCGTGCGTCCAGTTGCTTGAGGCTGCCGGCCGTTGCGTTTCTTGCATTTGCGAATTCCTCTTCGTTGTTCGCAAGGCGGTGGGCGTTGAGTTTCAGGAAGCCTGCGCGGCTCATGTAGACTTCGCCGCGGGCCTCGAAGACGGGCGGCGGATC
Organism: uncultured bacterium; assembly: GCA_902776645.1. Classification (GTDB taxonomy): domain Bacteria; phylum Verrucomicrobiota; class Lentisphaeria; order Oligosphaerales; family Oligosphaeraceae; genus UBA1407. The sequence continues at coordinate 130,098 of CACYQT010000004.1, read as the reverse complement.
GGCGACGTTGAGACGGAGCGGGACGGACGGAATCGTGCGGATATTGGCCGTGACATCGTCCCCCTGTTTGCCGTTGCCGCGCGTAAGCGCCTGCACGAGAAGGCCGTTCTCATAGCGGATGGAAATGCTGACGCCGTCGATCTTCGGTTCGACAAGATACGTCGGCATGTCGCCGCCGAGGCCTTTGACGACGTATTCGTGGAAGCGGCGGAGGTCGTTCGCGTCATACGTGTTGTCAAGGCTCATCATGGGCAGCTTGTGGCGGACGGTCTGGAAAGCCGTGAGCGGATTGCCGGAGACGCGCTGCGTCGGCGAGTCCGGCGTGACGAGCTCCGGATGGGCGGCTTCGATCTCCCGAAGCTTGCGATACAGCGTATCATATTCATAATCGGATATTTCCGGCTTCGCTTCGATGTAATAGAGATGGTCATGCCGTCTGATTTCGGAGCGAAGGAAGTCTAGTTGCTCTTGGATGGACTGGTTTTCCATGGGGGGATCGGTGGTGTTGTGAAAAGACAAAAGGACGCTGAATAAAATTAGCATCTCAAGAAGATTTTATCAAAGAAACGCCTGTTATTTTTTCCATTTTGAAAATCGGGCGGAATTCTATTGGAAAACAGGTGGATTTCCATTATATTTTATAGTATAGGAAAATGTCTTGAGACCATAGCAGCATGCTTCAATCACTTCATATCAGAAATCTGGCGTTGGTGACGGAGCTCGATCTGGAGCTTACCGGCGGATTCAACGTCATCACAGGCGAGACGGGAGCCGGCAAGTCGCTGATAATCGGCGCGATCCAGCTTCTGGCCGGCGGCCGCGCGACGCCGGCGCTGATCCGCAATGGCGAAACGCATTGCGAGGTTTCGGCGCAGTTCGGGTTGGCGACGCTTCAGCCTGCGCTTAAAGCGCGTCTGGAGAAGATGTTGGAAGATGCAGGCGTCGCGGCCTGCGATGAAGAAGGGCTGTTGTTGCGGCGGGTGATTTCGGAATCGGGCAGCCGTTCGTTCGTGAACGGCGCGGCGGTGACGGTCAGCTTCCTGCGGGAGCTGGGCGAACTGCTGATCGATCTGCACGGGCCGCATGACAACCAGTCGATTTTGAAGAATGCGAAACAACTTGAGTTATTGGACGTCTATGCCCAATCAGAGGAGCTGCTCAAACGTTGTCATGATGAAGCCGCGCATTTGAACGAATGCCGGCGGAGTCTGGAGGATTTGGAGCGCGAAGGCTTGCAGCCTGAACAGCTGGATTTGCTGCGGCATCAGCTGAAGGAAATCCGTGATGCGAATCTGCAACCCGGTGAGGACGAGGAGGTTCTGCGAAAATACAAGCTTTCGGAGAATTCGAAGCGTCTGCTTCAATTGGCGAACCAGGCGGCGGCTTTGCTGTCGCAGGGCGAGAATTCGCTGGTGGAGCAGGTCCGTTCCGTTTTCCGTCTGGTCCGGGAGATCGAACAGCACGATGCCGACAAGGGATCGGAGTTCGACGGGAAGCTGACGGAAGTCCATGATGCGCTGCAGGATTTGTCGTCCGAGTTCGAAGAATATGCGATGAGCATGGATCTGGACGCGGAGGAGATACAGGAGATTGAGAACCGCCTGGAGCTGATCCAGAAGTTGAAACGCAAGTATGGTCCTGCGTTGCAGGATGTTCTGGATACGGCGGAGCGGATCAGGGAGACCATCAGGAAGATACAGGGGAGAGGGGACATGGTGAAAAAACTGCGGGAGGACATCGCGTCCGCCGAACAGGCCTTGTCGAAGACCTGCGCGGAACTGGACGTCCGCCGCCGCGCGGCGGCGGAGCCGTTGGCGAAGGCGATCACGGAGAAGCTGAAAGTGCTCGGCTTCAACAAGGCGACATTCAAGATCGACATCAAGGAGGCCGAACCGGGCCCGACTGGCGCGAACGCCGTCGAGTTCATGTTCGCGCCGAATCTTGGCGAGGAGATGAAGCCGTTGAAGGCGACGGCGTCGTCCGGCGAGACGGCGCGCGTCATGCTGGCGTTGAAGACCGTTCTGTCGGACGCGGATGCCGTTCCGGTATTGGTGTTCGACGAAATCGACGCCAATGTCGGCGGCCGCACGGCGGGTGCCGTGGCGGGCGAACTGAAGACGGTGGCGACAAGGCATCAAGTCTTCAGCATCACGCATTTGGCGCAGATCGCGGCGGCCGGAGACACGCATTTCCTTGTGGAGAAGCGGACGGACGAGACGCGGACGACGGCGACGATGCGGAGGCTTTCGCCGTCGGAGCGCGTCGACGAGCTGATCCGCATGATGGGGGCGGACGCGGATTCCGTGCCCGCGAGAAAGCATGCGCAGGAGCTGCTGGATTCGTACAAAACGGGAGGGTCACGCTCCGGTGTGACCGCTTGAAAAAGAGATACGGGAGGGTCACGCTCCGGCGTGACCGCTTGAAAAGACATTATGAAGGGAAACATTTGAAATAGGAAGAGAAGATCATGAGAAGACCATTGCTGATTCCAGTCTTGATAGCCGTCGTGTCGTTGTTCGCGTTGACGTCGTGTTCGCCGACGGATCCCGTCGCGGAATACAACGCGGCGTTGCAACTGATTGACCAGAAGGATTATCCGGCGGCGTTGGAGCGCGCGAAAAAGTGCGTTCGGATGAATCGCGAAGACGTCGACGCCATCAAGTTGCAGACGTTGTGTGCGTTCAGCTACGATTCGGAGGACGCGGAACGGCAGTCCGCCTTGCAGAATCTGAAGCGCATGGTCAAAAACAAGGCGAAGGAAGACTACCAGGCGTATTTCTTCCTTGGCTGGGCGTATTTCCAGATGTACAGCTATTCGGAGGCGCAGGAGTATCTGACGGAGGCCTACAAGCTGATGCCGAAGGAGAACATGGCGAATTCCAAGACATACCACAACTTGCTGTACATGATCGGGATATGCTGTGCGCACAACAATCTGCCGCAGGGCCTTGAGTATCTCCGCCCGCTGGAGAAGATCAGTCCGTTCAGGGAATGGCCGGAATACTACATGAACTACGCGATGCTGGCCTATCGGCTGAAACGCTACAACGAAGCCATCTCATGGTTCGGAAAGGCGCAGAAACTGGATCCGGCCCAGCCGCAGCCCTATCTCAATATCGCCGTCATCTACGATACGAACTACGGCGCCACGAAATATGCGAAGCTATGGTACACGAACGCTCTGGTCCAATACCAGAGGCAGGGCAACACGTTGTTCGCCAAGAAGATACAGGCGAGATTAAGCGCGTTGGTCAGAAAACAGTGACCGACTGGCCACGGCGGCGCGCATGATGCGCGTCCGCCGCTGTTTTGATTTTGGAAGTCGTTGAACGGATGATAGTTGTGCCGTATGCCGCATATTCCGGAAGAGATCATCGAAGAAATACGGAACCGGGCCGATTTGGTTGACTTGGTGTCCCGGCAGACTCCCGTGAAGAAGAACGGGAACGCCTTCTGGGCGTGCTGCCCGTTCCATAACGAGAAGACGCCGTCGTTCAAGATCGATCCGCAACGGCAGACGTATTATTGTTTCGGCTGCAAGAAAAGCGGCAACGTGTTCCATTTCGTGCAGGACATGGTGAACACGGATTTCGTCGGCGCCGTCCAATGGCTGGCCAATCTGTACGGCATCGACATACCGGACACGCGGGACGGCAACGAACAGGAGCAGGACCGCCGCCGCCAATGGCGCGAAAACTGCCTTAAGTTGTTGAACGACACGGCGAACTGGTATCATGCGAATCTTTCGCAGCCGGAGGCCGAGCCCGCCCGCCGATATTTGGAATCGCGCGGGATCGACGCAGACGCCGTCAACCATTTCCGCCTCGGTTACTCCCCTGATTCCTACGATGCCGCGAGCCGTTGGGCGATGCGCCTTGGATATACGCCGGAAATGCTTCTGGCGACGGGCCTTACCATCCAGAAGGAGGATTCGAAGACGACATACGACCGTTTCCGCGGCCGTCTGACGTTCCCGATACAGGACGAGCTTGGCCGTGTCGTCGGCTTCTCCGCGCGCGTATTGGACGCGGAGGCGAAGACGGCGAAATACGTCAACAGCCCGGAGACCGATTTCTTTCAGAAGGGCAAGTTGCTTTATGCCTATAATTTTGCGCGACAAGCGTTTAAGAATTCCGGCAAGGCTTTGATCTGCGAAGGCCAGCTGGACGTCATCGCCTGCCACAGGGCGGGGCTCGACTACGCCGTGGCGGCGCAAGGAACGGCGTTTACGGAATTCCACGCGCGTCTTCTGAAGCGTTCGACAAGCCGCGTGACGCTGGCGTTCGACGCGGACGGGGCAGGCCGCAAGGCGACCGTCCGCACGATGGCGATCCTTCATGGACAAGGACTTGCGGTGGATGTCGTCACGCTGCCGGAAGGGGAGGACCCGGATTCCATCTTCCGCAAAGGCGGCGCCCATGCGTTGTCCGCCATCATGTCGCAAACGACGCCCGCCGTGCCGTTTTTGTTCAACGCGATGTGCGCGGAACATGACCGTACCCAGCCGGAGGAGCTGTCGATCATCGTCAAGGAGGTTTTGGAAGTGATCCGGCCGTTGGCGGATCCTGTTGTGAAAGCCGGTCATTGCCAATGGCTTGCGCAACAGTTGCACATTCCGGAAAACGTTGTCATGCAGGAATTGAAAGTCGTGGACGACAGCCATAAGAGCGCGTTTGACGCCGCGATTCCGAAAATGGTCCCGCGGCCGTTGATGCCGAACCAGATGCCTGCCTTCCACATGCAGCAGACGGGGGAGGCCACGTTCCAAGTCCTGCTGGAACTGATTCTGCGCCATGACTTTCTGGCGAAGGATCTGGCCGGCAACGACGACGTCGCCGCGTTGATTCCGGACACGCCGTTGGGGCAGGCCATCAACATGGTCGTCGCCGAAACGGCGGAGGGCGAATGGGAGATGGCGGAGCAGAGCATCATCAATTCCGATCTGGCGGTCAATCCGTCCGTCGGCAAAGTGCTGAACAATCCGCAATACGTCAAGCTGCTGCCGGAGGAAGGCGATGACGCCGCCGCGATTGAACTCAAGCGAGAGAAAGTGAAAGCCGCTTACAGCGACTGCGTCAACGAATTGCTGCGCAATGATTTGGATGTGAAAATCGCGGCGTTGAAGCAGTCGATGGCCACGGAGACGGGCGAGGCGTTGGTGCAGCTTCAGCGCGAATTCTGCGAATTGATCGCACGAAAAAACAAGTTACGGAAACGGTAGCGGTTCGTTAATTTTCAACGGCTTCCGCGCGGCAGAGGGCGATGAGGCTTCGAAACGCCTGCCAGACGATTTCGGACTGCGCGGCTAATTGGTCGAAAAGCAGTTTGAAGCCTGGCAGAAGCTGCCGCGTCGCGATCATCAGGCCAAGATAGACGAAGAAGATGTTGCAGACGATGATGAGCGACAGCGAAAAGACGACGCCGTTGATCTGCAGATCCTGCTGCCCTTTGGAGATGGCGATGCAGGTGAGCACGACATGGTAGGCGTATGAAAGGCCGATGACGGCGGCGATTGTGATGTCCACCCAGGCCGGAAACGGCGGGTCGAAAATGAGCACGATCCCGTAAATGCCTAGAATGCAAAGCATGTAGAACGGAAGGAAATAGGGCGCGAGGATGATCCAGATGTTGGGGCGGTCCACGTCTACGCTGCCCGAACGGAAGCTCAGGCGGATGTTGGACGTCTTGCGGAGAAACAGCGTGGCGACGGCCCAATGGGTCAGCTCATGCCCGAAGACATAGCACGGGATGCAGCGGAATCTGTGGAACAACGGCACGCCGACCGCGAATCCCGCGAGAAACGCCCACGCCAGATTGGCGTCCTCAAACGAACGCGGCAGCCTGATGAGGCAGATGAGAAGGGCCAGCGTGATGAACCAGATGGCCAGATCGGCCAGCCCTTTTAGTATGGAATAGAGGAAACGTTTCATGAAAGACGGAAAAAGACCTTTACCTTAATATATAATTGCGTCTCATGAATAAATATACGCACCAGGCTTCTAGAATGCTAGAATACTAGAAGTGAACGACGTGAGAATCGGATAGTCGATGGTCTGCGCCGTCTGGCTGGCGGGGAGGCTGAACGTGATGAGGCTGTTGCGGATGCGATTGCCATCCTTGTCCATGAAGAAGACATGGAGTTCGGTGGCCTTCTCAAGCGGCGGAACCTGCATTTTCAGCGTCATGTTGGCATTGGCGGCGACGTCCATGTCGCGGAAGGAGAGGCCGTTTTCGGTCTTCCATTCGTCCGACGGCTGCCAGGCGGGGCGCTGTTCGGGCGGCGGCAGCGTCACATCGGCGATTTCCTTTTCGGTCGCGAGGCGGAGGACGACGTCGTCCATCTTATAGGAAATTTCGAACTCGCGGCGGAAGTCGTTCCGGTCGAGGCGGAAGTCCAGCCGCAGGTAATTGACGTCGTCCGACGTCTTGAACGTATATTTTCCCTGTTGCCAAACGCCTGGGCGCCAAGGGAATTGGTATGTGAAGCGCGTCTTTTCACGCCATTCATTGTCCGGACCGCGGAAGATGACGAGGGCCTTCGCCAAGGCGCCTTTGTCCATGAAGCGGCGGAACGTGAGCGTGTAGTATTTGCCCGGCTCGACGGCCATGTCCTGATAGATCCGCCCGAAGGTGGATTTGGGCAGGCGGGTGATTTTGGCGGCACCGTCGACGACTTCCACGGAGCCAAGGTCCGCCGTGCGGATTTCCTTTTTCCAGCCTTCGAGGCCGTTGTCGAAGGAGCCGTTGACGACGAGATTGACGGCGCCCGGAACGACTTCCGGTTCAGGCGTCGGCGGCAACGGAAGCGGTGCGGGGGCTTTCGGGAAGTTCAAGTTGCGGAGCTTCAGGAGATTGGGCCAGTGGTCCGAAAACTCGCTGAAGTATTTCCACTTCGGAAATTCGACGTAGGATTCGACGACGTCGTCCTTCAGATTCGGCGACAGCAGGGCGAGATCGATGCGGCTGCTGTATCTGATTCCATGCTCTTTCATCCAGTAGAATCCGACATCGACGAGCCCCGCGTCGAGCAGCTGCTGCGTGGAGACATAGTCGTATTTGCCGTTGTTCATGTTTTTCCCGCGGCCTTTGATGTAGGTTTCGCGTTTGGCGGGATCCATTTTCTCAAGGCGGTCATCGAAACGCTCCTTGTCCAGAGGGGAGTAGTTGTTGAAATCGCCCATCATGATGAGTTTCTCTCCTGCGTCGAGAAGCGGTTTGATGCGGCGGACGTAGATGGCGGTCTCATGGATGCGGCGCTTGAAATCGAAGGGGGACGTGTGGATGGACATGAAATAGACGCCGTGGATTTTCGCGAGAACGTAACCGTGGTGGAGATCTGCCGTGCGCGTCTCGATGATTTCAAACGGATGGCGGGAGGTCAGTCCGATGGAATAGTCCGTGAACGGCTTGGCGACGGCCGCGTAGGAATGCCCCCAAAGTCTTGCCATTTCGGCGAAACCTTTGCTGTCCTGTCGCGCTATTTCCTGGAAGAGAATGACTTCCGGATCATAGGAACGGATCCATTCGGCCGTCTCCATCAGTTTGGCCGCATTGTTGAAGCCGATTTCAACATTGTAGGCGAGAATTCTGGTCGGTTCGTCCGCTGGAGGTTGCTGCGCATGGAGGCAGGCGAAAGCCGTCAAAATCAATGCTAGCAGGAATCGTTTCATGGGAAAGCTCCTTGAATTATTGAGTAATGAGTAATGAATAAAGAGTAATTGAAAAAAAGGCGGCCGTCCATACGGGCGGCCGCCAAAAGATTTTCTTTGAAGAGGCTGATGAACGGAGATCGCCTCAATCGGCCTGTTTGACGTTGTTAGCGTCTTCTTTGAAGCGGATGATCATTTCCTCCGGGGGACAGAACGGAAAGCGTTCGCGGAGGACGCGTGTGATGGTGGCGGGATCGCCGGCGTCCAGCTTGCGGACGAGCTTGTCCTTGTATTCGATGTCCGCTTTCAGATCGTTGACCATCTTCTGGTTGTGGGCCAGCGATTCCTTCAACTGCGCGTTTTTCTGGTATTCAGGCGCCAGAAAAATGAATCCGCCGATGGCGATGAATGTGAAAATGACGATGAGCCCGACTTCTTTTGCTGACATGTGCTTCTCCTTTTTTTGTTTGTTTTGACCTTGTTTTCTTCCCGCCCCCCGTCGGGAGGCAAATGGCGATGGCCGCATGCGGCCTGAAGATTCAGTAAAGGCAGGTGGTGACTTCCAAAGCCACAAGGCTTTGGCGCTGATGCTCAAAGCAGAGTACAAGGAATTCAAGGGACTGCCCGCTGCGGCTGCTGGCCAGCCAGTTGGCGAGTTCCTGCGTGGATTTCACATCCTGGCCGTTCACTTTCATGATGATGTCACCGCGTTTGATGACATCGCGCCAGTTTTCCTTGTGCGATACGAACAGGGTTTCAGGCATCATTTCATTGATGACGAGTCCCTTGAGGTCCTGCCGGAGGTTCAGCGCGTCATTCAAGTTGGGCGTCAGCTCCTGGACTTGAATGCCGAGTCTTGTCTGGATGAGAAGCTGCGGAGGCATTGGCTCCGCTGTCAGTTTGATTTTTCTGTTGTCTGCGAGTGTGAGAATGACCTTTTCGTTTGATTGGGTGAGACAGATGGCGCGGCTGAAATCGATGAGCCGCAGGGTGGGTTTGCCGTTGACGTCGATGATTTCGTCTCCGGCCTTGAGGCCTGCCTTGGCCGCGGGGCTGTCCGGCAGGATTTCCGTGAGGATGACGCCGCGCTTTCCGGTCTCCAACTGGGCGGAGGGGGAGATGCCCAGATAGGCGTTGGAAAGACGGCAGGGGAGGAGCCAGTGGGAGAGGAACTGCTCGATGCGTTTGATCGGAATCGCGAAGCCGATGCCGGAGGCGTTCTTGCGGATGGCCTGGTTGATGCCGATGAGATTGCCGTCGAGATTGATGAGCGGACCGCCGGAGTTGCCGGGGTTGATCGCCGCATCCGTCTGCAGGATGTCGTTGAACGGATACGATTCGTCTTCGTAGCTGCGGTTGATGGCGGACAGTACGCCCTGCGAGACGGAATGCTCAAGACCGAACGGATTGCCGACCGTGATGACGCTTTCGCCGAGCATGACGTCGTCCGGCAGCGCGAACGGCGCCGTCTTGAGGTCTTCTGGAATCGTCCCACCGGCCATGCGGATGAGACAGAGGTCGTTCGGCGCGTCAAAACCGATGAGTTCGCCTTTGAAGGACGTCCCGTTCCACAAACGGATTTCGATGTTGTGGGCGCGTTTGACGACGTGAAGGTTGGTCAAGACGAAGCCTCTTGGATCGACGATGATGCCGCTGCCCAGCGGGTTGTATTCCTTGACGACCTTCTGCTTCATGCGGCGCAGACGGAAGAAATAGAAGTCCGTGAAGAAGTCGTCATAGCCGTCGTTGACTTTCACAAGTGCTTCCGTTCCAATATTCACGACCCATGGAAGGGCGTTTGCCACGGCCTGCACGGTGGGCGTTGTGCGATTGCTGAGCGGTTTTTCCTGCGCCATGCAGAGGCAGGTGGCCATGCAGATCAGAATGGAAAGAAGAAGATGTTTCACGGAATGTTCGGCGGCAATGAATAAAGAATGGCAGATACGGAATAGAGACGGTCTATCCCTGAGATTTCTTTTTACATTTTAATAAATTAAAGGCGTTTTTTTGATTGTCAAGAGGGAAATGCAAGTTTTTGCAAAAAAAATACATGAAAGGAGCATTTTTTATCTTTTGCAATTATGAAAAAATACATTTTCAATGAGGAAAACATATTTTTTGTCCTGTTTTTTATTTTTGGTATTTGCATTTTGACAAAACTATATTAGAATTCTATTAATTTTAATATCAGCTTCAACCGCCGCAAGTCAAGTTTCAACAACCGCAGGAGAGACGCCATGCTGAAAATGACACGCCGCCTTTTAGTGCCGATGCTTTTGTTCTTCGCCACTCAAGCGGCAATCCCAGCGCATTCTACAAAACTGCCCCAGATATAATCACCAACCTGCCTAATTTTCAGAAACTGGATTTTCCACAGCCTGCCGTTTCGGGAGCTTCCAATCCCTACGATATTGCCATGGTGGACGCTTTCACCATTCTCTCCTATGCGGCGGAGGCTTGGGGAAAACCGATGGGAATCGTTGCTTCTGTTGCAGGTTTTACCAATGGTCTAAATCTCAGAAGCTCTTCTTTATTCTATAATTCTTTCCATTATTCACATAGCAAACAATTCCGTTCAGATATTACAGAGCAAAGAAATTACTGGAATCAAATATTGTTTGAATGTGGTATTAAACAATAAAAGCAAGTGGTAATAAAATCAATATAATTACAAAGGGCTGCAACAAAATGTATCCAACACACATTATCAAAAAACTTTTCTTCATTTCCTGCTTTATAATAAACAGTCTCACTTTTGGTGACCGTGCGTCAGAATGGCTGGAGATGGCTCGGGGGGACGAAACGATGGTCAGATACTACGGACTTCTTCTCGACCAGAACGACAACCCTGTACAGGGGGCAAAAGTGGAATACGAGATACATCGGGCCGCCCTGTACGTGCCCATTGTCACGAAAGGGAGTGTCAAGACGGGGAAGGACGGGCGTTTCTCCATCCATGGGTTGCCCGCATCCTTGATGGACATCCTGGACATCAAGTTGAAAGGATATGAATATCATGAAAATATGCAGTCAATTGAAGCACGTCGAGTAGATTTCCGTCGGAGCCGCACGGCCCTCCACCATCCCGACAAGGACAACCCGGTCGTGTTCCGCATCAGGCGAAGAAATCCTGAGGCGGTTTTCATTTGGGAAAGCCAGTTCGGACTGGAGCTTCTGGAACGGAAACCGGATAAATGGAGCGCATACGATTTTGCAGTCAGAGGGCGCATAAGCTGGAATGAAAGGGAAAGCAAGGAGGTCTTTCCCGATGTCCGAATGACGGGGGAGTATGACGAGGCCACAAAAACCTGGAAGGTGATTCTGCGCCCCGGCGGGGAAAACGCCGGTATTCAGCTTCTGGGGGAAAAACTGTACGAGGCACCGGCAGACGGATATATAACGGAACTGCCGCTTGTCCTGAAAGAAGGGGACGAGCCGAAACTCAAGGGGCGTTTCCTCTACGTCCGCATCCGCGACTGCGGAATGTATGCGCGGATAGAGCTGGCGGGGGCCGCCATTGACGGAAACAGGCTGTACATGCGGGGAAACGCATTCGTCAATCCTTACGGCGACAGATGCCTGGAAGCGATTGAGTTTACGGATATTGGATATGAGGATTATAAAAAATGCAAGAGAGATGCTGAAAAAGCCATGGAACAGCAGCGCCTCGCCCCGCGTCCGCCATTTGAACAACTGATCAAGGAAGGCAAGGCGAAATACTGACGCAATCCATCCCCCGCCGCTGCATGACGGGGAAAAAGGAGCAACCATGCCAAGACAAATACACATCCTGTCGGTTATCCTGCTGGTCATGACATTCACTCTCCATCTGTCATCCCTTGAGGCCGGCGAGATGGAGGACGCGCTGAAGAAGCTGCAGACGGGGGAGCAGAAGATCGACTTCTACGGGATTGCCATCGATCAGCACGGGAAGCCCGTCGAAGGGGCCAAGGCAACCTTCCACGCCAGCGCCTACGGCATCCTGCGACCGAAATACACGAGGCTGGCGGCCGTGTCCGGGGCGGACGGGCGTTTCGAAATCCACGGGGGAAAGGGGGCCAGGCTCTACCTTGAAGACATCGAATGCCATGGGTATGATTTTCCCCGGGAGGGGAATACAAGAGGGTTCACATACGACCTTGCGTACGTCGAAAGACATCGCCCGGACAAAGAGAATCCCGTCGTGTTCCATCTCCGCAAAAAGCACACGGAGGCCGTGGTCCTGCTGAATTCACGCGCATCCATCCTGCTGTCCGCTCCGAAAAACATAAGCTGGTTCGGATGGGACGTCGCCTCGTGCAGGGAATGGACCGCGCCGGCCGCCCCCGAGCCCGGCTATTTCCGTGACTACGAGGTCACGGGGGAGCACGACGCGGAAAAGAAGGAATGGACTCTGACTATCAAGATGAACGGCGAGCAAGCGGGCGTCCTGATGTCCGACAAGCTGCTCTACGAGGCGCCTGCTGTCGGCTACGCGAAAGAAGTTACCTTGACTTTCAAATATTCGGACAAGCCGCCGCTGAAGCACCTCTACCTGCGCCTCCGCGACTGCGGCATGTACGCCCGGTTCGACGTTGAACACGGCCATGTATCGGAGAACGGGGTGTTTTTTTCCTGCAAAGTCCTTGTCAACCCCTATGGGAGCAGAAGCCTGGAGGACCTCGTCTATGTCGGTTCCGACGAAAGCGGCGAGTTGATTCTAAAATGCTTCAAGGAGGCGAGGAAGGCCATGAAGGAGCAACGTTTCGCCCCGCGCCCGCCGTTCGAGGAATGGGTCAAAGACGGGAAGATGAAATACTGACGCAATCTCTCTCCCATGAGGTTTGCGAGGAGAAAGGGAGGAAAAACAATCGTGAGAGTTGATATCTTCTGAACCGTGGGTACATTAAAAAACATGTTTGCCGGTAATGCAAGTTATCTGTGATTTGTCCTATCTTTGATATGGGTTGAATATAATAAGCCTTTGCCTTTTGAGGCGTTATGATTGGGTTGAAAGATGTGTGCCTCTAAGGTTCAGGAAGAAAAGAGGAAAAGTTGCAAATGAAACGTCTTTTGTCTATTGTCATGATGTTCGGGCTTTTATGCCATGGGCAGATGGTCAAAAATTCGTCTTTTGAGCAGGGGGGAAAGGATGCGGCGGATGGCTGGAAGCTGTCCGGGCAGCCTGGCGGCGTGTCGGAAGACGGCGCGGTGGCAGGCAGACGCGCCGCGTATGTGGTCGGCGGCGGGGAGGATTCGAATTACTGGCTGTCCGACAAGGTTCCTTTCGAAGTAGGCAAAACATACAGGTTGCGGTTCAAGGCGCGTGCCGTCGGCAATGCCGGGGGGACGGCGATCACGGGACCGGTCTTCTGCAACGTCGACATGGGCACGCCGAAGGATTCGTGGACGGCGTATGGCCATGTGTTTGTCGTGCCGGAGAACGGGCAGGGCGAATCCGGCCGGATTCGCCTTGGCCAGTGGCATGGCACGGGCCGTTTCGAATTCGACGACGTCTCCGTGACACCGGTTGTGCCGATCTACCATGAAGAGCAGGGCATGCAGCTCGGCCATGACGAGAAGATTCTTGTGAACGAATACCGTTTTGAGTCGAATTATTCCAGTGAAGGGCGCAACCACAGCCGTTCGCTGGTTTCGACGAACGCCAGTTTCAACACCCACCGCTGGCTGTTCGGAAAAGGCACGGAAGTGACGTATCGCCATGCGGTTGCGGGCCGCAGGCAGCTTTCAGGCCGTTTGGAGGCTACTATCAATTACTATGTCGGCGGCAAGCTGACGATGGAAGCCAGCCGTGACGGGAAGGAATGGATCGTGATCGGCACGCAGGAGGAAATGGGGACGCTGAAGGCGGAAATTCCGGCCTCCATGTATCCGGCCGATGAAATCTACATCCGCATGAAGGCGGAATCGAAGCAGAAGGTTGGCGCGCAGGATTCGGATCCGGGCTCCTTCCAGATCAATTCCTACCGCTATTTTGCGTCGGTGAGCGGAACGCCGACGGAGATCGCCGGCGATACGCGCTACATTGAGATTCTTTCCGAAGACAAGTCGTTGAATGTCCGTGTGTTGGAAATCGGTGACGGGCTGCCCGGCGGGCAGAATGTCGTGAAGGTCGCCGTCGAGAACGCGACCGCGAAGAATGTGACGTTGAAGCCTGTCGTGACGGTCGCCCGTCCAAATGGCGACGGAAAGCAATATGCGGCCGGCGAACAGGTCATCAGGGCCAACGAAAAGAAGACGTTGGAGATTCCGTATGACGTGAAAGGCACGGGCGACTGGCGGATGACGATGGCGCTCGGCGGCGATTCGGCCTTCAAGATCGGCAGCGACTTTTTCGTGTCGGATTTCTACAATACGAATTACGGCGAACTGCTGAGCGTTCCGGATGCGCGCGGTTCGGTCTGGTGGACATCCTCCGGCTGGAAGATTCCGGTTGGCCGTGGTCTGCCGGAAAAGACTGGCACGGCGCTGGCCATCGGCGCGGCGCAGGGCGAGTCGGAGGCGGCGCAGCTCGTCATCCGTCCGGAAGTGGATGTGACCAACGTGAAAGTCGTCGCTTCCGATTTGAAAGGCCCGGACGGTGCGGAGATAGCCGCGAAGAACATCGATTTGCTGCGCGTCTATTACCATAATATTGAAATCAAAACGGACAGCACGGGAATTTTGGGGCTCTGGCCGGATGCATTGCCGCCGCTGAAGCCCGGCCTGAGCATCAAGGCCGGCGTGAACCAGCCGATTTGGGTTCGCGTCAATGTTCCAAAGGATGCCAAAGCGGGCAAGTACAATGGAATCATAAAAGTTGAAGCGGACGGCTGGACGGTTTCCGTTCCGATGCAGGTGGAAGTGTTTGGCTTCCAGCTGCCCGACAAGATGACATGCCAGACGGCGTTCGGTTTCGACGCAGGCGCGCTGTGGCGCTATCACAAGCCCGCGAACGGCGCGCAGCGCCGCGAGCTTTGGGACAAGTATCTTAAGGTATATTCGCAGCATCACATCAGCCCGTACAATCCCACGCAGCTGGACAACTGGTCGTGCACGTTGGAAGGTCTGGAGAATACGTGGACGGGTGCGCCGATGGAGCCTGTTTCGCAGACGGAAGGCGGCCATTCCATGTATCTGAAAGACGACAAGAAGACCGCCAATGTGTCGTTCAGATATAACAAGACGTTCGATATCGAAAAGGGCGAGATGAAGGTTCATCTTGAATACAAGACGAATCCGGGCAACGTCTTCACGATCTGCTTCATGCATTACGATGAGTTCGGCCAGTGGATGCGTGGCCGCAACCATGACTTCCATGTGAAAGGCGACGGTTCATGGCAGACGTTCGATGAAACGTTCAGCACGTATCCGGAAGGCGCCGTGAAGTTCGATGTGGCGGTTTTCACGACGCTCTATTCGGACGCCGGCGAACGGACGGGCGAAGTGTGGATCGATAATTTCAAGCTGACGAACAGCACGACCGGCAAGGTGTTTATCGACAGCGATTTCGAACCTGTTAAAGAGGAGAATCTGAAACTTGTCTTCCATTGGGACAAATGGGACAAGGCCATGGAGAAGGCGTTCAACGAATACCATTTCAACACCATCAAGATGAATGTCGCGGGCTTGGGCGGCGGCACGTTCCATTCGCGTGTCGATCCGAGATTCATGGGCTATGCGGAAGGCACGCCGCAGTACGACAAGCTGATGAAAGAGTATCTTGGCGAAATCGAGGCCCATCTGAAGGAGAAAGGATGGCTGGACAAGGCGTATATTTATTGGTTTGACGAGCCCGATCCGAAGGACTACGAATTCGTGATGAACGGCTTCCGCAAACTGAAGAAATACGCGCCCGGCATCCGCCGCATGCTGACGGAGCAGATTGAAGACGGTTTGATCGGCGGTCCGAATCTGTGGTGCCCCGTGACGCCGCGTTTGAAGAAGGAACAGGTTCCTGAGCGCAAGGCGTTGGGCGAACAGTTCTGGTGGTATGTCTGCACAGGCCCGAAAGCGCCGTATGCGACGCTGTTCATCGACCATCCCGGAACAGAGATGCGCGTCTGGCTGTGGCAGACGTGGGACTATCAGGTGGACGGCATTCTTGTCTGGGCAAGTGATTACTGGTCAAGCCCTTGCGCATATCCCGACTCCTTGCAGAATCCTTACGAGGATCCGATGAGCTGGGTCTCCGGCTACGACACGCCCGCCGGTGTCCGCTCGCCGTGGGGCAACGGCGACGGCCGTTTCGTCTATCCGCCGGAGGCCGCCGCCGACGGCAAGCAGAACGGTCCCGTGATGGACGATCCAGTCGTTTCCATCCGTTTCGAAATGCTTCGCGACGGTATCGAAGACTATGAGTATTTCGCCATGCTGAAGCGTCTCTTGGCGGCGAAGGGCGCCAATCTGCCGACGGCGAAACGCGCTGAATACGAAGCCTTGCTGACGGTTCCCGAAAATGTGACGCGCACGATGACGGAATTCACGAAGGATCCCGCCACGTACGAGGCGCACCGCCTGAAACTGGCGGCCGCGATTGCGGAACTGTCCAAGTAAGAAGAGGAAGCTCAAGAAAATCTAGAATCTCTAGAAGTTCTAGCGGTTCTAGAAAATCTAGCCTAAAAGGATATAACACAATGGATAAACCGAGATGGTCGAAGGAAAAAGCATGGGAATGGTATGATGCGCAACCGTGGCTGCGTGGCTGCAATTTCATGGGGAGCGACTGCGCGAACCGCGTCGATCAATGGCAGGAGCTTGGCTTCGAGGAACGTCTGAAGACGGCGGATCGCGAACTGGAACTGGCGGCCTCCATCGGCTTCAATTCCGTCCGTCTCATCGTGCAGTTCGAAGTGTGGCAGCAGGAGCACGACGGCTTCATGGAGCGCTTCGAACGCTACATCCAGACGTGCGCGAAGCACGGTATCAACGTGATGGTCACGATCGGCAACGACTGCTCCGTTCCAAAAGAAATCTACGAGCCGAAAACGCTCGGCCCGCAGAAGGTCGATTGGGGCTATCACGGCGGCGTGAAGAAGTCGCCGCACATGTCGCATGCGGGGGGCCATGGCTACACGGTCTTGGACGATCCGGAGCTGTCCGTTCAATTCTATGAAATGACGGCGGAGCTGATGACGAAATACGCGAAGGATCCGCGCATCATCATGTGGGATTTGATCAACGAGCCTGGAGCGGCGGGCCGCGGCGAAGTTTCCGTGCCGATCGTGCGGAAGTTCTTCGAAATCGGATGGGACATCAATCCGGACCAGCCGTTGACGTCGTGCATGTGGTCGCAGATTCTGAAGGGCGGCAACCCGAGCGAACGCCTGGCGGCCGATCTGTCCGACATCGTCTCCTTCCACTGCTACTCGCCCTATACGGACATGATCAAGGTCATCGACTTCCTGAAGGAGCTGTACGGCCGCCCGCTCGTCAATACGGAATGGCTGCACCGCATCTACCATAACAATGTGCAGGAGATCTTCCCGTTGTTCTATCTGGAGAAGATCGGCTCCTACAACTGGGGCTTCGTGGCGGGGCTCTACCAGACCTACGAGCCATGGGAAGGCATGTGGCAGCGTGTCGATGCGGGAACTGCTCCAGCCGACTGGGATTTCACTAAATGGCAGCACGATCTGATGAGGCCGAACCTTCGTCCGTACGACCCGAAGGAAATCAAAATCATCAAGACATTCTGCCAAATGGCGGATGAAAAGTTCAAGAAAAAATAGGGGGGGCGCTTCCGCATGTCCGGTTGCGATTGTTCACAACTCTCCTGCACTAGGTTTTCCCACCTTTTTTTCATTTCCTTATATGAAGGAAAATGATATTGCTGTTGCGCCTAAAAATGATCAATACAAATATGTTTTGAGCTAAAAATGCATCCAAATAGTACCATAAAACTCTAAAAAAGTCCTAAAAAGACCTAAAAAGACCTGTTAATAACTTGTAATCTTTATTTGAGGGTGTACAGTATGTTTCGTCTTAGAAATTAGACATGCTCGAAAATCTTAGATTTGGCCCCGGCTGGTATTCTCCTTCCCACCTCCCTCTCTCCTCCCCCAACTACCAGCCGGGGCCTTTTTTTGTCTTCCTCACGGAAGACGCTGATGGCCGAAGGCCTATGGATTATGATGTGGAAGGGGACGAAAGGGACATAAGCGACGAAAGGTTTCAGGCTTGGGCTTATGTGTGCTTTCGGCTTTCAGCTCCGTGAAGCGGTATTTTTAAATGGTTTTTGTTGCCAAATCCGTTTTTCATATTATGATATAGTAAGAAAAAAGGATTTTTGTGCAGACATCAACAAAGGAGCATTTCCAATGAAGCTTGCAGGTTGTTATACCGCATTGATCACGCCGTTCCGGAACGGACAGGTGGATTTCGACGCGTTGGGCGTCATCGTCGAACAGCAGATCGCGGGCGGCGTGGCCGGCCTCGTTCCGGTCGGCACGACCGGTGAGTCGCCTACGCTCACGTATCGTGAACATGACGATGTGATAAAGTTCGTGACGGAAAAGGCCAACAAACGCTGCCAGATCATCGCGGGAACGGGCGGAAATTCGACGTTCGAGGCGATTCATCTGTCGAAGAACGCGGCGGAATTCGGCGCGGACGCGACGTTGCAGGTCACACCTTATTATAACAAGCCGACGCCGGAAGGCCTTTACCGCCATTTCTCCATGGTGGCGGAGGAATCCGGCCTGCCGATCGTCCTGTACAATGTGCCCGGCCGCACGGGGCGTGAGATTCCCGTCGACATCGTCGCGCGGCTGTCGAAGCACAAGCTGGTGGCCGCCATCAAGGAGGCGGGCGGCAGCGTCGAACGCGTGAACGCGATCAAAGACGCATGCGACATCACGGTTCTCAGCGGCGACGACAGCCTGACGCTGCCGATGATGGCCGTCGGTGCGTCCGGTATCATCAGCGTGGCGTCGAACATCATTCCCGCCGAAGTCTCGAAGATGGCGCAGGCCGCGTTGGACGGTGATTTCGCGACGGCGCTGGCAATCCATCGCAAGTACTATCCGCTGTACCGCGACCTGTTCATCGAATCGAATCCGATTCCGATCAAGGCCGCCATGGCCGATCTGGGCATGATTGCGGAAGAGTACCGTCTGCCGCTGTGCGAAATGACCGCCACCAACCGCGACAAGCTCCGCGCGACGTTGAGCCGCGTCGGCCTCCTCACGGGAAAGGACAACAGCGGAAAGATCGATACGAAAAATCTTGATTTCTGAAACCACGAACCGATGGGATGAACCAGCATGAGACACCTGTACTGGGCGCTGTCTGAAGTCACTCGTTTTGGCCGGCCCGACATCACGAATGCGGATCGGCCGGCGGGCTGGCGCGCGTGGATCGCGGGCGTCGCATTGGCTGACGGCATCGTCTGCTGGATTGCGGCGGCCATTTTGTGCAGCCTCTTCGGTGTTCGTTCCATCGGTGTGATCATCAGCGCGGCCGTCATCTGCATCTGGCAGAACTATGTGCGCAAGGGGAAGCTGTCCAACGGGATCACGCTTCTGATCCGCCTCCTGATGCGGCTGAACGGCGTGGATGAAACGGACCAGGCATGGATGGTGGTGGCACGGCTTCTCGCCATGGTGCTGAAGCCCGTACTGCTGGTGGCGCTGTTCGGAATGCGGCGGACTGGTTGGCTGATTCCGGTCGCGGTGCTTTCGACGTGCATCATGCTGGACATGAGCGGCGCGGTGCTGAAGAGGCGGCAGACGCATTCGTGGAAGGCCGTCGCGCATTGGATTGTCGCCGTCGTCGTGTGCTGCCTGATGGGGGCTTTGTGCGGCGTACGTTTCACGTTGGTTTCATGCGTGGCGATCGCCGCGGCGTTTCTGCTGCCGCCGACCGTCATACGTTTTTCGCCGTTCGGCGAGTATGACAGGCAGCTGCTGGCCAAGTCTTTATATCTGGCCTTCGGCGAACTGACGATGCTTCTCGTGGGGATTCTTGGTTTCGCCCTGCGGTAAAAGCATTAAGCATTAGTCGATGGCTTCGCCGACGTCGTGGTGGTCGCAGGCGGACGGCATGAGATTGACCGCGCCGTTGCGCATGCCCCATGGTCCGCCCAGCCGTCTGAAGACATTCGCCATGTTGAAGCCGCAAAAGTAGAATGTGTCCATGTGGCGCGATTCCGGCGTGCGTAGAAACGGCTCGCCAGGCAGGACGTTTCGCCAATGGATCACATTGGACGGCTTGGACTTAGGATGGTTGAACCAGCTGGTCGGATCCCGTGTGTCCAGCAGCAGGATGTCGCGGCGGCATTTTTCTGCGAAATGAAACGCGGCGGAGGCGCCCATGCTGTGGCCGCGGACCATGACGCGGCAGCCTTCAGGCAGTTTTTCCGCGAATTGGATGGCCTGCGGGATGTCGCGGAAATTGAAAAGGGCGGCGCGGTCGTAGCCGAATTCACGGATGGAGCGAGCATAGTTGTCCATGAAATACGCGCCGTCGTCGGAGCCGGAGAACCAGATGAGAACGTCGCACGGTTCCGTCGGAACGGCGTAGTTTCCATAATTGTAAGGGCCGCCGAAATAATATGATGCGGCATATCCCACGGCGTATGCCATGATGGCGGGGCACAACGTGCATGAAAGAACCGTGATGATTTTGCGTTTCCGTGAGGCTTTGCGGCGGCGCTTTTTCATGAAAATCCATGAAACGGCGGCGCCGAGCAGTGCGGTCAATCCACAGCATATCCAGCATGCCGATTTCGGAAAATAACGATATTCGGCGCCCGTGATCGGATCGCCGATGACGACGGGGCGGAAATTGAGCACGATGTCATGGATTTCCGCCGCCTCCGCTTGGTCTGTTTCCGCAGTTGTCGCCATCCATGGTGTGTTCGACAGTTGCTGTTCTTCCGACGGGAAGCGCGGCGAGAGGAAGAAGCCACCGATGAAAAGCAGAATCATCGCCAAGATGATTCCGCTGATGATGTTGTTGCGTCGTCTGGAATGTGTGTCGTCTGGTTGGCTCATGGATAATCCTTTTTCATCCATAAACAATAATATATGGTATGGCGATTTTCAATTGATGGAGGCGCAATGTGGATTATATTGATGAAAAACGATTCTACTGAAGCCAAAGAAACATTATCCAATATGAAAACACGCCGAGCACTTATTCTGTTGCTGATTTTCGCCATCCAACTGTCGATTTACGCGGAGAACATACTCAGAAATCCATTGATGTCCGACAAGGCGGCCAATGGATTGCCTGTTTCGTGGAACGTTCGAAACGGGACATGGCGCGCCGTCGAAGGCGGTTTTTCGCTGGGCGCGGGGGCCGTCGCCGTGCAGCGGATCACCTTGCCGCTTGACGGTGAATTGCGTGTCCAGGCGTCCATTACCGCGACAAAAGGGCTCAAATTTCGTCTGTATGCGGAATACTGGACGGAAAAGAAGCCGGACGGCACGGGTGAACGATGGATGAACAGCGGCGCCGACTGGATCGAAGGCACGGGCGAACCGCAGCCGTTCGAGCGGATTTTCAAAGTCGCTTTCAAATACGACCATGCCCATTTTGCCGTCATGGCCGCTAAAGGCGACGGGACGGTGGAATGCCGCGGCCTGACGTTGGAAACCTTCGAAAGGCCGATGCTGGAGAATGCGGATTTCAAGTTGCGTGACGGCAACGGGATGCCGGTTGGGTGGAAGATTCGCGGCGCGTCCGTCCGCTATGAGGACGACGGCGCGGATGCGACCATCTTCAATGCCGATGGCAAGGATGTCCTGATTTTCAACCATTTGCGGCCGCGTCTCGACATTCCGACGGAAGTCACGTTTGAAATCCGTTCGGAAGGCGTCTGGCGCTCATACGTCGAATGGTATGAAGGCCAGAAATACTGCAAGACGGACGTCCAATGGAAAACAGCCACAAATGCTTGGAAGCCAATGCGGACGATTCTTCTTCCGGATGGCCCTTACACGCGGTGCATTCTTGTTTTCGCGACGCAGAAAGGCGCCCCCCTGTCCATACGGAATCTCAAGGCAGCCGCCAGTGAAGACAAAGGCGCCTTGGGCGGCTTCTGGGATGTTCCGGAGCCGCACATTCTGGACGATGGAAAGGTCGATGTGTTTGGACAAAAGGGAGTTGTGAAGCTGTGCGGCATTCCCGTCACCGCGGGGAAACGGTATCGTGTCAGTTACACGGCAGTTGGTCTGGACGATGCGCGGAGCCTCACGGGATTCCATGAAATCAACACGTCGATCAGCCCCTCCGTCGACGGCAAATTCGGTTTCAACGACGCACGGAATTCGCCGCAGCGCAAATTCCAGACGTTCACCGTTCCGGAGAATTTCAAAGGAAACCATATCAATTTTTCGCTGTCCGTCGCGTCTCTTGGCACGGTCCGTTTCAGCGATTTCCAACTGGAGGAAGTTCCTATTGATCCGACGGAGAAATGGGAGCTTGTCGTCGAATCGCCGTTCTACCGTAATACGATTTTCGCGTCCGATCCGCCGTCGGACATCCGCCTGGCCGTCCATGCCGACGATTCTGCGCGGCGTGCCGTCGCGCGTCTGTCGTTGCCGCAAGGCATTGTCAAAACGGCGGATGCGGAATTTGAGAATGGACAGGCCCGCATCATATTGCCGCCGTGGACGGAAACGTACGGGCAGGCCAGATTGGAAGTTGTTGTTTATGGAAGTAACGATAAATCAATGAGAACCTTCACGGAGACGTTGCAGAGAGTCCCTTCGCAGCCACGGGAGATCAAGGCCCATCCGAACGGCTATTTCACCTGCAACGGCGAATGGCTCTTCCCGATCGTCCCGTTTGATTTATGCTGCGAAGACATTCTTCAGGAAATGTACACGTATGCGCAGAACGGTATCACGCTCATCCGCCATAATTACAACGGAATTGTGAAGGAAGGCCTGAACGCGTTGGACAAGGCGCAGCGTTGCGGCGTCAAGCTTTGTTTCTACATCGGCTTCCCGCACAAACTGTCTGAAATCACTTTCTACAAAAAACGCCTGGAGAAGGCCTATCCGCGCGAAGTCCGCGAACATCCTGCGTTCTTTGGCTATTTCATTGCGGATGAACCGCTTTGGGGCGGCATTCCGCATGCCGTTTTCAAGGAATTGCAGGCAATCCACCAGACGTTCGATCCATATCATCCGACGTGGATCAACGCCGCGCCGCGCAATGAAATCAGCGAGCTGAAGCCCTACGGCGCCGCCTGCGACATCTACGGCGTGGACATCTATCCCGTGCCGTGGCCGAACAACCATTCGGGGCTTGACGACAAGACGCTGACCGCCTGCGGCAAGTATGCGCAGAGAATGGCGGAGATCGTCAACGGACGCAAGCCGATCATCAACTGGCTGCAGGGATTCTCATGGCATGAATTCGGCGACGACCGATGGAAGCCCGCGAATCCGAAGCCGTATCCGACACTCATGCAGTCCCGTTTCATGGCGTTCGACACGCTGCTCAACGGCGGCACGGGCTATGGCGTTTACGGATTGCGCTACGCCCTTCACAATGAATTCATCGAGGAGATCTTCCAAGTCACGCGCGAGCTGAACGGAATGTCGCGTCTGTTTGTCGAAGGAAAACGCCTTCCTGACTTGAAGACAACGACTTCCGATCTGAAAGTCGCCGCCATCGAACATCAGGGGAAACGTTATTATTTCATTCTGAATCTGACGGACAAGCCGCTCAAAGGCGCTGTCGCCGACGGTGAAACGGCTCCCGACGGCCTGCGCGATTATGCCAGCGGCGTCGCCGTCGATTTCCAAAATCTGCAATTGGGGCCGTGGGGCGTTCTGACGTGCGGTCCGGAATTGCCGCCGTCCGTCAATCCGATTCCGCCGGCGATTCCCGAACTGGCGGCGAAAGGCTCGCCGTTCCCTGAAAAAATCCGTCTGGCGTATGAAGAGAGCCTGAGGCCGGGCTACGAAGGCGATGCGGCGTGGATATGGGATGCCGCCAGCGTGTCCGTTGGTGCGGAATGTGTTGTCTACAAGGAGGTTGAAGTCAACGATGTCAATCAGGACGCCTTCGCTTTCGTGGCTGCGGACGATGCGTTTGAATTGTTTGTCAATGGAAAATTCGTTGTAAAAAACAACGGCTGGGCGATCATGAACAAGATCGATATCAAGCCGTATCTGGTCAAAGGAACAAACCATGTCGCGATCCATGGCATGGACAAAGGCGGCCTGCCCTGCGGCATTCTCGCCGAACTGCAAATGGATGGGAAAACAATCGCCACGGATGCGTCATGGCTCACATTGCCTCTTAAAGAAGGCGCGACGGAAATGCCGTCATCCGAGCAGCTTGCCGCTGGCAAGCCTGCGAAGATCATTACGCCGTACGGCGGCGGCGTATGGAGGAAAAGGGTGAAAATTCATTGATGGCGTAACGGTGTAACGACGGCGGCCCTCCATTGGGCAATTCTTCCAGCCGAAGGCTGGACGCCGGGCGGTACATCCGCAGCCGTAGGCTAACAATCATCTGCCAGAAGATTTGTCATCAAAAAGCTTTTGTGCTCCGTCCAATAGCGGGCGAAGAGTTTTATATGCATCTGGGACATCCTCCGCTGTTCGATAGGTTGCAACTCCAAGTGGTGAATTGTGTCGTCCTATAGTCAATTCAACGACTGAACGGCTCATCTCATGGCATATCAACAAACCAATGGATGGATTCTCGTCTTCATATTTTACATATTTGTCAAGGCAGGCAAGATAGAATTCCAACTGGCCAAGATAGGCCGGTTTGAAAATCCCGCGCTTCAATTCAACGGCGACCATGCATTTCAGAACACGATGGAAAAAGACAAGATCCGCGAAATACTCCTTGTCATCCACAATAAAACGCTTCTTCACATCCATGAAACAAAAATCCGGACCTAGCGTTTGGATGAAATGGCGGATTTTCAAGACCATCTCCATCATCCATTCTGGTTCATCCAAAGTCTCCTCGTCGTCGGCTGCATCGATAATATTGACAAAATCAAGCAAATACTCGCTTTTGAATGCCTGCACAGCCCGTGAGACCTGCTTGTCATCTGGCATTGTCAAAGCAAAGTTGTTGACCATCCTGCCTTGCGTGGCAAAATCATTTGCCTTGAGATGTTGTTGCAGTGAACGGTATGACCAAAAGCAAGAAGCTGCATTTCGAATATAGAATAATCGTTCATCCAATGATTTACAGGCACGTATGATGGCCATGTGATGTGAAAAACCTATACTCATGAATGCGTTGGAATCATCTGGTCCCAATTTGCTAGCCACTGGCTGGCAAATTTTGATATCAGCCTTGTCAGCGGGGAGATCCAACTTGCCAGAAGATTGCAAATGCATGGCGTTGGAATCATCTGGTCCCAATTTGCTAGTCAGTGACTGGCAAATTTCAATATCGGTTTTGTCAGCAGGTATTTCTGACTTGCGAGAAGGTGGCAAATCTAAATCGCTTACCGGAATAGCTGGAATTCGGTCGGAAAACGCCTGTTCCAATTTGCTAGACACTGTCTGGCAAATTGCCAGTTCATTCCATTCTTCATAGAACAGACGCATGTTACGCATGTTCTGCGCAGAGAAACCGCGTAATCCTGGCAGCTCCTTCTGCAGCAGACGAGAGATTTCATCAATCACTCCAGTGCCCCACCGTCCATTGCGGGAATTGCTTGAGACATAGCCACCTATGGCAAAGTAGAGCTTCAACATCTCGCCATTGGCAAGACGTGCCGCAACATATCGACTTCTCAAAATGGCAGTCTTGATCGCTTTGACATCATTTGTCAGATCCAATATCATATGGGTATGTCTTTTCTTCTTTTAATAATAGATGAAAATGATTTTCCCATAAAATACACCTGCTTTTGCAAATTGCAACTTTATTTAGAAATATTATGAAGTCATAAAGATTCCTATAAAGTCATAAAACGAGTATGATTTTATAGGAATCTTTATGATTATTGAATTATAATGATAATTAATGAATTACGTGGCGTTTTGGGCATTGTCAAAGCCAAGAAGACTGCGACAATCCACAAGCATCCAGGCTATGGCATCGTACTCAACTCCTTCAGCGCCTGGTACTTGGGCGTGTCAAGGCGATACAGGCTCTCGACGGCGCCCCAGCAGCCCCATTTGGAGTATCGGCCGGAAAGCGAGAAATAGCAGAAAATCCCGCCGCCAAGCTTCCGCCAATTGTCGCCCAAATCGTGCATGACACAGTCCTTCATCTGCGGTGCGCGATGAGCCGCCATGCGGATGGCGAGATTCGTTTCGACCTGTCCACGATGGTGCGGGCCGCCTTCGTAGCAGCATAGGCCGCCGGGCAGGTTGAATTCTTTCGTCAGTTTGAGCAGTTTCGTCTTGCCTTCGACGGATTTGTCGCTGGAAAGTTTGAATTGTTCATGGATGGTTTCGACATCCTTGCAGTCCTCCGGCTTCGGTTCGCTGAAATATGGCGCGATCGACAGCGCATGGAGCCATTCGGAGACAGGCTTGCCGGATTGTTTTTGCACAAATTCCAGCATTTCACGTGGTTGCGCATCGGGCGGATTCCAGCCGAACTGCCATGCGAGAATGAACCGCAGGTTTTTGTTGACGGCTTCCTTTCCGAAAACGTCGATGAAATTCTGCGCGCACTCGTATGTCCGCCAGGCATGGCAGAGATAATATTTTCCATCGAACAACGGATTCGCTTTCGCGAGGCTCAAGTTGTACTGCGCCGCGGCGAACGACCAATTCCAGACTTCGTTTCCAAGTTCCACATATAGAACGCGTTCCGGATCCAGATGCTCCTTGAAGAACGTCGCCATCCGGCGCTGGTAGTCTTTTGACGCATGGATCGGCACGGTGATCCACGCGTCTTTTTTCGCCGTGTTCGCAAGTTCCACGACATATTCGTAGGCCGCGCCATGCTGGCAGGCCTGCGTGGCGTGACGCGGCGTCGTCCGCTGCGACCATTCCAGCGGCGTCGCGTCAAACCATGGCGGCTCTGGTTTCCTGTTTTGGGAATTGGTGTTCTCAAGATCCATGAAACGAATGACTTGGAACGGCTGGAGAGCGGCGAGCAGTTCAGGCGTGAACGTCCCTTTGTCAATGCGCGATTCACGGACGAGCGTCACATTCCGCACGCCGCCGTTTGTTTTCGTGAAGCTGATCATCAGCATGGATTTGCCTTTGAGGACAGTGATCGTCGCATGGTTGCGGCCCGTCGCGTCAGTTGACTGATCGCTGATTGTCGCGCAGCCAAGCAACGGCTCGACAACGGCCTGGCCTTCGAAAGACAAATGATAGCGGCCTTCGATTTCCTCCGGAGCGCGGTCGGCGAAAACGATGACGCCCGCATCTTCAGTTGGCCAGCCGAGCTCGTCGGTCTTGACTTCGTGTTTCCATGGCTCGCGTGGGCGGCCCCAACGGCGTGACGATTTCATCGCGTCATTGAACGTTTCAGTGGAGGAATAATCGGCGAGACCGTCCAGATTGACGCCGAGCCAGCCGTGTTCTTCGGCCGAGGCATGCTGTGATACTGTGAAGAATGCGCAGGAAAGAGCCATGCAGAAGGTCAATATGTTTTTTTTCATGAGCGGACATTTCCTTATGTTGATAGGGGCGGCATGGGATGTCACGTTGATGCCATGATACATAGGGATATAGTATGTCTGCTTTTGTGTAAATTGCAAATTGAATGATTGTAGGATTTGTGTAGAAACATAAAAAATGGCTTGTGGCAATAGGGTGCAAGGCAGTTGGAAAATAACAAAAAAGTATTATGTTATAGTCATAGACAAGGAGAAAATGACATGAGCAGAGAACAATTGACATTTGTGGTATTTGTGATCCACCAGCTGGCCGAGGCATGGGGTCAGTCCCCTATGCAGGTCTATGAACGTCTTGTAGGCAAGCATATTCTGGATGAATATGTCATCAGGCATTACGATACTCTGCATTCATTGGGGCGGGAGTATTTGATTGACGATATCACGAGCTTCATGAAGGAGCATGCAGGATGATTCTGTATCATGGAAGCATTTGTGAAATTCGTCATCCTGATGTCTCTTTTTCAAAGAGCAATCTGGATTTTGGGTGCGCTTTCTATTTGACAAGCTATCGGGAGCAGGCGGAGAAATGGGCCAGACGGAAAGCCATGCGCCATCAAGGCCAGCCAACCCTGAACATATATGATTTCACGGATGATTGGACGCCATACCGTGCCTTGGTTTTTCAGAATGCGGATTCAGATTGGCTGGATTTTGTATGTGCATGCCGTAATGGAGATAAGATTTATCTGAATTATGATTTGGTGCATGGCAAAGTGGCGGATGATGATGTTTTTAAGACCATAGATTTCTATCGTCGTGGTATTTGGGATAAGGAAAGAACAGTGAAGGAACTTCGATTCTTCGCTCCCAATGACCAGACGGCGATTATTTCGCAGAAAGTCATTGATGAATCATTGAGATTTGTGCAGTCCGTGGCGCTGGAGGCTTGAAATGACGGATTACAAGCAGTTGACAGCCGTTTATCGACAGAATCTGGAGGAATCCATCATCGCCTGTTTGGCGAAAATGAAAAGCCTTGATTTGCGCAAGGCGATGGATATCTATTACAAAAGCAAACTTGCCCGTCAAATCAATGCCGGCAAGTACGGTATCGATAATATGGATGCACGATATCTAGCGGCGGATTTGATAGAAAACGAGCCGGAATTGTTTGAATAGGTCTAACCTGTTGATAGATAGACCTCTTTGTTTCGATTTATGCCATGAACTTCTCTTGTAAGCCTTTTTGCATTTATTTGTCCAAAAACAGCGACAGCATCAGCAATGTCCAAAGCAAGTAGCTCCAGTCGGAACGGGCGGATTGATGGGCGTTCCAGATTTTGAGAAGCGGAACACGTTCGACGAAGCCTTCGGAGAAGAGCGGGCCGTCGAACAACGCCTCCTCCGCCTGCTTGCGCCATGTCGTTCGCAGCCATGCGGCTAATGGCACGCCGAAGCCGCGTTTGCGGCAGTTCATGATTTCGTTCGGCAGCAAATCGGCGAAGGCCGCTTTCAGAATACGTTTGCGATTGTTGCCATGGAGTTTGAAATCCCATGGAAGAGTGGCGGCAAATTCGACCAGTTCGTGGTCGAGAAACGGTGAACGGACCTCCAACGCGCAGGCCATGCTGGCGATATCGACTTTTGTCAGCACATCGCCTGGCAGGTAGGTGTGGATGTCCAGTTCGGAGCATCGTTCCGTGAAATCCGTCGCCGTCAACGACTTTTCAATTTCAGCGAAAAGAAGCATGCAGTCGTTGTTCACAGAATCATGTAGTCGCGGGCCGAAAAGACGTTTGCGAATGGAGGCTGGGCAGCGGTCGAGCAGGCTGAAATAGGCGTTTTCTTTTGAATTGGCGAACAGTTGGCAAAGGCGTCTCAGACGGCCGCGGAACGTCCTTTCGCCTGAATCGGGCAGGATGGTCGCAAATGCCTTGAACATGACCTGTGTCGGCCGCCGAAGTCGTTGCATGGTATGGAACATCCGCATGGCGATGTATCGTTCGTAGCCGCCGAATATTTCGTCGGCGCCGTCTCCGCTCAGGGCAACGGTCAGGCCCGTGCGGGTGAATTGGCTGAGAAGGAACGTCGGCAGCATGGATGCATCCGCAAAAGGCTGTCCGAAATGGCGGATCAGCTTCCGCAGGACATCGAAATCGGCAGGCGTGACTTCCAATTCATGATGGCGCAGATTGACGCCTGGCAGGCGTGAAATCGCGGCGGCGGTCGCGCGGGCCGCCGCGCGTTCATCGTATGCGGCGTCTGCAAAGCCGATGGTATAGGCGTCGCAGCCGGCCGTTGAACGAATTTGGGCGGCGACGGCCGCGACGATGGCGGAATCAAGCCCGCCCGACAAAAACACGCCTAGCGGGACATCCGCCACCATCCGTTTGCGGACGGCGTTTTCGACCAGGCTGCGTACTTCTTTCGTTGCTTCCAGAAAATTTATTTCCAAATTCTTATGGGAGAAATCGAGCCGCCAGTAGGGCTGGACGACAGGGCGTGGACTGTCGATGGAAAACGTCATCGTGTAGCCAGGCGGCAGACGTTTGACATGGGTGTAAACGGTCTTCGGCTCTGGTATGTATAGAAGCGAGAAATAATCATTCAACGCACTCGTATCCAGACTCTTGTCAACATCTGGATGGGCCAGCAGGCCGGACAGTTCACTGGCGAAGACAAGCATGTCGTTGGCCATGGAATAAAACAACGGCTTCTGGCCCAGTCGATCACGGGCCAGCAGCAAATGGCGGTTGTAGCGATCATAGATCGCGAAGGCGAACATGCCTTGCAGACGTGGGACAAACGAATCGCCAAGCTCTTCGTAGAGGTGGACCAGTGTTTCCGTGTCGGATTTTGTCGTGAAGCGATGGCCTTTTTTCTCCAGTTCCCGCCTCAATTCCAAATGATTGTAGATTTCACCGTTTAAAATGGCGACGACTGTTCCGTCTTCGTTGAAAATCGGCTGGTGGCCTGTTTCGGGGGATATGACGGCCAGGCGGCGATGGCCGAATGCGACATCGCCGTTGATGAAAAAGCCTTCATCGTCTGGGCCGCGATGGGCCTGTGCATCAGCCATTCGCCGAACCAGCCGTTCGATTTCGGCGCATGCGTGATGATTGATGATGCCTGTGATCGCGCACATGGTCTTATATTCGCTGACGAGATGGAAAAATAGAATTTCCCCAAGGGAGGTTGTGCCCCTCTTGGGGAAAGAATGTGGCTGAATCTGTCAACCGTTATTCATTCGGGAAAATCTGGAATCCGGCGTAGGCGTCGTTGCCATGCTCCACGATGTCCAGACCTTTGAATTCCTCTTCGGCTGTGACACGGAGCCCCATGGTCTTTTTGATGATGTAAAACATCAGCAAGCCGAGGCCGAACGCCCAAATGAACGTGCATCCCGCACCAAGCAGCTGGACGCCAAGCTGATGGAATCCGCCTCCGTAGAACAGCCCCGTGTTTGCGTCGCCGACTTCCAAAACGGCCTCCGCATTGAAGAAACCACAGGAAATCGTGCCCCACAGGCCGTTTATCGCATGGACGCTGACGGCGCCGACGGGATCGTCGATGCCGAGGCGGTCGAACGTCATCACGCTGAACGTCACAAGAATACCCGCAATGACACCGATTAGAATCGCCGCGGCGGGCGTGACGGTGTTGCACGGGGCGGTAATCGCCACAAGCCCGGCAAGCGCGCCGTTGAGCGTCATGGACAAATCAGGCTTCTTCATGAGAATCCATGCCATCACCATCGCGGTGATCATGCCTGAGACGGCGCCGAAATTGGTGACCAGCGCGATCCGTCCGATATCGCCGACGCCCTGTGTCGTGGAGCCCGGGTTGAATCCGAACCAGCCGATCCACAGGATCAGCACGCCGAGCGTGGCGATAACCAGATTGTGGCCTGGAATCGCATTGGGCTTGCCGTCGGGATTGTATTTGCCGATGCGTGGCCCGAGCATGATCGCCCCCGCCAGCGCGAGCCAGCCGCCGACGCTATGGACGACGTTCGAGCCCGCGAAATCCGTGAACCCAAGGTTGCCAAGCCATCCGGCCGCTTCGGCATTGAAGAGGCTGCCCCACGCCCATTTCCCCGAAATTGGATAGATGAATGCGCTGACGATAATGGAATAGACCAAATATGCCGAAAATTTGGTCCGTTCCGCCACTGCGCCCGAGACGATGGTCGCCGATGTCGCGGCGAACATCGTCTGGAAGAACATGAACGTCCAATCCCAGTCCGCCGCTCCATGGAGCGAACTCATCAGCCATCCGTCCGTACCGATGACGCCGCAGGCGGTCTTGCCGAACATGAATGCGGCGCCGATCAGAAAGAACGCGATGGATCCCAGACCGAAGTCCAACATGTTCTTCATCATGATGTTGGCCGCGTTTTTTGCGCGGGTCATGCCTGTTTCAACCATTGCGAAGCCCGCCTGCATGGCGAAAACCAAAATGCCGCCGATAATCGTCCACACGATGTTCAGGTTGATCTGGACCTGCGCCGCGGACGCTCCTTTCTCCTCCGCGGCCAGCATGCCGACCGCACCGAACATCATCAAGATCAATATTCTCATAGGTATTTTCATCTTCATAATCTCCTATCCAATCGCTTCGCCGCCACGTTCACCGGTTCTGATGCGGATGCAATCCTCCATCGGCAGGACGAATATCTTGCCGTCGCCGATGTGACCCGTCCGGGCCCCTTCGATGATGCCTTCGATGGTCGTTTCGACAAAATCGTCGTTGACCGCAATCGCAAGCCGTATCTTCTTCAGCAGGTTGACTTCCCGCAGGGTGCCACGCCATACGTTCATGTAGCCTTGCTGCTGGCCGCAGCCCAACGCATTGGTGACGGATATCTTGAAGACCTTGCGGGCGTACAACGCCTGCTTGACTGGATTCAGCCGATCCGGCTGAATGTACGCGATGATGAGTTTCATGGTATTCTCCTTGTGATGATGGTTTGCAATCCATGGCCAACCCGTACGCAGCGGGCCATGATCTTGCATGTCTGCCATCATTATAGCAATTACCATGCCAACTTGTTGCTCCAGCCTGAAAACATACCTGAACAGCTGGAAATATTTACATCTTATGAAAGTCGATTACAAATATTGTAAAAAACAGGATAATTGGGTGACAAGTTCTTGAAACAATGCGCCTCATGCCTTGTTCAATAGTAACGATACAAGGCATGAGGCGCGAAAGATATGTGGTTTCACTGATGAGCGTCAGCCGCGATGGACGCCGGCCACGGCGCGGCCGGACGGTTCGTTCATGTGCTTGAAGGCTTCGTCCCATTCCAAGGCCTTCGCCGTCGAGCAGGCCACCGACGCCTCGTGCGGGACGCAGGCCGCGGCCGATTCGGAGGGGAAGAACTCCGCATAGATGCTGCGGTAGTAGTATTCCTCCTTTGTGGCGGGCGTGTTCACGGGGAAGCGTTTGGCGGCCAACGCGAACTGCGCGTCCGTCACTTCGCGTGCGGTCATCTCCTTCAGCGTGTCGATCCATGAATAGCCGACGCCGTCGGAGAACTGCTCCTTCTGCCGCCAGACGATTTCCGGCGGGAGCATGTCATGGAAGGCTTCGCGGAGGATCCATTTTTCGATGGCGTCGCCGCCGTGGTCGCCGGTGGTCGCGGGCAGTTTGCGGCCGTGGCACATCTTGTCGGCCGGATTGAGGCGCATGGCGACGTCGAGAAACTCCTGATCCAAAAACGGCACACGGCCTTCGACGCCCCATGCGGCAAGCGCCTTGTTGGCGCGGAGGCAGTCGTAGAGATGGAGCTTGCCGAGCTTGCGGACGGTCTCCTCATGGAACTCCTTGGCGTTCGGAGCCTTGTGGAAATAGAGGTAGCCGCCGAAGATTTCGTCCGATCCTTCGCCGGAAAGGACCATCTTGATGCCCATGGCCTTGATGGCGCGGGCCATGAGGAACATCGGCGTGGAGGCGCGGATCGTCGTGATGTCATACGTTTCAAGATGATAGATGACGTCGGGCAGTGCGTCGATGGCCTCCTGGATGGTGAAATGGATTTCGTGGTGGACGGTGCCCAAAAAGTCGGCGGCCTTCCGGGCGGCGACGAGATCGGGCGAATCCTCCAGGCCGACGGCGAAGGAATGGAGCCGCGGCCACCATGCTTCCTGCGTGTCGCCAGTCTCGACGCGGCGGCGGGCGAATTTCGCCGTGATGGCCGCGATGACGGAAGAGTCGAGCCCGCCGGAGAGCAGAACGCCGTACGGCACGTCGCTCATCATCTGGCGTTTGACGGCGGCTTCAAGCGCGTCGCGCAGGCCGGAGATGGACGATTTGTTGTGTTTCACGTTGTCGAATTCGAACCAGTCGCGCTGATACCAGCGGGTCGGCTTCGTGTCGCCGCTGCGCAGATAGTAGCCTGGCTGGAATTCCTGCAACGTGCCGCAGACGCCTTCGAGGGCCTTCAGTTCGGAGGCGACGTAGTAGTGGCCGTCGTCGTCCCAGCCTTCATACAGCGGGATGACGCCGATGGGATCGCGGCCGATGAGAAATACGTCTTCCTGCGAGTCATAGAGGGCGAAGGCGAAGATTCCCTTCAGCTTGTCGAGAAAATCCGCGCCGTATTTAATATAAAGCGGCAGAAGCACTTCGCAGTCGGATTGAGTCTGGAATTGGTAACAGCCTTCCAGTTCGCGCCGTAGCTCCTTGTGGTTGTAGATTTCGCCGTTGACGGCGAGGACGTAGCGTCCGTCCGGACTGTAGAGCGGCTGCTTGCCTGACAGCGGGTCGATGATGGCCAGCCGTTCATGGGAGATCAACGCGCGCGGGCATTCGAAGACGCCGGACCAGTCGGGTCCGCGATGGCGTATCTTCCGCGACATCTGCAACAGCTGTTTTCGCAAGGCGGTCGCCTTGCCGTCCTGAATATCAAAAATACCGACAAAACCGCACATGGTTTTCACTCCTTATATCAATTGTTTGGCGCATTTCAAACCGTCCGCGATGGCCCGCACGACAAGCGACG
Organism: uncultured bacterium; assembly: GCA_902776645.1. Taxonomy (GTDB): domain Bacteria; phylum Verrucomicrobiota; class Lentisphaeria; order Oligosphaerales; family Oligosphaeraceae; genus UBA1407. Next base: position 95,948 of record CACYQT010000004.1, on the reverse strand, counting down.
GGCCCGATGCGGCGTCGCCCGCGATCAAGACGTTTTCCTGATCCGGCAAGCCGAGGCTGGCGAGCACGTCTTCACGGCTCCGCTTCAGGAAGCCCATCGCCAGCACGACCAGTCCGCAGTTAATGGTTCGCGACGGGCCGGCCACCGTGAATTTCGACGGCTTGCCGTTGGGGGCGAACTCCCATTTCACGGGAACGACTTCCACGCCTGTGACATGGCCGTCTTCGCCGATGAAACGCAACGTGTTCAACGCCCAGAAGCGCTGCAGGCCTTCGTCGACGGACGACGAGCCGCGTAGCTTGTACGGCCACATCGGCCATGGCGTGTGGACGTCTCGTTCGACGGGCGGTTTCGGCATCAGGTCGATGGACATGACGGAATTGGCGCCTTGGCGGATGACCGTTCCCCCGCAGTCGTTGCCCGTGTCGCCGCCGCCGATGATCAGCACGTCCTTCCCGTAGCCGGAAACGGGAGCTTCGGCGGCTTCGCCCGTATTCGCACGATTCTGTCCGCCAAGCAGTTCCAACGCCTGGACGATGCCTTTCAAATCACGGCCGGGGACTTTTAAATCACGCGGAACGGGCGTGCCGTTGGCGACGACGACCGCGTCGTAGTGCTTCATCAGATAGGAGCCGGAGACGTCCTGTCCGATTTCCGTCTTGCCATGGAATGAAATGCCTGCCTCCTGCATCAACGCCCAGCGGCGGTCGATGAGCTGTTTGTCGAGCTTGAAGCATGGGATGCCGTAGCGGAGCAGGCCGCCGGGCTTTTCATTGCGGTCGTAGATGGCGACGTCGCAGCCCGCTTCGTTCAATTTGACGGCGGCGGCGAGCCCTGCGGGGCCGCCGCCGATGACGGCTATGCGGCGGCCATTGCGCTTCAACGGCTTCCGTGGAAGGACCCAGCCGTTGGCGAAGGCCGTGTCGACGACTTTCTTTTCAATCTGGCGGACGTTCGTGGCGCCGAAGCCTTCGCCTTCCAAGCAACAGGACGCTTCGCAGAGGGCGGGGCAGATACGGCTCGTGAATTCAGGGAACGGGCTGGTTTCGGCGAGCCGTTCCCATGCGTCGCGCCAATTGCCGTGCATGACGGCGCGGTTCATGTCCGGAACGGCGTTCTGCAGCGGGCAGCCCATGGCGTGGCAGAACGGGAGGCCGCAGTTCTGGCAGCGTTTCGCAAGCTGCCGGATGTCGTCCGACGGCAAGGCCATTTCGACTTCCGAGCAGTCGTTGACCCGTTCGTCAATCGGACGATAGACGTGTTCAAGGCGGGGGATGTCAATGAAAGTCTTGCTCATTATCGTGCACTCCGAAGGATTTTCTTGTATTCAACGGGCATGACGCAAACGAAGCGTCCACGGAAATCATTCCAGTTCTGAAGGATATGCTGTACTTTTGGGCTGCCGGTGGCGGCTTCATGGCGTTTCAGCATGTCCAGAAGTTCATTTTCTTCGCGCGTGTCGGCGTGAATGGATTCCAGATCGACCGTGTCGAGATTGCAGCGCAGGTCGAAGTCGCCGTCTTCATCGAGAACATACGCGGTGCCGCCTGTCATGCCGGCCGCGAAGTTCACGCCTGTGCGGCCGAGCACGACGACACAGCCGCCCGTCATGTATTCGCAGCCATGGTCGCCGACACCTTCGACGACCGCCTTGAAACCGCTGTTGCGGATGGCGAAGCGTTCGCCGGCCTGTCCGTTGATGTAGATTTCGCCGCTTGTGCCGCCATAGCCGATGACGTTGCCCGCGACGACGTTTTCATCCGCCTTGCAGACGGCTTTCGCGTCCGGCACGATGATGATCTTGCCGCCGGAGATTCCTTTGCCGACGTAGTCGTTCGCCTCGCCTTCGAGGCTGAAGGTGACGCCTTTGGCTAAAAACGCGCCGAAGCTTTGACCTGCGACGCCGTGGAACGATATCCGCCACGTGTCGTCCGGCAGGCCCGCCTCGCCTTTGGCGAGCGCGATTTTGCTGGACAGTCGTGCGCCGACAGAACGGTCCGAGTTGGCGATCGGCAGGCTGAAGGAGGCTGGCTTGAAGGTCGTCAACGCCTTGCCGAGCTTCGGCATGAGCTTTTCGTCGTCCAATGTCGACTGCGTGTATTTTTCGCCTTTCCAGCGGACGACGTCGCCTTCCACGCGATGGAGCATGGGCTGGAAATCCAGCAGGGCGGCCTTGCCGGCGGCCATGGCGGGATTGACTTCGAGCAGATCCGCGCGGCCGACGGCTTCGTCCAGTGAACGGAGGCCGAGCGAGGCGAGAATGCCGCGGGCTTCCTCTGCGATGAAACGCAGGTAGGCGATGATGTGTTCTGGCTTGCCCTGGAAGCGTTTGCGGATTTCGGGATCCTGCGTCGTGATGCCGGCGGGGCAGGTGTTGTCCTGGCATTGACGCAACATCATGCAGCCCAGAGCGAGCAGCAGGGAGGTGGCGAAGCCGAACTCCTCCGCGCCCAGCAGGGCCGCGACGACGATGTCGCGGCCAGTGCGCAACTGGCCGTCCACCTGCAGCTTGATTTTACCGCGCAAGTTGTTCTTCACCAATGTCTGATGCGTTTCGGCCAGGCCGATTTCCCACGGCATGCCCGTATGCTTGATGGAGCTCAGCGGGGCGGCGCCTGTGCCGCCGTCGTGGCCGGAGATGACAACCACGTCCGCATGGGCCTTCGCGACGCCCGCCGCGACGGTTCCGACGCCGTTTTCGGAGACGAGTTTCACGGAGATTCGCGCGGCGGCGTTGGAGGCGCGGAGGTCGTGAATCAACTGCGCGAGATCTTCAATGGAATAGATGTCGTGATGCGGCGGCGGTGAAATCAACGTGATTTTTGGCGTGGCATGGCGCGTACGGGCGATGGCTTCGTTGACCTTGTCGCCCGGCAGCTGGCCGCCTTCGCCCGGCTTGGCGCCCTGCGCCATCTTGATCTGCAGATCCTTGGCGCGGGCCAGATAGTTGATGGTCACGCCGAAACGTCCGGAGGCCACCTGGCGGATGGCGCTGGCGCGGCATTCGCCGTCGGCGTTCGGCGTGTCGCGTTCGGAATCTTCGCCGCCTTCACCGGAGTTGCTCATGCAGCCGATGCGGTTCATGGCGACGGCGATGGCCTCGTGGGCCTCCGGGCTCAACGCGCCGAAACTCATGGCGCCGCCGACGAAATGCTTCAGGATGCTTTCGACGGATTCCACTTCGTCCAGCGGGACGGCCTGTTCCGATTTGCGGAACTGCAGCAGGTCTCGCAGGCGGATCGGAATGGCGGGTTCGTTGATGCCTTTCGCAAACGCTTGATATTGCGATAGATCATTTTCGCGGACGGCGCGATGCAACGCGCAGACGGACAGCGGCGTGACCAGATGCGGCTCGCCGACGGAACGCCAGCGGTAGTTGCCGCCGACAGGCAGCGGCTTGTCGCTTGCCGCCGACCGCGCATCCTGCACGCGTGAACGGACTTCCGCCGCGATTTCGGCCAGCCCGATGCCGCCGACGGCGGAGGGCGTGCCCGGGAAGTAGCGGCGGATGACGTCCGCCCCGATGCCGAGCGCTTCGAACATCTGCGCGGAACGGTAGCTGCGCAGCGTGGCGATGCCCATCTTGGACATGCATTTCAGCAATCCTTTGTCGATGGCGGAAATATAATTCTCCGTGGCTTTTGCGGCGTCGCCGTCCTTCGCGAGGGCGGAGACCGTCTCCAATGCGAGATAGGGGTGGACGGCCGTGGCGCCGTAGCCGAGTAACAATGCATAGTGCATGACTTCCCGCACTTCGCCGGATTCGACGATGATGCCGACGGGCGGCCGCAGGCCGGCGGCCGTCAACGCGCGGTTGACGGCGGAGACGGCCAGCAGCGACGGCATGGGCAGTTCGTCGTCCGGCAGCGTCTTGTCGCTGAGGACGAGCACGCTCTTGCCGTCACGGGCGGCCTGGACGGCCTTCTGCTCCAATTCATGAAGGGCGGATTCCAAATCATCCTTCCAGCCAATGGACAGCGTCTGGACTTGGATATGAGGCACTTCCATGACGAGCAGGCGGGCCAGATCGCCGCCGGTGAGAATCGGGCGGGCCAGACGGATGACGCTGGCGCGGTGGTCTTCCTCCGACAAGATATTGCCCTGGTTGCCGATATACGTCGTCAGGCTCATGACCAGCTGTTCGCGGATCGGATCGATCGGCGGGTTGGTCACCTGCGCGAAGCGCTGCTTGAAGTAGTTGAACAGCAGTTGCGGACGCGGTGAAAGGACGGCCAACGCCGCGTCGTTGCCCATGGAGCCGACGGGCTCCTTTCCTGTTTCGACCATGGGGCGGACGATCAGTTCGATGTCCTCCTGCGTCCAGCCGAAGAGCCGCTGCTTTTCCTTGAGATCATCCGTGACGCGGGCGGCCGCGATGGAATCGAACAGCCCCGCGACGGGAATCTTGTTCTCCTGCGCCCAGCGGCGGTAGGGGGCCTGCCGCGCGATCGTGTTCTTCAGTTCGGCGTCGAGAACCAGCCGATGGGCCTGCAGATCGCACCAGAGGATTTCGCCGGGCTTCAGACGGCCGCGGCGGACGATGTCTTCAGGCTTCAGATCGAGCACGCCGGTTTCGGAGGCGAGAACAAACAGGCCGTCTTTCGTCAGTGAATAACGGGCGGGGCGGAGGCCGTTGCGGTCCAGCATGGCGCCCGCGCCGACGCCGTCGGTGAACGAAACGGCGGCGGGGCCGTCCCATGGCTCGACCAGGGCGGAATGGTAGTCGAAGAAACCGCAGATGTCCTTTGTCATGTGGTAGTTGACGCCCCATGCCTGGGGGATCAGCATCATCATGACATGCGGCAGCCAGCGGCCGGACTGGGCAAGCAGTTCGGCCATGTTGTCGAGGCATGCGGAATCGTTCTGCGTCTCGTCGATCAGCGGCAGCAGCTTTTTCAGATCGTCGCCGAAAAGGTCCGTTTTCAGGAAGGCCTCGCGTGTGCGGGCGTGGTTCAGGTTGCCGCGCAGCGTGTTGATTTCGCCGTTGTGGGCCAGATAGCGGAACGGATGGGCCAGCCGCCACGTCGGGAACGTGTTCGTGCTGTAGCGCTGATGGACGAGCGCCAGCGGCGACGCGAACATTTCGTCCGCAAGATCCTTGTAGAAGGCTTCGATCTGCGTGGCCAGCATCAGGCCTTTGTAGACGACCGTCTTTGTGCTGAAGCTTGGGAAATACACGTCCAGAAGTTCGCGCTCCAGACGGCGGCGGATGACGAAGATCTTCCGCTCCAGGGCGTCGCCGGACAGGCCGTTTTTCGAGACGACGAAAATCTGCCGGATGGCGGGACAGCTCTGGCGGGCCTGTTCGCCGAGCTGCGCGGCGTCCGTCGGGACGTCGCGCCATGCGAGAATCCTGCAGCCTTCCTCTTCGATGATGGCCTCCAGCGCGGCCTCTTCGCCGACGCCGTTGAACATCATGCCGATGGCGTACTGGCCGGCGGGCGGCAGGACGCCGCCCAGCTCCCGCTGGAAGAAATCATGCGGAATCACGCAGAGTAGCCCGGCGCCGTCGCCGGACAGGGCGTCGCTTCCGGCGGCCCCGCGATGCAGAAGCCGCCGGAGGATGGTCAATCCCTTGATCACGATGTCGTGCGTCGATTGACCGCTCAGATTGGCGACGAGGCCGACGCCGCAGGCGTCATGCTCGTTGCTGAAATGGTACAGCCCTTCGTCCTGTGGCAACGCCAGGCTGCGCTGTCGGTATTTCAAATCCTGTTCCATGTTCGGTGATTCCTTTGGGCAATGGTTGTGTTGGACAAAAACAGAATGTCTTTAGCAGAAACCGTGCCAATAGTGTCCAAATGAATGGCTTGGAGTACGGCCGGGCGATGGCGCGTATTATTATTATGGAATAAATGGATAGGGGCTAAAAGGCCCAGGGTGACAAAAAATGTCAGGCAGGGTGACATTTTTTGTCAGGTGGAGCATGAATTCGGATGTTACAAAAAATGTAATATTCCGCTGATGGACGTGCAAAAAATGTAATATGTTGACAAAAATTGCGGTGTGCTTTACAGGTTGTTGTTGGGGAAACCATGGCTGATTTTACAGATTTTAGGCGGTTGCGAGGCTGATTGACCATAAATTGACATTGTGCAAAACGGTTTTCTCAAAACTTGGCATGGGATTTGCTAATGGATTTCGACATTGGAAAAAGAGCGAAAGGAACCAAACCAATCACCATAAAGGAACAGAGCCATGCAAAAGAGATTTGACGCCGTATGCAAGATTTCAGATCGCCACACAAGCCCTGCGGAGCCGCAGGGGGCGAAGGTCCTGGACTACTTCGCGGAGGATGTCTTCGACATCGCGAAAATGGCGGAGCATCTGCCGAAGAACACCTACAAGAAGCTCATGGCGACCATCAACGGCATGCAGCCGCTGGATCCGGACATCGCGGATGAAGTCGCCACGGCCATGAAGGAATGGGCCGTTTCCCGCGGCGCGACGCACTACACGCACTGGTTCCAGCCGTTGACGGGCGGAACGGCGGAGAAGCACGATTCCTTCCTGGACTTCTCCAACGGCAAGGCGATTTTTGAATTCTCCGGCAAGACGCTGGCGGTCGGCGAACCGGACGCGTCCAGCTTCCCGTCGGGCGGCCTGCGCAGCACGTTCGAGGCGCGCGGCTACACGGCGTGGGATCCGACGAGCCCCGCCTTCATCAAACGCCATGACAACGGCGGAACGCTCTGCATCCCGACGATTTTCTGCTCCTACACGGGCGAAGTCCTCGACAAGAAGACGCCGTTGCTGCGGTCCACGCAGATTTTGAAGAAGGCGGTCGTCCGGCTGATGAAATGCTTCGGCCAGCCGGAGGAACCGGTCAAAATCACGCTGGGCGTCGAGCAGGAGTACTTCCTGATTGACAAGAAGTTCTACCTGCAGCGGCCTGACCTGCTGCAGACCGGCCGCACGCTGTACGGCGCGCCGCCCGCGAAGCACCAGCAGCTGGAGGACCATTACTTCGGAAGCATCCCGTCGCGCATTCTGGCCTTCATGACGGACGTCGAGAAGGCGCTGTGGAGCCTCGGAATCCCCGCGAAGACCCGTCATAACGAAGTGGCGCCCGCGCAGTTCGAACTGGCGCCGATTTTCGAGGATCTGAACTTGGCCGTTGACCATAACATGTTGATCATGGAAGTGCTTCGGCAGACGGCGGACCGCTACGGGCTGGTCTGCCTCCTCCACGAGAAGCCGTTCGCGGGCGTCAACGGCTCCGGCAAGCACAACAACTGGGGCATCGCCTACGGAAAGCGCAACCTGCTGGATCCGGGCAGCAACCCTGCGGAAAACGCCGTCTTCCTGACGGTTCTGACCGCCGTCATCCATGCGTTGGACTCGCACAGCGACATCCTGCGGACCGCGACTTCCGGCCTGGGCAACGACCATCGTCTGGGCGCGAACGAAGCGCCGCCCGCCATCATCTCCATGTTCGTCGGCGAACAGCTGGAAGGCGTCATCAACCAGATCGTCAGCGGAACGGCCGCCAGCAAGAGCAAGGCGTCGTCGCTGCGGATCGGCATCGACGCGCTGCCGCCGCTGAACCGCGACGCGACCGACCGTAACCGTACATCGCCTTTCGCGTTCACCGGCAACAAGTTCGAATTCCGCGCCCCGGGCTCCTCGCAGTCCTGCGCGGAGGCGAACATGATTCTCAACACGATCGTCGCGGAGGCGATGGACGCCATCAGCGACCAGATGGAGAAGTTCTCCGCGAAGACCTTCAACGCGGATCTGCAGGCGTTGCTCAAGAAGGAGATTTCCGCCCATCAGCGCGTCATCTTCAACGGCGACGGCTACAAGCCCGAATGGATCAAGGAGGCGACGAAGCGCGGACTGCCCAACCTGCCGTCGACGCCCGAAGCCATCAAGCCGTTGCTGGACAAGGAGAACCAGAAGCTCTTCGAAAAGTACGGCGTGCTGACGAAGGCCGAACTGGAGTCGCGCTACGAAGTCTTCCGCGAAGACTACGAGCGGCGTCTTGAAATCGAGGCCCGCATCGCGCTGGAAATCGCCAAGAACATGATCCGCCCGGTCGTCATCAAGGAGTATCTGACGATGCAGGACGCGAAAGGCTGCGCCGCCATCGATTCCGTCAAGAAGGAAATGGGCGATGAGCTGGACGAGCTGACCGTCGCGATCGACTCCCTGCAGCAGGCTCTTGCGGAAGGCCACGGAATCATCCCGGCCATGTTGTTCCTCCGCCACAAGGTCGATGCCCTGGAGGCCATCACCGACGACAACGTCTGGCCGCTGCCGAAATATCGTGAAATGCTTTTCATCTGCTGATACAGGAGGAAGTCGCCTTGTCGGATCCACTCAAGCATGAATGCGGCGTCGCGCTGCTCCGTTTGCGCAAGCCATTGGAGTACTACGCGACGAAATACGGCACCACGGCGTACGGTTTTTCGAAGCTGTCGTTGCTGATGGAGAAGCAGCACAACCGCGGGCAGGACGGCGCGGGCATCGCCTGCGTCGGCCTGGACGTGCCGCCCGGCAAGCCGTTCTACCAGCTGGAGAAAAGCTGCTCCTCCATGCCGCTGGCGGACCTGCTGGAGCGGATTTCAGGGATGATCGAAACCGGGGGAGGGGCGGCCGCCGATTCGCTCGCGCGGCCGTTCTGCGGGGAGGTCTATCTCGGGCATCTCCGCTACGGAACTTACGGCAACCGCACGCTGGCGGCCTGCCATCCAATGGTCTCCGACAACGCCCGCCGCGCAGGCACATTGCTGGTGGCGGGCAACTTCAATCTGACAAACACGCCGGACGTGTTCAACCATCTGACATCGCTCGGCTATCATCCGCATGGTCATCAGGACTGCGAAATCCTGCTGACCATGCTTTCGCATTATCTTGGGGAATACCATGGCGACTTGCTTCAGGCGGTGAAAAACGCCTCCGCCCAATGGGACGGCGGTTTTGTCATCGGCGGCATCATCGGCAACGGCGACGCCTTCGCCTTCCGTGATGCCGCGGGCATCCGCCCCGCCTATTATTATATCGATGACGAAGTGGCGGTTCTCGCGTCGGAGCGCGTCACCATCCAGACGGCCTTCAATCTCGGCAGCGAAGACGTCAAGGAACTGCCGGCCGGACATTTGCTCAGCATTCCCGCGAAAGGCGAAATCACGTTGAAGCAATGTCTTCCGCATGCGCCAGTCCGCCATTGCGTGTTCGAGAGAATCTACTTCTCACGCGGCAACGACGCGGACATCCAGCGTGAACGGCGCGCCCTCGGCCGCGCCGTCGTACCGAAAGTACTGGACGCCATTGACCTCGACTACGACCATACGTTCTTCTCCTACATACCGAATACGGCGCAGGTCAGCTTCCACGGCATGCTGGAGGCGTTGGACGACTGCCGCGGCGGCCACAAGCTGCGTTTCGGGATGATCGCCGTCAAAGACGCGAAATTCCGCACGTTCATCAGCGACGCGAACCACCGCGAAGAGCTGTTTCCGCACGTCTACGACGTGACATACGGGCTGATCCAGTCCCATGAGGACAATCTCGTCGTCATCGACGATTCCATCGTCCGCGGCAACACGATGCGCCGCGCCATCCTGCCGATTCTTGACCGGCTGGAGCCGAAACGAATCGTCATCGTCTCGTCGGCGCCGCAGATCCGCTATCCAGACTGCTACGGCATCGACATGGCGTCCTTCAGCGAATTGGTCGCCTTCCAGGCGTGCATGGATCTGATTCATGAACGTAAGATGGATGCGTTCTTTGAGGAAAACGTCCATCTGGCGGAGGAGGAACTCGCCAGGCCGGATCGCGACATGCAGAACATCGCCGCCCGACTCTATGCGCAGTTCACCGACGACGAACTGACGGAAGCCATTACGAAACGGCTTCTTCCGGACAATCTCAACGCCGAGCTGAAAGTCGTCTTCCTCTCCTGCGAAGACCTGCGGCGATGCATTCCGGACCATACGGGCGACTGGTATTTCACCGGCGACTATCCGACGCCCGGCGGCAACCGCGTCGTCAACCAGGCTCTCGTCAATTACGCCCATCATCTTTCCATCCGCGCATATTAGAGGATCTTACCATGAGTTCACAAGCATATCTCGCCCTGGCCGACGGAACGGTCTTCAACGGCGTCTCCTGCGGCGCCGCCTGCGACCTGCCCGGCGAGGCGGTCTTCAATACAGGCATGAGCGGCTATCAGGAAATCGTCTCCGATCCGTCCTATTTCGGGCAGATCGTGACGCTTTCGACGGCGGAAGTCGGCAACTACGGCTGCAACGACGAAGACATGGAATCTCGCGGCGTCTTTCTGAACGGCCTCATCGTGCAGAATCTGAATCCGCCGTCGTCATGGCGGAGCCGTCGCAGTTTGGACGATTTGCTGAGAAATTCCGGCCGGCCGATTCTGAGCGGCGTCGATACGCGCCGTCTCGTGCTGCACATCCGTGAAAACGGCACGCAGAAGGCGTGGCTGCATGCGGACGGAACGGATCTTCCTGTGGAGGAGGCCGTCGCGAAGGCGCGCGCTTGGAGCGGATTGGACGGATTGGACTGCGCGGCGGAAGTAGCCGCCGCGAAGCCTTACAATTGGTCGGATAAAGGCGATTTGCATGTCGTCGTCATCGACTGCGGCGTGAAATACAACATCTTGCGGCAGCTGGCGGCGAACGGTTTTCGCGTGACGGTCGTGCCATGCGGGACGACAGCGGAGGCGATTTTCAACCTGCGGCCGGACGGCGTGCTGCTCTCCAACGGGCCGGGCGATCCGGACGGCGTCGTCGGTGTCGTCGATTGCGTGAAAAAGCTTCTCGGCAAAGTTCCGATCATGGGCATCTGCCTGGGCCATCAGATTTTAGGACTCGCTTGCGGAGCACGGACGGGGCGGCTCCATTTCGGCCACCATGGCTGCAACCATCCTGTCAAAAATCTGCTGACGAACACGGTGGAGATCACATCGCAGAACCACAATTTCGCCATCATGCCCGATTCTCTGGGCGACAATCTGGAGGTCACGCATGTCAATTTGAACGACGGCACGATCGAAGGCGTCCGCCACAGGACGCTGCCCGCGTTTTCCGTGCAGTACCATCCGGAAGCCGCGCCCGGCCCGTTCGACGCACGCTATCTCTTCGGGCAGTTCAAGGAACTCATGCTCAACCATTAACAAATTCAAATAACCATGACAAAATTCATCTTCATCACAGGCGGCGTCGTTTCGGGGCTTGGAAAAGGCATCACGGCCGCCAGTCTCGCATATCTGCTCAAGTCGCACGGCTACACCGTCGCCATGCAGAAATTCGACCCGTATCTGAACGTCGATCCGGGCACGATGTCCCCCTATCAGCACGGGGAGGTCTACGTGACGGACGACGGGACGGAAACGGATCTCGATCTTGGTCATTATGAACGATTTGCGGGCGTCCGTTGTGATCGCCACAGCAACTACACGAGCGGAAAAATCTACAGCAGCGTCATCGCCCGCGAACGGGAGGGCGCCTATCTGGGCGCGACCGTCCAGATGATTCCGCATATCACGGATGAAATCAAACAGGCCATCCGCAGCGCGGCAAAGCCCGGCATCGACATCGTCATGACGGAAATCGGCGGCACGGCGGGCGACATCGAATCGCTGCCGTTTCTGGAGGCCGTCCGCCAGTTCAAGAACGAGGCGGGCCTTGGCAACGCCATCGTCATTCATCTGACGTTGGTTCCGTACATCAAATCCGTCGGCGAGATGAAAACGAAGCCGAGCCAACAGTCGGTCAGCATCCTGCACAACATCGGCATCTTTCCGGACATGCTGGTCTGTCGCACGGAAATGGCGATGGCGGACGAACAGCGCCGCAAGCTGTCGCTGTTCTGCAACGTGCCCGATGAAATGGTCATCGAAGAGTGCGACGTGCAGCATTCCATCTACGAAGTCCCGCAGGAATTGGCGGACCGTGGAATGGATGTGAAAGTCCTTGAGCTTCTGAGACTTCCCATTACGGAAAGCCATCTGGACGATTGGCATGAACTGCTGGACCGCGTCCTCCATCCGGAAAAGACCTGCCGCATCGCGTTGGTCGGCAAATATGCGGGCCTGCGGGACGCCTACAAGAGCATCTTCGAATCGTTCGCGCATGCAGGCATCGCATTGCGCACGAAGGTGATATGCGACATGGTGGAGGCGGAGGAACTGGAAAACGACTGCTCGCGGCTGGACGGCTACGACGGCGTTCTCGTGCCCGGCGGTTTCGGCTCGCGGGGCATCGAAGGGAAGGTCGCCGCGTTGCAACATGCTCGGAATAAAGGAATTCCATGCCTCGGCATCTGCCTCGGCCTGCAATGCATGGTCATTGAATATGCGCGGCATGTCTTAGGCTATGCGGATGCGAATTCGACGGAATTCGACGAAAAGACGTCCCATCCCGTCATCGATCTCATGCTCGACCAGCGCGGCGTGTCCAGCAAAGGCGGCACGATGCGGCTTGGCGCGTATCCATGCCGTCTTGCCGATGGTAGCCGCGCGGCGGAACTGTACGGCGAAAAGGAGATTTCGGAACGCCACCGCCATCGTTTCGAATTCAACAACGACTATCGGAAGGAGTTGGAATCAGCAGGGTTGCGGATAGGGGGAACCAGCCCGGACGAATCATTGGTGGAAATGGTCGAAGTGCCGGAACATCCGTTCTACGTCGGTTGCCAGTTCCATCCGGAATTCAAATCAAGGCCGTTCGCGCCGCATCCGCTGTTCGTCGGATTGGTGGAAGCGGCTTTGAAGCATCAGGAGAAATGACATGCCGAAACGGACAGACATCCATAAAATCATGCTGCTGGGCGCGGGCCCCGTCGTCATCGGGCAGGGCTGCGAGTTCGACTATTCAGGCGTGCAGGCCTGCAAGGCGCTGAAGCGCGAAGGCTATGAAATCGTCTTGCTCAACAGCAATCCGGCCACGATCATGACGGACACGGAATTCGCGGACCGCACGTATCTTGAGCCGATGACGCCCGAATATCTCCATGAAATCATCCGCCGTGAACGGCCGGACGCGCTGCTGCCGACGCTTGGCGGGCAGACGGCGCTGAATCTCGCCATGGAGGCGTGTCGGAGCGGCGTGCTGAAGCGCTATCATGTCGAACTCATTGGCGCCGATGCGGATGCGATCGCCCGCGCGGAGGACCGCAGGCTGTTCAAGGCGACGATGGACGGCATCGGCATCCGCAGCGCGAATTCCGATTCGGCCCACAGTCTGAAGGAGGCGATGGTCATCGCGCGGGCCATCGGCAAATGGCCGCTGATCGTGCGGCCAGGCTTCACGCTGGGCGGTTCGGGCGGCGGCATCGCCCATGACGAAGCGGAATTCAAGACGATTGTCGAACGCGGCCTGGAGGCCAGTCTCAATCACGAAGTGCTTGTGGAGGAATCACTTCTGGGATGGAAGGAGTACGAGATGGAAGTCATGTGCGACAAACGCGGCACATCCGTCATCGTCTGTTCCATCGAGAACATGGACCCCATGGGCGTCCATACGGGCGATTCCATCACGGTGGCGCCCGCCATGACGCTGACGGATCGCGAATACCAGGCCATGCGGGAGGATTCGCTGAACGTCATGCGCGCCATCGGCATCCAGACGGGCGGCTCCAACGTGCAGTGGGCGGTCAATCCGCAGAACGGCGAACGGCTGATCATTGAAATGAATCCACGCGTATCCCGTTCATCCGCACTGGCTTCCAAGGCGACGGGCTTCCCGATCGCCAAAATCGCGGCGCTATTGGCCGTTGGTTATTCACTGGATGAACTGCGCAACGACATCACGGAGAACACGCCCGCCTGCTTCGAGCCTGTGTTGGACTATGTTGTCGTGAAAATGCCGCGGTTCACATTCGAAAAGTTTCCCGCGGCGAATTCGACGCTTGGCACGCAGATGAAGGCCGTCGGCGAAGCGATGTCGATCGGACGGAACTTCAACCAGGCCTTCCAGAAGGCCATCCGCTCGTTGGAGACGGGCCATTGGGGCTTCGGGCTGGAGAAAAAACAGGCCGAATTCGACCAATTGGACGATGAAAAAATCTCGGCCGAACTGGCCCGTCCGAACGCCGACCGTGTCTATGTGCTCCATGCCGCCCTCAAACGCGGCTGGCCGTTGGAGAAGATTCAGGAACTGACTGGTTTCGACATGTTCTATCTCCGCAAACTGTCGGAACTTGCCGCTTTTGAAGCGACGATCAAAAACACGCCGCAAAGCCTGCGGAAAGCGAAGGAGCTTGGCTATTCGGACAGGCAGCTGGCCTATGCGTTGGGCATGGACGAATTGCGGATTCGCGCGTTGCGGAAGGAATACGGCATCCATCCCGCCTACGGCACTGTCGATACATGCGCGGGCGAATTCGCCGCAACGACGCCGTACTATTATTCAACCTATGCGGAATATGACGAACCCGTCCGCGACGTGGCGGGGCGGAAGAAAATCATGATTCTCGGTGGCGGGCCGAACCGAATCGGGCAGGGCATCGAGTTCGACTGCTGCTGCTGCCATGCCGTCTTCGCCCTGAAAGACGCGGGTTATGAAACGATCATGGTCAATTCCAATCCGGAAACCGTTTCGACGGATTATGACACGGCGGACCGCCTCTATTTCGAGCCGCTGACGTTTGAAGACGTGCTGAATATCTACGAACGCGAGCAATGCGACGGCGTCATCGTGCAGCTCGGCGGCCAGACGCCGCTGAATCTGGCCAGCGAACTGGAGCATGCCGGCGTCAAAATTATCGGCACGCCGCCTGCGGACATCGACGCGGCGGACGACCGCGGCGTCTTCAAGGAAATCGCGAAGCAGGTCGGCATCCGGCAGCCCGCCAGCGGCATGGCGGCGGACACGGAGGACGCATGCCGCATCGCGGCGAAGATCGGTTATCCCGTGCTCGTCCGTCCGTCGTTCGTGTTGGGCGGCCGTGCGATGGCGATTGTCAATCAGGAAGTTGCGCTGCGCTCCTATATGGCGGAGGCGACGCGCGTCTCCGAAGGCCATCCGATTCTCATCGACAAATTCCTCAGCGACGCGCAGGAACTGGACGTCGACTGCCTTTCGGACGGCCGCGAGACGGTCGTCGGCGCGATCATGGAGCACGTCGAGCAGGCGGGCATCCATTCCGGCGATTCGGCCTGCTCCATTCCGCCGCGCGATTTGTCCGAAAAGGTTCTGGCGGAAATCCATGCGGCCTCCCGCAAACTGGCGAAGGCTCTGCATGTCGTCGGCCTGATGAACATCCAGTTCGCCGTGCAGCATGACACATTGTATGTGATTGAAGTCAACCCGCGTGCGTCGCGGACGGTGCCGTTCGCGAGCAAGGCGACGGGCGTCCCGCTGGCGAAGCACGCAGCGCTGTGCATGGCGGGCAAGACGCTGACGGAGCTTGGTTTCACACAGTCGCCGCGCATTCCGTATTCGGCCTTCAAGGAGGCCGTCTTCCCGTTCGCGAAATTCCCTGGCGTCGACATAACCCTTTCTCCTGAAATGAAATCCACAGGCGAAGTCATGGGGCTGGACATTGATGCCGCGAACGCCTATCTGAAGTCGCAGGATGCGGCGGGCAACCGCATCCCGCGCTCCGGCGGACTGTTCCTTTCAATCCGCGATTCCGACAAGTCGCTGGCGTTGCCGTTCATCAAGCATCTGGCGGAAGTCCATCAGTTCGAGTTCTATGCGACGGCCGGAACAGGCGAGATGCTTTACGCGGCGGGCATTCCGTGCCACGCCGTCTTCAGGCTCGCCGCCGGACGGCCGAACCTGCGCGATTTGATTCTGGAGAAGAAGATCGGCTGGATCGTGAACATTCCGGACGTCGGCGACGACGGCGCGAAGATGCGTTCGCTTGCCATCGAGTTCGGTCTGCCGATCACGACGACGACGGCGGCCTTGCAGATGGCCACGGAAGGGCTTGCCAATTCGGCGGTTGACGCGGGCCGCGTCGACATCTGCTCGTTGCAGGAATACCACCGCATGGTCGCCAACGCAGCTTCCGCCAGATAGGACGGGGCGGCATCGTGGCCAAATCAAACGTTAAATAACGTTTAATATGGGAGATTGGCAAGCAAATGACTGTTGACGCTTTATATTATATGAGTTGCCGGAAGGTCGCTGTTGGTATGCGAATCCGCTTCCGGGCAGGCGCGGCAGTCGTCCGTTTATCCGCAAAGATTTGCAGGTGACCGCCATGACAAACGCCATCATCCAAAAATACCAATACTACACCATGACCATGAGTGCATTATCAGAGATATCCGTGCTGCGGGAGATCACGTCCGTTCTCGTGCGTGAGAAGAACGTCCGCCGCCTGCTTGAGGAGGTGCTTGAGATTCTTGAGCACCAGATGAGCATGCTGCGCGGCACGTTCACGTTGCTGGAAGGCGACGAACTGCGCATCGAGGCGACGTCGCGTCGTCTGAACGCGGAGGAACGCGTGTTGGGCCGCTACCACATCGGTGAAGGCATCACGGGGCTTGTGGCGAAGACGGGCAAGGCGGAAATCGTTGTCGATGTCCGAAAGGACCGCCGTTTTCTGAACCGCACGAAAAGCCGCGGCGTCAACGAGCCGTTGTCATTCATCTGCGTGCCGCTGATCCACTTGGGGCAGGTCATCGGGACGCTGTCCGTCGACAAGGAGATCCAGAAGGACACGAGCGCGTTGACGAAGGACGTGGCGTTTCTGGAGATCATCGCGAACATCACGGCTGAGGCGGCCGTCGTCTGCCGTGAGGAATGCGCGGAACGCGAGGCGCTGCAGGAGGAGAACCGCATCCTGCGTCGCATGCTGCCGAACAATCCGGACCATTTTGTCGGCAACTGCAAGCAGATGCGCGTCGTCTACGAGCAGATCCGGCAGGTCGCGTCCAGTGACGCGACGGTGCTGATCCGCGGCGCCAGCGGAACTGGCAAAGAGCTGGTGGCGAGGGCGATACAGGGCTTGTCGCCACGAGCCGACAAGCCGTTCATCGTGTTCAACTGCGCGGCGTTGCCGGAGACGTTGGTCGAATCCGAATTGTTCGGCCATGAGAAAGGCGCGTTCACGGACGCACGCGAACGGCGCATCGGCCTGGCGGAGGCGGCGAACGGCGGAACGCTGTTTCTGGACGAAATCGGCGATCTTTCCATCTCCGTGCAGGTGAAGCTGTTGCGCTTCCTGCAGGAGCGTACGTTCACGCGGATCGGATCCAATGAAGAGCTGAGAAGCGACGTCCGTTTCATTGCGGCGACGAGCCGCAATCTGGAGGATCTGATGGCGCGGAAGCTCTTCCGCGAAGACCTTTACTATCGGCTGTCCGTGTTCCCCATCGTCGTGCCGTCGCTTGTGGAACGGGCGGAGGACATTCTGCCTCTGGCGCAGCATTTCCTTTCGATAATGAACGCGAAATACGGCAAGAACATCACGAGCATTTCGTCTCCGGCGGCCAATCTGCTTCAGTCGTACTCATGGCCGGGCAACGTCCGCGAACTGGAAAACTGCATCGAACGCGCCGTGCTGACAGCGAAGGACGACTGCATCCATAGCTACAATCTTCCGCCGACGATGCAATCGCCTGATTTCACAGAAGATCCGTTCAATCCGGATGAACAGCTCTCCTTTGAGAAGCAGATGGCCATGGTTGAAAAGCACATTCTGGAGAACGCCCTGAAGCGCCACAACGGCAACCGTACCGCCGCCGGCCGCGAACTGGGGCTTTCCCCGCGCATGATGAATTATCATCTCAATAAGGCAGGTGTCCAATGACAATAGCGATAATCGACTACAAGGCAGGTAATTGCACAAGCGTCTTGAACGCGTTCGCCTCCCTGGGCGTCGAAACGGTCGTGACAAGGGAGGCGGATGTCATCGCGAAGGCGGAGCGGATCGTCTTTCCGGGCGTCGGCGCGGCGAAAAGCGCCATGGAGAATCTCACGGCGTTCGGGCTGGCGGATGTCGTCCGCGAACAGGCGTTGTCCGGCAAGCCGTTTCTGGGCATCTGCCTGGGCATGCAGATCCTGTTCGAACACTCCGAGGAGGACGGCGGCGTCAATCTGCTTAACATCCTGCCCGGCAAGGTGAAACGCTTTCCGGACACGCCTGGATTCAAGATTCCTGAAATCGGCTGGAACCAAGTGAACGGCGACATCGACTACTATTTCGTCCATTCCTACTACGCGGAAATCGGCCCCTACACGACGGGCAGGACGGAATACGCGGGCGTCACGTTCACGAGCGCCGTCCGCAAAGGGAACCTGTTCGCCTACCAGTTCCATCCGGAGAAGTCCGGCAAGGCGGGGCTGGCGCTCCTGAAGGAGTTTGCAACATGCTGACAAAACGTATCATACCATGTCTGGACGTCCGTCAGGGACGTGTCACAAAAGGGACGAAATTCAAGAACAACATCGACTTGGGCGATCCCGTCGAAATGGCCGTCGCCTATTCGGACGGCGGTGCGGACGAACTGGTCGTCTATGACATCACGGCGTCCGCCGAACGGCGTCCCATCGACATCCAGATGGTCACGGAAGTGGCGAAATCCATCCACATCCCGCTGGCCGTCGGCGGCGGCATTTCGTGCGTGGCGGACATGGAGCGCGTCATTCTCGCGGGAGCGGAGAAGATCTCCGTCAATTCATTGGCGGTGCGTCAGCCGGACATCATCGCGGAAGGCGCGGCGGCGTTCGGACGGCAGTGCATCGTGCTCGGCATGGACCCCGTCCACAATCCGAAATGCCCATGCGGCTATGAAATCACGACGCGCGGCTTCCGCGAATTCACGGGCATGGACGCCCTCGAATGGGCGAAACGCGCGGTCGATTTGGGAGCAGGGGAAATCGTTGTCAATTCGGTGGATGCGGATGGAACGCGTGAAGGCTTCGAACTGACGATCACGAAAATGATCGCCGACGCCGTCGGCGTTCCCGTCGTCGCGTCCGGCGGGGCGGGCAGGCCCGATCATCTCGTGACGGTGTTCCGCGACGGCCATGCGGACGCGGCCATCGTCGCAGGCATGATCCACACGGGCGACTATACGATCACGGATATCAAACGCGCCATGCGGGATGCGGGCATCCCGACGCGCATGAGCTATTGAGTAACAGTAACGACGGCGTCCCGCCGTTGAATGGTAGCGACGGCGTCACGCCGTTGAATGGTAGCGACGGTGTCACGCCGTCGGCGATAATAAAAAAAGGCTGAAGACATGAACAAACAGTGGATTGCAATTCTGGATTACGGTTCGCAATATACGCAGCTGATCGCGCGGCGCATCCGTGAAATGGAAGTCTATTCGGAAATCATCCGCTGCGACACGACGGCGGAGGAACTGAAGCGGAATCCGCCTGCGGGAATCATCCTTTCCGGCGGCCCGAACAGCGTGTTCGAAGACGGCGCGCCGACCGTCGATACGGCCATTTTCGCCATGGGCCTGCCTATTCTGGGTATCTGCTACGGCATGCAGCTGATGTCCTACAAGCTCGGCGGAAAGGTCGTGCCCGGAACGGAACGCGAATACGGCAAGATGCCCATCGAAATCATGCCCGGCAATCCGCTGTTCGACGGCATTCCGTCCACCATCACGGTGTGGATGAGCCATGGCGACCGCGTGGAGGCCATTCCCGCCAATTTCGAGCGTGGCGCCGTTTCCGCAACCTGCCCGTTCGCGGCGATGGTCGACAACGCGAAACGTTTCTACGCGTTGCAATTCCATCCGGAAGTCGTTCATACGCAGTTCGGAACGGATATCCTTCGCAATTTCGTCTTCGGCATCTGCAAATGCGTGGCGGACTGGAAATTGTCGTCATGGGTGGACGATACGGTTGAAAAGATGAAGGCGCAGGTCGGTGATGACGAAGTGGTTCTCGGGCTGTCCGGCGGCGTCGATTCCTCTGTAACAGCCGTCCTTTTGAATAAAGCGATCGGCAAACGGCTGCATTGCATTTTCGTGGACAACGGACTGTTGCGCTATCATGAAGCCGAACAGGTGGAGGAGATGTTCCATAAGAATCTGGGGCTTGATTTGACGGTCGTCCATGCCGCCGAACGCTTCTACGAAGCTCTCAAAGGTCTTGACAATCCGGAAGATAAGCGCAAGACCATCGGCAGGCTGTTCATCGACGTGTTCGCGGAGGAGGCACGCCGTTTCAAGCATTGCCGCTATCTTGCGCAGGGGACGATCTATCCGGATGTGATCGAGAGCCGTTCGCCGCGCAAAGGGCCGTCGCAGACCATCAAGAGCCACCACAACGTCGGCGGCCTGCCGCCGGATCTGAAATTCGAACTTGTGGAGCCGTTGAAGGAGCTTTTCAAAGACGAAGTGCGCGGCGTCGGCCGCGTGCTGGGCATGGCGGATGAACTGTTGGACCGCCAGCCGTTCCCCGGCCCCGGCCTGGGCGTGCGGATTCTCGGCGAAGTGACGGCGGAAAAAGTCCGTCTTTTGCAGCAGGCGGACATCCGTGTGCAGGAGGAAATCCGCAAACTTCCGGATTACAAGACGATATGGCAGACATTTGCCGTATTGCTTCCCGTGAAGAGCGTCGGCGTGATGGGCGATCAACGCACATACGAATACACATGCGCCATCCGCAGCGTCAATTCCATCGACGCGATGACGGCGGACTGGACGCGCATTCCCTACGACGTTCTGGCCCGCATGTCCAACCGCATCATCAACGAAGTCCGCGGCATCAACCGCGTCGTCTATGACATCTCCTCAAAACCGCCGTCGACGATTGAGTGGGAGTAATCTTTGTGCGAAACAAAAGTTTTGGGGGGATTTCAAGAGATGTTTCGTGATATATCATCAAGTACGAATTGGGCTTCCGTGGAGCCTGTGGACAAAGGATGGTCGACCGATAAGAAATATCATATAAAAACTCTTTCCGGTGAACATCTATTGCTTCGATTGTCAAGCATTGAAGAATATGAAAATAAAAAGAAAGAGTTTGAGATAATCGAAAAATATGCAAAATTAGGTTTCCGGATGTCGATGCCCAAAGAGTTCGGTGTATGCAATGGGAATCAAAACACATACATGCTTCTGACTTGGCTTGAAGGGCGCGATTTGGAGGACGCGCTTCCGCAATTATCTGAAAACGAGCAGTATCGGTTAGGACGGCAAGCGGGAACCATCCTAAAGAAGATTCATTCTGTCCCGTTGGAAGAAGAGGATGTTCCCATTAAGACAAAGAAAGAGAAGAAACTGCTTCAATTGGCAAAGTATGAAGAATCCGGTCTTCGAATTCCGGATGATGAAATAGCCATTCGTTATGTTAAGGAAAACATCGATCAGATATGGAAGAAACCGCCGGCATATCTGCATGGCGATTTTCATCCTGGAAATCTGATCTATATGCAAGATGGCTCCATCGGTGTCATCGATTTCAATCGTTGGGAGGTCGGCGATCCGTTCGAGGAGTTTTACAAATTGGAGAATTTTGGAATTGAAAGCAGCATTCCTTTCTGCATAGGACAAATCGACGCCTATTTTGATGATTCCGTGCCGATGGATTTTTGGATTGCAAATGCAGTTTATGTCGCGCAGGCGTCTTTGTTTTCCATCAAATGGGCTGAGAAATTCGGACAACAGGAAATCGACGGGATGGTGGCAAGAGCCAAAAGGGCTTTTGCGGATTTCGATGGATTTAAGAAGATCATTCCCCGCTGGTATTCTGAACGGTGACGGGAGGGTCCCGCTCCTGCGGGATCGTGTTTGGGAGGGTCCCGCTCCTGCGGGACCAGTGGTTAGTGGCTAGTGGCTAGTGGCTAGTAGTTAGACGGGACGCTCAAAAATCTGCACATGTGCAGATTTCAAGCCACATAGCGGCGAAAGGATTTTAATCATGTCAAATCTTCTCGTAATTCGAAATGACTAAACAGAAAATTACCGAAACTTTTCCAAGCGGACAAGTTGTTCTTCATCTGGTTCAGTGATACCATTTTTATAGGTGTAACCCATCTTCAGATAAAACGGTATTGCGGTAATCGACGCAGGTATCTCAATCCGCTTTGCACGCAGAAAGAACTCATCTTGTTCAAGTGTTTGTATAATCTTTCTTCCGATTCCTTTACGTTGATAATCCGGAAGCACGAAGATTGTAAATAGGCTACTTTCATCTTCTTTGCCCCAATATGAACCGATGGAACCACATCCGATGATTTGGCCATTCTCTTCAACGACATAGAAATGCTGTCGATTTGCACGTTCGATGATGTCTTGGGATTGCAAACACTGAATATCCTTTTCAAGATATTCCTCCGAATAATCTTTTTGATTTGAAATCCTCAGTGTAGTTGCAATCAAATCCGATACGGTATTTGCATCTTGAATATTGAATCGTCTGATAATCATTGCTTTTTATATACATATATTGTTTCCTCTCCATCCATTTCCCCTGTTGGAACAAAACCAAACTGGGTATAAAGATGGACTGCCCGTTCATTCTTCGCTTCCAGAGTCAGATAAATACAGTCTGTCTGATATTCTCTCATCATTTCATCAACGATGATTGGGAGCGCACGTTTTCCATATCCTTTGCCTTGGTACTCAATGTCGATCATATATCGGCAGAACAATGGCGCGTTCTTTTCTTCCCACATGCCATAGAAGACAAAACCGATGATTGTATCATCATCCATGATCACTCTGCTTTGCCATTCTGGCTCAAACACGGATTGAACGATGGAGAATGCGGCGCTGGTCACCCATTCTTCGTCCAACGGACATTTCCTTTGCGGATCTGTTGTGACAAATGTGGCCTTTCGCCAGTTCTTACGAGTTATTTTCTCCAAATGAATCATTGCTAATGTTATCTGTAATAAAAGTTTTCTAATTCTTCCCCATGAATATCTTGTGTGTTCTGGCATTTTCGATGAAAGCCGCCAGCCTTCCGTCTTCCAGGATTGTTTTTTTCGTGCGTTGACCGAACATTTCGGCGATTTGCTCCGCCGTCTTCACATTGTAGAAGTTCTTCGGAAGATCACGGTAGAACGTTCCGCCAAAGGTATTTCCGGCGGATGAGCCTGGAGAGCTGACGGATATCTCCACCACCACGTTGCCGTTGCGTCTGAACGTCATGGTCAGCAACGTTGTTTCCAGCGCGGGTTCAAAAAAATCCTTGGCGAAGAGAAAATCCGCCGGTCTGAAATTCAGATGGTTTTCCGCCGCGAATTTCTCCGCGAAGGAATCGAAGGAGCCGCGTATCAGGACGTTGTTCCGCTTGAGGATTTGCTCCAACGTCGGCGTCATGTCGATATTGGTTATCGAATTCGGCAGAACCAGTTCCGCAAGTGTGTTTATTTGTTCAAGAAAGGCGGTGTCAATTTCCGTGAAACCATAGCCATAGCCGCATGCGAAGGTGTCTTCGATGAGAAGGGAGACATCCCTGGGCTCGCGTGCGTATTCCTTTTTGAATTTTCTGTAGATTGTGCTAAGATTCGTATGGAAAATGCCTTCCTTCACGGTCCCTTCGCCCCAGGCGGAAAGCATCAAATCATATTCAGCATCAAATTCAAAATCCAAAAGGCTCATTCTTTCTCACCTTGTCTCTTTCGCGTGTTCTGCAATCCATTCGCGGCAGTATTCGACGGCGGGGAGGTCTTTGTTCACCAATGGTGTGCAGTGGAAGATCAACCCGTTGATTTCACGGTTCTTCCACCATTCCAAAGAGATCGCCAGCTGCTCCTTCATGAAGCTGAGATCCAATGATTTCCGGTCGCCGAAATCCCACATGTAGATGCCGAGAAGCGTCGGTTTGTCGGGCGCCAGTTCGCGGTATTTATGGAAGTTTTCCGGCAGTTTGCTGATGTCGGCGCCGTTCCATGTCCAGAAGAGGATCGTGTCGGCGTAGTTCAAGGCGGGCACGATGGTCGGTTTCAACTGCCTCGCGTACAGGACGATGCGCAGCTCGACGGGATGCGGTAGCGTCGCCATCCGCTTCTTGAGGGCGTCCAGTTCCTGCAGCGTCAGCGTCGCAGGCGAGACGAGCGTCTCGCCGCCCTTCGGATCTGCCTGCAATACGTCTGGCTTGTTGTCGAAGAAATCGTCCAGTTCGAACGCCGTCAGATTCGGATAGTCGGCGACAAGGCTTTCCGCAAACGGATAGAGCCGCGCGTACGTTTCGGGATTGTGGCCGATGACCCATCCGAAGCGTTTCATGTTGCGGTACTGCCACAAATGCGCCTTCCCGCAGGTCTCCCACCGCACGGAGCAGACGTTCGGGATGCCCATGTAGCCGCAGGCGTGGGCCATGCCGATCGGCTCGCTCACGGGAATGTTGTAGCAGTTGTCCGGACCGTCGTAGACGCCTGTCTCATGGCCCCACATCCACAGACCATCCTGCAATTCGTTCGTATATGGCAAGTAGGAATTGTTCATTGTTGTCTCCCAAGAGAAAATTCGTTCAATGCAACCATAGGTTAATGTAAAATACCGTCTTGATGTTTGCAAACCATGTGGGATTGATTATAATAAAATTGACGGATCATGCCACATGGACAAAAGAGATATTTTCCCCTGATGATTTTTCTTATTTGCAGAAAATGAAAAACATAAACCTTTTCTTCTTTATTCTGCTGATCAATGTTCCGCTCTTCGCCGCGCCACAGATTCCCTCCATCCCATGGGAGGTCCGTTCGGATTGGACGAATGTCAAGACGCCGCACACATGGAACAACGTGAAGGCTGTCGGCGACGGTGTGGCGGACGACACGGCGGCGCTCCAATGCGCCATGGCCGCCGTTCCGCGTGAAGGCGGCACGGTCTATCTGCCGCCAGGCCGCTACCGCATCACGGAAACGCTCTTCTACGGCACCTACCAGCTGGATTCCACAACGCGGCCACGCGGCTTCTCCATCATCGGATGCGGCCGTGACACGACCATCGTCTGGGACGGCCCCATCGATCAACCGATGCTCCGCCTGACCGGCATCCTGCAGTCCCGCATCATCGGCGTGGAGTTCGATGCGGCGGGCAGGGCAAGTTCCTGCATCGACATGGGCGGGCCTGCCTTCCAGAGCCATAATCTCTTCCGCCACTGCGCGTTCAAAAACGCACGGCAGGCCGCGGTCATGGCCAGCCGTGTGAAAATCAATACATCCTGCACGGAACATCGCATCGAAAACTGTCTCTTCGAAAATTCTGGAACGGGCGTCTTTCTGAGCCATTTCAACGACTACGACTGCGTCATTTCCGGCTGCGAATTTCGCGACTGCGGCGTCGCCGTGCGCACCAACAAAGGAAACTTCTATGCAAGAGACTGCCATTTCGAACGCAGTAAAACCACTGATTTCCGTACTTTCTGCGAACACACGGCCACGATCCGCCGTTGCACGTCCGATGGTAGCGCGCATTTCCTACTGCAGGAGAATCCGCATTGCGCCACCGTCGTGCAGGACTGCCATGTCGGCGGTTTCACGTCGCCGGACGGCGCTATCCTGCAGAATGTCGTGCCCGCGTTGATCTTCGATACGTCCATCGAACCCGCCGCAAGCAATGCAGCCGCTCCCCCCATCGCCTTCCGCCATACGGATACGGAAAAGTTGGTGGGAAGCAATGCGCTGAATTCTGATTTCAAGCTTGTTATGGCCAATAATCACTTCGTGAACGGTCTCAAAGACGCCCAGAAGGTCTTCGACTTCAGCGGCGAAAGCCGTTATCCGGCCAGCGGTCTCACGCCGCGGACCTCCTTCCTCAAGACGGAAATCGTCCAGGCCGTCCGGACGGACAAGCCGCATACAGCTGTCATGCCAGGCAAGATATTCGATGTCAAGCGGGACTTCGGCGCGAAGGGAGGCGAGGCCGACGACACGGCGGCCTTCCAGGCCGCCATCGCCGCCGCGAAGGCGCACGGGCATGGCGCGATGGTTTATATTCCGCACGGCCATTACACCGTCCGCCAGACACTGGAACTCGACGGTGACGACTGGTATTTCGGCGGCTCCGGTTTGGCGACCACGCTTTCATGGTATGGTGAAAAGGACCTTCCGTTGCTGCTTGTGAAATCTCCGAAAGCATTGGGGATCATTGACATGCAGTTCATGCGGATGGGCGGCCGGCGTGATGGACAGGATGTCCTCCATATCGGCAGTGAAGAGGCTTCCTACACGCTTTACGACAACATACGCGGACATGGCTGGCTGGTCGCCGAACCGGACGTGCGCGGGATGCATTTCAAAAATCTTGGCCCGCATGATGTCGTCCATTCCATCGCCACCTACGGCAACATGGTTTTCGAAAACTGCGGCGCGGCGACCATTCTGATCGACAGCCATTATGAAGGCACGATGCATATCAAAGGCGTGAATCCAAACCGCAACGGAATCACCGCTTTCCAGTTCGTGCTTCTGGAAATCTGCAATCCATGCATCTGGGTGGAAGACAACAACTCGTTGGTTATGACCGATTTCTACAACGAGCAGTCCCGCTCCCTCTACCGCCTCGAAGGCAACGGCGATCTTCCGGCTGGACGTATTTCGCTGGGCTCCATCAAAGTCGAGAATTCAGCGCGAACCATAAGCGGATACCACGGGCGGCTTACGCTCCTGTATCCGCAGTACTACAACAACAATCTCAACGGCGTGGCCGTGTGGAAGACGCAGAATGGCGCGAGCGTGGACTATCTGGAGGTCGCGCCGTTCTACTATCATCATTCCCTCGAATGGCCTGCCGACGGCTCGTTCCGGGCGCGATTTCTCGCCACGGGCGGTTCTCAAGCCAAGACGGAAACGAAGGAACACTTCTTCAACACCCATGCGGATGCTTCCGTCGATGAAATCCGTGGGCAAATGCAGGTCACGCTGGAAGATTTCCGCCGCGTCGGCCTCCTCGACCTCCAATTCAATCATCCGAACTTGAATTTTAGAACCACGAATGAACGCGAATGAACTTGGAACGACCTTTGGCCGCAACCAAATTGATCAATTCGGTCTCTTTGTCTTGTAATCTATTGTCTTTCGTTCTCGTCTCATGTCTCATGTCTCATGTCAAACCGCGTCATGGCGGAGCCATTGCGCCCTGAAGGAAGGGGGAGGAAAAAGCAATCAGGATTGCTTTTTAGTGGGGGGACATGAGACGAGAGACGAGAGACGAGAGACGTGAGACGTGAGACGAGCGGAGACGACAGACGATAAGACAGTAGAAAAAATCTTTTCCAAAAATCAAGAGAATGAACGATAGCAGTACAAAACCACTTTACGGGGTTAAAACCAAAGGCTAAACGCCAAATGCAAAAGCCATAAGCTGCAGCTGACTAGCCACTAACCACTAACCACTAACCACCGGTCCCGTGGAAACGGGACCCTCCCAACCACTAACCACTAACCACCGGTCCCGTGGAAACGGGACTCTCCCAACCACTAACCACTAGCCACTAACCACTAACCACTGGATCCGTCAAAGGCGGTTTCATGACGCTTTCGCGAAGGCGGGAATCTGTCATTTTTTCCAATTGGCGGCGATTTGCGCGAAGGCGTCGCGATAATGCGTGTCCGGCGTGGCGGCGTCCTTTCCGAACGTGGGGCAGATCCACGCGCCTTCCTCGAACTCGTTCCATGCGAACGTCAGGACGTGGCCTGTCGGACAGAGGGCTTGATGCTCCTCCGTCCAAGATTTGAGGCGTTTTGCGGCGGCGAACAGTTCTTCTACGGTAGCTGGCGGCGCATAGACGCCCTCCGGATAAGATGTCCATGGCACGGTATGCTTGATGCGCGGCGTCGGATTCCAGCCCATGGAGAAATGCGGCACGACTGGCAGGCCGTTGCCTGCACGCACGTCGTTGCGGGCCAATTCGTTATCGAAGAATTCGTTCCACGTCCTGCCTTGGGCGGTGGCTCCCGCATAGGAGCTGAGAGCCTGCACTTTCGTCGCGTCTTCAGGCGAAACGCGATCCGCCATCAAGACGGCGTAAGGATCGGCGACGCCTGCGTTTTTGCAGATTTTGCGCAGCCGTTCAATCAGTTCCTGCCATGGTCCGGCGAACAGATAGACCAGCGGCCGTCCGTCGATTTTCTCGTAATAGGGCTGTTTCATCGTTTCGGCGAGATCCGCAAGTTCTTCATCCGTATAGGGATGGCATGTGATGAGAATGGCGCAGAGGCCGATCTGGTCGCGCAATGGGCTGGCCAGATGCTTCATGCGGGCGTCCACGAGTTCGCAGACGGTGTCGTCCACGGTGGTGGCGGAGCCGTCCACGACATGGTCGCTGTGCGGCTCGCGGTCATACCAGCAGTAGGCGAAATAGTCGATGCCTGCGGCGATGGCGTGGCGCAGTTCGATTTCGTAGTCGGCGACGGTTCGTTCGCGATATAGAATCGTGTCCGGCCCGGTCTCGATGGCGTAATATGGTGTGCGGTCGCGGAATTCGCGCGGCCCGAGCGAACGCGTGGCGTAACGCCCGAAGAATGTTGTTTCCGACGGGACGCTGCAGTCCCAGTTGATGACGCCGATGCGTGTGAACAGTGGATTGGACATGGTGGATTGCGTATGGGAGGCGATAGTGGGTATCAATGGATTTTCGTGACTAAAATAGCAGGAGAAGTTGTGGATGTCAAGATTGAGAATCACGGATTATGCATTACATTATAAGTTTTGTTTTATACGCGCGTGGGCGCGACACACCGTCACCACAGGGGAAAAGCAATGAAATACGACAAGAACCATGCCCTTTTGAGTACCGAAATTCCTGAAATCAGCGAGCCGAAACGCGGCAAAGTCCGCGATGTCTATGATTTGGGCGATTCGCTGCTGTTCGTCGCGACGGACCGCATCAGCGCGTTTGACTGCATCATGCCCAACGGCATCCCCGGCAAAGGCGCTGTTCTGACGCAGATCACGCTGAACTGGTTCAAAGTCCTCAAAGGCCTGCCGAACCATCTCATCACGGCGGATGTGGCGAAATATCCGGAAGCCCTGCGCAAATACGCGGCGGATCTGGACGGCCGCTCGATGATCGTCCGTAAGTTGAAAATGCTTCCCGTGGAATGCATTGTTCGCGGCTATCTGACAGGCTCCGGCTGGGAAAGCTACCAGAAGAGCGGCAAGGTCTGCGGCATCCCGCTCCGCGCGGGCTACGTCAACGCCTCCAAGCTGGACGAACCGATCTTCACGCCCACCACGAAGGAGGAGACGGGCCATGACATGGCCATCACCGCCGAAGAACTGGGCGGCATCATCGGAAAGGAACTGACGGAGAAGCTCAAGAACGCGGCCATCTCCCTCTATACGCAGGCGGCGGACTACGCCCGCGAACGCGGCATCATCGTCGCGGACACGAAATTCGAATTCGGCCTGGACGAGCAGGGCGGCCTAGTTCTTGCGGATGAAGTCCTTACGCCAGATTCCAGCCGCTTCTGGCCCGTTTCCTCCTACACGCCTGGCAAGAATCCGCCGTCGCTGGACAAGCAGTTCGTCCGCGACTGGCTGGACAGCGTCCATTTTAACCATCAGCCGCCCGCGCCCGAACTTCCGCAGGACATCGTCGAAAAGACGGCGGAGAAATACCGCAACGCGTTGGAAGTGCTGAAGAAATAATCCGTTTCCGTAAAAATTCAGACAGGAAGAGCAACCATGCCGTACGATACCTACCAGAGCCCGTTTTCGACCCGCTACGCGGGGCCGCAGATGCAGGAAATCTTCTCCGAACAGCATAAGTTCCGCACATGGCGCCGTTTGTGGATCGCCTTGGCGGAAGTCGAAAAGGAGCTCGGGCTGGACATCACGGATGCGCAGATCGCTCAGCTGAAGGAACATGCGCTGGACATCAACTTCGCGGACGCGGAGGCGCGGGAGAAGATCGTCCGTCATGACGTCATGAGCCACGTCTATGCGTACGGCCTGCAGTGCCCGGACGCGAAGGGCATCATCCATCTTGGCGCGACGTCGTGCTATGTCGGTGACAACACGGATCTTATCATCATGAAGGAAGGCCTCGCGCTGTTGCGCGGCAAGCTTGTGACGACCATCGGCAATCTGGCCGCCTTCGCGGAAAAGTACGCGTCGCTGCCGACGCTCGCCTTCACGCATTTCCAGCCCGCCCAGCCGA
Organism: uncultured bacterium; assembly: GCA_902776645.1. Lineage (GTDB taxonomy): Bacteria > Verrucomicrobiota > Lentisphaeria > Oligosphaerales > Oligosphaeraceae > UBA1407. The sequence goes on along the minus strand of CACYQT010000004.1, from coordinate 65,946 downwards.
CGACTGTCGGCAAGCGCGCCACGCTGTGGATACAGGATCTGCTGGCGGACGTGGAGGATCTGGACTACGTCATGAATGGCCTGAAACTGCTCGGCTCGAAAGGCACGACGGGCACGCAGGCCAGCTTCCTCGAATTGTTCGGCGGCGACCACGCCCGTTGCGAGAAGCTTGACGCGATGATCGCGGAGAAGATGGGCTTCCCCGGCTGCTACGCCGTCTCCGGCCAGACATATTCGCGCAAGATCGATTCGCGCATTCTGAACGTCCTTTCGGGCATCGCGCAGAGTGCGGCGAAATTCTCCAACGACATCCGCCTGCTTCAGCATCTGAAGGAAGTGGAGGAGCCGTTCGAAAAGTCGCAGATCGGTTCCTCCGCCATGGCCTACAAGCGAAACCCGATGCGTAGCGAACGCATCGCATCCATCGCCAGATACGTGATTTGCGATGCGCTGAATCCCGCCATCACGGCGGCGACGCAGTGGTTCGAACGCACGCTGGACGATTCCGCCAACAAACGCATCGCCGTTGCGGAGGCCTTCCTGGCCGTGGACGGCATTCTGACGCTTTACAGCAATGTCTCCAACGGTCTCGTCGTCTATCCGAAAGTCATCCGGCGGCGGTTGGAGCAGGAGCTTCCGTTCATGGCGTCCGAAAACATCATGATGGACGCCGTGAAGGCCGGCGGCGACCGTCAGGAGCTGCATGAGGCGATTCGCGTCAACGCACAGGCCGCGGCCGCCAACGTCAAGCAGAACGGCGGCGAAAACGATCTACTGGAGCGACTTGCGAAAGACGAGCACTTCGCGAAGATCGACATCGATCTCAAGGCGGCTCTCGATCCGGCCCGCTACGTGGGGCGCGCCCCCGAGCAGACGGTCGGCTATCTGGAACAGTGCGTCAAGCCGTTCCTGGCCGCCAATGCCGCGAACGCCGTGGACGGCGGCGCCGTGAACGTTTGAAGAACGATTCAAACCGTCCGCGGCCTTTTGCCGCGGATGTTCACATTACAATTCAACAAAAAGGACAAACATGCCATCAGTCGTTGTTGTCGGAACCCAGTGGGGTGACGAAGGCAAGGGGAAAATCGTCGATTATCTTGCCTCCCAAGCCGATGTAGTCGCGCGTTATCAGGGCGGAAGCAATGCAGGCCATACCGTCGTGGCCAACGGACATGAATTCAAGTTGCATCTGCTGCCGTCGGGCATCCTTTATCCGGGCTGCACATGCATCATCGGAAACGACGTGGTCGTCGATCCGAAGGAGCTTCTGGACGAATTGGACGACATGGCGTCCAAGAACCAGAAAGTCAGCACGTTGTGGATTTCCAACAGGGCGCATGTCGTGATGCCGTACCATAAGCGGTTCGACGCTCTGGAGGAGAAATTCAAGGGGAACACGAAGGTCGGCACGACGGGCCGCGGCATCGGCCCGTGCTATGCGGACGCGGCGGACCGCATCGGCATCCGCGTCGTCAGCTGGATGGACAAGGAGGCCTTCGCGGCGGAGCTGAAATCCGTTCTGGAATACAAGAACCGCATCATGACGCAGGTCTTCGGCGAAGAGCCGTTCGATTTCCAGGCCATCTACGACGAATACTGCGGCTATGCGGACAGGCTCCGCCCCTACGTCTGCGACACATGCGCGCTGATGCATGAAATTCTGGAAGCGGATAAGAAGATCCTCTTCGAAGGCGCCCAGGCGGCCATGCTGGACCTGTCCCATGGAACGTATCCATTTGTCACCAGCTCACATCCGACGGCGGGCGCGGTCTGCGTCGGTCTCGGCATCGGACCGAAGCACATCAACAAGATCGTCGGCGTCGTGAAAGCCTACGCGACGCGCGTCGGCGAAGGGCCGTTCCCGACGGAGCAGCTGAACGAAAACGGCGTGAAACTGCGCGAAATAGCCCACGAATACGGCGCGACGACGGGCCGTCCGCGCCGCACGGGCTGGCTGGACATGTGCGTCGTCAAATACGCCGCGCAGATCAACGGCCTGGACTGCATCGCGTTGACGCGGCTGGACATTCTGGACACGTTCCCTGAAATCAAAATCTGCACGGGCTACCGTCACAACGGCAAGCTGCTGAACGAGTTCCCCGCCAGCCTGAAGGTTTTGGGCGAAGTCGAACCCGTCTATGAGACGCTGCCCGGCTGGAATACGAACACGAGCGGCATCCGTGAATATGACAAGCTGCCGCCGAACTGCCGCCGCTATGTGGAGCGCATCGGCGAACTCGCGAAGACGCGCATCGGCATCGTGTCCGTCGGACCGGACCGCGACCAGACGATCGTTCTGGAACCGATGTTCTGAAAACGTAAGACATTTATATAAAAGCCATTGGGAGATTTATGAAAATCGTAGGTTTTATTCTGGCAGTGTCGGTGTCGGTAGTCTTGGGCGGTGAAATTCTGCAGATTGACGGCAAGCCAGTCGAAATCGTGAAAACGGGGCAGTACAGTCCGGAAGCGGTTTCGGACAAGCTTGCGGTCCAGTCGTTTGCGGATACGCTGCTGCCTGTGCGGCGCAGTTTTGAATACGGGCAGGTCTTCTGGAACGGTTACGCGAGGCAGTTCACCTACGCGCCGTATTTCGAATTCAAGCCCGTGGAAGGCGCCGTGAAATACCGCTTCACGGTCAAAGGCGCGGACGGCGCGTTGCTGGAATTCGTCGCGGATTCGCCATACGCGGCTTTGACGCCTGTCTGGGGCGCCGTGCGCGAAGGCGACACGACCGTGAAAGCCGTTGGAATCGATGCGGATGGAAAAGAACTGGGCGTCAGCGGCGAACGCAAATTCTACCGCATGCCGCCGTTTGACAACCGCTACCCCCCGAAGGCGAAATCATATCTGGAAGCCGCGAAGGACACCTATCATTATCTTTTGACGTTCGAAGCCATCCAGCATCTGAAGAAAGGCGAACCGAGCCCGAACTATACGCGTTACTGTTATCCAAGCAAAATGCATTCCGCCATTATTGAAGGTTTACTCGAACATGCTGAGTTGGAACCTGCTGTGAAAGCGGAAGCCATTGAAATCGCGACGCAGAGCGCGAATTTCATGATCCGGACGGCGATTCCTGCCGGACAGCCGCTGGAATATCTTCCACGGACGTATCTTATGCCGACAACGGAGGCCGGCAAGAATTTGGCGGCTGTGCCCAAACTCGGAACGATCATGATGATTTATCCGGTGAAAACCGGCAATGCGATGATTCGTTTATACAAAGAGACGAAGAATAAGGCCTATTTGGATTACGCGGTGAAGATCGGCGAACAGTATTTGCGACTCCAGCGGGAGGACGGCACATGGGCGCTCGTCTATAAGATTGAAGATGGATCAGTCGTAGCGGACAACGCCTGTGAGCCAGTCGATATCGTGCCATTCCTGAACAACTTAGGCTTGGCGACGGGACGTGACGATTTCCGTGAAGCGGCGGAACGCGGCATGGACATCGTCAAAAAACGCATCAAGACGCTTGACTGGGAAGGGCAGTTTGAAGATGTCAATGCGCAGGTGGCGCCGTACAGGAACCTCTCGAAGCATCCTGCGGCGGACAGCTTCTTGTTCATAACCGAGATCTGGAAGCGGGAAGGGCGTGTCATACCGCCGGAATTCATTGCGCAGGCACGTGAATCGTTGCGTTTTGCGGAAGACCAGTTTGTCGTCTGGCGGAAGAACAACTGGATGCTGGCACCTTCGGCGATGGAGCAGTACAGTTGCTACAAGAACGTCGACGCCTCCATCGCGAAGATGATCCGCTTCTATCTGCTGATGTACGATTTTGAGAAGAATCCGCTGGATTTGGCGAAGGCGCGCGCGTTGGGCGATTCGCTGACGCGCATCCAGATGGCCAATGGACGCATTCCAACGTGGTGCAACTGGAAGACTGGCCCGGACGCCGACTGGATCAACTGCATGTATGCAGCCGCCCATGCGCTGAAACTGCTGTCAAAATATGACGGGATTCAATGAGACAAGAGATTTGATAATCTCATGAATTCAAGGGCATAAGGTAAATCAAAACCTTATGCCCTTTTTGATTTTCGTAAACGGATCATTTGTTCATGCCGTTGACGATTTCCGCTGATTTGACGGTCATTTCCACCCACGCGGGACGGAAGCCGCTACGGATGGCGTTTCTGGCCGAGGCGATGTTGGACCATGCGCAGCAGTAGAACGGAACCTTTTCCCGTTCAATGATTTCCACCGCCAGACGGCTGGTCAGGGCGGACGCGATTCCTTTCCGGCGGTATTCCGGAAGAACATCGATGCCGATCTGCCACATCGTGTCGCAGTCGGCCGAACAGGCGGCAAGGCCGATGAGCCTGCCTGCGTCATATGCGCCGACGCCCAAAACATCAAGCTCCTTGCGATCGTCGCAAAGGGCGCTGCTCCATTCCTTTGTATACAAGTTTCCGAAATCCGCCGCCGTCAGAATCCGCTCTTCGTAGTCGCACGGCAGCGCTTTCAGCAACCGCATGTCCGGCAGGAAATATTCCGCCATGAAACATGCGCGGAAGCCGTGCCGCTGAAACGCGTCGTTCAAGACATGCAGATTCGGCGTCTCGAAACAACGCATGGCCGGATACTTGCTGATATACGACGAAACGATTTCGCGGTATTCTTCGCTGATGGTCGCGACGACGTTGCCGCCGTATGAAATCAGATTGCAGGCATGCGGAAGCTTCAGATATTTTCGCGCGGCCGGATTTGGTTGGGAAATCGCGATGACGCTTTCGTCGCGCAGGAAATCCTCCGGACGGCAGTTCGCGTCAATGGCGGACTGCTCCATGGCTATTCGCAAGATGATGTCGTTTGTCATGTTCATGTGGGGCTAAAGCTGACGGTGTTTGCATGCAAATGGATTGGAATGCGACGAAAGCGACGGAAGCGACGGAAGCGACGGATGGAATGTGTTTCCAACGGCGGGACGCCGTCGTTACATTCGTCATTGCAGTTTCAGAATCCAGCCGATGATGTCGCGGCGGAGGGCGTCCAGATCGCGCTCTTCGCCGGTCATGGCGTCCAGGAAGGCCTGCGCGGCCTTCGTTTGCGGATGGGCCGGATTGTTTTTGATGGCCAACGCGAGCGTGCTGGCGTAGCGGATGTCGTCGACGGCTTCGCGGAAGCCCTCCCATGCAAGCGTGTCGATGACGCCGTCGGCGGTCGGATAGACGAGATTGTGGTCGCGGTAGTGCTGACTGTCAAAATCATCCCATGGATGGCCGAAGGCTTCGTAGTAGCAATAGGTCGCGAATCCGTCGTAATTGTGTTTCCAAAGGCGGATGCCGTAGTTGCGGCGGTAGATCAACGGATTTTCCACGCCGCCCTGCGGATTGCCGTAGCTGAAAATCAAGCCGCCCGTGGCGTGGCGTTTCGCCGCGAATTTTGGGGATGAGTCTCGACATAACGTCAACAGGTCAAGCATCTTGCCGTCGATGTCCGCGCCGAAGCATTGAATGGAGCAGTCGGACGTGAAGACTTTTCCGCCTTCCTCATGGATGGCGTCCCATAGTTTTTTCTGGGCGGCGACTTTCTCCTTGCTCGCTTCGTCGACACCGTAGAAATACACGTCCGAATGGCCGCATTCCTCTTTGACGACCGCCATGATGTCGCGCACTTTCTGCCGAACGTCCGCGATCGATTCATCGGAATCGTTATATCCTTTCATGAGATTGGATTCCGGACCGGAGAGGTAGGCCGGACGGTTGGAAAGGCCCGCTTCCTTGCGCATCCGCAGCATTTTGCGGAGGAGCTCCAGATCAAACGAGGCGGTCTGCAGCTGGTAGTTGAACGGATTGTCGATGCCATGCGCCTTGAGATTGGCCAGTTCAGCGGTGATCTGTTCGGCGGAACGGCGCATCGGATTGAGTTCGGGCTTGGAGTCCTTCGCCATTCCATTGACATAATAGAGGGAAGGCGTGAACGGCTTTGCGAGATCGCAGGCCAGTCGTGGCGTGGCGAGCCGGAATGGCAGGACCGTGATTTTCAACGGGATGGAGCAGAGCAGCGGACCGTCCAGACGGAATTCCAGCCGGCCGATATATTCGTCTGGCGCGGCGTTTTCCGGAGCGTGGACGGTGATGAAGAGCTCGCGCGTCATGCCTTTGTTCAGACTGAACGGCTGCAACGTCTTCGCGTCGCGGATATCGTTGTTGTCGCTGACAGGATAGCGTCCATCCCATCGCGAACTGGAGGTGGTTTTCCGCCCATGGACATTGCGCGCCGTCACGCCGTCCACGCCGCCGATCTTGACATATTGGTTGCCGTTGGTGAAATCCACCGTGACGAGATTCGGATCGTTGACGAGCAGTTCGGGCACGAGCTTGGCCGATTCGTTGGCGGCGTTGATGCCACCATCCCATGCCGTGCCTCCTTGATACCAGCATTGCACATACTTAAGGTCGATGGCGGACGCGGGGATGACGGCGCCGGAGGCGCTTGCGGGCTCCTTCGCCACGATGACGCGAACGTCTCGGAGGTCTTCCGTCGCGGCGTGCAATGCCACGGCGCATGGATCGTATTCGCCGGGCGCGAGCGTGACATGCAACTCTTTGGCCGTCGCCGTCTTTTTGTCGAACTGTTGATTCGGCAGGATCATTCCGTCGCCCAACGGCGCCGCGACAGGATAGATTTTCAGCAGGTCTTGGAAAACCTCTTCGTTTTCAAGCTGTTTCGCGATTTCCGGCAACGGTTTTGCGAAGAGCGCCTTGACCTCTGTTTCGCTCAAGGCGTGGTCGAACCACCGCATATCCGCGATGTCGCCGTCAAACGGATTCCAATGGTCAGGCGACTGTCCGATGATCAGTCTGCAGCCTCTGGCCTGGTTGCGGACGGGCGTGAGCTTTCCCTTGTATTCGCCCTGCATGATTCCGTCCACGTAGGTTACAACTTGCTGTTTTTCAACGGAGAACGTCGTGACGACATGCATCCAGTGGTTGCAGAAGACGCGGGGGGCGCCGGGGAAGTACGTTTCGCGGTCGGTCATGCAATAATGGTTCAGCAGCTTGCCCTCCGGCGTGAGGCGGAGCTCCTGGCTCCAGCCGCGGCTGTAAAGCGACGCGACGTCGCGATGCTTGGCCATGTCCCGCACGGGCATTTTCGCCACACGGAACCACAGCGACGTGGAGAATTCCGACAGGTTGTCCACGGCCGCGCCTTTCATCGGGAAGCTGTCTTCATGCGTCGCAAACCAGTTGTTTGCATTGTCATACGTGCGGATGCCGTTCAGCGGGACGCGATATTCCGTCGCGTCCAGGCGATACACTTCCGCGTCGTCGAACAGGATGCGCCCTTTGTTACGCCGTGAGCCCAGATGAAGGACCATCTGCGCGGCGCCTTTCGGAACGATGACGACGCCTTCATACTGGAACCATTTGCCCGGCACAAGATTCTCCACGTAGAAGTCGCGGTTGTCGGAGACGCAGACCCATGCGGATTGTTCGTTCTGCCAGCGTGCCGTCAGCTGGACGGAATCATCGGAATCCGTCGTCTTTGCCTTGCAGCGGAAGAGATAGGCCTGGCCGGGCGAGACGTTGAATTTCTGCAGGAAAAACGCATGGGCCGCTCCTTCGAAATAGGCGGCGTTGGAGCCGTCGGTCCCTTCGCCCGGGCGGCAGCCGTACGTCCCGTATTCAAATTGCTTCCAGAAGCTCCATCCTTCAAACGGCGAACCGACCCAGTCGATGCCTTTCGCGGCCGCCTGTTCCTTCAATGTCTCGAAGTCCGGATTGACGACCATATTCTGTTTTTTCGTCGGATCGGCGCGGAAATCCGCCAGCAGTTTCGCTTTCATTTCGTCCAGTCTGAACGTATCGTTGTCGTCAAACGTCAACGCCAGGCGTTCCAGCATCTTGCGTGATTTTTCAGATAGCTTTCTGCCGCGTGCGCGTTGCAGCGCCGCGCGGCATTTTGGGACGAAACCGAGCTCCGCCACTTTCGCCCAGCTGACGTCGCCGTCGGTGGCCCAGGTGGACGGCTGGGAAGAGGCGCGCCACGCGGTTTCCGTATAGGAGAGATACTCCTTGACATCCGCGGCCGCGGGGCCGAAAACGCGCTTCAGATATTCGTCGCGAAGGGCGTCGATGTCCTGGTAGGGATTCCACACCAGCTGCGACATGGTCCAGTAATAGATTGAATTGCAATCCCATACGGCGATGCCGAGATCCTTTTCGGGATCCGTCCGGCGGACGTTGTCGCTCATGATTTCGGAATGCGTCAAACGGACGCCATGCTCGTGGAGATATTTGTAGTCCGCCGCCGCGGAAACGTCCACGGGACGCGGGAACTTGCGTGTCAGGCCGAAATAATCGTAGAGGATGATCTTGTCCGTTTTTTTGAGCCAGCCGTTGAGCTTGTCGAAGGTTTCTTTGTTCTGCGGCGTGGCCATCGGGAATTTCACGTTTTTGTAGATGGGGCAGGTGAGAATGATGACGTTGTCCGGCACGTCGATGGCCGGCGGGATTTCCGTGAAGAAGTAGGCGTAGGTGGAGATCAGAATGTCCGGAAAGCGTTTTTGGGCGAATTCCGCGATCGGCGTAAGGAATTGGAAGAAACGGGTGGACTGGAAGTCCGGATCGCCGTATTTGAGGACTCGCCCATTGGCTAACTTAATGTCTTCACGGCATTTGGCGCATTGGCACAGTTCATAGTTGTCCTCCGCGAAGATGCCGTAGATTTTGCATCCGGGAACCCGTTGGACGTGGTATTCGAATTCTTTCTTGAAGCATTCGATCATCTCCTGGTTCGTGAAACACAGCTGCGGCCTGCGTTTCGCGTGGTTGAAATCCACCCGCTTGCCTTTGATTTCGGGAAAGAATTCCGGATGCGACTTGTAGTATTTGTCCGCCGTGATGTACATGCCCGTGATGTTGTGGCCGAAAAACATCTCCTTGATCATGCCATACGTGTCGTTTTCCTTCCGTTGGCCAGGCGACCATGACGTCCAGCTGGAGAGATTCCGCACGGCCCAGATGAACTCGTATTCAGTCGCGCCGTAGCGTGTCTGCCAGCCGCGCATGGAGAAATACGGCGTGTCGATGAAATCCGTGACGTTGAAGACCAGATTCGGATTCGGCGTGAACAGCGTGCCGAACTCGTCGTTCGGCCGCGCCCAGATGATGTCCGTGTTTTTGAAAAGCAATTGATAGACGCCGTTCAGCACGCCTTTCGGCACGCTTCCGAGCACGAACAGTTCGTCGCCGCGCTGTTTGAACGCATATCCGTCGTTGCTCGCCAATTTTTCCGCCACGTCCGGAAAACTCGCGAGAACGTCGGAATCGCAAGTCAGACGAATATGGCGTTTTATGTTTCCCGACGGCGCTTTTGCAACCGGCAGTTCCGCTCCGGAGATTTCCTTTATCCAATGTCGCAGTTCTTTCGCGGCGGTTGCAATCGGTTCCGCCGCATCGGCTTTGATGACGATTTCCGCCGCGGGTTTGCCTGCCTCCGTGACGGTGAACGCTCCCGCCGACAACGTCATCAGCATCAAGGCACTTGTCAGGATCGGTTTCATCATGTCTTTTCTCCGTTATAAAATGACAGTCATCTATACAGTTAGGATAATAAAACACGATAACGTAAAGTTCCGCCGTCCTTTTTGCAAATTGTCCGCTTGATTTTCGGCATTTGGCGACGGTGGATTCTTCATGAAACGCAATGCCGCTCCGAATCGTGAAAAAATCCAAGATGCATGTATCATTGTCAAATACGCATTATACATTATAGTATGTCATAAGAAGTCATGATGACTTTTGGGTAATTGGTATGACTTTCCAGTCTTGCGTTGACACGGTGAACGGCTGCAAAATAACACGGAAAAGGAGGATATGCTGATGACAATGGTCCTGAATAAAAAGCAGATGACCGAAGAAGACATCAAAACGCAGTATATCACTCCCGCCATCACCGCCAAATGGAATATCCAGAAGATCACCATGGAGACGCAGATCACGGACGGCAGGATCAATCTGAAAGGCAATTTCGCCTTCCGCGAGAAGCCGAAACGCGTCGATTATCTTCTGTATCTGAGCGTGAACAATCCCATCGCGGTCGTCGAGGCGAAGGACAACAGCCACGGCGTGTCCGCCGGCCTGCAGCAGGCCATGGAATACGCGAAGATGCTTGACCTCCCGTTCGCCTACAGCTCCAACGGCGACGGCTTCATGGAGCATGATTTCCTCACGGGAAAGGAACGCGAGCTCGCCATGGATGACTTTCCGTCGGAAGAGGAGCTCGTCGCCCGCTACAAGAACGGCCACAACGGCGGCGAAGGCATCACGCCCGAGCAGGAGAGGATTCTCGAACAGCCCTATTTCACCAGCCAGAACACCTATCCGCCGCGCTACTACCAGCGGATCGCCGTCAACCGCACGGTGGACGCCATCGCCCACGGGCAGAACCGCCTCCTGCTCGTTATGGCCACGGGAACCGGCAAGACCTACACGGCCTTCCAGATCGTCTACCGCCTGCTCAAAAGCGGCATGAAAAGCAAAATCCTCTATCTTGCGGACCGCAACGTGTTGGTGGACCAGTCGATCCAGCAGGATTTCGAACCGTTGGAGAAGGTCATCCACAAGCTCAACGTCGCGAAGGACGACAAGACCGCCCTCACGTCGTATCAAGTCTATTTCTCGCTGTATCAACAACTTGTCGGCGAAGACGGGCAGGAGCATTTCTCCGAGCTGTTCAAGCCGGATTTCTTCGATCTGATCATCGTCGATGAATGCCACCGCGGCTCCGCGAAGGACGACAGCGCGTGGCGCCGCATTCTGGAATATTTCAGCTCCGCCACGCAGATCGGCATGACGGCCACGCCGAAGGAGACGAGATATGTCTCCAACATCAATTATTTCGGCGATCCGATCTACATGTACAGCCTGAAGGAAGGCATCGAGGACGGCTTCCTCGCGCCGTTCAAAGTCATCAACATCAAGACGGACATCGGCGAAGGCTGGCGGCCGCTCAAAGGCCAGCTGGACAAATACGGCAATCCCATCGAAGACCGCATCTACACGAACAGCGACTACGACTACACCATCGTCATCGAAGACCGCATCGAGCAGGTCGCCTCGGAGATCACGAAATATCTCAAGGCGACGGACCGCATGGCGAAAACCATCGTCTTCTGCGCGACGGAGGACGCCGCCGAACGGATGCGCGTCGCGCTCGTCAACCACAATGCCGACATGGTGCAGAAGAATCCGGACTACGTCGTCCGCATCACAGGCAGCGACGACTACGGCAAGAAGAAACTGGATTATTTCATCTCCGTGGCGGAGCCGTATCCCGTCATCGCCACGACGTCCAAGCTGCTCTCCACGGGCGTCGATTGCAAGATGACAAAACTGATCGTTTTAGACGAAATGATCGGTTCCATGACGGAGTTCAAGCAGATTGTCGGCCGCGGCACGCGGATCCGCGAAAAGGAAGGCAAGACGCATTTCGTCATCATGGATTTCCGCAACGTGACGCGGCTGTTCGCGGATCCCGATTGGGACGGCCCCGTGGAAATCGATCCGGACTATCCGCCGAAAAAGATGTCGGAACCGATTGACACACCGCCAGGCGATCCGCCCGATCCGCCGCCCGAACCGAAAGTGAAACCAATCGTCGATAAAAACGGCTGCCGCGTGGAGATCATCCACAAGACGGTCTCCGTCTATGACACCAACGGCAAGCTGCTCCGGCAGGAGAGCATCACGGATTATACGAAAGAAAACGTCTGCGGCGAATTCGCCACGCTGGACGCCTTCATCCGCGAATGGCGGCAGGATCCACAAAAGGAGAAAATCCGCGACATGCTGCTGGAACGCGGCATCGATCTGGAGCTCATGAAGGCGGAACAGGGCATGGAAGGCGTCGATGATTTCGATTTCATCTGCCATGTCGCCTACGACAAGAAGCCGCTCACGCGCCGCGAACGCGCGGGAAACGTCAAGAAACGCGACTTCTTCGGCAAATACAGCGGCGTGGCCCGCGAAGTGCTCGAGGCCCTGCTGGACAAATACATGAACATGGGCATCTACGAAATCGAGAAAACGGACATTCTCAAGCTCGACCCGTTCCTCAAATACGGCAAGCCGTCGAAAATCTCCTCCTATTTCGGCGGAAAGGACGGCTATATGAACGCCGTGCGGGAATTGGCGGATGCAATCTATATGGATGAGGTAAGTTGATAAATGGCAAATCTTTCTGGATTCGTGAAACGCCTGCGCGACATCATGCGCAACGACGCGGGCATCAACGGTGACGCGCAGCGCATCGAGCAGATCGCATGGATGCTCTTTCTGAAAGTCTATGACGCGAAGGAGCATGACTGGGAGTTCGACGACGACACCTACGTCTCCATCATCCCGCCAAAATGCCGCTGGTCCAGCTGGGCCCATGACGAAGACGGAAAAGGCCTCACGGCGGACGATCTTCTCGATTTCGTCAACAACACGCTGTTCCCCACGCTGAAAAACCTCCCCGTGGACGCCTCCACGCCAATCCGCCAGGCCATCGTCCAGACGACGTTCTCGGACGCGAACAACTACATGAAGGACGGCGTCCTCCTCCGGCAGGTCGTCAATGTCATCGACGAACTGGATTTCAGCGACTACGCGGAAAGCCACGCCTTCGGCGAAATCTACGAGACCATCCTGAAGGAACTGCAGAGCGCGGGATCCGCCGGCGAATTCTACACGCCGCGCGCCGTCACGGAATTCATGGCGAAGATGATCCGTCCGCAAATCGGCGACAAGATGGCCGATTTCGCCTGCGGCACGGGCGGCTTCCTCACCAGCTGGCTGAAGGAGCTTGAAACGAAAATCAAAACCACGGCGGACCGCGCGGCCTTCGGCGCTTCCGTCCACGGCGTCGAGAAGAAGCAGTTTCCCTACATGCTCTGCGTCACGAACATGCTCCTCCATGATCTGGACGAGCCCAACGTCTTCCACGACAACTCCTTGCTGAAAGACATTTTGGACTACACCGACGACGACCGCTTCGACGTCATCCTCATGAATCCCCCCTACGGCGGCAGCGAAAAGGCCGACGTGAAGAACCATTTTCCCGCCGATCTCGCAAGCTCTGAAACCGCCGATCTCTTCATGGCCGTCATCATGTACCGCCTGAAACGGAACGGCCGCGCCGCCGTCATCCTGCCGGACGGCTTCCTCTTCGGGGCGGACAACGCGAAGGTCAACCTCAAGCGTAAGTTGTTGTCGGAGTTCAACCTCCATACGGTCATCCGCATGCCCGGCAGCGTCTTCTCCCCCTACACGTCCATCACGACGAACATCCTCTTCTTCGACCGCACGGGCCCCACGAAGGAGACGTGGTTCTATCGTCTCGACATGCCGGACGGCTACAAGCATTTTTCGAAAACGAAGCCGATGAAGCTTGAGCATTTCGCCCCCGCCATGGAATGGTGGAACGACCGCAAGCCCCTCGCGGCGGACGGTTTTGACAAGGCGAAGTCGTTCACCGCGAAGGAGTTGGCGGAAGATCTGAACTACAATCTGGACCAATGCGGCTACCCCCATGAGGAGGAGGAGATCCTGTCGCCGATGGATCTGATCCAACGCTATCAGGAGGAACGCGCCTCCCTGAACGCGGAGATCGACCGCGTGCTGGTGGAAATCACGGAGAAGCTCGGAGGGCCCCTCGCATGACGCCGCAGGAACTGAAAAACAGCATCTTGCAACTTGCCATCCAGGGGAGGCTTGTCGAACAACGCCCTGAAGAAGGCACGGCGGAGGAACTGTACAAAAGGATTCAGGCCGAAAAGCAGGCTCTCATCAAGGCTGGTAAGTTGAAGAAGGAAAAACCTTTACCGCCAATCGCCGATGACGAAAAGCCCTTTGAGATTCCAGAGAGTTGGATGTGGTGTAGACTTGATGATCTTGTTATAAAAGAAATTAAACGTGGCAAATCTCCAGTGTATATTGCACAAAGTGATACTTTGGTATTTGCACAAAAATGTAATACCAAGGCTGGATATATTGATTTGAGTTTAGCTCTTTGTTTGGATGAAAGCAAACTGAACAAATATCCAGAATCAGAATTTATGCAAAACATGGATATTGTTATAAATTCTACTGGTAATGGTACGCTTGGAAGGGTTGGCATTTATCGTTCTAGTGATAATCCTAATAATATTCCAATTGTTCCAGATTCACACGTTACTGTTATTAGAGTCAATCAACAAATAAGTGAAAAATACATCTTTTACGGATTGAAATATTATCAGCCTTACATGGAGAAGCTTGGTTCGGGATCAACGAATCAAACAGAATTAAGTGCAAATACAATAAAGGAACTATTATTCCCTCTTCCACCATTAGCCGAACAAAAACGGATTGTTGAGAAGATAGAAGAATTGCTGCCGTTGATCGATCGATATGAGAAGGCGTGGAGCCGTCTGGAGGATTTCAACAAACGCTTCCCCGACGACATGCAGAAATCCATCCTGCAAATGGCCATCCAAGGCAAACTCGTCGAACAACGCCCCGAAGAAGGCACCGCCGAAGATCTCTACAAACAGATTCAATCCGAAAAGCAGTCTCTCATCAAATCTGGCAAAATCAAAAAGGAAAAGCCTCTCCCTCCCATCACCGACGATGAAATCCCCTTCGAGATTCCAGAAAATTGGAAGTGGGTGAGAATTGGTGACCACCTGATAATAGAGCGAGGTGGTTCTCCACGTCCAATACAGGAGTATTTAACAACTAATCCTAATGGAATAAATTGGATTAAAATAGGTGATACGGAAAAAGGAGGAAAATATATAAATCAAACAAGAGAAAAAATAATACCAGAAGGCTTGAAAAAGAGTCGTATGGTACATAAGGGCGATTTCCTTTTAAGTAATTCTATGAGTTTTGGTAGGCCTTATATTTTAAATATTGATGGGGCTATCCATGATGGATGGCTTGTATTAAGGCCTATTATAAATTTCTTTGATAAAGATTATTTATATTATTTATTAAGTTCTCCCATGGTATTTTCACAATTTAGTAACCGTGTTGCTGGAGCTGTCGTTAATAATTTGAATTCTGATAAAGTTGCTCTAACAGTAGTTCCTCTCCCCCCGCTTGCCGAACAGAAACGCATCGTTGCGAAGATTGAAGAACTCCTGCCATTGTGTGAACGGCTGAAATGAGGGTGCCTTGCCGCCGCAGGCGGCGATGGTGTGGCGGAGGCGTCCCGCCTTCGCATGGTAATTCGCGGGCGTTGCCCGCGTGCGACGGCGAGACGCCGTCGCCACACCGACACGCCCTTCTCATTCTTGCACAAGATCTTTGAGCAGAGCGCGACCTTTCTCTGTCAGACGGTATTTTTGCGTAGGGCTGCGGGGCGAATCAGGCTGGGTCAGTTCGACGAATCCCGCTTCAATCAACGAAGCCATGATCCCCCTACGCAGTTTTGTAAGATCACTATGCTGAATGGTTGTGGCTATTTCCCGCAATCCACATTCATTTTCTAGTAATCGAATTACTTTGATGGCTGTTTTACTTAATGCCTTACTTAGTGCCTTTTCGCCGTTACTTAGTGCCTTTTCGCCGTTACTTAGTGCCTTTTCGCCGTTACTTAGTGCCTTGCCGCCGTTACTTAGTGCCTTGCCGCCATAGGCGGCCAGCAGAGAAATGACTGTATGGATGACTGCATTGATGATCCTAATTCTTAAATTGTTATGATTATGGGATCCATTGAATAGAAAGATTTGTTCATAACAAATCATTTATAATCTCTATAATTCAATAATCATAAAGATTCCAACAAAATCATACAGGTTTTATGATTTTATAGGAATCTTTATGACTTCCATTTTATTCAATAAATGACTTGCATTATTCAATTATTGGTGTATAATACGGGAAATGCGAAGGGTACAACCCATGGTTGAAAGCCCCTGCGGGGCAATGGGAACACAATCGTGGGGGCACCCCACGAAAAGCCCCATGGGGGCGACGGGAACACAGCCGTGGGTGAAGCGCACATCGTGCGCGTAACCCACGGTAAACGTGATATTAATATTGGAACCGCGTAGCGGTGGCAGGATCACAGCCGTGGGTGACAACCCACGGAGACAGCCGTGGGTGACAACCCACGGAGACAGCCGTGGGTGACAACCCACGGAGACAGCCGTGGGTGAAGCGCACATCGTGCGCGTAACCCACGAGTACGAACACACCCAAAACAAAAAGGAGCAGATATGGCAAATTCCATGGTGAAAATCGATGTGCATCTCATTTTCCATATCAAAAACACCAGCGTTCCAATGAATCCAGTCGATTTACCACGGATTTTTGCGTACATTGGCGGCATTCTGAAGGAAATCGGCAGCATTCCCATCATTGTCGGCGGCATCTCCGACCATGTTCACAATCTGCTGGCGCTTCCCCAAAGCATGACAATCAGCGAACTGGCGAGAATCACGAAGGCGAAAAGCAGCAAATGGATAAAACACTTGTCACCTGCCTATTCCACGTTCGCATGGCAGACTGGATACGGAGCGTTCTCCGTAAGCCCGTCCATTCTCGACAAGACAATCCTGTACATTAAAAACCAGGAGCTCCATCATCGGACAAAAACGTTTCAGGAAGAATACAAGGCGTTTCTGGAAGCCTATAAAATCCCGTATGACGAGAAATATCTTTTTAATGATTGATCATGGAATGGATGCGACCCATGGGGGACGGATGAAACAACCATGGGTTTTCACCCATGGCTGTGTTCCTGCCACCGCTACGCGGTTCCAATATTAATATCACGGTTACCGTGGGTTACGCGCACGATGTGCGCTTCACCCACGGCTGTGTTCCTGTCGCCCCTACGGGGCTTTCGTGGGTTGCACCCACGGTTGTATTTTGCCGCCCCCATGGGGCTTTCGTGGGTTTCATCATGTCTTTTCTCCGTTATAAAATGTCGGTCATTTATACAGTTAGGATAATAAAACACGATAACGTAAGGTTTCGCCGTCCTTTTTGCTAATTGTCTGCTTGATTTTTGGCATTTGGCGACGCTTCAGACCATGCCATACAAAATAAAACACCACGAAAATACAAAATAAAACACCACGAAAATACAAAATAAAACACCACGAAAATACAAAATAAAACACCACGAAAATACAAAACAAAACACTGCGAAAATACAAAACAAAATACCGCAAAAATACAAAACAAAGCCTCCATAGGCGGCTTTGTTTTGCATTGCAAAAGTGAGTTATTCCTTGATACAACGGTGTTTGCGGACTTACTTCCTAAAATCCGGAATGAGCACCAAGGCGCCGTTGTGCATGGCGGATTCGTGGGCGCAGATGCCGGCGGCGGTCCAGTCGGCGGCCGTGAAGACGTCGATGGCGGGCGGGCGGTTTTCGATGATGCTGCGGGCGAATTCGTGGACGAGATGCGGATGGGAGCCGTGATGGCCGCCGGAGACTTTGAACGTCGTCGACGGATTCAGATCGTCGTAATTGCCCGGCTTCGTGAAGGGGGCGATCTCCTTCGGCAGCATCCAGCCTGTGTCGGGAGCCTTAAATGGCTCTCTATACGTCGGATAGCCATGGGCCGCGGGATTGCTGGTGTCCAGCAGTTCATAGCAGTCGGGGCCATTGCCGTAGCTCCAGTCGACGGTGCGTTTTTCGCCGTAGACGGTCAGTCCTTCGCAGTAGCTGCGGGCGGTCTGGAAGAGAGTGCGCGTCACTTCGAGGGCGGCGGGATGGTTTTCGAGGCGGAAGATGGCGGTTTCGGCGGGATACGGGTTGTGGTAGATCGTCTGGAGATCGTCGCGCATGACGCCCGAACCGTAGCAGTGCACTTCAGCGGCGCGGCAGCCCGTGAGCGCCAAAGACGTTGAAATGGCGTGGGTTCCGTACCACATGGGCGGCAGTCCCTTCCAATAGGGCGGCCAGTTTTCCATGTCCTGATAGTGGCATCCGCGAAGCAGTTGGATGCGTCCGAAAAGGCCGTCCTTCACGTCCTGCTTGATCTTCAGGAAGGGATAGGTATAGACGGCCGTTTCCATCATCATGTAGTTCTTGCCGGACTTGCGCTGCGCGGCGACGATGGCGTCGATGTCCTCCAGCGACGTGGCCATGGGCACGGTGGATGCGCAGTGCTTTCCGGATTTCAGAATGGCGACGGCCTGTTTGGCGTGGAGCGGGATGGGCGTCACAATGTGGACGGCGTCGATGCTTTTGTCTTTCAGCGCCTCTTCCAGCGATGTCCAGCATTTGTTGATGGCGATGTATTTGCCCCAGTAGTCCAGAAAGGCCGCGATGCGTTTTTCGTCGGGTTCGATGATATCGACTTCATAGACGTCTGGATGCTTGCACCAGATAGGGACGAACGCCTTTCCGAAACCGAGTCCCGCCAACGCCACTTTCAGTTTTCCGTCTTTCATGATACCCCGCTCTTTGATTTTCTAGAACCCCATAACGCAAAAAAGCCTTGCAAACACTTGTCCGCAAGGCTTTTAAAACTGGCGTTCCAGGCGGGATTCGAACCCACGACCTATTGTTCCGGAGACAATCGCTCTATCCATCTGAGCTACTGGAACTTTTCTTTATAATAAGATAAGACGCAAGCGGAAAAAAGCAAATTTACCGATGGTTTTTAACGATAAATCGAGAAGCTCTTCGGATGTTCGCCCGTGATGAAATAGTAGGAGAGGCTGATGATGATCGCGATGACGCCCGCGAGGAACTCGCCGGCGACCAGCCCTGCCATGGTCGGTTTCAGCTTTTGGTAAAGCTGTCCGCCGCCGTACTTTGTGACGATGTGCTTGATGATCCAGCCCAAGACGAAGGAGCCCGCCAGGAAGGTGCTCTGCCATGTTCCCATCGTCAGGAAGAGGACGGGATGGAGGGGCCACCATGGAAGCCGCTGGCGGAGGAAGGTGAAGAGGAGGACGAGCGTGAACGTCGCGATGAAGGATGGCATGGCCTCCTTGACGGGCGTCGTGGCGGCGAAGCGCTGCCATGGCGAGCGATTGTCCACGGCGTGGAGGGCGCCCTGGGCCTGCATTGTGCTGCGGATGTAGAGGCTGGAGTTGATGGCCATGGTGGGCGGCGAGCCGTAGGACCATCCGTCGCCCGCGGCGATGGCGCCTTCCTTATATTGGAAGTAAAGCGTCGCGGGAATGGCGACGGCGAAGCCGATGACGATGGCGATGACGCCGAACATGGCGACTTTGCCGATTTTCGTCTTCAGCTGGTCGTTGAGGCAGAGGCTTTCGACGGCGAACGGCATGAAGCATTCGCGCGGATCGACGAACATCGTGCAGGAAAGGATGCCCATGATGAGAAGTTGTTCAGGGCCAATGGCCTGCACGCCGAAGAAGCCCCACAGGATGGCGCAGGGGAAGATGTTCGTGTGGAGGAAAAAGACGCCCGCTTCGGCCATGAGGCGGCTGCAGACCGTCAGCAGGATGAGCAGGCCGATTCCGTAGAGGAGGGCGAAGGGCCATTGGAGGCCGGTCTGGACGGTGATCAGCACGAAGGCGATCATGGCGAGCAGGAAGACGCGGAAGCCCCAGATGGCGTGCGGCTCGACGGCGTCGCCGCCGTGGATGCCGAAGCTGCGTTTCGCGACGGACATGTAGTAGTGGCGGCCCGTGTAGAGCAGGACGCAGAACATGCCGATGAAGCCGCCCGCGTAGAAGAAGGAGTTCAGCGTGGGGCGCGTCATGGCCGGGCCGAGCTGGACGCCGTATTTGGCGAGCGTTCCCGTGATGTAGCCGAAAATGAACGGCGACGCGCCGAGGGAGAACGAGACGTCCTTTGGCAGGAAGTAGGCGAAGCCGATGGCGGTGAAGATGATGTTCGGGTTGAAGAGGTCCCAGTTGCCGATGCCCGAACGATGGTAGGTCGGCATGAGTTTCAGGAAGGCCCAGAAGTAGTAGCGGAGACGGACCGGAATCAAGTAGTCCGGCCACCAGACGCATGCGCAGTTGTTGAGATGGATGACGAGAATCGGTATGAGGCCAAGCCAGAAGAGCTTGTTGCGGAAGACGTTGCTGATGACGTTCCCCTGTTCGGGAAGCAGCATCCGCGTGAATTCGATGGTCGGATACGGAAGATGCTCATGGGTGGCCCACTGGCGGTGGACGACCAATGCGAGGCCCGTGGCGGCGAGGCAGACGACGACGGTCAGCGGAATCCAGAAGAGGATGGCCCGCATCCAGACGACCCACGGGATGTCCTTCGTGAGGGAGATCGTGTTGTCGCCTTCGCCGATGCCGTTGATGAAGCCGTCGAGGGCGGTGGAATTGAGGCGCGGCTCGGCGAGCATGATCGGCGGCACGAGCGGGACGGCACCCGGATTGCGGAGGCGGATGGATTCGGGGAAGGCGACGTCGATGACGGCGCGGGTGACGCCTTGCTTTTCTTCATCCGTCATCAAATCGTCTGGTCTGGCGAGCCAATGTTCGGCGTATGTCGGCAGCGGGATGGGATGCTGCCGCATGGCCGGCGTGAGGGCGCTTTCCCCGATGAGATTGTTAAGTTCTTCCAGCAGTTTATTTTGGAATGTGACGGACGCCTGTTCGTCACCCTTCGGAAGGAGGGCGAGCGTCTCCTGCGAAAGACGCGATTTGACGAGCGATACGGCGTCGTCCGGATTGGAGACATCCGCCTTTTCCAGCCGTTCGGCGAGGCGGTGCCATTCGATGATGCGGCCGAAGGGGATTTTGGGGCCTTCGCCTTTCCAGGCGGTGTTCGTGCGGCTGTAGTGGTGGGGGAACATGAGATTGTTCGTGAAGTGGTGCATGAAGCCGCGGCCCGGAATGAAGCAGACGAAGAGGATCATGCCGACGATGACGGCGAGCTCACGCCCTGTCAACGGGGCCTTCTGCCCGAAGAGCCGCAGCAGCGGGTTGCCGATGAGCACGAAAAGGATGACCGTTCCCAAAATGCTGATGGGGAGGAAGTTGCCGACGAGGAACGTCCCGCGGATGACCATGTCGTTGAAGAACGTGAACCCGCAGAGGACGATGACGCCCAGAAAACCGATGATGACAGAACGTATGGACATGAAGATGGACCCTTTGAGTAATTACATCTTGATAAGAGGTAATATAATGGCGGCTTTTTATTTTTCCTGTCATAGATGGTTTTAAATCACGGGAGGTGGGCTATATTTTAATGGTAGTAAAAGAAGTTTTATCGGGAGTTCGGGCAATAAACAGGTCCGAGTGGCGTTTATTAAGAAAAAGGTGAGAAAAATGAGCAACAATTCAGAATTAGTCATGGGTTTGGCGTTGATTCTTTGCGACACGATCATAGAGGATTGCGCCACAGGCAAGAAATCGTTGATCGGGCTGTTCAGCCAGATACACGCGCCGAAGCTGCCGTGCGTTCATCAGTCGATGAACATTTTTGTTTCCGTGACGGGCGGGCAGGGGACGTATCCCTGCCAGATCGTGTGCGAGCATCCGCAGCTGGATCGTCCGGTGTTCTGTCTTGACTGCAAGATCAAGTTCGAGAATCCGTTCCAGGTCGTGGACATGGTGTTCCAGATGAAGGCCGTCCGTTTCACGCTGCCGGGCAAGTATGAGCTGAAGGTTATCATCGACGGCGTTCCGGAGCTGATCCGTCCGCTGATCGTGTCTGTCCGGAAGAACATGGAGCAGAAGCCGCCCGAGCAGAAAGAAGTCAATTAGCAATTTTGGTGAGATATGCCTTTGTTCAAGTTCAAAGTAAGTGACGCCTCCGGAAGCATCAGCGAACTGCTGATTGAAGGCGATTCGCAGACGGATGCGACGCGGCGCGTGCAGCGCCGCGGCCTGATGCCGCTGGAGTTTCTGGGGGAAGGCGCGAAGACGGCACAGAGCAGCGGCAAGCTGTTCGGGCCGAAGCTGGATGTCGTTGAATTCACGGATCGTCTAGTTCCGTTGCTGGAAGCGAACATCCCGCTGGAAAAGGCGCTGGGCATCGTCGGCGAGGCGCAGGAGAATCCCGTGCTGCAGCAGACGGTGACGGATCTGCGGCGCGGCCTTCACGAAGGCCGCAAGCTGTCGGATCTGATCCGCGAACGCGGCCGTGCTTTCCCGCAGCTGTACGCGGGCATCGTGGAGGCCGGCGAAGAGGCGGGCGCCTTGCCGCAGGTCATGGGCGAACTCCGCAACTTCCTGCTGGAAAGCCGTGAACTGAAAGGCTTTATCATTTCATCTTCCATCTATCCCGCGTTCATCTGCGTGACGGGTATCGTCCTGTTGAGCATCGTGATGGGCGTGATCGTGCCGAAATTCGCGACGGCGCTGGCGGGGGCGGGCATCAAGTCGTCCTCCACGGATCTGCTGATGAGCATGTCGAACATCCTGCGTTCCTACTGGTGGACGGTTTTCGTGTTTCTCGGCGCTCTCGGCTATTGCATCTACGCGCTGCGGGACGAAAACGGCAAGATCCGCCAGTTCTACGACAAGATGGTGCTGCGGATCCCGATGGCGAAGGATTTGGTGCTGTATTCCAATATCTCCCGTCTTTGCAGGACGATGGCGATTCTGATGCGGAGCGGCGTCCATCTGCTGAACACGGTGGCGATCGCGAACCGCGTCGTGCAGAACCAGGCGATCAGCAAATCGATCGTCGGCTTGTCCGGCGAACTGCGGCAGGGCCAGAAGTTGTCGACGGCGTTGAGCAAGAGCCCGTACATCCCGCAGCTGATGCTGCGGATGATCTCCGTCGGCGAGGAGACGGGCTCCGTCGAAATGATGCTTGAACGCGTGGCGGACCGCTACGAGGCGGACATGCGGGCGCTTATCAAGCGGCTGCTGTCGCTGTTCGAGCCGTTGATCATCGTGCTGCTCGGTCTGGGCGTCGGTTCCGTCGTGACGATCATGTTCATGGCGATCATGGACATGCAGGGCGCCGCAGGCTGACCGCTTGCCCAGAAGAGAAGGACATTATTCAAACCATTAAACCATAAGGATCCGAGAAAGATGAAAAGCATGCAACGCAACCGCAGACAGAACTTCACGCTTATTGAAATCATGATCGTGGTCGTGATCATCGGCATGATCGCGGCGCTGGCCGTTCCGAAACTGATGGGCAACTTGGAGAAGGCGAAGGTCGAGACGACGAAATCGAATCTCGCCACGCTGAAGACGGCGGTCCGCAACTTCAAGATGGATGTCGGTGACTATCCGACTCGTCTGGAGGAACTTCTGACGACGAACGGCAGCGAGAAATGGGACGGCCCGTATCTGGATATGAAATCCCTCCCGAAAGACGGATGGGACATGGATTTCGTCTATACGCAGACGGGCGACACGTTCGGTTTCGACATCCAGAGCTATGGCGCGGACAAGACCTCCGGCGGCGACGGCGTCAACAAAGACCTCTCCTGCTGGGGCGAGGAGCAGTAAGATTTTCGTGGTAGCGACGGCGTCCTCGCCGTCGGCAAAGGCGAAACGTCTTCACTAATTTTTGAATAGTTGCTTTATTTACTAAGGTAAAGATGAATCGACACGGATTCACGATGATAGAACTCATCGTGCTGCTGGTGGTCGTCGGACTTGTGGCGACCATCGCGGTGCCGCGCATCAACCGCGAATCCAAGCGGATGACGGTTGAGAATGCGTTGACATCCATTCGCGGCGCGGTGACGGAGACGGGCATGCGCGCACGCTCGACAGGCAAGGCGCTTTCATTGAAGCTGATGCCCGGCGACAACCAGTTTCTGGTGGAAGAGTCGGAGCAAAATCTTGCGATGACGTGGGTTCCGCCGGCGAACAGCGCGCTGTCCAAAGCGGAGGATGACGGCGTCGAGCCGTTCTACATCTCCGCCAAGCCGTCCTACGATCTGTCCACAAGCATTGATTGGCAGCCGGAGGACGACAACTACGACGACGAAGACAACATCAAATATTATTTCTATCCGGACGGCCAGGCTTCCGGCCGTCCTATCCGCTTCGACGTGGCCGGACGGCATTTTCAGTTCGACGTCGATCGCGTGACAGGCGCCCCGCTGATCATGGAAATCACGGATTGATCACAATCCGAGCGCTTTGCGGATATCGTCCGGATTGTCCTGCGATTTTGTGAAGACGACATCCGGCGTGGCGGGAATGGCGATGCCGTCGGCATGGGCGCGTTCCGCGCCGCCGCCTGTCAGATTCACAAGAATCGCGTGGTCTTCGCCGATGGCGCCAGTCTCCTTCGCGATGAAGAGGGAGGCGAGGCAGACCTGCGCGGCCTTGTCCAGATCAATGCCCTCAAGCTCCTGGAAAAGCTCTCCGGCCTTTCTAGCTTGTTCGTCTGACGGAACATAGAAAAGTCCCGCGCATTCGGTCATGGCGTCGAAAAGACCGCCAGTCAGGCTGTATGGCGGTTTGCGGTTGCTGAGGACGGGGGAGTACGCCTTGAGGGCGGCGGCGCGGGCTTCGTCTTCCGGAATGTCCGGAAGATCGCGCGATTGGGCGGCCCAAGCGTCCGCCATGATGGTAAAGGATTCCGACTGAGAGAGATGGAGCTGCGGCAGCCATTGCCCGTAGATTCCGTCGGCCATCAGCCGCCATGCCATTTCCCATGTGGCGATGGCCCCTGTTCCGGAGCCGACGGCCTGGAAATAGTGATGCGGGATGGTTTTCATGGCTTCCGCGGCGGCGAGAATGACGGTTCCCATGCCGTCCCGTCTGGCGACGTTCTTGGCGCCGCCTTCGGCGAAGAACGGCTCCAGTTCGCAAATGTGGTTGGCCAGCTGGATGGCGTCGAAATAATCCGCGTCTTTCAGCACGACGAGTTTGACGCAGTCCGCCTTGGGGACGGTCGTCCACATCTGCGGGAGGGCGAATTCGGGCACGACGACCATCGTGTTGATTTTGAACAGCGAACCGTATTCGAGAAACGCGCGGCCCGTGTTGCCGGCGGAGGAGACGACAATCGTCCGCTCTTCGCCTTTGGGGATGCGCGCGAGAACGGTGGCGGCCTCCAGTTCCTTGAAGGAGCAGGTCGGCATGCCGCCTTCGCGTTCGGGCCAGTAGCCGTTGAAGGCGAAATAGAGGTTTTCAAGCCCTAATTTGTCGCAAAACGCATCGCTTTGGAAAACAACGGTTTGCGGGGCGCGTGAGAACGTCCTGCGGATTGGCAGCCAATGCTGGTAGCGGTAGAGGCCTTTCGCCGTTTCGACGGGCTCGAAGCCTGGAACGGAGTAGTCGGCCTGAAGCATGGAAGGGCCATGGCCCTCCGGGCAGTCGAGAAGGAAGCCTTTTTCGGAATCGTCGTAGATTTGGCCGCATTCGACGCAGCGCAATGTATAGTGAGCCATGGTTTGCCTGAAATGTTGTTGTTAAGGATTGTCGGTCTTCTCGCGCATGAGTTTGGATTCGCCTTTCGGCGGGATGGTGGAACGCCACAGCTGCCAGTCGTTCGGGAAGACCTTTTCAAGGAAGAGCCAGTCTCGTCCATTTTTATGGATATCGGCAAGTATGGAGTTCTGAAGGGGATAGAAACGACCATCCGGCGGCGGCACAAGAATGTGGAGCTGTTCTTCCGCCGCTTGTGCAAGGAAGTCCTTTTCGTTGAAATTGATTTTGGAGACGAAGCGTTTTGCCTCCGGATCCGGATAGATGGCGGGAAGCCGCGAGCCGACCAGGATGATTCGCGAGTCAGGCCAGTATTGGTCGATGAAATCAAGCAGTTCCTGAGCTTTCGGCGCATCCGCGGCCTCAGCGGGAAGACTGGTTTCTTCCTGTTGCTTTTCAGGATCTTTTGAAATTTCAATGGATTGATTGATGTCGCTGAAAATGCATGCGGCGACGATGGTGCAGGCGGCCGCGGCGTAGGTGGCGTAACGGCTGGTTTTGGACGGGAAGTAGGCGAAGAGGCCGAGGGAGACGGTGGATAGGAAAAGACCGAACGTCAACGGGCCGAGGCCGGCCGGGCCGATGCCGTAGCGGGCGGAGACGAAGGCGACGGCCGGGATGACGAAGCAGGCCGGAAGGAGGCATCTGGCGCTCCATCTGTGGCTGCTGTTGATGGACAGAATGGCGAGCGCGACGGCCATCGGAAGGAAGAGCAGGCAGTTGAACGGCATGGCGGGATGGAGGATTTTGACGGTCATGCGGTGGGCCGCATCCCTCAATCCAAAGAAGATGTCATTGAAAATCAACGAGTTCCAAAGCAGCCAGATGGCGATGCAATAGAGGAGCGGGCCCCAGAGGATCGTGCGGATGCCGCGATGGTCCTGCCAGGTGCCTTGCATTTTGAGGCGGTATTGCTCCGCCATGACGGCGATGAAACAGAAGGCGATCAGGATGGCGCCCGGCCCCGCGAAGGCGAGCAATCCCATGGAAACCGCGACGATGATCAGATCTCGGATGTTTTTAAGTTCCTGCCAGCGAATGAGATAGTAGAGGGCCGAGATGGCGGGGACGGCGGAGAACCAGTTGGGATCCAACGTGTACAGCAGGTTTCGCAGGAAGGGCACGGCGGTCGCCAGAATGATCGAGACGAAGGCGAGATACCATTTCCCGCGGGAGAAAGTCAGCCGCAGGATGAAGGCCATGATGATGGCCTGTGAAACGGAGCAGAGGAGGAGGCCCGGCTCCCCGCCGAAAATGCGGCAGAAGACGTTGACGGCCAGCAGGGCGACGGTCGGCAGGAACGGGTTGTCGAGATTGCCGATGAGGGCCTGGCGTCCCCAGTCGTTGCCTGCGAGAATGGAATCGACGATGCTCTGGTGGATGGAGAGCTGGAGGCATGGTGCGCCGCCGAGCTGGATTCTGGCGATGGCGAGGACGAGAAAACACGCGTACCACGCCAATATGGGCGTATTGACGATGGGTGTCGGTTCGCTAGGTTTGACAGGTGTGGCTGGTTGCATGGTATGTTGCACGGCGGAGTGCGGAGGATATGGTTATTTGGTCGCGAAGTGCTTGGTCTTTTCCCAATGGTGCGGGTTGGTGAATAGCTGGAGGAAGCCTTTCCAGGCGGCGATGCTGATCATCAGCCAGTAGAACGGCATGAGGATGCCGATTTTGGCGAGATGGCCCGCGCCGCGTCTGACACAGGCGATGGCGGCCGTGTAGGCGAAGATGAAATTGCCGATGAAGAGGCAGAAGGAGCCCATGACGAAGATGGGCGCGGGGAAGAAGGCGTCGACGCCGCTCGGGCGGAAGACGAGCCAGATGAGCGTCATCAGCCAGTAGAACGGATTGATGAGCTGGCTGAAGAAGGAGCCGCCGATGAGCAGGTGGAACTGGATGCTGTTCCACAGGCCGAAGCGCTTGTGGAGACCGATAAAGTCGCGTGTATGAATGAGATAGGTCTGGATATAGCCTTTCACCCAGCGGGAGCGCTGCTTGATCCAGAAGAGGAGGTTCGGGCAGGCCTGCTCCCATGTGGAGGATTCGAGCACGCGTGTCCGCCAGCCGCCCGCGAAGAGCCGCAGGCCGAGGTCGCAGTCTTCCGTCACGTTGTATTCGTCCCACCCGCCGACCTTGCGCAAGACATTCAGGCGGAAGTGGTTGGATGTTCCGCCAAGGGGGATGGGGGCCTGTAGGCAGTCGAGGCCCGGCAGGCAGAGGCCGAACCATGTGGCGTAGTCCGCCGTGAAGCATTTGGTCAGGAGGTTCTGGTCGGGATTGTAGAATCCGAGCTTGGCCTGGATGCAGGCGACTTCCTTCGGGCATTTTGCGAAGGCGTGGGCGGCTTTTTTCAGCTGGTCCGGTTCGGGCTTGTCCTCCGCGTCGTAGATGACGAGAAACTCCGCGTCGCCGTCTTCGATGGCGACGTTGCAGGCCTTCGGTTTCGTGCGCGGGTAGGATTTCGGAATCGGCTTGATGACGAACGGCGGCTTGAGGTTGAGGGATTTCGCGACGCCCATGGTCTCGTCGTCGTCCTCTTCGATGAGCAGGCGGATTTCGAGCCTGTTTTTCGGATAGTCGAGCTTGGAGAGGCCGTCGACGAGATGCGGGAGGATGTCGCCTTCATGGTACATGGGGAGGATGACCATGTAGCGCGGCCATTCGCGGCCGTTCGGCGGCGTGGCGAGCTCTTCGGGCGTCAGCTGGATTTCGCGCGGCTTCTGGAGGGCGAGCTCGATGATGAGCATGCGGTATAGCGTCGATGCCAGATAGAAGATTGTCAGCAGGAGGTTGATGATGAAGAGTTCGGAACGCCAGTCCATGATGGCCCAGGCGACGAGCCCGATCACGAGCAGCCAGAGCGCCGTCTTCTGCCATTTGCAGACGGTGAGCGTGGCTTGCGGGAAGCCGCGCGGCTCGTAGGGGTTGTCCGCGTTATGGGTTGTCAGGTCGATGATTTTTGGCATGATATTAATTAAGGTATGGGGGATGGCGTGTTACTTGAAAAGCTTCATGAGGCGGGTGGCGGTCTTCTGGATCACCCAGATGCGGCCCGTGTTGTTCAATGTCGGAATGGTGATGGAGTCGGCGAGACGCCATTCGCCTGTGTTGACGTGTTCGATCATGGCCTGCGCATAGAGGTCGATGACCGGCGTGTTCGTGCGCAGGGCGAGTTCCTTCAGATAGAGGGCCGCGAGGCGGGAGGTCTCCGCGGCGATTTCGGGCAGCGGCGGCAGCGTCACGAAGATCGGCTGGATGCCGTGGGCCTGGCAGGCCTGCGCGGCGAAGAGGATCTGATCCGTCGCGTCCAGCGGGCTGAGGCCCGCCTTGAGCGGCTCGTATCCGATGGCCAGCAGGGCGGTTTTCGGCTTGAGGCCGGTCATCGCCGAAAGATTGGCGGGAATGGCGATGAAATCGTCCGTTCCGGGCGGGCAGTGGACGGCGGCGTGGGTGACCTGCGTCAGCGGCGTATGCTGAAAGTATTCTGTCAGAAGCGTTTCGGGGAGGATGTTGGCCTGCGGGGCGTTGGCGGTGGCGATGAAATCGTCGAGAATGAACAGGGAGTCCGGATAGGCGGACGCCGTTGTTTCAGGCGGCGTGTCCGGCAGCGGATCCATGATGAAGGCCACGCGGCACGCATCCGAATTGCCGTTTTCATAAAGAGCCGTGCCTTGGGCGGTTATGTTGGCCGTCGCATCTTTCGAACGGAGGATTTTGACGGTCACGGGCGGGAACGGCGCCACGCCCGCGAAATCCGGCGTGAAGACGATGGCCGCCGTGTCATCCGCGACCGGCAGGCTGAAGGGGAACATTTCCGTTGTGTCGGCGGCCACTTCGGCGGACGGGGCGGACGGGCTGCCGTCTTGCTTTTGCTGCTGGACGTTGAATTTCAGAAGATTGCGGATATCCGGCGGAATGGATTCCGGCCATTGGACACGGAGATCGCCCGTCAGCGGATCGCCGTGGCGGACAAGCGGCGTCAAGCCGCCGACATGCGCATGGAAGTTGGCGGCGACGCCCTGCGTCCAGCGTGCGAAGCCCGGGAACGTATAGGTCGCCGAAGCGGCTTTCAGTTGGACGGACGGATAGTCGGCATGGGCGCTGATGGCGTGGTTCTGCCAGACGGGGGCGGGAGTGGAGGAGCCGTTCGGAAGGAGGACGGTCTTTCCGTTTGACGACAAGCGGTAAGACACGACGGTCTGCTCCGTCTGCTGGAAATAAAAGGCCTGCTCCTGGTAGACGCTGCCGATGACGGAGGCTTCCGGATGGCCGTTGACCTCCACGCCGAAGAGGAAGGGGCGTTGGATCGGGAAGAGGCCGGACGGCGGCTGCCCCGCGCCTTCCTTGTCCGCCGCGTCTTTCACAAGTAGCTTGGGGATAGGCTGATGGAGGCATTGGACGGCGAGAAACTGCAGGGCGTGGAGGCCGGGGGCGACATCGACGGCGGCGCCGAAGCTGCCGCCATCCTTGCGGATTTCAACGTCTCCCGTGGCCTGCCAGTTGGCGACCGGTTTGCCGTCGAGAAGAACCGTCCACGCGACATGCGTCTGGTCGCCGCCGAAACGGACTGCCTGTTGTTTTTCGACGTTCCAGAACGCCTCCCACGTGAAGACGGAGACGCCGTAGGTCGTTTCCGGCGGCGACTGCCATCTGGGGTTGCCTTCGGGAATCGCGCCGAAACTGTCGACGGTCTGGGCCGGAAGGAAATTCCTGCGCGGCTTCAGATTGGCGTAGAGGCGGAGCATTTCCGCCGCCGTGAAGGCGCGCGTCGTCAACGTCTGCCCATGGCGGGAGGCGCGGACGGACGGGGCCGCCCAGGCGGCCGTCTCTTTTGGCGGCTCCGGCAGAAGATAGAGGGAGGCGTTGAGGCGGACGTTCGGCGGCTGCCCGCCGGGCGCCGTCAGCTTGGCGGCGTTCACGGCCGCTCCGAAGAGCTTTCCGTCACGGAAAAACGGAACGGCTTCAAGGCGCGTTCCGCGGTCGTCGATGGCGGCGACGTTTTTCGCGTCAGACAGTTCCGTCGGAACGGGCACGAAGATGACGGGCGACCGTTTGGAGAAGACGTTGAAGCGGATTCGGGCGGCGGCGGATTTTTCATGCCATGCCACCGTGTCCTGCGCGTTTTTCGGCTTCGCCTGCGGGGCGGCTGCCGGCTTGGCCTGCTGTTGTGGAGCGGCTGCCGGATTGTCCTGCGCATGCAGCGCGATGACGCCGAGCAGCAGGAAAAGGAAAATATTTTTAAGACATCTCATGGTCGTTGAAGGTCTTGTTGTTTTGCCAATATGGAAAATCGGTTTACATTAGGGACGTTGATTCAAGAATCATGTGTAAACCTATTAACATAAGGACTAGATTTCAATGTTCCAATTTTTTCGTGATTTTATCGTGGTGATTGTCTTGATGTCGGTCGTCTTCGGTTGCGGAAAGGCTCCGTCCGGGAAGGAGGAGGCCGCCGCGAAGACGCTGACGTTCTGGCATATCATGAACTATTCCGGCCCGAAGGAAGTGCTTGAGGCGCCGTGAAGCGCTTCGAGGCGGCCCATCCGGGCGTGAAAGTCATCGTGCAGACGTTCGAAAACGACGCGTACAAGGTCAAGCTGGCGAACGAGATGGCGAGCGGCAACTCGCCGGACGTTTTCTTCACGTGGGGCGCAGGCGGACAGACGTCCGAATACATCCGCCAGGGGAAGGTGCTATGCTTGAACGAGTACGCCAAAAGTAACGATTGGGAAGGGCGGTTTATTGATTCCGCGCTCTCAATCTGCCGCAACGGCGGAGATTTATATTCCGTCCCGCTGGATTTGAGCGCCGTGACGCTGTGGTGCGACAAGAAGTTGTTCGACGCGAACGGCCTTGCCTATCCGAAGACGTTCGAGGAGCTTCTGGCCGTTTCGGCGGCGTTCCGCGAGAAGAAAGTCACGCCGCTGGCCCTCGGAAACATGAAAAAATGGCCTGGCGCCTTCTATTTCTGCTATCTGGCGAATCGTTGCGGCGGCACGCAGCTGTTTTTGGACGCCGCCGCCGGAAAGGACGGTGCCGCGTTCGACGACGCGGCCTTCGTGACGGCCGGCAAGATGCTCCGCCAGCTGATCGACGCCAACGCGTTCTCCGTCGGCTTCAACGCCTTGGAGGACGATGTGGCCCGCACGTCGTTCATCAACGGGAAGGCCGCCATGTATCTGACGGGCAGCTGGATCGTCGCCCGCGTGAAGGAGGAGAATCCGGACTTCATGGCGGACATGATTCCCGTCCCGTTCCCCGCCGTCGCGGGTGGAAAGGGCGATCTGCGGACGGTGTTGGGCGGCGTCAACTGCGGTTTCGCCGTCTCCAGCGCCTGCAAGGAGCCGCAACTGGCGGTGGAACTCCTTGAAGCCCTGACGGATGGGCAAGTCGTCGCCGATTGGTGCAAGATCGGCCGCATTCCCGCCGTGAAGACGACGGCGGAGCAGAAGGAGCTGCTGCCCGCCCCGACGCGGCTGGCGTTGGAGCTTCTGGACAAGGCGGATACGCTGCAGCCCTACTACGACCAGTTCCTGCCCGCCCGACTCGGCGTCGAGCATTCGAACACGACGCAGAATCTGTTCGCCGGCACGATGACGCCGGAGGATGCCGCGAAGAAGATGGCGGAGACTGCCCGTTCGTTGAAGGGGAATTGATAAAATCGCCCGCTTGATTTGCAAAATGCGAAAAGCGGTGTAAAGTATAGCATCAGTTTTAATCGTGTCTCCATCGTCTAGTGGCCTAGGACAACGGGTTCTCATCCCGTCAACACCAGTTCGACTCTGGTTGGAGATGCCATAATGTAACCCCTGCAGGTATGCCTGCAGGGGCTTTTTTGTGCTCAAATAATATGATAACGTCACATGATGCCGCTGTCAAATGACATTGAAATATGTAACAAAGGCATCATAGTGTAAAAAAAACAAGCATTTGCGCATAATATATTCATTATATTATGATCGAGCCAAAGTCACTCTTCTGGAATTATAAACTAAAGGAATTTCTCAGGTGGTTGATTTCCTTGTAGTCGACATGCCCTTCCTTGGCGAGCCTTCCCGACACAATCCCCGCATGGATGCCTATAGAAGCCGAGAAATTGCGGATTGCATCGTTAGAGAAATCGCCCGAGGCAAGAAAGCCAGCATATTCGTCAGCCGAAATCAGCGTATCAATGGCGAATTGGTCAGCATCCTTTTCGTTCTCCCTGTCCTGTTCGTCCATGACTGCGTCGTCCTCGTCAACGCTTACATAAGTTCTGTTGTATGAACGTTGCAGTACATGTTTGATCTCATGGAACAGCGTGAACCAGAACGCATCCTCCTTTTTGAAGCGGTCGTTGATCGCCAGCGTCACGCCCTGCCTGTCCGACGCCCATTTCACCGCTCCGCTGATTTTGGCGTCTTTCAGCATGGGAAGATACACGAACGTCACGCCGCACGACGTGAAAATCTCCTCCAGACGCGGGAGCGACTGGAGGACGCCATGCATGGTCATGCCACGCATTTCGGGGATGAAACTGGCCAGGCGGTCTGTATCGACTTCCCCCACAATGCGGTTGGCTTTCGCCTTGGCCAGCGCGAACATGAGCCATGCCCGGGCACAGATGACATTCTTCCAGTCCATCTTCTGCGAACTGATGCGATAACTGACCATGTAGACTTCTTCTCCAAGCAGGCAGAGGGACGCCAGTTTCAGGCATGCGCAGAGAGACAGCACCTTTTCCTTCAAGCTGCTTTCAGGCTTCAGACCTGCGTATTGGACAAAATAATGGTAGTCAATGACTTCCAAATATGGTTGTTGTTCATCCAGTCTTTTTTCGATTTCAATCTCGGCCAGACGTTCGATGTATTTTTTTTGCAGATTGAGCCACATGTCAACGCTGGTTCCAAGCATGCAGGACAATGCCTCCGCCATTTCCCGCGACAGATTGATCTTCCCGTTCACCAATTCGCTCAGTGTCTTGGGCGTGGTGCCGAGACGGGCCGCGAAATCATCTTGGGTGACTCCTTCGTCATCGATGATCTGCTTGACGAAGTACCCAGGGTGAAATGCACGTAGTTCCTTGTATTTTAGCATGTTAGTCATAATGTTTTGATACCTCCGTGATTTTGACGATCTTTATCGCCCGGGCCTCTGCCAGAATGTCTCCGCCGATTTTTTCATTTCCGTTTTCGTCGCACGGGATGAAGATGACACGGTATTTCGTGCCGACCGCCCTGACGCTCCATTCGCCTGTCGGCTTTTTTCTCTTTTTGAGCTTCCCTTTCAAGATTTCAAGATGAAGCGGCGGGATGTTCCTTATATCCTGAAGGGACTGTGCGGCGTCGATGATTGTGGCGAGGGCGTCCAACGCGTCTTTTTCCTGTTCAGAATAACTGCGCCATTCCTTGCTTTCCTTGTCCTGGTATGCCGCCCGTACTTTTTCATTTTTGAAAATGGTTATCATCGTGTTTGTTTACATGCACTTACCATTTAGGTAATCGCATTTGTTTAATATCCTAGTCTATTGTGGAAAAGCAAGTGTTCGCGATGTTTTTCTACTGTTTACTGAGTTTTTTTCATCGCGACCATTTTGCTGGCGTCGGCAACATGGGCTGGAGGCCGTTTTCGTCTGAACCACGCAGTGGTGGCAGGGCAACTGCCGTGGGATGCCCGCCTTGCATTTCCCATATTATACATCGGCAATTGAATGATGCAAATCACTATTTGAATAAATAAGAAGTCATAAAAATTCCTATAAAGTCATGATTTCTGTATGATTTTATTGGAATCTTTATGATTATTGAATTATAAAGATTATAAATGATTGATTGTGAAAATATTATCTGTTCTCAATGGATGAAATAAACATAACCAACTGGAAATCATAATGTTTCAATCGCATTATTAGTTATCTCTCTACTGACAGACGATAGCAGAAAACGCCATCTGCGATGGCTATGTGGCGGCCTTCGGGAGGGGCCGAATCCTTTTGAGTCTTGTCTGTCAATGGGCAAATTACATCTGTTCATGGCTTGAAAAAACGTGATTCGGTTTCATGTTAAACGTTTGGATTTGTTGAAAACGAAAATAAAAAACGGTAAATTCAAGACAACAAAGGACAAAACATGAAAAAGAAAGACTTTAAGAATCTGTTTTTAATTCTGGCTTTGGTGTTCGTGGCGACAGGATGCTGCTCCATCAGCCTTGTCTCCCCCACGAAGGATGATGTGATCGTCCAGCATCCGAAGGAGATGCACGAATTCCTGCAGCTGGCCAGCGCGCCGCGTCGGGACTATTTCAACGACAAAGAGAAACGCGCCGTCCTGTATCAGCGCCATCAGTCTGTTCCGACCACGTTCAGCTGGAAATCGGATGTGGAGCTGACGGATGTCAATCTTGAATTCGCCTTGGACGAGAATTTCACGACGAACGCTCAGGAACTGGTTGTCAGCGTGGACGCCGCCGCCAAAACGGCGCAAGTCTGCAATTTCCAAGCCGGTAAGACGGTTTACTGGCGCGTGAAGGGCACGGCCCCCTGCGGGAAGACCGTGACGTCTCCGGTCGGCTCCTTCAAGACGGAGGACATGCTGCCCCGCCAGATCACGCTGCCGGGCGTGGACAATGTGCGCGATCTCGGCGGTTGGAAGACCGTTGACGGCCGTCGCATGAAGCAAGGCCTGATCTTCCGTTCCGCTGGTCTCAATCTCGACAGCCCGGACTGGACGTGGGACGAAGCGAAGCGTATCGATCCGAAAAAGAGCCGCATCGGCGAGACGGTCATCAAACCGGAAGGCATCAATTATTTCGTGAACAAGGTCGGCATCAAGACGGAGCTTGATCTGCGTTGGGACGGCGAAGTCGCGACGATGTCGGAATCGCCGATGGGCAAGGCCGTGAAATGGATCCACATCCCCTCCTATGACTACTATGGTCCCATTTTCCAGGAAAAAGGCATGAAGGCCGTGCGGGACGATTTCAGACTCTTTGCCGACAAGAAGAACTATCCCATTGTCTTCCACTGCATTGCGGGTGCGGATCGCACGGGTACGCTGTCGTACATCCTCTGCGGGCTTCTTGGAGTTCCAGAAGACAATCTGCGCAAAGACTGGGAAGTCACGGCGCGTGACTATTTCAAATATGAAAACTACGATACGATCAGCCTCGGCTTCGACAAGTATGGCGAACCGGGCGAGCCGCTGTCCGTCAAGATCCAGAAGTTCCTTCTGACCTGTGGCGTGACGCAGGAGGAAATCGACGCCTTCAAGGCGATCATTCTTGAATAAGCTGCTTCGCAGAGCTAAAAGCCTAAAGCCTAAAGCTTAAAGCAAAGGCAATAAGGATAATTGTTTAGCAGGTGGAACACGATGAAATTCTGGAAAATGAATGGCGCGGGCAATGATTTCATCATCATCGACAACCGCGTGGAGAAGATTCCGGCCGAAAAATTGCCGTCGGTCGCCAAGACGTTGTGCGAACGGCACTTGTCCATCGGAGCGGACGGTTTCATGGTGGTCGAGGCGTCCACCAAGGCGGACTATCGGATGCTGTTTTACAATTCCGACGGCTCCATCGGCGAAATGTGCGGCAATGGCGCGCGCTGCATCGCCCGTTACGGCTATGAAAACGGCCTGGCGGGCGATGTGCAGCGGATTGAAACGGATTCCGGAATCGTCGTCGGCCATCGCATTGACCAACGTTTCTACAAAGTGCGGCTCAATGACGTGACGTTGTTGGAACGACGCGATTTGGACGTCGATGGCAGGACGTATGAATGCACGTATGTGGAGCTTGGCACGCCGGGCCTTCCGCATGCCGTCGTGCCAATCAATGGATTGGCGGAGTATCCGCACGACAAGCTGTTCGAGCTTGGCCGCAAGATGCGCTACCACAAGGCGTTCCCGAAGGGCGCGAACGTCAATTTCTATGAAATCGTCGAAAAAGACCATGTGACGGTTCGGACATGGGAGCGCGGCGTGGAGGATTTCACCTACGCCTGCGGGACGGGCTCCGGATCCGTGGCGACGGTTTTGACGCTGGGGGGGAAGGCCAGCGGGCGGAATGTGAGAATCGACATGCCCGGCGGACGGCTTTTCATCGATGTCGAACGGACAGGCGAACATGTTGACAATCTGTATCTTACGGGGCCGACGAACATTGTCTGCAAGGGCGATGTGACGGATGAGGAACTGCTGTGATGAAGCGGCGTGAAACAAGAAATAGCAGCGGCTGGATGGTTTGCGCATGTCTGCTATTGGTGATATTCATGACAGGAAACAGGACGATGGCGGAACAGCAAATGGACGAATTGAAGAAACGGACGCCGATGGATTTGTCGTTCAAACAGATATGGAAGCGACGTT
Source organism: uncultured bacterium (assembly GCA_902776645.1). Taxonomy (GTDB): domain Bacteria; phylum Verrucomicrobiota; class Lentisphaeria; order Oligosphaerales; family Oligosphaeraceae; genus UBA1407. The sequence continues at coordinate 29,309 of CACYQT010000004.1, read as the reverse complement.
TTGCTTTTGACGCGGAACTCCCGTTCCCGCAAGGGATTACATTCCTGCCATGTGGCCATTATGCGGCGGAGGTGACGTCGCTTCCGGCTGAAATGCAGCTGGTGACGAAAAACGGCGACGTGAAAATGCGCGTCGAAGCACCGTCCGACGTGACGCCGCCCTATACCTTCCATGTGGCGTTCTGCGGCAAGTCGCGCTGCGGCGTCTATGTGACAAAAGACGGCGTGACAAGGCTTTCCAGATTGGCCTGGCTTCCGGATGGCTTCGATCCGCGGGACAAGGCATGGACGACGGAATTGACGATGCGCAGTCATGGCGGCATGGTCGACATTAAAAAGACGCTTACGGCCGGCATGGGCCAGGCGGACGTCCGTTTTGTGACGCGTGGCCGCCAAAACGCCCTCTATTGGGAGGACGGACGGCTTTTCTTCACGTTCTCAACACGTATTTTCGGCGCGTTTCAAGGCGTGGCAAGCTTCGATCCGGCCAAAATGGATGTCCGTCTGGAAGGGACCATCTTGTTCGACTACGGCGACGGCAAATTGCGCAACGATGTCGCTTCCCATCTTTTCTTTGACGAAGAGGCGGGCGAATGGCGGGCGTTTGTCAGCAATTTCTCGACGGCAAGCGATGCTTTGAGCGGCCGCGCGGAGGGCGGCCTGAACGCCGCGTGGTGCAAGGAAAATCCGTTGCACGGCTTGTCCGTCATGAAGGCCAAGTCATTGGGGCTGAAAGGTTTCATGCATGAAGATCCGTCGGGCATCTGGGATCCGGATGCGAAGAAATGGCGGTTGTTCCTCTGCACGTTTGTGAAGGGAATCAAGGCGCAGATGCTGGAAAGCGACAACTGGGACGGCCCGTATGAGCCATTGACGGAGATCGTTCCGGAGGATTCCACCGGCACGACCATCCAGTGGATGAACGGCGTCCGCTACTGCTTCTCCGGCAGCGCGGAACATGCGCTATACGTTTATTCCTATCCACTTCTGAAAAAACTTGGCAAATTGAAACTGGACGTGGAGCCATGGGGCGACACGCCGCTGGACACGCCGTGGGGCGTCATGAAGACGACCAATTCCCGCGTGTGGCCGTGCTTCGCGGAACTGCCCGACGGCTATCCATATAAATATATTCTGCTGACGATGGACCGCATCAACATTCCAGGCATGCCCAATCCGAACTGGACATACGGCGGATTGTACATCTATGGCGCGAAATAGGCTTTCGCCTATAGCTAAAAGCTTAAAGCTAAAAGCTTAAAGCAGAATACAGGTGATTGAGATTAATACAATATATCGTATAAGAAACCAACATAACATCAACAGGAAACCATCATGAAGACCATTCTTTTCCAAGGCGATTCGATTACGGACGCGGGGCGCAACAAGACGGATGAAGGCCTTCCGCCGGGGGCGGGGCTGGGCGCGGGCTATCCCATGCTTGTCGCCGCGCGGCTTCTCTGCGACTATCCGGGCGAATACACGATCATCAACAAGGCCATCAGCGGCAACCGCGTCGTCGATTTGTACGCGCGTTGGAAGATCGACGCGTTGCACATCCGTCCGGACATTCTGTCGATCATGATCGGCGTCAACGACACATGGCATGAATTTGCGCGTCAGAACGGTGTGGAAGTTCCTCGCTATGAACGCATTTACCATGAACTGCTGCAGTGGACGAAGGCTGAATTGCCGAATGTGAAACTTGTCCTCATGGAACCGTATGTGCATCCCTTCGGCGCCGTCGGCGACGGCTGGAAGGAGGAAATCGACCAGCGCCGCGCCATCGTCCGCAAGCTTGCGGACGAGTTCAACGCGATTTTCATTCCCAGCCAGACATTGCTGGATGACGCCTTGGCCCGTGCTCCGCAGGAGCATTGGACGAAGGACGGTGTCCATCCGCTACTTGCCGGACATCAGCTGTTTGCGGATGCGTGGATCAAAGCGGTGATTGGGTAGAGACTGGCTAGACTGGCTATTCTGGATATTCTGGAGAGATTGGATTAATTTCCAGAACTTCCAGAATATCTAGTAATGTCTATTGGAACTACTGCATTTCTGCCAATTGTTTTTGCATGAATTCCATCAACTGTTCCTTGTGCGGGAGCTGAAGCATGTAGGTGGTTGCGAACAATTGGTTGTCTATGCCTGATAGGGCATATTCCACCATCTTGGGGCCTTTTTGTGTGCAGAGCAGGATGCCGACGGGCGGATTGTCACCCTCGTGCATTTCATTCTCCTTGTAATACGCCACATAAGCGTTTAATTGCCCGAAGTGCTGATAGCTGAATTCATCATTTTTTAGCTCAATAATGACATTGCAGTGTAGAATCCGATTATAGAGCACAAGATCGATGAAATGATATTGATCGTCAATGATGATTCTTTTCTGTCGTGCTTCAAAGCAGAATCCTTTGCCCATCTCCATCAGAAAATCCTGTAGATGATCCATCAACGCTTGCTCCAGATCTGATTCTGATACAGCTTCTTTTGCATCAAGTCCAAGGAATTCAAAGACAAATGGATCCTTGACTGTCAATGGATGGTCTGCTTTTAGATTGACAGTCTGTGAAAGCAGTTTTTCCGGATTTTTGCTGATTCCTGTCCTGAAGAACAGATTGGTTGCGATCTGGCGGCGGAGCTCTTTTATGTTCCAACCGCATTTGATGCATTCTAATTCATAAAAGCAACGAGCAAATTCATCATCCACTGTCATTATTTCACATATGTGTGAGAAAGATAATCTTTGAACTATATTGATAATATTCAGTTTGAATTTGTGAGACGGCGTCGGACTTTTTTGAGAGGCCGTCAAAAAGTCCGATGGCGTCGGACTTTTTGGCAGTAACTTGTCCAGCAATTTACTTTGATCGTTTGGGATAATTGTTTTAACTTCTGGATAAAGTAAATAGAATTTTCTGCTGTTTTTAAGTAGAGTATTATTCAATCCCTTGGTATTGAGTTTGCTTTCGAGATTTTTCAGAAGCTGGGTGCCGTATTGGGCTCGATCACTTCCTTTTTGTTCATATTCAACGATGTAGAAGCCAATCAACCAATTACGGATCGTCAAGGCTTGATTGACTGCGTTCTTTGCGTAGTTTCGCGCTGAATGATGGACGGCGAGAATGTTTTGGGCTAGATTGTCGAATGTCATTTGTGTCGCCATTGTCTTGTCTCCTTTAGATGATTGAAGGGGGGCCTCTTGCCATTGCCATGAAACAAACAGGCTTCATGGACAATCTACTGGCAAATTATCCGTCAGCATGGCTTTTCATCAAACAAGTGAGGGGGAATTCATGGCCTGCCCGGTCATTTACCCAGCTGAGACAATCATGGCATTTTGTATTGTTCTCTGCAACAAATATAATATAGATTCTTTTTAATAGCCATTTATGCGGATGGCAATAAATATACAGACATTGTTGAAAGATACAAATTGACTTCTAAAAAATATTTATTACATTCATTCTAGTAAAAAAAATATCTTGAATGTATTTTAGCAAATGACAAAATACCAGAAAAACCACAAGGCTTGCGGTGAGTTTTTACCGCAAGCCTTGTAGTTTTTGCTTTAAGCTTTAAGCTTTAAGCTTTTAGCTCCGCCGAAGGCGGTTATTTCGTAATCGCCTCCACTACTTGGTCCGCGAAGGCTTTCATGCCTTTGATAGAGGGATGGCCGCTCTGCTTTTCAATGTCCTTCAAATCGATGCAGGGCACGTTGTAGTACTTGCAGATTTCATGGACGGAATCGTTGATGGCAGGCTTAAGCTCCGAATTCAGAATGAAATAGATCTTGGCTTCGGGATAGAATGCCTTGAGGTCGAAGAGCAGTTTGGCCATGGCGGGGCGGAAGGAATAGAGCTCCTCCTTCGTCCAGTCGGCCCATTTGTATTCGCCGATGGGGGCGTTGGCCCAGCTGTCGTTGGTTCCGCCGCAGACGAGAATCAGCGACGGATTGCCGAGACGGTTGGCGCGCGTCACAAAGCTGAAGCTGCTGAAGTCCTTGGCGTTGTAGCCTGTATAGCAGATGGTCGAGCCGCTCCACGATTCGTTCTTTTCCAATTCGCCGCCGATGGCCGCCGTGACGAGATGCCACCAGCATTCTTCGGCGTTCTTCACGTCGTTATTGCCTCGCGTTTGCGGGTAATAGATGGCGTTGCCATCGGGAATCCAGCCTTTGAACGTTGAATAGCTGTCGCCGAGAATGGAGACGCGCGGCGGCGCGGGCGGCGTGGTGCGGCAGCCCGTGAGGATCATCAGGCAGAACAGGGTGAAGGCGAGTGAGGCAAGTGTTTTTTTCATGGTTGTGGCTCCTTTTTTGTTTGGGTTTGATGTGTATCTATAATTTAATGTTCGTGGTTGAGTTTGCCAAAATCTTTTCCATAGATAAGTTATTATTGTATTGATTTCGCTTCATGCCGGAAGGCGTGGAAGTCCATTGTCAAAACAAATCAGGAGAAAAGATGAAAAGTCGTATGTTTCTGGGTGTCCTGGCGGTCTGTGCCTTGCTGGGCGAAGGATGCGCCACTGTCGGAAAGAAAACTGTGAAATGCGCCGCGGATCCGACGGATCTGTTCCCCGGGCAGGACATCCTGCCGATTCTGTCATGGTACAGCATTCCGCCGGCGGACTTGAGCCTGGAGCGCTATCTTGAGATGAAAGAGGCCGGCTTCAACATCAACTTCTCGCATATCGGCAAATATGAAGACGCTGTCAAGTCGTTGGATCTCGCGCAACAGGCGGGCATCTACAGCATGTTCACGTGCAGCAAGTTGCATGATGAGCCCGAAGAGACGGTCAAGGCTGTCATGAACCATCCCGCCTTGGCTGGCTACTTCTTGGTCGACGAGCCCGGCATCCCGTCGTTCAAAGGCTTGTGGGATTGGGCGAAGCGCATCATCGACACGGATCCGACCCATCTGTGCTATCTGAACCTGCTGCCGACGTATGGCTTCAAGTCGTACGACGAATATCGCAACTATGTCCATCGTTTCGTGGAGGATGTGCCGATCCAGTTGATTTCCTACGACCATTATCCGGTCGTGAACGACACGCTGCGCGGCGACTGGTATCCGAATTTGGAGATTGTCGCCGAAGAGGCGAAACGTGTGAACCGCCCGTTCTGGGCGTTCGCGTTGGCGACCGCCCATGGCCCGTATCCGGTGGCGACGGTTGCCAGCCTGAAATTGCAGATGTACAGCAATCTGGCCTACGGCGCGCAGGGCCTGCAGTATTTCACCTACTGGAATCCGGGCACGGAGACGTGGAATTTCCACGAAGCGCCCATCACGCTTGAGAAGAAGCGCAATTCCGTCTATGACCGCGTTCGCGAAGTGAATCAGGAACTGCAGGCGAGGGCGTTTGTCTTCGTCCGTTCCAAGGTGTTGTCCGTGAATCACTTGGGAAAGGAAATCCCCGACATGACGAAGCGTCTGGAAGAGCTTCCGCCGAAAGTGACGAAATTGGACACGCATGACAAAGGCGCCATCGTCTCCCTGCTGGAGAAGAACGGCAAACAGTATCTGGTCATCGTCAACCGCAGCCTCCACGACCAGATGGATTTGACCATCACGTTCGAACCGGGCGTGCTCCGCATCCGGAAGGACGGCACGAAAGTCGCGGCGGACAAATATGTCGACACGCTGATGGTCGGCCCCGGCGAGTGCGAGATCTTTGAACTGTAATTGATTGCAATCAGCCCCTTTCCAAAGTTCGGAAAGGGGCTTTTCTATGAAAAGGGATGAAGCATGAATCCAGTTGTTTCCCGCATGACGGATGTCCCGTCGCCGTTGACGGTGCAGGATGTGAAAGGCTACAATTCATGGCCGTTCGTCCAGACGCTGGGCGGCGGTTTGGTCTGCACATACAGCAGGGGGGACCGGCATTCCATCGATGAACGGTCGCGCGGCGTCTATGCCCGCAAGTCCATGGACGGCGGCAGGACGTGGGCGGTGGAATCGAAGGTCGTCAACACGCCTGACTATGGTGAAAGCGCCATCGGCAAAGGAGTTGACGAAAACGGCGCGATGCTGTTGTGGGTGCGTTGCGTCGGCGCGGACTGGCATCATGATCTGTATCGTTCTGCAGATGGCGTGACGTTTGAACGCATCGCCGTCCTGCGGCCGGATCCGATGCCGATGCAGATTACGGATGTCATTCATGTTCCGACAGTTGGGCTGATGTGTTTCTGGTTTGCAGGCCGTTATCGCGACCTGCCGGAAAACGCATGGGGAACGCTCGTCAGCACGGACAACGGCAGGACGTGGAAGCAGACCGTCGTCGAAGCGAATCTGATGAAGGCGGACTGGCCGACGGAGCAGTGCGGCATTTATCTTGGCGACGGGCGGATCATCGCGATCGCGCGTTGCGAAGTCTGCGACGACTGCCCGCAGCGCCGTCAGTTCCAATTGCAGTCCACCGACTTCGGTAAAACGTGGACGAAAATGCGCACGAATATCGGCGATGTGAAGATTTCGACGCCCAGCCTGATTTACGACGCGTCCACAGGCCTGCTATACAATTACTACTTCCATCGCGGCATGGGCTTCCTGAAACGCCGCGTGGCGCTGTTGGAGGCGATTTGGGATCATCCGACGGATTGGCCTGATTTCGAACTGGTTGCAACAGGAAGCGCCAACGACCACCATGCGGGAAACGTGAATGTCGTCGCGGAAAACGGCGTCCATTACTGCGCCTATTATTCCGGCGACGAGAACAATACCGCCGTGGTGATGTTTCCGGCAGAAGGGACGAAAGGGACATAAGGGACGAAAGGGGCGGAAGGGGCGGAAGATAAGATGCTATGGCTTAATGCCTTAATGCATTTGCTTTAAGCTTTCGGCTTTAAGCTTTAAATTCCGTCGGCGTGCAGTGGAAGACACGCTGGAAGGCGTTGCAAAGGCCGGCGGCGTCGCAGAAGCCATGCCGTTGCGCGATCTCCTTCAAGAGGAATTTGCCGTTTTTCAAATCGGCCGCGCAATGGCCGAGCTTGGCGCGGAGCGCGAAATGGCCGTAGCTTTTTCCGAGGGCCTTTCGGAAGAGTTCTGAAAAACGGCTGACGGACAGATGGCAGACGGATGCCGCGGTCTTTAAATCCGGCGTGACAGGCGATGTTCGGACGAGTTCCAACGCGGGGCGAATGCGCTCCAGATAGAGGCGGATGTCAGACGCAGTCTCTTGCGTTCCAAAGTGTTCCGGCAGACGGTTGATGACGTGGAGAAGCAGGCGGTGGAAGTCCAGCCAGCATTGCGGCAGCCAGTTGGAAGGGCGTCTGCGGTAGACATGCGTCATGTGGTCCGCCCATTTTTGGATGAAATCGCGTTCATCGTCGGTCCGCGGGCAATAACGTTTGTCCGGCGTGGCCGAAAACGGCGCCAGCCAGTTGACGGAGGAGCCGAGAAGGCCGATTTCGCCCAAATCGTCCAGATTGACGTTGACGGTCATGATCAGATTTCGTTTGTCCAGGCAGCGGAAGGCGTGTGGCTCCCAGCAGAACGTCCACCAGAGGTCGCCCGAGCGGCATGTCCGCCGATGATTTTCGTAGGCGATTTCGATCTGGCCATGCCTGACGATGGACAGCTGCAGCACGTAATGGACGTCACCGTGATAAAACGTCTCCGGGCCTGCATAGTAGTCCCAAAGCACTTCGAGCGGATGGTCCGGCGTGAGCTGCGGGTGGCGGCTGGTCACGACTTCCAGTTCGGATAGATTGTCGCCTTGCGGTGGTTTATTGGAAGGATTCATCGTGTCATCGTAACAAATCGCAATTTTTCAAGTAAAATGCGCAATCGCCTATATTTGTCTTATCGTGTTTAGACCGTTAATTTATACTGTGATTTTCAAATGACAATGATCGGATGTGTTTTCGTCAATTTTAACAAGGAGTCACAACATGGTAACCAAGAAAACCGTCAAGAAAGCCACTGTTTCTGAAAAGCTCGCCATCGACGGCGGGAAGCCCGTGAATACGAAGCCGTTCCCCGGCTGGCCGTCCTATGAGAAATCCACTGCGGACAAAGTGGCCGAAGTGCTGCTTTCCGGCAAGATCAACTACTGGACCGGCAAGGTCGGCATGCAGTTCGAGTCGGAATGGGCCAAATGGCTTGGCATCCGCAACGCCGTCAGCGTCACGAACGGCACGGCGGCCCTCCATGTCGCGTTGGGCGGCTTGAACATCGGTCCTGGCGACGAAGTCATCTGCACGAGCTACAGCTTCATCGCGTCCAGTTTCTGCGCATGCCAGGCGGGCGCGCTGCCGGTCTTCTGCGACTGCGGCGACGACCACTGCCTTGATCCGTCCAAGCTGGAAGCGCTTATCAATGAACGCACGAAGGCCATCGTCGTCGTCCATCTGTACGGCATCGTGGCGGACATGGATCCGATCATGAAGATCGCCCGCAAGCACGGCCTGAAAGTCATTGAAGACTGCGCGCAGTGCTTCGGCGGCGTCTATAAAGGAAAGAAGGCGGGCACGATCGGCGACGTCGGCTGCTTCTCCTTCTGCCAGAGCAAGCATTTCTCCACGGGCGGCGAAGGCGGCATGGTCGTGACGAACGACGACGATCTGGCGTGGGAGTTCCGCTCCTTCCGCGACCACGGCTACGACGTGCAGGCCAAGATGAATCTTCTGGAGATGGAAGGCAAGCAGCTGTACATCCATCGCCGCGTCGGTTTCAATTTCCGCATGACGGAAATGCAGAGCATGATCGGTCTGTGCGAACTGAAGCGCTTTGATTCGTGGAACTTGCCGAACCGCATCAAGAACGGCGAATATCTCATCAAAGAGCTGAAGGACCATCCGCTGGTCTATGCCACGCCGCTGCACACGAAGGAACGCCGTTCGGCCTTCTGGTGGGCTCCCTTCGTGCTGAACATCGAGAAGTTCAAGAAAGGCATCACGATGAAGGAATTCTTGGCGGCGATGGGCAAGGAAGGCGTGCCCGTCTACAGCGTCCTGTGGCCGGAAATGTATAAGGAAGAGGCGTTTGCGAATCGCCGCGGCTTCGGTTCCGCCAACTATCCGTTCTATGATCCGCGTGCGCGCGTCATCGACTACACGAAGTTCAACTGCGAACACGCCAACTGGCTGACGGATCGCACGATGTGCTTCTTCGTCCATCCCGTCTACGGTGAAGAGCAGATGAAGGCGTATGTCGCCGCGTTCAAGAAAGTCGCCGCCGCCTATATGAAATAAGGCATAGGCGTTTTTGCGGACAAAAAGGGCCGTTGCAGGACTTTGAAAGTCATGCAACGGCCCGTTTTCATGTCTGCTGCAAACGGAAGAGGCGGTGGCTTGCCTGTTCCGTCTGAAGTACTTGTCGATTTTTAATGTCGTTTAATCGGCGAGCAGCCAGTCGATGGCGGCGGCGAACATCTTCTTGCCTTCATGGGCGACTTCCGGAACGCGGAGAAGCTCCCAGTTGCAGTCGAAACCGCGGGACGCGGCGTATTCGTGGGCGCGTTTCCAGTAGGTCATGCCGCGGTCGAGGCGGCAGTCCCCCTGCGCGCACATGCCCGGGAGCGTCATGAAACCAGTGCCGCCGGAGCCTGTGGCGTATGTTTCCTTCAGGCTCTTGACGTCCGCTTCGCCGAGTTCGACGAGCATCTTGCGCGCGAAGAAGGATTTGAGACGGCGGTCCTCCGCGAGCGGCGTGTCCTTCACGGTCGCGGGCCAGCCGTAGACATTTCCCGTGTCGTCGATTTTGCCGTCGGCGACAGGGAAGGTCCACGAGCCTGGATTGGCGGCGACGGCGCGGGAGACGCGTGCGTCCGGCATGGCGTTGAGGAAGCGGTGGACGAACTGCCCGCCGGCGGAATGGCCGAAGATCTTGTAGGTTTCGCATTTGGATGCGAGCATGCCTTTGACGCGGTCGAAGAGCTGCTCGATGTTATTGTAGATCCAAAATTCTTCAGCGACAGGAACATAGGATTCCCATGAGGAGGAAATGGTTCCAAGCTGATAGAATTCGCTGGGGAATTCGTCCCGCGGGAATGCGGGGGCGACGATGACGTGGTGGTGCTCTTCCGCGAAGCTTCCAAGCCATTCCGCGCCGTTGCCTTTGTCTTTGTTGCCGCCGCCGAGGCCATGGACGTAGAAGAGGATCGGCAGTTCATTGGTCTGGCCTTTGGGCAGATAGCAATAGACGCGGATGCTGATATCGCCGTTCGGCGTATGGCAGAGATGCGGGAAGGTGTTCCATTCGGCTTTCATGGGATGTCCTTTTTTGTGTGGCGACGGCGGGACGCCGTCTGATGATGTAACGACGGCGTCCCGCCGTCGCAAACGATAAATCATGTTGTTTCGAGTTGTTTTTTAGCTTAAATATGATATAATGTAACAGACAGTTTTCAAGTTTAACCATTCAATATCATGAAAAAAACATGACAAAATTCGAACCGAAACCGTTATCCGGCCAAGTGGCGGCGATTCCCGCGAAGGCGGAGGCGCATCGCGCGATGATCGCGGCGGCGTTGGCGGACAGCCCGACGCATGTGCGGAATCTGTCCAATTTGTCCAACGACATCCGTGCGACGCTGGAGGCGCTATGCGCTCTGGGCGCGTCGTTTGAGACATTGGATGACGGAATCCTGCTGCGGCCGATCAGCGATGTTCCGCAGACGGCGACGGTCGATTGCGGCGAAAGCGGATCGACGCTTCGTTTCCTAGTACCTGTCATATCGGCACTTGTGCATGGAAAAAGCACTGTCCGCGTGACAGGCGGCGGGCGGCTGCCCGAACGCCCCATGGAGGATTTACTGCGCGTCCTGCGCGCGCATGGGGCGGTGATCGACGGCGACAGGGTGCCGTTAAGCATCACGGGAGAGCTGACGGCGGGAATCTACGAGCTTCCGGGCAATGTCAGTTCGCAATATGTGACCGGACTGATGTACGCGTTGCCGTTGCTGCGCGGCGACAGCGAAATCCGTTTGACGACACCGCTTGAATCGACTGGATACGTCGATATGACGAAACGGACGCTGTCGATGTTCGGCGTTCATTCAGAAGGTGTTGTGAAAGGCGGGCAGGTTTTCCGTTCGCCTGGTGGCATCATGGTCGGCGGCGACTGGTCCAATGCGGCGATGTGGCTTGCGGCTGGTGCTTTGGGCGGGCCTGTGACGATGACGGGGCTGGATTTGGAAAGCGCGCAAGGCGACAGGGCGATTGTCGAAATCCTGCAGCGCTTCGGAGCGGCTGTGACTGCGCGAGGCGATGCCGTAACGGTTTGCGGCGGAAGATTGAAGGGTATCGAATTGGACATGCGGGACATTCCCGATCTGCTGCCAGTGCTGTCCATCGTCGCGGCGGCGGCGGAAGGCGAGACGCGTTTTGTGAACGCAGGTCGCCTGCGGCTGAAGGAAAGCGACCGTCTGGCGACGGTCGCGGCATTGCTTAAGGCCTTGGGCGGCAGTGTGGAAGAAGGTCCGGACTGGCTGGCTGTGAAAGGAGTCGGCCGCCTGATGGGCGGCAGTTGCGACGTGGCGAACGACCATCGTCTCGTCATGGCGGCCGTGTTGGCGTCCTGCATCTCCGAAACGACGGTGCAATTTGACGGATTCCAGGCTGTGAACAAGTCGTATCCGACGTTCATGGAAGACTATAGAAAATTGGAGAACTAACATGTCATCGATGTGGGGCAACAGCATCCGTATTCAGATTTTCGGCGAATCGCATGGCGGCGGCATCGGCGTCGTCATGGACGGCATGCCGTCCGGTGAAGCGATTGATTTGGATGAATTGCAGGCATTTATGGCACGAAGGGCTCCTGGGCAGGGGGCATATTCGACGGCGCGGAAGGAGACGGACGCTCCGGAGATTCTTTCCGGCCTGCTGGACGGCCATACGACGGGAGCGCCGCTGGCGGCGCTGATCCGCAATGGCGACACGCGTAGCAAGGATTATTCGGCGATGCGGTGGCTGCCGCGGCCCGGCCATGCGGATTATACGGCTGAAGTGCGCTACAACGGCGCGCAGGATACGCGCGGCGGCGGCCATTTTTCCGGTCGTCTGACGGCGCCGTTGTGCGTCGCCGGCGGCATCGCGAAACAGATTTTGGCGCGTCGTGGAATTTTCGTCGGGGCGCATCTTTTGAGCGTCGGAAGTGTTTGGGATTGCGTATATAACCGTGTCGGCTTGACGGCGGAGGAACTGTTGCAGGCCGGAAAAAAAGCGTTTCCCGTGATGGACGAAGCCGTTGGGCAGCGGATGCTGGAGGAAATCGAGGCGGCGCGGCTTGTCGGCGATTCCGTCGGCGGGCGGATTGAAGCGGCGGCGATCGGCGTTCCGGCCGGATGGGGCGATCCGATGTTCGGCGGCGTTGAGAACCGCATTGCGTCGTTGATGTTCGGCATTCCCGCCATCCGCGGCATAGAGTTCGGTTATGGCATGGGAGCCGCCGAATTGCGCGGCTCGGAGCATAACGATCCATTCACAACTGACGAAAATGGAAATATTTGCACGAAGACCAACAACCACGGCGGCATTCTGGGCGGCATCACCAGCGGGATGCCGATCATCGTGAAAGTGGCGGTGAAACCGACGCCATCCATTGTGAAGGAGCAGGACACGGTGAACATGCAAACGCATGAAAACGCGAAACTTAGCGTGCCTGGACGCCATGATCCGTGCATTGCGCCGCGGGCGGTTCCCGTCGTGGAGGCGGCTTTGGCGATTGCCCTGCTGGATTTGTGGGTGGAATTTAACTAGGTAGTAAGGCAGAAAAGATATGAAAGTAAATACAACTACTTTACATGCCCACAGTAAATCAAAGTTTAAGAAGCCGGTAGCCATTGGGCAAATGCCTAGAAAGCAATTGGATAAAGAGCTTACAAAGGGAATTGATTCAATGAGAGATGGCAAGCTTTACTCCGCAGATGAAGTTGATGTAGAGCTTGCACGGGAATTTGGGATATGAATAATACTAGAAGCTCCAGCGGCTCTAGAATCCTAGAAGTCTAGAATCCTAGAATCCTAGAAGTCTAGAATCCTAGAATCCTAGAATCCTAGAAGCTCTTCCGGCGAGGCGGTGCCCGTCGTCTTGAGTTTTTTGACGACGATGGAGGACGCCTTGCAGGCGAATGCGGCGGCTTTCTCCAGCGGGACGCCTGCGGCGGTGGCGCAGGCGAAGGCGGAAAGGAATGTGTCGCCTGCGCCGCAGATATCCGTTTCGCCAGTGACTTTTACAGCCGGAACATGTTCTGCTTCAACTCCATCCGATGATACAACGCATCCCGCCTCGCCCGCCGTGATGACGGCGGGGCGGCGCGTTTTGGTTGCCAATTGGCGGACGAGCGGCAGCAGTTCGTCAGGCGTCGTCACATGATCGACGTTGAGGGCGCGGCATGCTTCGATGTCGTTCGGCTTGACGATGACATCTTCGTAAAGGCCGATGCGGTCGCGGCTGTCGACGACGACCGTCAGGCCCGCGCGGCCGAGTTCCATGATCTTCCGTCGGACGGCGGGGGTGACGCAGCCGTGCGGCATCTGGTCGCAGACGCAGAGGACGTCGATATCCGCCGCGACGGCGTCCAGCTGGCGGAGCAGGAATTGTTCCGCCTCTTCTGTAAGATTCTCGTAATTCGTGAAATCGAGCCGCGGATCCTCATAGACGACATCGCTGATGCCGTGTCGGAGCGGTTTGATGTAGGTGTTCGTTTTCCGCCGGTCGCTGAAGAACACGCCCTCCGTCTTGGCTTCCGCTTCCTGCAACAGGCGGGAGAGGACGTCGCCACGCCAGTCCTTTCCGAAATCGCCGATGCAGCGGACGTCGGCGGGGCGAAGTGCGCAGAGGTTGCAGACGACGTTTCCCGCCCCGCCGGGGCTCATCCGTTCCTCCACGATCGGCAGCGGAAAATGCGGCGTCTCGCGGGAGAGTTCGCTTCTCGTCATGTCCGCAACCCAATATACGTCGAGACAGAAATCGCCGATGACGGCGGCTTTCACGGATTGGATCTTTTGCAGGATGTCTTTCATAAATGGTTCCGGACGAAATAGATGGAATAACGGCGAATCATGCCTTCTTGACGCGGCGGAGGAGCGGCGAAAGCAGTTCAACCAGTTCGGGGGAGCGGAAAATTCCGCAAACGAGCAGATAAACGGCGCCGCCGACGCAACCGGAAGCAAAAAGGACGGTCAAATAACGCAGGAAATGGCGGAGACTGGAGAGCTGCGGCATGAGCCAGCGGACCGTTGCGGCGGCGGCCGCCGCCGCCAGAGCGGCGAAGATCGCGAGGCGGATGGCGCCGAGAAGCGTTTTCCGCCAGTTCCAGTTGGGCAGCTTGCGTGTGTCTATGGCGAGAAGCGTCAGGACGTTGATCCATGAGCAGACGGCAGTTGCGAGCGCGAGGCCGCCTTGGCGGAGGAACGGGAACAACGACAGGTTCAGGATGAGATTGAGAAGGATGCACCACATGGATACTTTGACGGGCGTCTTGGTGTCCTTCCGGCCGTGATGCGTCGTGACGGCGACCTTCGCGCAGCAGAAGGCGGGGAGGCCGGGCAGGAGGAAACGCATGGCCCAGAGGGTTTCCCTGACGGCGTCTTCGTTGAATGCATCCCGTTGATAGAGAACGATGATGGCCTCTTCCGAAAGGACGGCCAGAAGCGCCATGCAGGGCAGTGTCATAAACAAGACCTGCCGCAGGGCGTAGTCCAGGCAGTCCGCCATTTCGTCTTCTTTCGCGTTGGACATTTTCGGCAGGCAGACCATGCCGATGGCGACGCCGAAGATGCCGATGGGCAGATAGACCAGATGCTGGCAATAGACGAGGGAGCCGACGGCGAACGCGCCGATATAGACGGCGATGGCCTTGTCTACGAACGCGTTCAGCTGGAAGGCACCCGCGCCGATGAGACCGGGCAGGATTCGTCCGCAGAGCGTCTTGACCTCCGCGTCCTGCCAGAGCATGACGCGCTGTCCGTCGACGGTGCGCCACAACGGCTCGAAGCGGATGTTGAAGCCATTGCGGCGGCAGATGAAAAACAGGAGGGCCATCTGGACGATGCCCGCGACGAAGACCATGATGCAGAAGAACAACAGGGAGGCGAAATCCTGCCGCGTGGAGTTGGAAAAATAGAGAATGACGATGGATGTGATCTGGATGGCGTTGAACAGCACAGGGTTGAGGGATGGCGCCGCAAATCTGCCAAGGCAGTTGAGGATGGCTCCGAAGGAACCTGCCAGGCAGATGAAGATAGCGTACGGCAACAGCAGCGGAAGGATGCGGAATGTCAATGAGACATGCTGGTTGTCTGGTCCCATCTCTGGAAGATTCATGGAGACGATGGCGGAGACGGCCGCGCCGAGGATGACGATGGCGGCCAGAATGAGAGCCTGCAGCGAAATGGTCTTGGAGGCGAGATCCTCCGCCTCCGCTTTCTTCCCCTCCTTCAGCTTCCCTGCGATCATCGGTACGAAAGCCGCGTTGAAGGCGCCTTCGCCGAACAGCATGCGGAGCATGTTCGGTATGGCGAAGGCTGTGTTGAAGGCCGCCTGCGGCCCTTCCGTGGCGCCCCAGTACGACGAACAGGCGATATCGCGGGCCAGTCCGAAGACACGGCTCGCGAAAATGCTGACCATGTTGACTAGTACCTTGGACGACAATGACTTGGATTTGGACATGATGCAATTCTCTCCTCTTTGTTTTGCGTTTTTTGGTGTTTTTATGGGAATATTTCGGAAAAATCCTTCCTACCATGCCTAATAATATACTGTAAAGGTTGAAAAATGGTATTACATTATAGAAAAAGCGAGATGACTTTTTTCAATAAATAAACACGATGAAAAACCTACCGTTCTACATATTGGTCTCAGTGCTGCTGTCGCTGATCTTGCATGTGTCGTTGCTGATCTGTCTGGAGCGAATGTCGTTTCCGGCGCCCGCGTCCATGGTGTCGCCGCCCCATAGGCGGGACATCCTTCCCGTCAACGTGAAAGTCCAGGAGTTCACGCTGGAGGAATTGACGAAGCGCGAGTCCGAGCAGGAGGAAATCAAGGAGATTCTGCGGGAGGAGGCCGCCGAGGGGACGTTGCAGGATTTGACGGACGAGGCGACACGGGTGATGCGGGATGTGTTTCGCAATGAAGATCTTGTGAAGCCGCCGCCGGCTCCCGAACTGCGTTTTGAAGGCGTGAAGATCGAACGTGCGATGCTCCAGCCGAAACTGCCGCAGACGCTTCCCGCCAAGGTGATTGCGACGGCGCCGCGGCCGAAGGTCGTGGAAATCAAAATGGACGAGCTGCCGTTGGAACGGCAGGCCATCCAGCGGACGACGGTCCCGCAGATGGAACGCGTCGATGTCCCGAACACGAACGTGCCGAGCCTCCTGCCGCATGGCGAACTGACGGCGGACACGGGGGTGACATACAGCACGGGGCTGAATCTCGGCGCACGTCCCAAGTTCGGAATTCCCAAAGGGTTGGGAAAAGGCGCAGGCCTTGACGTGCCGATGACGCCGGACATGGACCCGTTGAACGGATTGACGCCGCTGCCCACCGCCGGTTCGCTCCCCGCGCTTTCAGACACGCTCGGCAAGCTGACGGACGACACGGCCATCCTCCCGAAAGTCGTCGCGCTGGACGAATTCGTGAACGTCGATGTGAAGGTCTACCGCGACCGCAAGGGGCAGGGCTATTTCAAAGTGTCCATCAAGGCGAACGAGCTGAGCGACAGCATGGGGGACATCCCGAAGGACACGTTGCTCATTATCGACCATTCCGCCAGTATCTCGCCGACGAAGCTCTCGCAGTTCAAGGCCGGCGCGATTGAATCGTTGAGCTACTTGAATCCGAACGACCGCTTCAACGTGGTCTCCTTCACGAGCAAAGCGCAGGCGTTGTATCCGAATCTCGTCGCGGCGACGGAGCAGAACCGCGAGACGGCGTCGCTGTACATCCAGCGGCTGGTCCGCGGCGGCCAGACGGACGTGTTCGGCGGCATCGGGCCCTTCGTCCGGAAGGGCAACGGCAATCTGGACCGCCCGATGAACATCTTCGTCCTGACGGACGGCCAGTCCACCATCGACATCCACCAGATGGGCGACCGCACGATCCACAACCATGAGACGGACGAGTTCCAGCGGGCAATGGTCGGCGTAAATCCCGGAAATGTATCGATTTATCCGTTCAGCGCGGGCAAAAACGCGAATCGCGCGCTGCTGGATTTCATGGGCTATCTGAATCGCGGCCACAACTACCATGTCGACGATCTGAAGGATTTCCGCTCCCATCTGGTGAACTACATCAGCAGCTATTCGAACTTGATCGTGCGTGACATGCGCTATCTGGCGGAGGGCAAGGTGAGCAAGAACATCTATCCGCGCCATCTGCCCCATCTGTACCGCCATGAGACGCTGTCGATCTACGGCCGTTTCGATCCGGACGACACGGAACTGGTGCTGACGCTTTCCGGCTACGACGCGAAGAACCAGCATCGCGACCTTGTGTTCCGCCGCCGCTACGATGAATGCGGCGAAGGTCCCGAGCTGATGAAGCAGCATTGGGCGGCGCAGAAGATCATGCATACGCGTGCGGAGATCACGCTTTGCACGGATCCGAAACGCCGTCAGGCGTTGGACCGCGAGTGCCGCCATCTGGCGAACGACTACGGCATCATGATCAACTATTGACGACTATGGGCGGCGCCGGTGTTTCCGTCGTCGCCGTGAAAATACAAAATCTAGAAAAGAACGAAGTGTACGATGGCGAAAAGACCGATTATTGTGGCGATGGATCTGGAAGGCGTTCTGGTTCCGGAAGTGTGGATTTCATTTGCCGAGAAGACGGGCATCCCCGAACTGCGCCTGACGACGCGCGACATCTCCAACTACGACGTGCTGATGAAGCGCCGTCTGGAGATCTTGAAACAGAACAACTTGAAACTGCGTGACATCCAGGCGGTCATCGACACGATGGAGCCGCTGCCGGGCGCCGTGGAGTACATGGCGTGGCTGCGCGAACGCTACCAGGCCGTGATCCTTTCCGACACGTTCTACGAATTCGCATCGCCGTTCATGCGCAAGCTCGGCTGGCCCACGCTCTATTGCAATTCGCTCGTGACGGACGCGGAGAACAATGTCATCGACTACAAGATGCGCATTCTGGACGGCAAGCGCCATGCGGTGCTCGCTTTCAAGCAGCTGAATTTCGACGTCGTGGCGATGGGCGACTCCTACAACGACACGTCGATGCTCGGCGAAGCGGGCGTGGGCATCCTGTTCCGTCCGTCCGAAAATGTGAAACGCGAATTCCCGCAGTTCCCCGTGGCGACGGAATACGAGACGGTCAAGAGCATCATCACGGAATTCGCCGCGAAGTAACGGAATCACCAAAGAGAGTTTGACATGGACAAGAAGATTCCTAACATACTGCCGAAACAGTCTTACTGGATGGACCAGCGGCTGCTGACCGTCCGCCACAACGAGTTCGCATGGCGCGCGACGCCGCCGGACACGATGGAGGAATGGGAGGAGCAACGCGACTTCACGCGGAGCCAGCTGGCGTTGGCGGCCGGCCTGTCGCCGATGCCGGAAATGCCTGAACTGAAGGCGGATGTGTGGGACAATGCCAATTACTGGGGCGTCGTCATCAGGAAAGTCCGTATCGAGACGATGCCCGGCTTGGTCTGCACGGGCAATCTGTATCTTCCGGCCAAACTGAAAGGCACGGCGCCGGGCATCCTGTGCCCGCACGGCCATTGGCAGCAGGGGCGCGTGAACCATGAGGAGCTCGGCTCCGTCCCGCTGCGCTGCATCATGTTCGCGCGGCTGGGCTTCGTCGTTTTCGCATACGACATGATCGGTTACTGCGACAACGACCAGATCATCCATCGCTGGCCGGCCGATTTGCAGCGCGAATCGGCGCTGTACGGTGTAAGCCCGTTTGGTTTGCAGACGTGGAACTCGTTGCGCGCGTTGGACTTCCTGTGCGATTTGCCGGAAGTCGATGCGGAGCGGATCGGCTGCACGGGAGCGTCCGGCGGAGCGTCGCAGACATGGACGCTGGCGGCGTTGGACGAGCGGATCAAAGTGTTGGCGCCAGTCTGCATGCTGTCGTCGCATTATCAAGGCGGCTGCATGTGCGAGGAAGGGCCGTTGTTGCGGCTGAACGGCGTGACGTCGTTCGACGTGCTGTCCGCCTGCGCGCCGCGGCCTGTCTTCCTGCCGTCCGTCACGCGCGACTGGACGGTGCTGAATCCGACGTATGAATTCGAGGCGTTGAAGCAAGTTTACAAATTGTTCGACGCGGAGGACGCGATCGGCGGTTTCCATGCGGATGCGGAGCACAACTATTCGCAGAATACGCGTGAGCATGTCTATCCGTGGTTCACCCATTGGCTGCTGAACCAGTCGTTGCGGGAGACGATTCCGGAGGACAAGATCCAAATGCCGCCGCTGTCGATGCTTCTGCATTCGGACAAGACGTTCCAGGCGACGCTTGAGACGACGAAGCCCGCATTGGAAAAAGTGAAGGCCCATGTCTGCGAAGACGCGCTGCCGCAACTGCCTGACGCGGAATTGTTTTCCGAATACCAGGCGGAGCGCATCCCGCTGCTGGGCGAAATCGTCAACAACGATTTGGAACTGGCGGACATCGCGATGCGCGTCACGTTCGCGAAATGGAAGATCGACGGCGGCATGGCGAACGGCTGCCTGATTTCGCGCCGTGAGGAAGGCGATGTCATTCCCGCCGTGTGGGTCAAGCCGGACAGGCCGTCGCAGAAGAAAGGCATGTGCCTTCTGGTTTCGGACAAAGGAAAGGCCGATTTCTTCGAAGGCGGCGACCGCCATGCCGTGCTGCAGCTGCTGATGGAACGCGGCTGCGAGGCTTTGGCCATCGACATCATGGGCTGCGGCGAAACGGCGGAAATGCCTGCCAAATCGCCGCGTGACGAAAGCGACCCGCTGTTCTTCGCGTTCAATCCGTCGCTGTTCTCCATGCGCGTGCAGGACATTCTGACATGCCTTGCGCTGCTGAAGGAGCAGGGCTGCGAGCGGATCACGCTGGTCGGCATCGGCGAAGGGGCGCGCGCGGCGGCGGTGGCCGCCGCCTTGGCGGAACCGCTGAAAGCCGTCGTGCTGAATCTGAACGGCGTGGAGGACACGCCGGAGGCGTGGCTGCAGACGATGTCGTTCCAGCCGATGATCATGAAGGTCGGCGGCATGTGCGGCGCGTTGTCGCTGATCGCGCCGCGCCGTCTTGTCCTGCATCGTCCGCCGAAGGCGATGGCGCGCTATCTGTCGTCGTTGTACGAACTTCTGAAGAAGCCCGCGGCGCTGGTCGTCGATTCGGACAATTTCCTGAAGGATATCGAGAAGAACATCTAAATAAATCAATTACGAGGTGACAATCATGGGTTCATGTGAAGTTGTTTCAGGGCGCGGCGGACTGCCGACGGTCAAGATTGTGAACGAGGCCGCGACGGCGGAAATTTCGCTGATGGGCGGCCATCTGGTTTCCTACATTCCGAAAAAGGACAGCGAGATGATTTTCGTCAGTCCCGCGACGCGTTATGTGAAAGGCGTTCCGAT
This sequence comes from uncultured bacterium, assembly GCA_902776645.1. Taxonomy (GTDB): domain Bacteria; phylum Verrucomicrobiota; class Lentisphaeria; order Oligosphaerales; family Oligosphaeraceae; genus UBA1407. The sequence continues at coordinate 8,786 of CACYQT010000004.1, read as the reverse complement.
CCGTGGCGGCGCGCCGATCTGCTGGCCGTGGTTCGGCAAGCATCCCGACGGCGGCGACAAGCCGATGCACGGTTTCGCCCGCCAGATGATGTGGGAGTTCGGCGGCGTGAAGAGCGCATGCGCGAACTGCACGGCGGTCACGTTGACGCTGAAGAGCTCCGAAGAGACGAAGGCCTTCTGGCCGTACGATTTCGAACTGGAATTGGAAGTCGTTGTCGCCGACAAGCTGACGATGACGCTGAAGACGACGAACACGGACAGCCGCGAGTTCACGATTTCGCAGGCCATCCACACGTACTTCCTGATCAGCGACATCAGCGCCATCACGATTCTGGGCTTCGAAGATAAAGATTATTTCAACAAAGTCGGCGGCGCGAACGACTTGCGCCACAATGACGGCATGATCAAAATCACGGGCGAGATCGACGGCGTCTACAAGCACGCCCCCGGCCCGTTCCAGATCATCGACCCGAAGGCCGGCCGCACGATCCATGTGGCGACGGCCGGCAGCGATTCCGCCGTCTGCTGGAATCCGTGGATCGAGAAGTCGAAGACGCTGTCCGACTACACGCCGGACGCGTACAAGACGATGGTCTGCGTGGAGACCTGCAACGCGTTGGAGGACGCCCGCACGATCCAGCCGGGCGAAAGCCATGCGATGACGGCGGTCTATTCCATTGAGAAGTGAAAAGGGACGAAAGGGACATAAAGGACTAAAGCGACACAAAACAAAACCGGAGGAAACAGCATGCATAGTTCCATTTCACAATTGGTATTGGCGAATCTTTCCATGCAGGATTTTTTCAGCCAGGTGAAAGACGCCGGCTATGAAGCGGTTGAGTTGAGCATCCAGCCGAAGAGCCCGTCGTTCAACTACAATACGACGGATGCGGATCTGAAGGCCTTCAAGGCGTTGTCCGATGAAAAAGGCCTGCCGATCGAATCCATCACCATCAGCAATTCAAAAGGCAATCTCGTGCTGGATCCCGCCGATGCGAAGGAATGCATCGACGAAACGGCGTGGGCGTTGGAATGCGCGGCGAAGCTCGGCGCGACGGCGGCGTTGCACACGCTGGGCCGTTTCACGCCGGATCTGTATTATGAAGACGCCTACAAAAATGCCGTCGAGAATCTGAAGACGCTGGCGCCGCTGTGCGAGAAGCTGAACGTCGCGCTGTCCGTCGAGTTCGTGTGGAGCGGATTTTTGTTCAGTCCGTTGGAAATGCGCAACTTCCTGAACGAAGTCGGCAGCAGCCATGTCGGATTCTACTTTGATCCGGGCAACATGGCGGTCTTCCAGTATCCGCAGCACTGGGTGCGCGCGTTGGGCAGGCATGTGAAACGCGTCCACATGAAGGACTGGAAGGGCGGCCCGCTGAACGGCCAGTGGACACGCCTCGGCGAAGGCGCGTGCGACTTCAAGGCCATCATGTGCGAACTGAAGAAGGCCGGTTACGACGGCCCGCTGGTTTCGGAAGTCTCGCCGAGCCTCGCGTCGCTGAAAGATACGGCCGATGATATCAAGGCCATTATCAAAAAGTTTGCCTAAGCCAGTAGCTTCGCAGAGCTAAAAGCCTAACGCTTAAGGCTTTTAGCAGCATCATCCCTCTCCGCCGCTTCGCGGCACCTCCCCCAAAAGGGGAGGCCTGAATGAGCCACAAACATCGTCCATAAAACGGTAAAGGATAATCGTATGAAGATACTGCCGCTTCTGCTTGGAATGTCCGCGATTCTTTCCGCCCAGACGTTGGTCGAAGTCCATAAATTGGACTGCCTTACGTCGGCCCATCCGGAACGTTGGAGACGGCCAGTCGAATATGGGGAAGACCCCGTGAAGGGGGCCGTCGTCATCTTGCGTTTCCCTCCGAACAGCACTCCGGGCGGAAACGACGTGCTGTTGGACAACTGGGCGCCGAAATTCGACGAATGGGACGAATTGCGCTTCGACTACAAGATTTCCAATCCGAAAGACTGGTTCGGCGTGAAAGTCTGCGACAAGCCGCTGGCGGAAGGCTGGCAGGCGACATGGCAGCTGAGCGTCCCGCAGAATGCGGACACGGAATGGCAGAAGGGCAGCGTGGAGCTTCACAAGCCGATGTGGCGGTGGGGCGACAAGCCGTCGGACGCGCGGTTCATGACGTTCCGCATCAGTCATGACGACAAGAAAAATCCGTTGATTCTGCAGATCGCGAACGTGGAGCTTGTGAAGAAATTGCTTCGTTGCGAATTGGTGGATGCAGTGCATCCAGTGAAATGGAGCGGGAAACGGGAAGGGAACCTTGACGTCAAGTTGTTCAACCGCAAGGATGAAGCCGTCAAGCTGACGATGAAGCCACGCGGAACGGACGGCGTTTCGTTCGAGCCGGCGGAATGGTCGGTTGACATGCCCGCCAACGGTGAGGCGACGACGTCCGTCCATTTCAAATTGGCGGACGGCCTTGCTGAAATCAGTGAGTTCTCCATGACGGCGGCCTTTTTCCAAGCAGGCCAACCAGATGTGGAACTTGGTCGTGCCCAAGTGGTTGACTATGTTCCCATGACGCCGCTGGAATCGCCCTGCCTGTTGATTTCGAAGGCGATGATTCCCGAAGTCCTTCGTCGTATCCGCGAGACGGAGGCGGCGAAGGATTGGTGGGAAGGCCTTCTGAAGAAAGCCAACGGCTGGCTGGAGAGAACGCCGCAATTCCCGCCGCGTGGCGGCCAGTGGTGGCATTGGTACACATGCGAAAAATGCGGCGTGTCGTTGAAGACGGAAGGGCCGACAAAGCACGTCTGCCCCGTCTGCAAGAAGGTCTATTCAGGCTGGCCGTACGACGACGTCGTGCTGGACCGCGACCATCATGAATTGGCGTTCGCGACACGCGATTTGGGCCTCGTCTATCAGCTGACGAAAGACGCGCGGTATGCCGCGAAGGCCCGTGAGATCCTCATGGGCTATGCGGAGCGTTATCTGAACTATCCGCTGCATGACATCCATGGCAAACCGACGGGCGGCGGCGGCCATGTGACGCCGCAGACGCTGGACGAATCGACGTGGAGCATTCCGCTCATACAGGGCTTCGACTGCGTGAAGGAACAGTTGTCCGCTGAAGACATCGCGTTCATTTCGGAGAAGATGCTGCTGCCGTGCGCATACCATATTAAAAAGCACCAATGGGGCATCCACAACATCTGCTGCTGGCACAATTCGGCCTACGGCCTCGTCGGCTTGACGCTGGGGAAGAGCGATTTGGTGTATGGCGCGATTTTCGGCCCGAAAGGCTTCCTCGCGCAGGTTGAGAAAGGCGTCACGGACGACGGTCCATGGTATGAACGCGCATGGGGCTACCATTTCTACACGATGAGCGCGATGCGGCCGCTTGAAGAGGCGATCATGAACACGAAGATCGTTGAACTGCCGAAACGCTACAAACTGATGTACGATGCGCCGTTGAAGTTCTTGACGCCGACGTATCAACTGCCTGCGTTCCATGATTCGGCGCGCGTCGGCTTCAATTTCGCGAGCTTCTCCGGCTGGTACGAAGGGGCGTACACCGCCTGGCGGGATCCCATCCATGGTGAAATCGTGAAGTCGGGTAAACGCAACTCGTTGGAAGCCACGCTGTTCGGCGTGGCGGACATCCAGACGAGCGGTTCGACGTTCAAGTCGGAGGACTATCATGACGCGGGCATCGTCGTCCTGCGGACGCAGTCGCCAAAAATGAACGCCGCGTTGATTCCGTCGAATTTCATCGCGTTGGACTATGGCGAACATGGCGGCGGCCATGGCCATCCGGACAAGCTGAATTATGTACTGTATGCGCATAATCAACTAATTGCGGAAGATCCTGGCTGCATCGCCTATGGCAATCCCGCCCATGGCGGCTGGTATCGGCAGACGGTGAGCCACAACACGTTGGTTGTCGACGGCAAGAGTCAGGCGCCCGCGACGGGCCACTGTTTGGCGTTCGCGTCGATGCCCGACGCGGCGTTGTGCGTCGCCGAGGCGGGCCCGATTTACAAAGGCGTGAAGGCGTATCGCGCCGTTGCGATGATCGGCGACTATGTCTTTGACATGCTGTGGGCGGATTCGAATGCGGAGCATCAGTACGAATACGCCTTCCACGCCCGCGGGACGCTTGCCGCCGCGCAGGAAGGCATGGCGACCGACGAGCCGCAGGGCGACGGATACAAGTGGGCGAAGGACTGGAAGCTGCTGAAAACGGCTCCTGTCCAAGATTTTGTGTGGACGCAGGAAAAAGTGAAGCTGGCGTTGTCGCTGAAGCAGCTGCCGGAAGGCGGCGAGACTCGGACGGCCGTCGGCATGGGCAATCCCGCGACGGTGAAGCCGCCGTTCGTGCTGTCGCGGATCAATGGCAAGTCGGCGTTGTTCGGTGGCGCGTTCCAGATCGGGACGCCGTCGGATGAGCTGAAGTCTGCGGATGTGACGTTGACGCGCAACGGCGCGGCCGTCGAGCTGAAGGCAGTATTCGCGGATGGCCAGACGTATGTGTTTGGCGTCGATATGGATGCGGCCAGCGGCAAGGCGCGGCTGATGCGCGGGAAAGAAGGAAAACTGGAAGCGGTGTTGCTTTCGGAATAAGGAATTGGTTTTTATGGTTTACAGTCGGAAAATGTTGCAGAACGACGAACGTCGTGAGCAGATCGCAAAAGAGTTGGAAGGCGTCACGTGGCAGATGAAGATCCGGTCGGTCGCGGACACGTATGTGTTTTTCGAACATCCTGATTTCAAAGATCATGTGTTCTGTTCGGCCAGTATCATCCCGTCCCGTCCGCTGACGGTCGGCGAGATGATGAACGTGGAGGTCGAACTGGCCTATGACCATGCGCGGGCCAGCTGGGGATATGTCGCGAAATCCGCGATGCGGCCGCAGGACAATCTGAACATCTATCGCTACAAGACGGATTTCGAGAATCTTGCGAGCGTTGTCCGCCGTCTGGTCTCGAAGGCGAAGACGATGACGAACGAGGCGGATTGGAAGAAGAAGCTTCCCGCCGGATGGGACTGGCCGCTGGAGTTTGCGCAGGAGCATGAGGAGGAGCTCAACTGGGTCAGCAACATGATGGAGCAGTGCGGGGCGCTGGTCCGTCTGCATGGCGCGCCGAAAATGCGCACAGTGGACGGAATTTTTGAAGTGCTCGACCGCTATCCGCGTGAGTTGCAGTCGCTGACATACCACTTCAAGAAAGCGCTTGACAAAGCGGATCCGCCGGTCGGCCATCATGCGCCGCGAAGATGGCGCGATGATGATGGCGATGGCCGGTAGAAGTCTTGTTTTATGCGCAAAAAAAGGGCTGTTGCGAAAAGCAACAGCCCTTTTAGTATGGCGGTAAGTTAATCGAATTCAGGCTTCAGGATGTCCTCATGCTCGGCCGCGGGGAAGTCGCCGATGAGATTGGCGATGAGGGCCATCGCGTCCTGGTAGTCGTAGATGGCGGACACCGTCTTGGCCTTGGCGTCCGAAAGGGCGACCTGCGCGTCCGTCCGTTCAAGAGAGGACGCTTTGCCGACATTGTATTGTTCGTTGACGATGTCGAAATATTCCTGCGCCTGGCTTTCCGTCAGCTGCGCGACTTGCAGCTGTTTCTGGGCGAGTTCCGCGTTGAGCGTCGCCGTGCTGAGCTTCTTGTAGAGCTCCTGCTGATAGGCGACGGTGGAGGCGCGGGCGTTCTTGAGTTGCAAAACCGCCAGTTTGATGGCGTTTTCCTTCTTGCCGCCCGTGAACAGGGTGCCGGAGAGCGAAGCGGCGCCAGTGGCGTTCCAAAGCATCGGAAGCGTGGGATCGTGGCCGGACAGAACGGCGCCAAGGTTGAGGTTCAATGACGGATAGAGGTCTTTGATGGCCTTTTCGACGTTGAGGACGGCGGCGTTTTCAGTCGTGAGCAGGGCGGCGAGGCCGGGCTCGGACAGGCGGGCCGTTTCCATGAGTTTCTCAAGATTGAGCTCGTATTCACGGAGCTTGGCGGTGGAGATGGAGAAGGACGTGCTTTCCGCGAGGCCGATGGCGCTGACGAGATTCGTCCAGCCGATGGACACGTTGTTGGCCGTGCTGTTGGCTTTCAGGACGGCATTGTTGTAGTCGACCTTCGCTTTCGTCAGATCGAACGGCGTGCCGGAGCCGACATCGTTCTTGATTTGGACGTGGTCCAGATGCTCCTTGTACTGCTCGACGGTCTCCTTCGCGACTTTGTCCAGCTCGACGGCGCGAAGCAGGGCGAAATAGGCGGTGCGCACGGCGAAGATGACGCCGTTTTCAACGCTGCGGAGGTTTTGGACGGCTTCCTTGTATTCCTCCAGCGACTGTTTGACGGCGGCGTTTGTCTTGCCGAAGTCGAAGATCATCAGGTCAAGATTGATTCCGGCGTTGTATGTGCCGACGGTGTCGTAGTCGTAGTTGTGCTTGTTGGTGTTCCGCGTGGTGCGAGAATGGCCCGCGCTTGCGGTGATCATGGGCAGGAAGTCCGCCTTTTTGATTTTGATGGCGAGAAAGGCCATGTTCACGCCGTTGACGGCTTTGCGGACGGCGGGATTGGCCTTCAAGGCGACTTCCTCCAGATCCGCGAGAGTGGCGGCCTTGTCAGCGGTCAGGCCGAGTTCCGCGGCGGTGGGCATGCGTTCTCCAATAGGGCTGTCCTCCCCTCTCTGGACTTTTCTGGCTTCGCGCACGGTTGTGCACCCGTCAGCACGACGATCGGGAGAATGATGAAGAACCGTTTGAAATTCATGGTCGACTCGCTTTATGTGATGCTAATTGCTTTGAAGTATGAATTATTAGAAAACCTAATAAAAATGACGTATATAAAATATAGTATAAATGCGGGAAAAATCAAACGGTGTTTTTTCAGGACAAGGCGGCTTTTTTCAGTTTGCCGCGACGAATAAACGCGCAAGACAAAGGCGCCGCTGGATGGCGGCGCCTTGTGGATGTTCATTTGAATTAACGATGCGGCTGCGGCGCGGGGACGACGATCACAGGAGCGGGCTGGCCCGGACGCGGCGGCAGCGGATGGCCCGGAACGGGACGCGCAGGCGGAACAGGACGCGGCGCAGGGTGCGGGGCCGGGCGCGGCGGCGCGGGACGCGTCACGACGGGCGGGTTGGTGTGTTTACGATCATGGTGATGATGGTGGTGGTCATGGCAGCCGAAGGCGGTGAAGGCCAGGGCGCCGGCAATCAGCAGGGCGAAGAATTTACGCATGGTCATGTCTCCTTTTGTTGTGGGGGAACGATAACGGATGGATTCGTTTTTGTGTTTTTTCGTTGTCTTTACCCACTAATATAACTGGCGAACGAGATTTTCTAATCTATTTTATAAAAAAAATCATTATCGAGCGGAAGACGGGGCGAATGGGACAGATGGGATGAATGGGACTGGGACGACAGTCGCATTTTAGTCAAGAGCATGCCGATGAAAAACGTATATGTCGTGATACCAAGCTACAACGAAGGCGAGACGCTTCGGCGGACCGTCGAGTCGCTGCTGCCGTGCGGCTACGAAATCGTCGTCGTCGACGACGGTTCGCGTGAAGACCCGCACGGGATGCTGGCGGATCTGCCGATTCATTACCTCCGTCATCCCATTAACTTAGGGCAGGGAGCGGCCTTGCAGACCGGCATGGACTACGCCAAGGCACAGGGCGCGGAGGCGGTAATCCATTTCGACGCGGACGGACAGCATGATAAAAACGACATCCCGCAGTTTCTGGCGGCGTTGGAGGCGGGGGCGGACGTGGTCATCGGCTCCCGTTTTCTCCGTGAATCGGATTTGGCGCAGGTCCCGAAAGGAAAACGACTTGTGCTGCGTTGCGCACGCATCGTGAACGGCGTGTTCACGGGCATGTGGCTGACGGACGCCCACAACGGATTCCGCGCTCTTGGCCGCAAGGCGTTGGAAGCGATTGATTTGACGGAGAACCGCATGGCGCACGCCACGGAGATCATGAGCCAGATTCGCGCGGCGAAACTGACGGTGAAGGAAGTGCCCGTCACGATCCGTTATACGGACTATTCGCAGGCGAAAGGCCAGAAATGGACCAATTCGCTGAATATCTTGATTGATTTGATTCTCAACAAGATCATGTAATGCAGGGAGATACGATGAGCTGGATTCAAGTGATTTTGATTGTCGGGCTGGTCCTCATGGGATTTCTGGCCTGGCTGGTGCTGCGGAACAAGCTGTTCGGACGGCTGTTTTTCATTTTGCAGTTCGTGCTGGGCGTCGTGTTCGTCATCTGGCCAGATTTGTCAACACGGTGCGCGAATCTCATCGGAATCGGCCGTGGTACGGACTTCCTGCTGTATCTGCTGATTCTCTTCGTGTATTTCAGCGGCATGTGCATTCTGGCGAAATTCCGCCAGATTGAACGGCGGCAGACGCTGCTGATCCGCCAGCTGGCGTTGCGTGGCGCGGTGAAATTTGGGGGACCGAAAAACGTATCATTATGAAAATCAGTCTGATAACGATATGCTGGAATTCGGAGAGGACGTTGTCGCGTTCTCTGAAATCCGTCATGGAGCAGTCGCGGCGGCCGGATGAATACGTGTTCGTCGATGGCGGTTCGACGGATCGCACGCTGGAGATTCTGGAGGAATTCAAAACGCGTGCGGAGAGCAAAGGCATGGCCGTTCGGATTTTGCAGCAAGTCCGCCATGAAGACGCGGCAGGAATCCCAGATGCCTGGAACCAAGGGATTTCCGAAGTGACTGGCGACGTCGTCGGTCTGCTGAATAGCGACGATTGGTATGAATCGACAGCGTTGGAGAGCGTGGGAAGCGTTTTAGAGGC
>CACYQT010000003.1 GCA_902776645.1 uncultured bacterium | reverse complement strand
GGACAAAAAAGTCCCCTTCATGGGCATGAAGGGGACACGGATGGAATCAAGGCATGGCTTTCAGCATGGCTTGCAGGCCGTTGAAGGAGTCTTTCAGGCAGTCCATGGCGGGACGGCCGTCAGGATAGGTCTCCTGTTCGACGGTCAGCCAGTCGGTGTTGCCGACTTCGCGGGCGGCCAGCAGGACGGACGGCCATGGGACGGAATCCTGCCCGAGAATGGCCTTCTTCGCGCCTTGGTCCTTTTTCACGACGGACGGCTTGATGTGGAGCGTGCGGGAACGGCCCGGATATTTGCGGATGAGGGCCGCGGGATCCTGCCCCGCCACGTAGGACCAGCCGCAATCCTGCTGGAGGATGACGTCGGCGGAGGTGTTTTCCGCGAAGAGCTCCCAGAACGTCTTGTCGCCGAGCTTCTTGAATTCGCCCGTGTGGCAGTGGTAGCCGCAGGCCATGCCGAGCGGCTTGAGGATGGCGGCGGTCTGGTTGAAGATGTCCGCCAGCTCTTTCCATCTGTTCGGATCGGTGAAACGGCCGTCGCCGGGTACGACCAGAAACTTACAGCCGATGGCGGCATGGAAGTCAATGGTTCTCTGGAGGTTGTTCTTGTCGAAACTGCCTGTTCCGATGTGGGTTCCGGAGGCGACGAGGCCGAGATCGTCTAGGCGTTTCTTCAATTCAGCGGGCCTGCCGCCGTAGTTGTAGTAGCCGGCGAATTCGACGCCTTGGAAGCCCATCTTGGCGACTTTTTCCAACGCGTTGTCAAAATTGGCTCCGCAGTCGCCGCGGACGGAATACATCTGGGCGGAAATCTGCATTTTGGATTTTGGAATTTCCTGGGCGGCAAGCCAGTTGGGGAGGATGGCCAGGCCGGAGGCGGCGATGACGCTGGATTTCAGAAAATCACGGCGGGAGAGGTTCGTGTTCATGTTTCTGCTCCTTTTATTTTAGTTATGGTAAAGAGACGACGATTAAAGCGGTACTGTCGGCGAGACGGCGAGCTGGCCTGGATATTCGCGGCGGAGACGTTCCAGATCTTCTTCTTCAAGAGAGAGTTGCAACGCCGCGAGATTTTCCGGCATGTGTTCGACGGAACGCATGGCCGTGATGGTGACGACATTCTTCTGCTGCAACAGGAAGGCGAGCGCGATCTGCGCGGCCGTCGCGTTGTATTTTCCGCGCATTTCGTCCATCAGCGGGCATGGCGTGAGATTGCGGAGAGGGCGCCACGCTTCCAGCATGACGTCGTTGGCCTGGCACCATGGAAGCAGCTGCGGCTCGCATTCGCGGACGACGAGATTGTAATGGACTTGGTTGAGAACCAATTTGTTGGACGTGCAGGCCTGCGCCTTCTGGAAGCGCTGCAACGAGAAGTTGCTCACGCCAATGGCGCGGGCGAAGCCGTGTTTGACGACGGCGTCCATGCCGCGCATCGTGTCCTCCAGCGGAATGTCCGGATTTACCTGATGGATCAAAAACAGATCCATGTAGTCTGTTTTCAATCGCTTAAGCGAATTCTCCGCCGCTTGGAGGACGTCGTCCGCGTGGAGATGCGTCTTCCAGACTTTTGACGTGATGAAGAGCGAACCGCGGTCCAGGCCGGCGATGGCCTTTCCGACAAGCTCCTCGCTGTGGCCTGCGGCGTACATCTCCGCCGTGTCGATGCGAGTGAAGCCGAGGGAGACGCCATGGCGGATGACGGCGGCTAGCTTTTCGTCGTCCGCGTTCGGATCGGCGGTGTCACGGCCGCCCGTGCCCCAGGTGCCTTGTCCGAGAACGGGAAGTTCGAAGCCGCAGAGAAGTTTTTTTGTCTTGATCATGGTATAAAATAGTGTCGCGAGGCCGTCTCGGCCTTGTCAAGGGCGTGGACGCCTTGCTACCTCTTGCTTTTACAAGGGCGTGGACGCCCTTGCTACCTCTTATTTTTATATAGTTTGAATGGCTGTTGATGTAACATAATACCGAAAAAATGAAACATCCAGAGGAAACGATGGAACTTCCAGTAGTTTTTTGGTGTTTAAGAGATGGAAAGCATGAAAAATCGATAAAGTGAGGACCTGAACAAATAACAGCATTTGTAATCTAGCCAAAAGCCTTTAACTTATCATGATGTAGGAAAACAACGACAACGGTATTGAATCACGGAGCCAAATCATGACAAAAAAGACAATCAAATATATGGCGGGGCTGCTGGCGGTGGCGTTGTGGGTGACACCCGCGGCGGCACAGCAGCAGGCGGAGAAGGCGAAAGGCACGGCGGAGGACGCCCGCAACAGCTTCCTCCAGATGACGAACCTTCGCCCGCTCGGCGATGAGTTCGACAGCGTGGACTACATCATGTGGTCCAAGGACGGCAAGAGCCTGCTGGTGGACCGCCGCTACACGGACAAGCGGACGGACGCGTTGGAAATCAATGTCGAAACGCAGGCGATCAAGAATTTATCCTCTGGCCGTCCTAATGGCTTGCGTTGCAACAACGGCGCGCCCGCCTGGAATCCGACGGAGAACGGCTATATCTTCGTGGGGCAGAGCGAAAGCAGCAAGGACTTCTCCCGCTCAATCCCGTCCAATGGACAGCAGTGCAATCTTTGGTACTACAACGCGGGAACTGGCAAATACACGGCGCTGACGTCGTATCAGCTGTCGTTCACAAGCCCGCGCGGCGTGGCGATGCCGCGTTTTTCACCGGACGGCAAGAAGGTTTTCTGGTGCGGCGCGGACGGCGGAAAGAGCAACCTCTTCTGGGGGCAACGCTCACTGTTCATCGGTGACTTTGTGCCTGGTTCGTATCCGAAGATCCGTAATATCAAGAAGTTACAGCCGAGCGACAATCAAAGCTTCTGTGAAAGCTACGGTTTCACGCCGGACGGTTCCAAATTGCTTTTCGCGGCGCCGTTCGAAAAGGAGACACCATGGTATGCGGCGGATATCTGCCTGATGAATTTGGACGGTTCGGATATGGTGAATCTGACGAACACGACGCAGGCGTGGGATCGCTATCCGTCGCTGTCCCCCAAGGGCAAGAAGATCATCTGGAGTTCCAGCAATGGTTTTGAAATCGCCTATCTCGGCATCGGCGGCATCCGCTGGCAGCTGGAACTGAAGTCCGAACTGTGGATCATGAACAGCAATGGACAGGACAAACGGCAGCTGACGCGCTTCAATCGCCGCGGCTCGGAGCACAGCTTCCTCGTGAACGGCCGCCGTGCATACGTCGGCATGACGGCCTGGTCGCCGGACGGCAACCGCATCGCGTTCGTCGTCTATCACGACAAGGCGCTGGGCGGCAATGCGGACACGCTGGTGTCCCGCGTGTTCATCGCGGATCTGGTGGAAAGCAAAGTGTATAATGAATAGTGGTTAGTGATTAGTGGCTAGTGGTTAGTAGCTAGTGGCCCGGGAGGGTCCCGCTCCGGCGGGACCGATGGCTAGTGGGATAGGGGAGAAAAGTTGGACGAGTTCGAAGGAACCACCACCATCACAAAATTTTGAATCAAAACCGCCGGCGTTTGATGTTTAGCATCATCCGCCGGCGGTTTTGTTTTGTAGAAGAGCAGAAAGCGACATAAGCGACATAAGTGACGAAAGCGACAGACGGTGTTAAAGCATTTAGCTTTAAGCTTTTGGCTTCACTACGCTATGCGTTGTGGTAGTGTCCGCCGGCGTTGAGGTTCAGGACGCGGAAGAGCTGTTCGAACAATAATAGACGCGCAATCTCATGCGTGAACGTCAATTTTGAAAGCGACCACAAAAGGTCGGCGCTCCGTCGAATGTCCTTCGCTAGTCCATAGGGGCCGCCGATGATGAAGACGATTTTGCGGTCGAATTTGCCGATGAAAGTCGCGAAATCGGCCGTCGTGTATTCCTTCCCTTCCTCCGACAACGCGACGACGAAGGCCCCATGGTCTTTTTCAAGCTCCTTCTGGATGGCCTGGCCTTCCTTTTCGACGGTCGAGTCGGGCAGTTCACGAATTTCGAGCTTGCCGTAGCCGCCGAGCCATTTGGCGTATTCGTCGCATCTGGCCTGCATGGCTTTGTCTTTGAGCTTTCCAATGACGATGATTTTGATTAACATGGTTGTTGATTCAGACAAGACGAAAGGGACATAAGCGACTAAAGGGAAGGCGGTTAGTTTTGTGCCTCCATATATGGTAAAGCCCTCCGACCATGACGGGCGGAGGGCTTCGACATGTTTAAAAGACGTTACTTGCTTTCAAGGAAGTAATTCTGGTTCGGATTTGGCGGCACATAGCCGTGCGTGGAGCCTTGGACCCACCAGATCTTCTTGGGGCCGGGGATGTTGTTGTAGTAGATGGCGACGCCGGAGGGCGGGCATGTGTAGTCGCCAAGTCCTGCGCGCGTGATGTTTACGAAGCAGGTCTTCGGCGTGTGCTTCGCCATGTTGATGGGATCGTAGTAGCGGAGGGCCTGCGTGCCGACGATGCGCCAACCGCCATGGATGCGGCCGAAGAGCTCCTTGCCGCTCATGTCGCAGCACCACGGGATGCCCGGATTCGTCTGCGTGAGCTGCGGTTCGAGAGCGCCCGCCCAGGCGGACTGGAGGCCGCCCTGGCTGCCGCCGTGGGAGGTCAGATCCTTTCCGTTCCATTCCGGCAGCGACTTGATGAATTCGAAGGCGCGCATCAGGCGGAGGGCCATGCCGTTGAAATAGGCGGTTTCGGGATTCTCGTTCTCCTTTGGATCGAAGGCGTAGCCGTGGCCGTTGGATTTGATGGATTGGAAGAAGTCGGCGTAGTACTTGTCGTCTTTGCCGAGGTCATAACCGTGGGCGTTGACGTTGAAGGAGATAGCGTCATGCGGGCCGCCGGACGGGGCGCGCTGGATGCTCGTGCCGTAGCCGTGGAAGGAGGCCTGGGCGCGGAGCGATTTCGGGGCCGCGTTGGCGGGAATGGTCAGATAGCCTGTGCAGGGGCGGTTCTTCGGGCCTGGGCAGGGGATGCTGACGGCGTAGATCTTGACGGCGGGATCCTTGCTGGGCAGTTCCTTCAGTTCAGGCTTCAGCGGGACGGCCGCGAGGCGGGCGCGCTGCTTCGCCCAGAATTCGAGGAAGTCGGCGGGCTCTTCAGCGCCGTAGAGTTTTTCGATTTCGGCGCCCGCGCCGCCGTCGAAGAAGATGCGGCTTCTGTTGACTTGACGGCCTCTGCTGTCGACAAGAGAGGCTTCGATACGGACGAAACCGGGCTTGGAGAGGGAGGTCGTGATGACGCATGGTTCACTGGCGTTGGATTTGCCTTCAGCCGTCTTGCCGTCGTCGCCCGTACGTTTCCATTTGATGAAATAGGATTTGGTGGGCTTCTGGTCGGCGAAATTTTCGGCGGTCAGCGTGAAGATGATCGGTTCTCCGACCTTGTAGGCGGTGGCGATCGGCTTGTCCGTCACGCCTTTGAGAAGGATCTTCTGCGGGTTGAGCGGGATGAATTCCTTCTTTTTGAGATTTTCGAACTGGCCCGCGATGACGAGTTCGGCGGATTTGTAGAGATTGCCGGAATTGGTGAACGTCCAGTCCGGATTGGGCGTCTGGCCATCGTTGCCGTGGGGCGGCATGGTCGTGTTGTTGCCGATGCCGAGTTCGCAGTTGGCGCCTTCCTGCGGCTTGTTGAGGGCCATGACGACCTGTCGTTCGATGTAGTTGTGGATCTGCATGGAGGTGTAGCCGCCGTTGGGGGAGGGCGTGTCGTCGAAATCGAACGTCTTGTCGCTGCCGTTCGGAAGGCCGAGTTTCGTGGTCGCGCCGTAGTTGAGCGGCCAGAATTCGATGGAGCCGTGGGCGAAATGGCCCGCCTTGACGTTCGGCGAATCCGTCACGACGTCGAGATCATCGACGATTTGCTGCAGGGTGGGGGAGCCGGGCACGGGGATGCCGAGATCCGGAAGATTCTGCGTCGGAGGGACGAACGTCGCGACGACCGTGGTGGTCTTGTCCTGCTTGTCCGTCAGTTTCAACGAATAGCGGACTTTTTTCAGTGTTCCGTCCAGCACTTCGGAATGGTCGATTTCATAACCATCCTTCGCCCATGTGAGGGGATTGCATTTGAAGATGGTTTCGAATTCCTGCGCGTGCATGACGAACGCGACGAGAAGCATGGCGGTGATGATCCATTTGCGTTTCATGGGAATCTCCTTGTTTTTTGTTGGGATAACGGGACAATCGACTGTTTATGTAAAGATACAGAGGAAAAAGAAATTTGCAAAACAAATGGCGTGGGTTATTCTAAAGAAAAGTAAAAAGGAAGTTGCATGCCAACGGCGGGGACGCCGATGGCACCTCCCACAAACAACCCAAAACAGGAGAACAAAAATGTCATTATTGGCTGCACAGATGTACACGTTGCGCGACCACTGCAAGACCGCCGTCGATTTGGCGAAGGCCTGCGAGCGCGTGAAGAAGATGGGTTATGACGGCGTCCAGCTGTCCGGCGTCGTGGAACTGCCCGGCGATGAAATGCAGAAGATCTTGGACGACACTGGTTTGAAGTGCTGCGTGACGCACATTTCCATTGACGCGATGGAAAACAGCACGGAAGCCGTGATCGAGCGTCATCAGAAGATGAACTGCAAATACACGGCCATCGGCGGCTTCTTCCCGAAGGAAGAGTGGACGCGCGATCTGTGGGAGAACTTCATCGTCCGCTACAACAACATCGCCCAGAAGTTCGTCGGCAGCGGCATCAAGATCGGCTACCACAACCACAGCCATGAATTCGCCCCGGCCGGCGGCGTCCGCCCGATGGATCTGCTGATGCAGAAGCTGGACCAGGAGAACACATGGATGGAAATCGACACTTACTGGGTGCAGCATGGCGGCGCGGATCCCGCGGAATACATCCGCCGTGCGGCCGGCCGCATCCCGTGCGTCCATTTCAAAGACATGACGATCACGCCTCAGCGCACGCCGAAGATGACGGAAATCTGCGACGGCAACTTGAACTGGCCGCGCATCATCGAAGCCTGCCGCTATGCGGGCGTGCAGTGGTATATCGTCGAACGCGACGCAGGCGATCTGGATCCGTTCGACAGCCTTGCCCGCAGCTGCTACAACCTGCGGGAGAAGATGGGGCTGTGATTAGTGGCTAGTGGCTAGTGATTAGTGGCTAGTGATTAATCATTTGGAACCGCTTTGATGGGACTAGAGTACTAGCGTTCTAGAGTTCTAGAATTCTAGCGGGGCTACTGGGAAAAACTCAGGCATATGTCCCGTTTGTCCCATGAAGCGGTTCCGTATGAATGGGTTATGCCATTTTTTCTAGGAAGCGGTTTTCTCGTGGCGGCGGCCGCCGTGATCGTGCCGATTGCGCTGCATCTTCTGCAGCGCAGGCGGCCGCGCCCCGTCATGTTCGGAACGCTTCGCTTCCTGCGGGACGCCATTGCGCAGTCCCGCCGTGCGCATCGCATCACGCAAGGCTTGACGTTGCTGATGCGCATATTGATCATTTTGCTGCTGGCGGCGGCGTTCGCACGGCCGCTGCTGCGGCGAAGCGGGCTGATTCCGGCCGGCTGCCGGACGGTCGTGATGATCGTCGATTGCAGTGCGAGCATGCAGACGCTGGAAGGCGGGCGGAATTATTTCGACCATGCGCGGAGCTGGGCCGTCGCGTTGACGGACAGCCTGCAGGACGGCGACCGCGCGGCGGTGGTCGCCGCCGGATTGGCGGAGCCACGGGTGATTTTCCCGCCTGTTTCCGATGTCAAAGCCGTGCGAGGCGCGTTGCAGGAATTGTCCTGCGGACAGGGCGCCGCGCCGTTGGCGGAAACGATACAGGACATCTTCGCGAAGGGGGCGGATTCGTTGCAGAACGCGGAGATTCATGTTTTCAGCGATTTCCAGACGACAGGCTGGAGCAAAGCCGTCGCGGAAGGTCTTGCCAAAGAGTTAAAGACTTACGGCGCAAATGTTTTCTTCAATCGTGTCGGCCTGAAGGAGGCGAATGACGCGGGGCTTCAGAGTGTGCGTTTTTATCCGTCCGCCGTGTTGGACGATGGGCATTTGCAGGCGGAATGCGACGTGGCGGCAGGCGGAAGCTATCTTGGAACGGACGCCGTGAAACTGTTCGTCGGCGAAGAGGAAAAAGCGCAGGCGACCGTCATGATGTCGCCCGCCGAAACGGAAAAAGCGATTTTGACGACGACGGTGCAGAACGACGCGGCCGCCGACGTGGCGGGTCGTCTGGAATTGGACGCGGACGCCTTTGATTTGAACAACTGCTTCTATTTCAGCCTGCCGCGTTTCGCGGGGCTGTCGGCGTTGTTGGTGAACGGTTCAGGCGATGGCCGCGAATCGTCCTATCTGCGCCATGCGCTGAATCCGGGCGGCGTCTCCTCCGCGTTGATGGTTCCGAAAGAGACGGATTGGGCGGGATTTGCGTCCATGGGCGATTTGGCGGAATATGCCGTTGTGTTCGTGTGCAATCCGCCGCCGTTGGAGGATTCCGCGGCGCGGCTGTTATTAAACTATGTAAAGGGCGGCGGCGTGGCCGTGATTTTTCCGGGCGGCAACGAGCCTGGCCGGATCAACAGTGAGGCGTTGGCGAAGCTTGAGGCGTGGCCGGATTTGAAGATCCGCTATTTTGAATTAGGCGACGGGAAGAATCTGGAGGCGGTCGTTGAAGACGCCAACGACAGGCTTGCGCAACGGCTTGCGGCGGCGATGCCGCCGCCGTGGAGCTTTCTCGCACGGCGTGTGTTGCGTTTCCAGACGAACAGCGCGGGCGGCGGCGTCCTGCAGTTCCGCGACGGCGGCAGCATGCTGCTGCGGAAGAAGTTAGGCGAAGGCGAACTGTGGCTGTGCGGCGTCAGCGCCAACCGCGACTGGGCGGATTGGCCGCTTCATCCGATGTTTTTCATTTTCGTGCAGGAGATCAGCCGGCAGGCCGCCGGCCTGCGCCAACGCAGCCTGATGACACAGGCGGGCGAGCCGTTGAAGCTGCATTGGCCTGGAAGCGATTTGCGGAAGTCGTTCACCGTGACTGAGCCGGACGGCGCATCGCGGATGGTCGAAGCCGTGCGTGACGCATCGGGCCAGCCGTTCCAACTGGATGGTTTTGATCGTGCGGGGCTGTACCGTCTGGCCGATGGTGGCGGCGCTGTGCGGACGATCGCCGTCAACGTCCCGTCTTCGGAAATGGTGCTGTCCTATTGGAGCGGTGATGATTTGCAGAGGACGTTGCCGGGCGTGGCGACCGCCTATACGGAGAGCCATGACGAACTGCGGCGCGAACTGCTGGGCATGCGTCAGAGCCATCCTCTGTGGCCGTGGCTGCTGTTGGCGGCGTTTGTATTGAGCATGGTGGAAGTCGTGTTCGCGAATGTGCGGAGCCGTCCCGTCGCGAAGCCGCATCTGGTGGGCGACCTGCTGCGCCATGGCGGCGGAGTGGTCTGAACTTGGGAGGCAGATTGTTGATTTAGAACCACTAATGGACACGACTGGACACGAATGCCTCGCCGCCGGGCCGTCAAACAGATGAAGATTTTGTTTGAATAAAATGATTTCTGAGTGCTGAACAGTCAACGGCTCCGGCGGCTCGGCGGTTGTCATCGCTTTGCGTAGGAGAATATTAGTGGCTAGTGGCTAGTGGCTAGTGGCTAGTGGCTAGTGGCTAGTGGTCAGCGGTGGAGAGTAGATAGTGAATTGAAAAGAAAATGAACGATAGTAACATGCTATGCATCCTGTTGCTGGAGCCCGTGATACCGATCTGGCTGATCGTCGTCTGCGGGATTGTGTTCTTCTGGCTGAGCTGGAAGACATACGCCGCTTGCAGTATCGGCAAGAAGGAACGCGCCTTCCTGTGGACGTTGCGGGCGGTGGCGTTCTGCATCGTCGCGTTTCTTCTGACGATGCCGTCGTTGCGGCATGAAAAACGGGAGGTTGAGAAGCCTGTACTGGCCGTCATGCTCGATGTTTCCGCCAGCATGGAGGATCGCGTCGCCGACGTGACGGAAACGCGTGCGAAAAAAACACAAGAAGTATTGTCATCCTCTTGGTTTGCAGAACTGAAGGATGACTACCGCGTGATGGCGTTCGGCTTCGGAAAGGAGCTGGAGGAAGGCGTCGCATTGGACGGAACGGCGCGTCTCACCGCGCCGCAGACACGGCTGCTGCCCGCGTTGCAGCAGTTGCGGCAACGGCTGCGCGGCGAAAACGTCGGCGGAATTCTGCTGTTGAGCGACGGATTGGACCAGTCCGGCATGTCGTTGGAAGAATTGACGTTCACGGCGCCGATTCTGGCGGCTGAGCTCGAGGAGCCGCAGACAGGGCGGACGGAAACGGTATCCGTCGATTACGCGTTGTCGCAAGTCGCGTATCCGAAACGCGTGACGAAGGGCTGGAAGATTTCGCTGACGGCGCATGTCGAACGCCGCGGAGGGAATGTCATGGCGTCGTTTCCCGTGTTGCTGACGCGGGACGGGCAGGAGATCAACCGCCAAACGGTGACGTTCGAAGCGGAGGACAAATTCGCGAAGGCGTCCTTTGAACTCGAAGCCACGGAGACGGGGTCTTTTCTATACCATATTAAAATAGAGCCGCCGGGCGACCGCGAAGCGGCCAACAACGAACAGGAGATTCTCATCGACGTGACGGACGAGCAGAACCGCATCCTCTATCTGGAAGGGCCGCCGCGCCATGATTTCACGTATCTGAAGCGCGCCCTGTCCGTTGACAAGAATCTTAGCATGAGTGCTTTCATCCGCGGGGCGGACGGTCTATTCGTCAGTTTCGACGAAAAGCGCGACGCCGCCGTCAAGCCGGATTTGACCGATGACAACCTCCGTAACTTCAATGTGTTGATATTGGGCGACCTGCCGGGCGAGCTGTTCAAGAAGGAAGATATCGCGGCGGTGAAGTCGTTCGTCGAAAAAGGCGGCGGCCTGCTGCTTTTCGGCGGACGGCACGCCTATGGTCCGGAAGGCTATCTTGACAAAAATCTGCTGGGCGGTCTGTCGCCCGTGGAGAGCCTGGAAGGCGCGTCCATGCGGGAAGGCGGCCGCCATCGCGTCGATTTCACGCCGGCCGGCCGCGCGCTGCCGGCCTTCGCGGGAATTCTGGAGGATGCGTCGTTTCCCGCGTTGCTGAGCGTCTGGGCCCCTGTAAAGACCGGCGAATTTTCGACGTCCGTCATGGAGACGGCCGACGGGAATCCCGTCCTGGTGACGCGCCGCTACGGGCAGGGCCGTGTCGCCATCGTGCTCAGCAACACGTTGTGGAAGTGGCAGCTGGGCGGCGCGGACGGCAGCGGAAAAGGACTGTACAGCCGTTTCATCACGCAACTTGTGCATTTCTTGAAGCCTGATGCCGAAAAAACGGGGCAGGACGACGCGCTGCGGATCGTGATGGCTTCCGGCGAGGCGGAACTGCGGGAGACGGTGGCGGTCGGCCTGGTCGGATTGAACGCGAAGGACGGGGCGGATTGCCTGGTGAAAACGCCATTGGAGAAGACGCTGACGTATCCGATGCGGTCGGCGCGGCTGGACAAACAGGTCGGGCTCCGTCAGCCACAGGACGGCTGGTTGTGCGAATTTGTTCCCGAAGAGGCGGGGACGTATTCCATCACGGTGAAAAGCCGTGACGGCACGCAGCAGGCCGAGGCCCTGCTGCTGGTGCGTCGCCCTGAACATGAACTGACGGGGGCGCCGTTGAACCGCGAGCTCTTGAACGAATTGTGCGCCCGCAGCAAGGGGGCTTTCGTGCCGCCGTCGAAGCTGCCCGGCATGGAGGACAGGCTGAAAAAGGAACCGCGGGTTTTGGAGACGGTGGCGGAATATCCGATTTGGAACCGCTGGCATTGGCTGCTGCCGCTTCTGGCCCTCTATTGCCTGGAATGGTATTTCAGGCGTAAATGGGACTTGGTATAGCCAATTGGCCATGGGCATTGGAAAAGCCGAATCCTGTGCGAAGATGATGATGAGAAGACGCGCTTTTTTTTATTCAAAATGCTGTCATTGGCTGAAATGCGCATGACTGAAAACGGCGTTTTCTCAAAAAAAAATAATTTTTCATGAAAAAAAGTTCATAAAAGGGTTTGAATTTTCGCAAAAGGCCATTTTATTAATTTTTGAAACCATTGTAAGTGTTGAATTTCCCAATGATAGGAGATGTCCGCCAAGGCGCTCCGCCTTGGTTGACGGGGCATCCGCATGGACCGGCCAGGCCGGAAGGAGGTTCCCGTGCCGCATGGTGTTTTACGACCGTTGTTCCTGATGATGGTTCTGCTCGCCCTTGGGCTTCATGGCGAAAGGCCGTCGCCGTGGTATTTCATGCCGAATTTCGGCATTGATGTCCGCGGCGTGGAGCGCATCACCGCGGGCTCGTTGCCGGAAGAGCTCCCTCCGGAGGTGAAAAAGCTTCTTGAGCCGGGTTCCCCATGGCCGGAGGACAGACAGACGCAGATCCTTTGGTACAAGGCCGCGTTCCCGCATCAGGACTTCGTCCGCATGATGCCGGAGAACAACGTCTTCGGCTGGTACGCGCATGCCTTCCGCGTACCAGCCGCCTTGAAAGGCGTCGATATGCTGGCGGATTTAGGAATCATCGACGACGCGGACGAGACGTTTGTCAACAGCCACCGCGTCGGCGGGCTTGGAAAAGTCCCCGATGGCTCCGCCTGGCAGAAGGACCGCCTGTACAGGATTTCGGCCGGACTTCTGGCGGACGGCGACAACCTCCTGGCCGTCCACGTCTGGAGCCAGTGGGGGCTTGGCGGCATGGTGGGGCCGCCCGTGCTGAAGGCCGCCCTCGCCCCGGCGGACGCGGAATGGGAAGTCGCCTTCCGGCCATCGGGCGGCCAGCCGCCCGACGGCCTGAACACGCTCCGGCGGACGGCGGAAGCCGTGGACCGCTGCCTGGGCAGCGGAAGCGTGGAATGGAGAAAGTGCGCAGGGACATGGGGTTGCGAATGGCCGGACGGGAGCCACTACGCGGTGTTCCGCCTGCCCGTCGCCCTCCGCGGCGCGGACGGGCTGCCCCTGCGCTTTGAAAAGCCTGTCGCATTGGACGTCGGCTTGGTGTTCGACGTCGCCGCCGTCTATTTGAATAAACAGAGGATAGGGCTGGTCGGACGTTTTCCCGACGGGGAACGCGTGGCCTTCACGGAGGCCGCCGCGCGCGGGCTCGCCGTCGTGCCTCCGGAGGCCTGGAGCAAGGACGGGAATGACTGTTTGACGCTTGTCGTCTATCGCGAACGCGGCGTCGGCGGCGTTTCCGGCGCCCCCGGCTTTCTGCTCCACAACCCATTGGAGGACATCGACCTGAAGGACATCGCCTCCGTGAACGCCGCCTTCTCCCTGCTGCTCCATTCCGGCTGTTTCGCGGAGGCGGGCGCCCTGCTGGACAAGGCCGCGCCTGCGGACGGAGCCGCCCGCGCATGGCTTCTTTCGCACAAGGCCCAGCTGTCGTATCTGCAATGGGTTGACGGCGGGGAAAAGGACGAGGCGCTGCTGGACGGCGTCCTGGCGCCTGTCGCTGAAATCCTTTCGTCGCTTCCTGCGGAGGCGCCGAAGCAGTCCGCCATGCAGGCCTTCTGCCGCGTCCTGCGGCTGGCGGAAAAGAACGCGGCGACGGCGGACGCCGTCCGCCGCCGTTTCCCGTCGTTCGATGGCAACTGCACGGTGCTTTCGGACGACCGTATGACGCTGGGCGACTGGCAGATGCATTACGGCAACCGCTTCTACGTCCTCGCCGCCATGGGGCAGGTGAGGGACTGGAATGGCCCGGGGGGAAGAGAGCCGTTGGAATATTCCGTGACAGTGCCGGCTGACCGCGATATCGCACGGTACTGACTTCCTGCTTCACAGCGCGAACTGGACGATCCGTCCGCGCTGCTCATGCATGGCCGGTACAAGAAAGGACTTTCGGAAGTCTCTGAATGGAAGACGCTTGAAAAGCTGTTTCCGCTCTCCGGCGGCAAATTCCGGCGCTCTTCATGGTGGGATGACCACGGCGAGATGCATCCGTTCGACGACGGCGGCCCCGACCTGCAGATAGACCTGGCCATATACGAACCTGTCGCCCGGCTGGCCCTCTATCTGGAGGACCATGACTGGAAGGGCACCGCCCATCCGCGCCAGCAATCGGTCGTCCTTTTTGACGAAGAAGGCGCGTTCCGCAATGCGGCGTGGCTCGGCAAGCTTGACAAAGGCGTCTATGTGCGCTTCATGCTAAAGGATATGGACAAGGCCAGGCTGCGTGTCTGCAAGCACAGGGGGGCGTGCGTGGCCGTGTCCGGCCTGTTCGTTGACTGTTCGTCGAACCTGGAGGCAGTTTCGGAGAAGAACGCCCGGATGCAGCTTGGCCCCGAACGGGCCAGGCTCTTCAAGGTTTTGACGGAGGGGGAGGCGTCCATGCAGACCGAACGGCAGGTCGCGCCTTTCATGAAGGATTTGGCCGCTGTAGATAGCCTCAAGGAGGTGCGCGGCATCATCAGTCTTCTTTCGAAGGCGGACATCCACCCATGCTGGATGTACATGGCCGTGACGCGCGGGTTCGAGCTGTGCGACGGGGCGGATTCCAGCCAGCGTGTGTTTTTCCTGCAGGACGTCATGGGGAAATGCACGCCGAACGTCCTGTACCCGCTGGGCGACCAGGCTGTCCTCCGATGGATTCGGTATGGCTTGTTCAAAAATTCGCCGGACGTCGTGAATTACAGGAAGAGACGGCGGGAAGTCGTCGCGGAGGCGGTCAAATGGCAGAAGGAACAGGAGGCGAAGAAGGCGCAAGAAGAGAAAAGGACGGAAGGCAATGCAGGCAGGGACTAACGGTGGTTCAGTAAAAGAAAGTCAACACAAGGAGAAACAATGATGAAGAAATCAACATGTATTCTGTCGATCCCAACACTGTGCGCAATGATTCTTCTGATGGCGCAAGGGCTTTTCGGCGAGGTTCGTGCGACGTTCACAGCGACGGTGAGCTGCAATGTGTCGCCTGAGGTCGAGCTTGTCACTGGATTCCTGGAATTTTGGCTTGACGACGTGGAGTTTGAAGTCACAGGGCTTCCTGACAATGAATATTATATTGTCCGTCCTCTAGGCGATGATATCCATTGGCATGTGTCTGACGAAGTTTTTGGCAATGGGGCCATGGCTACTATCTTCAGCGAAGAGGCATTGCCAGAACCCGATCCTGATTCCGAACCTGATCCTGAACCTGAACCCGATCCCGGAATTTCTCCGGATGCGTTGGGGCCAGAGGATGATGTCATAAAAGGTATGGATGCCGGAAGGAAGAGTTGGAGGAGACTAGAGACAACAGGAATGACAACCACGACACCTTGTACGGACCCCAAATGTTCAATATCACGTTCAGCGGGGTGGGCTATTATCAGGTCGGCTACCTTGAGAACGGCGTGCCGAGGCTTTCCGAACCTGTGGCGGTACCGTTGAATTCCCGCACTCGTGCCCCGGTGGTGATGAGAGCTGGTTTTTTTACGATCGAGCTCGTGACGCCGTCCGGGGATCCCGTGGAAGAACCATGTTCCTCCGGAACTGGCCAGAATGAATTTACATTCAATGGAGAAAATACTGGTGTCTTGAGCATCAATCTCGAGGCATCCGTGAATCCGGCTGAAGCTGCCTATTATCTGACGGGCGCTGTGGGCTTCAATGTCGATCCGGTTGGAAACGCCCAGCCAACCTATTCGGGTGTGTCAGTCAATGCCAATGGGAAACTGGCCTGTACGGCCACCATCACGGGGCTTCCGATTTACAATTCGGATTTCGGGGAGAAAGAAGCCAAGGTGGGGTTTAGGGATAGTATCCGAGATACTAAAAAATACGAGGTGTTCTTTCCACGCGATGCAAGAAACCATCCTGGAATTGGAAGCGGAATAACGCCTAATTGGTATTACTATTGGACACAGATAACTGGTTCAGCAGATCTCGCATATGGAGGAGCAAGTGCAAATTTTGGATATTATGACTATGATGGTACAGAAGGAAAACTTGACAAGTGTATAATCTATGACAGTGTGATTGCTTTCGACAATCCAACTGGTCCAAAAGGTAAGGCTGGTATTGATTGTTTCGGTCAGACAGTATGTCATGAAAGGAAGCATAGAGAACAGTTTTATGCTGGTTTTTCTGATACAACAGGCGATAATATTCCAGACTATGACATAACAATTGATCAAGATCGTGACTGGTTGTCGGACAGTTATGAGGATAATCATGGTTTCGACAAAACGAAACAGGACACAGATAATAACGGAGTAAAGGACTTGGAAGAAGAGTCAATTGCGGCAGAATCAAACTGGACCAATGATTCACATAATAATCAAGATTGGTCTAAACCTGGTAAGAACAGTGGCAACTGAAGGAGTTAGGACATGAAGAACATTTGGATACCAATTTTGAGAGTCGTGATACTTGTATGCTTGCCAATGGCTGTCATGGGAATCGACGCAATGAAACCTTTTGTGAACAAGCCGTGGCAGACTCTTACAGATGATGAGAGGGAACAAAACATGGCCTATGTAAACAATGTGACAGGCAAGAACCAGGAGATAATCGACCCGCTTATTGCGTTGTTGACAGATCCGCAGACATGTTTCCTGCCGCGGGAAGCATTAATGCGTCTCGGTTCTGACGCAGTCGTCATTTTGCGACAGTTAGTCAAAGAAGATGCTCGTCCTTTGGTTGTGCGTTCAGAGGCTTTGAGTATCCTGGCTGAACTGGGCGATTGCAAGACAGCGGAATTACTGGAAAAAGACCCGTTGATCAGGAAAAACATCACTTCTTATGATGAAGTGCATCATTCTGCAAAGTACATTTTTCAAGTTCAGTATGTCAAATTGAAGCTGCATGGGCTCAGCCGAAACAAGAAGGCTGATGTCTTGACACAGCTACTGAAAGAGGAATGTTGTGTTTACGTGGTAATGAAAGAACTTGCTCTTTTGGGAAAAGACGCGACTGAGTTTGTCGTTAAAATATTAAATAGCAAGGAAGCCCCATATCTTTCCCGTCTTACGGCGCTGAATGTGATAACGGAGATTCATGATCCCAAGGCGGCGCCATTTGTGATGCAGGTTCTCCAGGATCGCAATGAGAAAGATCAATTGCGCGCATTGGCAGCCAATGCACTTGGCATCATGGGCGACACTGGTTTCATCGAAATGATGCAACTTGCGGCTGAAGAATGGAAACCAGCAGGAAACACAGGTTACGACGTTCGTGCTGCCGTTGAAAAGGCAGTAAAAGCACTTAGGGAAAAGAATGAACACAAATAACTTCTTGCACATGCTCTTTAACTTTTTTATGCAATATTATCATTTTTTATAATAACTATTTCTGTTGGAACGCTGTATCTGCATGCAAAGCCGATGAGCTGCGAGGCGGGAGAACAGATCCCCGCCCTTCGACGGATAGCCTTGTGCATTCGGAATGGCGGCACACTTTCACTGGAAGAACGCACCATCGTTGCCAAATGCATGGATGGCCGAGAGCCTGTTCTGCTTTCCGCCGCCGCCTGGATTGTCGGAGAGTACAAAGAAAAGGACAACAGTCTGTTGGAAAAATTGAAAGCATTGCGGCAGGGCAAGTTGGACAAGATGCCCGAGGCGTTTGTCAGGATTGCCCTGGAAAAATGCGAGGCGAGAAAAATGGAACGACAGTGGAAACCTCGCCCGGACATGCTGAAAGATGCCAATCCCTATTTGCGTCTGGAAGTTATGCGTGAGTTGTTGCTAGTCAATCAAGACGACGGCGTGGCAGCGACCGGTAAACTGTCGGAGGATGAAGATCCATTGGTGGAATTCGCGGCAAGGGGCATTTGCCTAAAGGCGGCTTTAGGTTCTCCTGACATGCATGGTTTGCTGTTGGACGAGCGCCATGAGTTGCTGTTGACCATTATTTCGGGAAACAGATGACGGCCAAATTCAATGTAGGAAAATATGATGAAGAAGAAACAATAGCAGACCTTTCCGAAAGCGTCGTTGCCGCCGTTCATTTATGGTGATGACGAAGAAGTTTTTTGTGAAATGAACGCAATTAACAGCACTGGAGATAGTACAAAGGATTGGGCAAATCCCGGCAAACAATCAAAAAACAAGTTTTAAGGATGTTGAGATAATGAAAATTTCAAGTGTTTTTATTTTTATGATGATGCCGTTGTTAGCCGTGGCAGATGGGATGCCTCCAGTTGAATTTGTCCTTAGTACTCCTAAAAAAGCATACGAAATTGGGGAACAGGTACCAGTGTCCTTATGCATACGTTCTCGAAATGCATCATACATGTTTGAATACAAGGAAGTTATGTCATTAAAACACGATGGCCATTTTTCGGTCGTCAATCCGAAAGGAGTGAAGCTGCAACGTCAATCCGATTGTGGCAAATATGCTCCTTTACGTGAATGGATGGCTGTGACGGCAAACGGGAAGCTGTTGAGAAATGCTGAACTCACTAAAATCTATGCTGATTTGCGCGATAATGCCAAACCGCATGCGTTAACGATGGCTGGAAACTATCAGGTTGTCTTTAGTGCTGAAATAGAAATTCGCGACATGAAAGAACCTGATAAGAAATGGAGCGGTCGTCTCATTTCGGCTCCCTTGGATATTCAGATTGTTGATGTGGCACAAATACCGTCTGAGGAGGATTTAAAGGCATTGTTTGCGGAGGGTGGAGACAAAGCGCTGCAACTCCGAGCGCTGATGAAGATTCAATATTCGAAAGTGCCTTTGCCAGAAAAAGAATTAACGTTTTTAACGGCACTTTATATGCAATCGGACAATGCAACTAAAACACAAATCATCCGAATTTTGGGAACTAAAATCTCTGGGGATTCATTCAAGTCAATTGTTAAGATTTTAACCGTCGAGAAAGATCCCTTAGTGCGATCAGAAGCAATTGCGGTCCTTGAACGTTATCGCACCAGTGAATCACGTGCCTTGCTTGTAAATGAATGCATTGCAAGGCGCGAACGCAGTTATATAGCGGCCATAGTTGTCTTGGGAGAAATAGGTGACAGAAGCTGCCTTGATGTATTACGGAATATAGCCAGTTCTGATGATGACAAATGGGTGCGGGAAAGAGCCCTTGAAAGCATCAGGCGTATTGAACAACGAAAAGAATGATTTCCTCTGTGTTTGCTCTACTATAAGATAGAAGGCGTGAGCTGCAAGACATGAGACGCGAGACGCGGCATGGGGTAGCATGGCCCGCTGGACCCTGGCTGGGGCTGGGCGTGAGACATGAGGCGCGAGACGTGAGCTGCAAGACATGAGACGGGAGACGGGAGACGGGAGACGCGCGGTAGCATGGCCCGCTAAGCCTTGTTTCTTTGTCTTTTCGTCTTTCGTCTCTTCACGTCTCATGCCTCACGTCTCATGCCCCCCTGCATGGGGCCTCCGGCCCCAGCTACCGCCTCCTGCCGCAGGGCCATCGCCGTTATAGTTTTCTGGATTTGACGATGTCGCCTTCGCGGAGCGTCTTGAGGGTGATGGACGTGTCGTCCATGACGGCGTAGCCGGGCTTGGAGAGGGATTTCGGAATGGTCGTGGAGCCCGGATTGACGCGGATGATGCCGTCATGTTCTTCCAGTAGAGGAACATGCGTGTGGCCGGAGATGACGATGTCACCAGCCGACAACGGCGGCAGCGGAAGATGCCCGTGGGTGACAAGGCAGCGTCGGCCGGCGTGGAAAATCGTCGTGTAGTCGCTCATCATGGGGAATTCAAGGAGCATCTGGTCGACTTCCGCGTCGCAGTTGCCGCGGACGGCGAGAATCTTTTCTTTCTGCGTGTTGAGCAACGGCGCGAGATCGGCGGGATCGTAGCCGATGGGCAGCATGTTACGGGGGCCGTGGTAGAGGTAGTCGCCGCAGAGGACGAAATAATCCGCGTGTTCGCGTTGGAAGGCGTCGATGGCGAGCTGGAAGGCGTCGGTGGCGCCGTGGATGTCTGAGATGATGAGAAAGCGCATGATTTCAATTAACAATTAACAATTAACAATTATTGGGAATGCTGGATTAGTTAGAATCTTCCATAACATCCAGAACATCCAGAAATTCCAAAAACTATTTCAGTGCGGGGAGGATGTCGGTGGCTTCGCGCGGCCCGAGCTGGAAGAGGATGAAGCCTGGCATGGCGTTGGCGCGGGTGGCGTTGATCTGTCGGCGGACTTCGTCCAGCGGGAGGCGTTCGGAGGAGACGCCGATGCCAGGGAGGATCCGTTTCGGCGTGCCCAGCTGGCCGATCTGGCGTTTCAGGTCGGCTTCGAAAAGAAGCGTCGTGGACTTGTAGTTCATGGGGCAGATGAAATCGACGCCGTTCGGCCTGAACCAGTCCGTCCAGTTCTGGGCGACGGTCTTGCGGGCGATGTCGAGGTCGGGGAAGACGGCGACGGAGACTTTCGCGGCGGGGCGGGCGGCCTTGACGGCCTGTGCGCATTCGGCGACGAGCGACGAAATGACCGATTGGCGGAAGGCGAGCCATTCGTCGCGGAGCGGCCCTGCGCTCAGGACGTCGGTCGGCCAGTGGGCGAGCTTATGCTGGATGTGGTTTTCGAAATATGAACGGCATGTGGGGCAGAAACAGGTCTGGCTGGAATTGAAGCGGATCAGATCCAGATGGATGCCGTCGACAGGGAAGGACTGCGCGATGGTTCGTACAACATTGACGACCTGCGAGCGGTTTTGCGGATTGGACGGGCAGAGCCAGTCGATGGTATTGCCGGCAACGTCGATTTGCAGGCGGCCGGCCTTCTTCATGGCGATTTTGAAATTGTCCGGCGCCTCCATGGCGTGCAGGCAGTTGATCCATGCATGGACTTGGACGCCATGCTTTTGCGCAGCCGCGACGCATTCTTCGAAAGCGGGCTGGAACGGCTGCCGCGGGAGGAGGCTTGTGGAGAAATTGGCCGCGTAGGGGGAGGCCGTGAAGGGGAAGACGGCGGTGAAGCGGTTCTGTCTCAGCAGCGGGATGACGGTGTTCCAGCTCTGGCCGGGCAGGCCGGACAGCGAACGGCACCAGGCGGCTCGGAATTCGTTGGACGGCGCGGCGACCTGCTGTTGCGGCTGGGCGAACGACAGTTGCTTGCATCTGCGCGAGAATTGGATGGATGTGTTGTATTGGCCGGATTGGAGGAGACGGCGGGCCGCCTCCAGCGACGCGGCGATCTGCGGCTGCACATGCTTGGGCGCGTCCTGATAGACCACGTTGGCTTCATCAAAGCATGTCGTGGCGGCGATCCGTTTGATGTCCGGCAGGAATTTCGACGTCTGCTCGACGAGCAGCGGAACGGCGTTGGCCGGATCGACGTTGAGGAAGACGTGCGTCATCCAGAAGCCTTTGTCCGTCTGGATGAAGGCGGGCCATGTGGTCGCCTTCCCGTTGGCATCGTACCACAGGGCGGTGACATTGAGCTGCTGGAGACCTGTCGTCACGCCGATGAAGGAGGTGGACGGCTGGCGGAACGCGTTGACGCCGGGCAGTTTGTCTGCATACGGCACGACGCCCGCCAGCGGAACCGGCAGGTCTTTCACCTGTATGTAGGTGGAATTCGGCACTTTCAGATGCGCGGCGACGATGGCCGGAAGGGAATGGAACACGCCGACCTTCGAGCCGCGTTTGATGAGATTGGCGACGGCCGTCTGCTGCGACGGCGAGCCATCCTTGATGAACGGGACGAAGGCGAAGGCGTATGGTTTCAGATGGATGGTCTGGCAGTCGGCGTCTTCGATGACGGCTGGATGGAGGCCGTAGGAGGCGAGGGCGTCCCCAAGCGTTTCCGCGTGGCGGTAGGATTCCTTGATCTCGGCGGCAGTCGTCCCGCTGCGGAGAATGGCGAAACTGGCGTTCGGACGGACGCATTCCAGTTCGGCCAGATGGATGGAAAGCGGGCCGGTGCCTTTTCGATTGGCGGCGATGCGGAGCATGGAGCATTGGGCCCATGATTCCGGATTCCCTTCCGGACGGAATTTCGTCTTCGGGATGAAGATGGTCTCCCATGCGTTGTTCTGCGTTGGCGTGAAATGGGCCGCATACCATGTGGACGCGAATTTCAGATAGATGTCGAAGGGGGCGGATAGCTGCGGATTCTGGATGAGAATGCGGAGGCGGATGCCTGCGCAGTGGACAAGACTCGTGCGGAAGGCAAAGTCCCACGTGGCGCGGCCCGTGCCCGAAGTCGCCCCTACGAAATCCGCGTTCATGATGAGCTCCGTGGATGTGCCATGGTTGGCGAGGACGGGCTGCTTGGCGTAGCCGCAAGCCCGTGAATTGGCGACGGCGATACGGTTGTTGAGGATTTGGGCGTGGATGGCGGTGATGGCCGCGCAGAGCCAGAGGAATAAAATGGAGAGACGTTTCGTCACGTTAAGGCGTCCTGTTTGAAGGGGATGGAGTTGCTAATGTAAATTTAGTATTATAATGGAAGTTGTGCAATAAACAAGTTGAGTTATATTCAGATGACGTGTTAATCGCTTATGGAACGGCGAAAGGCCGCAGGCAAATAGTCAATTCGGTCTTTTGTCTATTTGTCTAACGTCTTTTGCATGTCTCACGTCTCACGTCTCATGTCTCACGTCTCATGTCAAAACGCGCAAGGGTGGCGGAGCGGGTAGTGACATGAGACGAGAGACGAGAGACGAGAGACGGGCGGGGACAAGACGATAAGACATTGGACAATTGTGAGACGGCAAAGTAAATCTTTTTTCGAAAAGAGAATGATTGATGTGAGTTTTTAAGGACATAAGGTCTTGGATATGAATCAACCGGGAATCATGACGGCGGGCGACTTGTCGCCTGTGATATGGCAGATGCACGCGATCGCGTTCTGCCTTGGGTGTGTTATCGGGAGCTTTCTCAATGTCGTGGTGTGGCGCATACCGCGTGGGGAGTCGTTGCTGACGCCTCCGAGCCACTGCCCGAACTGCGGCCATCTGATCAGGGCGTGGGAGAACATTCCCATCATCAGCTGGCTGTGCCTTCGCGGGCGCTGCAGCGGCTGCCACCAGCCGATTTCCATCCGCTATCCGCTGGGCGAATCGGCGACGGGCCTGCTCTTTTTTATTATATGGTATGCGATTTCACGGCGGAATCTGCCGTTGGCGGTGCTGCCCGGATATTTCTATCTGACGGGGGCGCTCCTGTCCGCGGCGTTGATCGACATGAAGCATCGCATGATTCCGGACGAAATCACCTATTCCGGCCTGATCGTGTCGTTGATGCTCGCCTTGCTGGCGCCGTCCGGACGGTTGGCGCTGCATCCGGACGGCGATCCAAGCCATGGCTCGTTTTTCATCACGATGGCTTTTGAACAGCTGCAACGGCTGTTCGGCACGGACTTGCGGGCCATGCCGATCATCGCGGCCTTCACGGACTGGCTGTTCGGCGTCTTCGCGGGCGTCGTCCTGCTGGGCGTCTTTGCGGTGGCGGGGCGTCATCTGGCGAAGAAGCCGCAGGCGATGGGATACGGCGACGTCAAGCTGCTTGGCATGTGCGGCGGTTTTCTGGGGGCGGACTCCGTGGTTTTCATCGTGATGGCGGGGGCGGTGACGGGACTGGCATGGGGGCTGTTCCGTTATATTATAATAAGGAAAAAGGAATTGAGCGTTCCCTATGGGCCGTTTCTGGGACTTGGCGCTTTGGCGTGGATGGTCTTCGGAAATTGGTTTTTCCTGTTGTTTGGCAAATAAAAACGTCTGAAAAGTGGAAAAAAACGGGAAAAGAGGAAAAAAAAGCTGAAAAACGCTTTTCATATGCTTGAAAAGTTCCTAAAGTCTAGTAATTTGAATACATTTCACTAAAAGTGTGGAGTAGTCTGCGGGAAAAGAGAGGGCGTCAAGGCGGAAGACAACGGGTTGTGTAAAAGGTAAGTAAAAATCAAATAAGTTATTCAACAGGCTATCAAAGGAGCTATTTTGATGGGTAAGCTCGGTAAAATCTTCGGCATTCTGGTTTTGGTATTGGCAATTGTGGTGGCTGTCTTCAGCTTCCTGTTATCCAAGCATCGCGACATGTTCAAGAATCGTGCGGCTGACTTGGCGGACGGCATTGTGAAGACGGGCCAGAATCTTTCCAGCGGCGCAGGGCAGAGCAATCCCGTTTCCTTCACGCCCGCTTCCGGCGGCGGCAAGGAAAGCGGCAATCTGGGGTGGGGCGACTACAAGGCGAACCCCGCCGACTATAAGAACAAGATCGACGCCGTGGTGAAACTCGCGCAGTCCGTCAGTGACCAGCGCACGGTCCTGTCCGAATCGCTGGCGAACATCGCCGCCACGTTGAAGGCTCCGGATGATCTGGGCATCACCGCCGACAATCTGAAGAACCTCGGCAAGTACAGCGCCGCGGCCAAGGCCTTGTCCGACCATGTGGCGGAAGTCCAGAAGCGTGACGAAGAGGTCCGTGTCTCCTTGGAAGCCCTGAGCGGCATCCTGAAGGCGACGGCCGCCGGTTTTGACGATAGCGAATTCTATACCCGCAAGTCCGCGGACGGCTCCGCCCCGAAACCGGCGAAGAAGCCCGCCAAGAAGTCTGAAGACGGCGAAGAGGAAGAAGAAGAGGAAGCCGCGGAAGACGAGGACAAAGGCGGCGCGCAGTACGGCGGCTACAACGTCCAGACCGCTCTGCAGACCTTGGACCAGGCCGCGAAGGTGACGGTCGCCCGTACGGACGCCTATAAGAAAGGTTATGAAGACTTGATCAACGCCATCGGCAAATACAAGTGGAACGTGACGGCCAGCGATCTGGCCGGCAAGGACTACAAGAGCGCGTTGGCCGCGATGGTCGCGGACGCGAAGGAAATCAACACGAAGATCGGTGATCTGGAAGAGCAGGTCGCGAAACTGAAGCGCGAAGTCGAAGACTTCAAGGCGAAACTGGCGGATCGTGAAGACCAGATCGCGAAGCTGAAGGATGATTTGGCGAAGATGACGGCCGAGCGTGACCAGTTGAAGAAGCAGGCCGAACTGCTCTCCATGCCGAAGTCCGAATACAAGGATGTGAACGCCCCCGTCGAAGCGATTGAGAAGATGGAGGAAGTCAAGATCGAAATCACGGGCAAGATTCTGGAAGTCAACGAAGAGTGGAACTTCATCACGATGGATCTGGGCAAAGACCAGGTTGTTCCCGGCCTGAAGATGGCCGTCAACCAGAATGGCTCCTACATCGCCACGGTGAAGATCACGAAAGTTGAAGACCGTGTTTGCTGCGCTGAAGTCATCAGCGGCCGTGTCGCGGACATCAAGCCGGGCGCGGTGGTCTTCTACTCCGGCACGAACAAAGTCGGCAAGGAGGATTAATCCATGAAAGTGTTCTCCATTTGCATGGTGGTTTCATTTCTCGCGTTGGCCGCGGCCGTCGCATTCCAGGTGCTGGAAATGAAGACGTTGTTCTTCTTCTGAAAACAGATGAAGATGAGACGGTTGTTATTGTGGATTGGCGTTTTGGCGGCGTTGCTGCTGGTCTCCGGCTGTGTCAGCGCCACGGAAGGGAACGGCAATCTGCCGTGGAGCGCGCCGGCTAGCTGGGAAGACCAGACGCTGGGCATCCCGCTTTAGTCTGATTATGTAATCATCGAAGGGCAATCCGGACTGACTGGATTGCCCTTTTTTTAGCGTTAAAGGGCTTTGCACAGGAAGGAAGACAGGCAATGGCAGGCGGTCATTTGGTGATAGCGAGCGGTGGCACGGGGGGGCACTTTTACCCGACGTTGGCGGTGGCCCGCGAGTTTTTGAAGGAACGTCCGGAAGGGAAGGTGACGCTTCTTGTTTCGGGCAAGCATGCGGAGGAACAGACGAAAATCGCGGCGGATTTCGGCATCAAGGCGATCGAGATCCCGTCGGTCCGTCTGCCTGGCATGGGGCTTGGGATGCTGTCGTTTCCGTTCAAGATGTTCAGCTGCGTGCGGACGGCCGGAAAGGTCTTGAAACAACTGGACGCAGACGTGCTTTTGGGCATGGGCAGCTTCGCGGCCGTTCCGGCCTGCTGGGCGGTCAACGCGAAGAAGACGCCGCTGGTCCTGCACGAAGGGAACAGTTTCATGGGGCTGACGAACCGCGTCTTCATCCGCAAGGCGAGCGCGATCGGATTGGCGCTGCCGTTGGCGGACATGGGGCAGGTGAAAGGCCGCCGTTCGGAGCAGGTCGGCATGCCGTTGCGGGAGGCGATCGTGGAGGCGGCCGCCGGCAAATGCGAGAAGTCGCCCGACTATCTGCCGAGCCTCGGGCTGTCCAACGACAAGAAGACGGTGCTGGTGTTCGGCGGCAGCCAGGGGGCGCGCGCCGTCAATGAACTGTTCGCGAACACGGCGGCCCTGCTGGGCGACGTGAAGGATAAGATCCAGTTCATGCATCTGACGGGATCCGACGACAACGCGGCGTTGGAGAACGCCTACAAGGCGGCGGGCGTGGCGGCGTCGATCCGCCGAGCGGATCCGAATATCGAGCAGTGCTACATCGCGTCGGATCTGGTGGTATGCCGTTCGGGCGCCTCCAGCATCTGCGAACTGTCGCTGTTCGGCAAGCCGCTGACGCTGATTCCGTTGCCGACGGCGGCGGACGACCATCAGACCGTCAATGCGAAAGTTCTGGAATCCGCCGGAGCGGCGCGTCATTTCGCGCAAAAAGAAGCGACGCCGGAAAAACTGGCGTCGCTGCTGAAGGATTTTCTGGAAAATGGCGCGGCATGGGCCGCGATGGGCGAGAAACTGCGGCAGTTCGGCAAGCCGAATGCCGCGGCGAATCTCGTCCATCTGATTTTGAGCGTGATGAAATGACGATGGCGATCGGTCCCGCAGGAGCGAACGATCCCACAGGAGCGGGACCCTCCCGTTGTTATTTCAAGGCCTGCTTCAGTTCGTCGGCCTGCGTCAGGCCGATGTATTGCTTGGTGAGCTTCCCGTCTTTGAAGATCAACAGGGCCGGAATGGACATGATCTGGAATTTGACGGCGATGTCGGCATTGTCGTCGACGTTGACCTTGCAGATGGAGACATCAGGGAGTTCCTCCGCAAGTTTCTCCAGAATGGGGCCTTGCATGCGGCACGGGCCGCACCACGGAGCCCAGAAGTCAACAAGAACGGTGCCTTTTGAGGTGGCGGCGTCGAAATCGGCGGTGGTCAGATTGCGGATTTTTTCAGACATGGGTTTCTCCTTTGGTTGATGGTTCAATCGGTTTTCGTATTAGACAGCAGATAAAAGAAAAAGTTCAAAAAGAGGTTGCAGAAATGAGACTGATATACGCGGCGAGCGAACGGTGCGCAGATTTGTGGTATGAATCCGGATTTTCGGCTCCGGATGCGTTCCTGTGGGTGGAGACGCCTGCGGAAAAGGCGGTTGTCGTGTCGGCTCTGGAATACGGACGTGCGTCGAAGCAGGCCCGTAAGGATGTGAAGGTGCTGAGCTTTGAAGAGGCGCGGGAGCTGTGGGGCATCGCCAAGGAGACGCCGCTTTCGACGTCCAATATCATTATCGGTATTTCGAAAAAATACGACGACTGGTCATGGCAGGTTCCGCATGATTTCCCGTACGGTCTTGCCGCGCCGCTGCTGGCGGCCGGCGTGAAGCTGTCGGTCCTGTCGCCGTTTTCACCGAACCGGATCGTCAAGACGGCGGAAGAGGTCGAAAAACTGCGTCATGGCGTCGAATTGGCGGAGGCTGGCCTGTACCGCGGCTTTGACGTGTTGCGCGAAGCGACCGTCAACAGCGATGGCATTCTGGAATGGAATGGCGACGTGCTGACGGCGGAAATCCTTCGCGGCGAAGTCGATATGGCGATTGCGAAACTCGGCGGCACGGCGTCGCAGACGATCACGGCGCCCGGCGTGCAGGGCGCCGATCCGCATCAGACGGGCCATGGGCCGATTCACGCGAACGAGCCGATCGTCATGGACATCTTCCCGCGCTGCGACACGACGGGATATTTCGGCGATTTGACGCGAACCGTCGTGAAAGGCAAGGCCCCGGATATTGTGAAGAAGGCTTTTGAGACGGTCTATCGCGTTCAGCGTGAAGCAATTGAGATGATCAAGCCGGGCGTGCCCGGCAGCGACGTCCACAATCATGTGGCCAATTCATTGACGGCGGCGGGCTTCCCGACGGACACGTCCTGCAAGCCGCCGCACGGCTTCTTCCATGGACTGGGCCATGGCCTTGGACTGGAGATCCACGAATCGCCGTCGCTCAGCCCGCGCAATGAGAAGCCGTTGGAGCCGGGCCATGTCGTGACGGTCGAGCCTGGCGTGTATTATCCGGAATGGGGCGGCATCCGCATCGAGGACGTCGTCGTCGTGACGGAAAACGGCTGCGAAGATCTGACGACCGCGCCAGTCTTCCTGGAGCTGTAAGGAACCACGAATGGACACGACTGGACACTAATGCCTCGCCGCCGGGCCGACAATCTTCTCAAGAATTTGTTTGGTTATAATGAATTCTGAATGCTGAAGAATCCAACGGCTCCGGCGGCTCGGCGGTTTCCATGTGCGCTTCGCGCGGATGGAGAAAGCAACATAACCGGCAGAAATAAGAAGGCGCAGAAGAAAATCACATCCTCTGCGCCTTTGCGTTTTTGCGTGCGTGTGGAAAAATCAGACGGAGAAGCGGACGAAGCAGCAGTCGCCGTCCTGCACGATGTAGTCCTTTCCTTCGATGCGGAGCTTGCCGGCTTCCTTCGCGCCGTTCCAGCTGCCGTACTGCATGAGATCGTCGTAGGAGACGACTTCCATGCGGATAAAGCCGCGCTGCATGTCCGTGTGGATCTTTCCGGCGGCCTGTGGGGCGGTGGCGCCTTTCGTGACGGTCCATGCGCGCGTTTCGTCCGGGCCGGTCGTGAAGAACGTCAGATAGTTGAGCATTTTGTAGCCTGTGTGGATGACGCGTTCGAGGCCGCTTTCCTCCACGCCGAGATCTTCCAAAAAGACTTTCGCCTCTTCCGGATCGAGCTCCTGCAGCTCCTCTTCGAGCTTCGCGCAGACGGGAATGACCTCCATGCCGTGTTTGGCGGCTTCCGCGATGAGCTGCTTGGAGAGGTCGTCCTTCCCGAAGGACTTGAAATGCGCCTCGTCCGTGTTGGCGCAGACGAAGGCGGGGATAAGCGTCAGCAACTGAAGGCCTTCCGCAAGCTTTGAAATCGTGGCGTCCGTCTTGTCATACGTCGGGATGACGCCTTGTTCGAGGCTTTCGACGAATGTCTGGGCGAGCTCCATCTCCTGCTTGGCTTCCGGATCGCCGCCGCAGCGCGTCATCTTCTTCGTCTTTTCGATTTTCTTCTGGAGGACTTCCAGATCCGCGAGCATCAGCTCCGTGAGAATCAGTTCCAGATCGCGGGCGGGATTGACTGAATCCTTCACATGGACGATGTCCGAATCATCGAACAAACGGACGACATGGGCGATGGCGTCCACCGTGCGGATGTGTCCAAGGA
Organism: uncultured bacterium; assembly: GCA_902776645.1. Lineage (GTDB taxonomy): Bacteria > Verrucomicrobiota > Lentisphaeria > Oligosphaerales > Oligosphaeraceae > UBA1407. The sequence continues at coordinate 59,420 of CACYQT010000003.1, read as the reverse complement.
ACTGGTTTCCAAGACCTTCGCCTTTGCTCGCGCCTTCGACGAGGCCCGCGATGTCGATGAATTTCATCGTGGCGGGAACGGTCTTGGCGGAATGTTCCAGTTCGACGAGCTTGTTGACGCGCGGATCCGGAACAGGCACGATGCCCGTGTTCGGTTCGATCGTGCAGAACGGGAAGTTGGCAGCCGCCGCTCCGCCATGGCACAGGGCGTTGAAGAGAGTGGACTTGCCGACGTTCGGCAGTCCGACGAAACCGCATGCGAAACCCATGATGACTCCTTTATGATTTACACTGATTATTTGCTTTTTTATGTCAATGTGATAATATACTACAAAAAAGACCGACAGTGGAACGAAAACCGGAAATAAAAACGTCCAAGACGGACAAACCATTCAACAGAACAAGAAAAGGAGACGCAAAATGGCAGACGAAGTCAAGAAAAGCGTTGGTTACAGCGACACACCGATCATTCCGGGCAGCTGCTGGCATGTCCATGACGGCGACCGTCCGCAGCCGCGTGTCGTGAACCCCGGCAGTTTCAGCACGCAGGAGACGCCCGGCGTCCCGCCGTCGGACGCAATCGTCCTGTTCGACGGCAAATGCCTCTGCAACTGGCTGAGCAAAGACAACAAAGAGGCGCAGTGGAAGCTTGAGAACGGCTACATGGAAGTCGTTCCGGGCACGGGCAACATCCATACCCGCACGGAATTCGGCGACTGCCAGCTGCATCTGGAGTTCGCGTCGCCCGCCGAAGTGAAGGGCGAAGGACAGGGCCGCGGCAATTCCGGCGTGTTCTTCATGCGCAAGTTCGAGATCCAAGTCCTTGACTGCTATGAGAATCCGACGTATCCCGACGGCACGGTCGGCGGCATCTACGGCCAGTTCCCGCCGCTGGCGAACGCGATTCGCAAGCCGGGCGAATGGAACATGTACGATTTCGTGTTCATCGCGCCGCGTTTCGCGGGCCATCAGCTGATTACGCCCGCCTACATCACGGTCTTCCTGAACGGCGTGCTTCTGCACCACATGAAATCCATCCAGGGGCCGACGCAGCATCGCCGTCTGGCGGAATACACGCTGATGAACAGCGTCGGCGCATTGGAGCTGCAGGATCACGGCGATCTCGTCCGTTTCCGCAACATCTGGTATCGCCCGCTGAATAACTACGACCAGGCATAGTATTCTAGAAGGCTAGGAGGCTAGACGGCTAGATTTCCTAGTAGCCTAGCCGCCTAGATGCTGGAAATCCAGAAGCTTAGGCGTTATCCGCCAATTCCTTGTTTACGGCGGCGGCAGCCGCCGCCGGATCGTCGGCCGCCAGAATCGGGCGGCCGACGACGATGAACTGCGCCCCCGCCTTGGCGGCTTCGCCGGGCGTCATGACGCGCTTCTGGTCGCCTTTGGCGGCACCGGCGGGGCGGATGCCCGGCACGACGAGAATGAAATCGTCGCCGCAGGCTTTTTTCACAAGCGGAATTTCCAACGCGGAGCAGACGACGCCGTTCAGGCCGCATTCATTCGTCAGCTTCGCGAGCCGAACGACTTGTTCGGCGGGCGTGGCGTTGATGCCGACGGCGTTCAATTCCGTCTCGTCCAGACTTGTCAGGACGGTGACGGCGGTGACGATGATGCCCGTCTCCTTCGCGGCTTCGGCGGCGGCCTTCAGCATGGACGGGCCGCCAGACGCATGGACGTTGCACATGTCCGCGCCGATGGCGGCGGCGGAACGGACGGCCTGCCCGACCGTGTTCGGAATGTCATGGAATTTCATGTCCAGAAAGACTTTCTTGCCGCGCGCCTTCAGACCTTTGACGATTTCTGGCCCGAAACGCGTGAAAAGCTGCTTGCCGACTTTGTACCATGTGACGGTCGGCCCGAGTTTTTCGACGATGGCGAAGGCTTTTTCAATTGAATCGACGTCCAGCGCGGCGATGAGAGTGGTGGTCATGGGGTGGTTTCCTGTTGGTCTGAAGGGGGAGGCTGCGGAAGGCCGGCCTGATGCGGATCTTCTTCTTCGGCGTCGTTGTTCTGCGCGTTGTCGAAGGACTGGCGGACGGCCATGTGCGAGGCGAGGACCGCCGCGCAGCATATCTTAAGGAACATGAAGGTGTTCCATACAATCGGAAGCAAATATTTGGGAGTCGCATGGAGCGACTGGATCGTGGCGTCCCAGAAGGAGGCGTTGGTCGGCATGCCGAGCACGACCATGTTGGCGACGGTGATGGCCGCCATCGGGGCGATCAGCAGATAGATCAATGATATAAAGGTATGGCCGGCCATTTTTTCAAGCCATTCGCATGCCGCGTCATGGGCGCATGAGCGAATGAGGCCCGTCATTTCAAAGGCGAACCACATCGTCGCGAGCGCCCAGAGGACGGTGCACCAGATGAAATAGTCCGACGGCTTGTCGCTGACGAGATACCACGTGAAGAAAGGCGCGAAGGCGGCGGAGGCGCAGGCGGGGCACTGCAGCCGTTTCCGTCCGCAGCCGATCACGGCGGCGAGAAGGAGGACGGACGGGATGCAATGCCCGTAGCATTGGCAGACAAGCCAGTCATAGCGCCGCAGGCCGATGAAGGCGATGACCATCATGAGGAGCGCGGCGGCGGATACAAGCATCAGCCGCCATGTCCAGGAGGCCAGAAGCCGTGCACCATTGGAGGCGATGTTCATAACTGGTCGATGAAACGCGTATAACGGTTGATGTCCATCAGCATTTCCAGTTCGTCCGGATCGTCGAATTCCATCCGGTAGAGCCAGTTCTTGAAGGGATCAAGATGGAGGAGGGACGGATTGTCCTGCACATCCTTGTTGATTTCGACGACGCGTCCGCTCAGAGGCGAACGCAGATGGTGGATGCGTTTCGCCAGATGAAGGTGGATGCAGAACGTGTCCATTTCCAGTTCGTCGCCGACGAGCGGCATGTCGATGCTCTGGATGGCGACGAGCTCTTCGGTCAGATAGTCGGTGATGCCGACGGTCGCGATGTTCTTATCTTCGTCTGGGAGGACCCAAGTATGCCTGTTGGTGAAGGCTCTTCGATCGGTTTTGCTTGCCATGGATGTCTCCTGTTTTATTGTTTGTTTGGCGCCTTTTCGGCGCATCGCATGTTTTTTTTGAAAAAATGCAGTTTCGAGACCGCAATTTCCGTATAATAGGTTATGTTATATAGTCGTTTCAATCTGTCAAATAAACAGAGCGCATTTTTGTGAAAAAAAAGCACATTTCGGGCAATATATAGAGGAATATCCATGGCGAACGAAAGAATGTACTTGGTCAAGACGACGGAAGGCGAGGAAATGGGGCCTGCCGATCAGGAGACTTTGGTGAAATGGGCCGAAAACGGAAAAATCCATCCGGACGACAAGATCCGCAGCACGATGATCGCGAAATGGGACCGCGCGATCAACTACGACTTCCTGAAGCAGCTCCTGCTGGGCGTGGAGGAGGCCGAAGTCATGAAAAAGAACAAGACGTGGTTTTCGAAGTTAATGGACCGCATTAACTTGCGCGCTCCTGAACTGGAAGGCAGCTCAGGCATCGTGAGGGTCCGCCTGGAGACGTATCCATCCGCATCCATCCCGATGCGCGTCATGGCGAGTCTCATGGACACGGTGATCATGATTCTGGTGTTCATCGCGGTGTATTTTGGCTGCTATGCGCTGTTCCGCTCCGGTTCGCTTGACCAGAACAACGCGGGCTACATTTGCACAACAGTCTTCTTCTTAATCTATATGCTGTATCATGTTATGATGATCGCCTTCCGCGTCCAGACGTACGGGCAGCGCTACTGGGGCGTCTTCCTTTGCCGTAAGGACGGCCAGAAGTTCTGGATGGGGCGCGTGTTCTTCTACTTCCTGTTCAATCTTCTGCTCATGCCGTTCTTCCTGGTGAACTGGGTCATTCTGGCGAGTTTCGGACGGACGATTCCCGAAATCCTGACGGGCATGCGCATGGTGAAGGTGAAACTGGCGAAGAACCGCGCATAAGCGTTTGCACGGGAGGGAACCGCCGATGTCAGAGGCCGCAAAGAAACATCTCCGTGTGTCGCCGTTGATTTTCAAGTACGTCCTGCGGGAATTCATGATTCCGCTGGTGTGCGCGTTGGCGGCGTTCGCGTTTTTGTTTCTGGTGAACAACGTGTTCGACGACTTGCCGGACTTCATGTCGAAGAACGTGCCGATACGCGTCGTGATGGCGTACTTTTTATCGTTGCAGCCCCATAACTTGCTGAACGTGATACCGATATCGGTGTTGTTGGCTGCGAGTTTCATGACGGTCATGATGGGGCGCAACAACGAATTGTGCGCGATGCGGGCGGCTGGCATGTCGTTGCTGACATGCGCGCTTCCGGTCTGGCTCGTGGCGTGCGTGGCGTGTGTCTGCGCGATCTGCATCGGCGAATTCTGGGGGCCTGCCGGACTTCGGAACGCGGCGAGAATCCGCCGTGAATGGCTGGACAACAAGAAGAAGGATGTGGAAACGGTCGCTTTCTGCAATGTGAAGGAGAACCGCGACTGGTACTGTCGTGATCTGGATTTGGCCGATGTGATGCACGATGTCGTTGTGCGCCAATACAATGAGCAGGGCGAGACGCAATGGGTCCTGATGGCGGAGACGGCGGAATTCCGCGACGACGGCGTCTGCGTGTTCAAGAACGGAAGCCGTCAGGAGCTCGGCATCGGCGCGAAGATGCTGACGTCGCCCGTCACGTTTGACACGTATGAATTCAGCTGTCAGGAGCATCTGCGGGACATCGCGGGGCAGGGGCGGATGCAGGACGGCGTGACGACGCGCGAGGCGATTTCGATCCTTCGAAGCGACGTGGCGCCGTCGCCGCAGATGGCGCGGCTTTTGCGGACGTCTGTCTGGAACAACATCACGTTTCCGCTGGCGAGCCTGGTGGGCGCGCTTTTCGGCGTGGCGTTGACGATTGCGAACCAGCGGAGCGAAATCATGAAAGGCTTCGCGGGGGCGATCGGCATTTTGGTGATGTTCTATCTGGTGGGGCAGGTTTTCATGGTTCTGGGCAAGAACGGCTGGCTGCCGCCGTTTGTCGCGGGAGGGCTGCCGAGCCTCGTCTTCACATGCGCGGGCCTCGCCGTCATGTGGCGGAAGCAATAGGGGGAGGCGGAAATGGCGAAGATGCCGCGATGGCGATGGTGGCTTTGGGCGGTGGAGGCCGTGCTGTTGATTGCGGTCGTCGAGCATTTCGTCGTCCGTCCGCGCCTGCGGCGTGAAAAAGCTTCTCAAGAGAAGCAAGTTGTTCGTGGCGAACAGGTTGAAACGCTTGGAGAGGCGGCGAAGGCGCCGATGGGGCTGCATGAGGTTACGCCAGCGTATTATCCTGTGATGGAAGGGCTTGCAGAAGGTTCGGAGCGGATGCTGGCGGCGCAGAAATCGGTCTCCCGTGAAAAAGGGCTGCCGATAGAAGTTGAAAACAGCGTCGGCATGCGTTTTCGATTGGTTCCCGCTGGCAGCTGCCTGATTGGAAGCCCGGAGGGCGAAAAAGGCCGCGGGACGATTGAAGTGGTTCACACCCAGTTGTTTCCGGAGGATTTCTACATCGGGGCATTCGAAGTGACGCAGGCGGAATGGAAAGCGGTGATGGGAACGGATTCGCCGTCGGGCTTCAAGGGGGAGCGGCGGCCTGTTGAGGAAGTGACGTGGTATGACTGCCAGCGGTTCGTGAACAAGCTTTGCGAACTGGAGGGCGTTCCGCTGAACACGTACTGCCTGCCGACGGAGGCCGAATGGGAGTATGCATGCCGCGGCGGGACGGACACGGCGTTCTGTTTCGGCGATGACGTCAAACGGCTGGCCGCATGGGCGGACTATGCGGGAAACAACAGCCGGCAGACGGTGGAAATTGGCAAAAGACGATGCAATGCGTTGGGGCTGTATGACATGCATGGCAATGTGTGGGAATGGTGCCGTGATCAGTATGTGAATTATCCAGGGGATGATTCGGACGCGGGCGACCGCTACGGTTATCGGACGATCCGTGGCGGCAACTGGTATGTCGATTCAGGCGAATGCCGCTCGGCGAACCGTTGCTGCCTGCCGCCGTCGTCTCATGGCAACATGTTGGGATTTCGTGTGATGCGCCGCATAAAATGACAAAAGGAGCAAGCTGTAATGAAGACTCAGATGACCGAGATTGAAGGGATTGTCATTATCGAACCGCAGGTTTTCGGCGATTCGCGCGGATACTTCATGGAAACCTACCAGAAGGAGAAATATGCGGCGGCGGGAATCGACGTGACGTTTGTGCAGGACAACGAATCGATGTCGCGCTATGGCGTCGTGCGTGGCTTGCACTATCAGGCGGAACCGTTTGCGCAGGCGAAACTGATCCGTGTCGTGTCGGGGCGTGTATTGGATGTGGCGGTCGATATCCGTAAGGATTCGCCGACATTCGGCAAAGTGTTCACGTTGGAGCTTTCGTCCGAGAACAAATTGCAACTGTTTCTGCCGCATGGTATTGCGCATGGCTTCGCCGTGTTGAGCGAAACAGCGGTTTTCACATACAAGTGCGACAATTTCTACGCTCCGCAATACGAACGGACGATCCGCTTCGACGATCCTTCTCTCGCCATTGACTGGAAGATTCCTGTTGCAAACAGGATAATTTCCGATAAGGACAAAAAGGGCGTAGCGTTTAATTTAATAATGCATAATTCATAATGCATAATTCATAATTATTATAAGGTGGATACTTTTAATTCATAATGCATAATTCATAATTCATAATTTTTTATTATTTTTTTTACGGCTAATTATTTTGGTTGATTATTTTGGTTGATTATTTTGGTTGATTGTTTTGGTTGATTGTTTTGGTTGATTGTTTTGGTTGATTGTTTTTGTTGATTGTTTTGGTTGATTGTTTTGGTTGATTGTTTGGGTTGATTGTTTTGGTTTTGATATTGTTTTTTGTAATTTGATTGATATTCTTTAATTGCTGTTGTTTTGAATTGAATTTTTATTTGATTGATCTTGAATTGATTATTGAATTGTTTTGTGATTTTTTAGTGATTGAATTGGATAATTTCTTTTGACTTTTTTCTGGGAATGTTGTTTTGTTTTAAAGTTATTTGCTGGAAACAAAAATCATACTTCTTCAACTAAGTTCATGCAAGCAATTCATTGTAAGTGAATTGCAAAGGATATAAAAATGCAAAAAGACAATGTAATCGTAAATAAAAGCAAAGCTTTTGCCATACGAATCGTTAAAATGTATCAATATTTGAACAATCAAAAGCGAGAGTACATTTTATCAAAACAGATTTTACGTAGTGGCACAAGCATAGGTGCTAATACCAAAGAAGCTATTCGAGCATTCAGTAAGCCTGATTTCTATATGAAAATAGGAATAGCTTTAAAGGAAGCTAGTGAAACTGAATATTGGCTTGAACTTTTACATGCAGCAGGATATTTGACAAGTGAACAGTTCAATAGCATATATCCTGAATGTCAGGAACTCTTGAGATTGTTAACTGCCATCTGCCGAAAGAAAGATGATCCATCATAATTTTTTATTATTCATAAAATTGAGAATTGAAAACAATACATAGTGGTCAAATCAAGAAGAAATGAAACAATAATATCCATCCCTCAGAAATAATTATGCATTATGAATTATGCATTATGAATTATGCATTATGAATTATGCATTATGAATTATGCATTATGAATTATGCATTAGTGCATGTACATTCCCCCGTTGACGTCCAGGCAAATTCCCGTGAGATAATTGCCGCCTTCGCCGCAGAGGAAAGCGACGGACAGGCCGACGTCACGCATTTCGCCAAGGCCGAGCGGGACGGTGGAGGCCAGTTTGGCGACGCCTTCCTCGCCATGTGTCTTGTAAAGCAATTCTGTTTTGATAATGCCTGGGGCGACGGCGTTTACAGTGATGCCGTATGGCGCGGCGGTTCGGGCCAACGTCTTCGTGAAGCTCAGAATGCCGCCTTTTGTGGAAGCGTAATGGACATGGCCGAACAACGCGCCTTGATGGGCGACCATCGACGACATGCTGACGATACGGCCGAATTTCCGTTCGCGCATGCGGATCATCGCGGCTTTGCTGCAGAGGAAGACGCTTTTCAGATTCGTCTCCAGAATATAGTCCCAGTTCTCCTCCGTGATGTCGAAAATGTTCTCCGCGCGGCTGGTTCCCGCGTTGTTCACAAGAAAGTCGATCTTGCCGAATTTTGCGTCGATTTCGGAGAAAAGCCGTTGGACGTCGTCCGCCTTGCCGACGTTGGCCTGCACGCAGATGGATTGCACGCCGAATTCGCGGACGGCCTTGCAGACGTCCTCCGCTTCGTCGCGGCTGCTGTTGTAGTTGACGACGACGTCCGCGCCTTTTTCCGCGAGCACGAGGGCCACGCCTTTGCCGAGGCCTCTTGATGAACCGGTCACCAACGCGACTTTGCCTGTCAATTCGCCCATGATTCACTTCCTTGTGGTTTGTTTTCTTGAAATGCCGTTATATAATGTATAGTAAAGTAACGACGGCGTCTGCGCCGTTGATCGGATTTTTCCCCCGACGGCGGGGACGCCGTCGCTACTAAGATTAACCAACGTTTCAAAAAAACAAGCAGGATGGACGAAATGAAAAAAATTAGTGCGTTTTTGGTGCTGCTGGCGATGGTGGTATACGCCGCTCCCGTGCGTTTTCTGGGCATTGACGAATCGCGCGGCCAGCTGATCTACGTGAACACAAAGAACGCGGCGGAGAATTGGGCGCTGAAACTGCCAGAAAAATGCCGCGACTACCAGATGCTGTCGCCGACAAGGCTGCTTCTGAACGGCCGTCGCGGCTACTATGAAATGGATCTGCCGACGAAGACGATCGTGAAAACGGTCGCGCGTGACGAATTCGGCGGGACGATGTCCTGCCGTCGCACGAAGGACGGCAAGACGCTGCTGGCGGCGCTGCGCGAAGGCGGCACTGTGATTTTCGAACTGGACGCGAACGACAACGTATTGCGCAAGGCGGTGTTCCCCGGCCGTAACAGCTTGCGGCTCATGCGCGAAAGCGGCGTCGGCACGATGTATTTCGGCGGGCCGGAGGACACGTTGACGGAAGTCGATATGACGGGAAAGGTCATCCGCGAGACGAAAATTCCGGGCGGTCGCCATGTGTATCAAGGCGAACGTCTTCCGAATGGCAACCTGTTGGTTTCCAGCGGTTACGGCGGTTCCATCGTGGAGTTCGACACGGACGGGAAGGAAATCCGCCGCCTGCATGTGAAGGACGACGAAAAGGCGCGCGGCATCGTGTCGGGCTTCTTCGCGGGCATGGAGATTCTGAAGGACGGCTCGATTGTCGTCAGCAACTGGACGGGCCATGGCGCGAACGACAGCGAAAAAGGCCAGCAGCTCTTGATGTTCGCGCCCGACGGCAAGATCGTCTGGACATGGCATGACGCGAAGCTGGCGGGAACGCTGCACGGCGTCATCATTTTGGAGAATGAATAACCGATGGTCGGAATCGTCGTTCTCATCTACAAATCGCATGAGCAAGTCCTTGCGTATGTGCGGAATGAACTGCCGAAGATTGGCGTGCCGCATCGCACGCTGATTGTCGATACGGGCAGCGAACGCGCCCATGCGGAACGGCTTGCCGCCGAGCTGGGCGTCGCCGTCGTGACGGCGACGGACACGGTGGCGGATGGAAGCCTGTTCGTCTTGCATGTCGAGGAGAATCTCGGTTATGCCCGCGGCAACAATCTGGGCGCGGAATTTCTGACGCGCAATTTTCCGGATACGGACAAACTTCTGTTCAGCAACGACGACATCGAGTTCATCTCGTCGGATGTGGTCGATGTGCTGAGCCACAGGATGGACGAGATTCCCGAAATTGGTTGTCTTGGTCCGAAAGTCATTGATTTGAAGGGAAATCTGCAAGGGCCAGGCTATGAAAAGCCGCAGATCGGATATTACATCCGCCGCAACATCGGCGAACCGTTGTTCGGCGCGAAGCGGTTCTGGCTGTGGAAGGAACGTGAACGGAAATCCGAATTCGTGAACATCGTGGGAGGGTGCTTCCACATGGTGCGGACGACGGATTTTCAGGCGGTCGGCGGTTTTGATCCCGAGACATTTCTGTATTGGGAAGAGGAACTGCTGAGCGAACGATTGCGGAAAATCGGACGGCAGGCGTACTACGACGCATCGGTGTCGATCCGTCATTTCGTGGGGAACACGACATCGAAGAAGGCGCCGAATCTGTTGCTGCTGAATTGCGAATTGTTCGGGCAGCGGTTGTTTTTCGGCAAATATGAAAAGAGTTCGGCGCTGATGATGGGGCTGCTGCGTGTCTCCCAATGGATCCGCGTCGGATTGGTCAAGCTGGCGATTTTGAAACGAAAACTGCGGGGGGCTGACAGATGAAGATTTTCGTGACAGGCGGTAAAGGCATGCTGGGACGCACGTTGCGGCGTGTGCTCACGGATGTGGAAATCGTCGTCGGAGACTTGCCGGAATGCGACATCACGCAGGTGGATGCCGTCCAGGAGGCGATTGCCGCGGCGGACGTGGACGCCGTCGTCCATTGCGCGGCGATGACGCAGGTTGATTTGTGCGAAACGGAGCGGGAACGCGCGTTTCTCATCAATGAAACAGGCAGCGCGAACGTCGCGAAGGCGTGTCAAACGCTTGGTAAAAGGCTCATTGCGATTTCGACGGATTATGTGTTCCATGGCGACAAGCCGACCGCTTATCTTGAGACTGACGAACCGGATCCGCAGACCGTCTATGGCGCGAGCAAGCTCGCTGGCGAAAACGCCATCCGCGAATTCTGCTCGAACCATCTGATTCTGCGGCTGGCATGGCTCTATGGCGACGGCGGGCCGAGTTTCCTCCATACGATGCTGAAGCTGGCGGACGGGACGCGTCCGACGCTGAAGGTCGTGAACGACCAGCGTGGGAATCCGACATCCGCCGTCGCGGTGGCGCGGCATCTTCGGATGCTGTTGGAACGGACTGACTTGTGTGGCGTCATGCATTTGACATGCGAAGGCGAGACGACATGGTATGACTACGCGAAGGAGATCTTCCGCGTCGCAGGCGTGAAACAGGAGGTCGTGCCGTGTACGACGGCCGAGTTCCCGCGGCCTGCGCATCGTCCCGCCAATTCGGCGTTGGAGAAGGCGGCGTTGGCGCGGAGCGGCTTGCCGCCGATGCCGCATTGGCAGGATGCGCTACGGGAGTTCATGGCGGAAATGTAGTGTACTGGAAGTACTGGAAATTGAGCAATCCTAGAAAATCTAGAGGATCTAGAATATCTAGAATATCTAGAATATTAGGAAAGCTAGAGAGATAAGAAAAATAAAAAGATTAAAGTGGTATGAAAACAATCGGATTGGATTTAGGTACGAGCGCGTTGAAAGGCGTGCTGTTCGACGGTGAGAAAATCGTGGCGGAAGGCGCACGGGAAGTGACGTTCATCCGCGACGGCGAAAAAGTGGAGATCGCGCCGCAGGCCCATTGGGCGGACTGCCTGTCGCTGATCCGCGAATTGGCGGCGGCTTCGGACGAACCCGTGGCGGCCATCGCGATGGCCGCCGCCAGCGGCAACACGCTGGTCGCAACGCCGGACGGTACGCCTAAGACGAACATTATCAGCTGGTTGGATAAACGGCCGTCGCCCATCGCGCCGATTGATTTGCACGAACTGGTCGGCTGGCCGTGGAACGGCGGTTTTCCGCTGGTCCATTGCGCATGGTTCAAGGCGAACTGTCCGGAAGTGTTCGGCAACAGCGGACAGCTGTTCATGAACAATGACTGGCTGGCGTTCCTGCTGTGCGGAAAGCGCGGGCTGGACCATTCGTCGGCGACGCCGTTTTTCCTGCAAGACCAGGCGAAGGGCGAATACGCGCCGTCGCTGCTAGCGGCGGCGGGCGTGTCCGCTTCGCAACTGTCGCCGTTGTATCCGCCTGGAACGGCGATTGGTACGCTGAAGCCCGAACTGGCCGGCGGCAATCTGACGGAGAAGACGGTCATCGCGACAGGATCGTTCGACCATCCGTCCGCCGCGCGGGCCGTCCATGTGACGAAGCCCGGAGAGGTTTTGGTTTCGTGCGGCACGTCGTGGGTCGGTTTCACACCGATTCCGGAACGCCGTGTGCGCAAAGGATATCTGTGCGATCCGTTCCTTTCGTCCCGTGGCGGGCCATGGGGCGAAATCTTCTCGATTGCGCGGATCGGCCTGTCGTTGGAGGAGACGATCGTGCGGCTGGCCGGAAAAGGCGACGACCGCTACAAGTTGTTCAACGACATGGCGTTGACGGAAGACGGCGAAGCGCGGAAGACGATGCTGGAGACGATCGACAAGTTCAAGGCGCGTCTGGAAGGGCGGCCGCGCCGTCTCGTGATGGTGGGCGGCCCGTCCGAAGGGGCGGGATGGCGTCATTTCCTCGCGGAACGGCTGGAATTGGAGGTTGAGGCGTCGCCGTTCGCGAAGCAGGCGGGAGCCGTTGGCGCGGCGATGCTGGCGGCGCAATCAATTAACGATTAATAACTTGCAATTTTTGTTTAACCACGAAAAGCACGAAAGGACACGAAAATTTTGAACCACAGAATACACGGATTACACAGAAAAGCCTCGCAGACGTCGGCCGTAGTGCTGATGATTTTATGCAAGCATGAGATGATGGATTGCTGAAGATCAAGACGGCCTCCGTCTGCTCGGCGGTTGTTCATCGCTTCGCGAATGAAAAGGATGTCATGCGGAAGCTCTAAATCTTTTTTCAATAAACAATTAGCAATTAACAATAACAAAGGAAAGAAATCAATGCAGTATCCACTCGTTTCAGACATGGACCGCAAGGTGTTTGCGGAGGAATTGGCGCCGCGTCTGCCGAAGAAGCTCTTTGACGCGCATGTGCATGTGTTCAACAAAGACTGTTTCCCCGAAGGCTTCAGCTTGGGGGAGAAGTCGTGCTACCAGAAATTCGGCGGCGAGCATCGCAGCGAATTCTGCGTCGAAATGTACAAGAAGCTGCTGCCGGGCATCGATGTGACGTTCAACTGCTTCGGCTCCGTCAATCCCGCGGCGGACCGCGAAAAGGACATTCCGTACCACGACAACAAGAAAATCTATTCGATGGCGGTCGTGTCGCCGCTGGATTCGGCGGAAACGCTTGAACGGCGGCTGGTTGACTATAAACTGGTCGGCGTGAAGCCGTATCCGGGCCTGGCTGGCGCGGCGTACGGCAAGAAGGAAAGCGACGTGGAAGTCCGCGAAATGTTCACGGACGAACAGCTGGAGGTGCTGAACCGCCGCAAGATGATCGCGACCGTCCACATCCCGCGCAAGCAGCGTCTGGCGGATCCGCTGAACCAAACGCAGATGCCCGAACTCTGCCGCAAGGCGCCGAACGCCACGTTCATCTTCGCGCATATCGGCCGCGCATACTACATGCAGAATGTCATCGGCATGCTGGACAAATTGGCGGAATGCCCGAACGCATGGCTGGACACGGCGATGGTCAACCACATGGGCGTGCTGAAATACGCCTTCGACCATTTCCCGAACGACCGCATCGTCTTCGGTTCCGACGCGCCGATCGCGTGGCTGCACGGCAAGTCCGTGGAAATCAACAACCAATACGCCTATCTCATGGCGGAGGACTACCGCATCGGCACGGCCATCTACGACGCGGAGGCCGCCTGCGAATTCACGACGTTCTACTATGAGCAACTGCGCGCCATTCTGGATTGCGGCCTGACGGAGAAGCAGATCAACGCCCTATTGTACGAAAACGCCGCGCGGTTGTTCGGCAGCGTGAAATTGTGAGAGATATCAAAAGAATATGGACATGAACGTGAAAGAGACGGAACAGCGGATTCGCGAGTTGCTTGCGGAACGCAACTACTATCGTCTGGACTATGAAGGCGAATGGCTGGACAAGGTGTTCGCCGCCTATAGCCAGCCGCATCGCTATTTCCATACGCTGCAGCATCTTCTGAATATCTGCGAAAGCATCCGCAAGGAATCGTGGGACGACGAGATCATGGCGGCGCAGCTGCTCATCACGGCGCTGTTCCACGATGTCGTCTGGTATCCGCAGGACCACGACAGCGAAGACAAGTCCGTCGAGGCGTTCGATTTCATCATGTCGCGTCTGGGCAATCCGCTGCCCGCGAACGTGGCGGATTTGATTCGGCAGACCATCAAGGCGACGGAAACGCAGGATGCGCCGACGGAGATGGCGGCGCGTTTCCATCAGTACGACTGCCAGGTCATCATCCGTGGAAACTACGTCGATCTGCTGGAATACGAATTCCAGATCTTCCGCGAGTTCCAGTATCTGAACATGGTGGATTACCGCAAAGGGCGCAGCGCGTTCTTCCAGCGGTTCCCGAAACGCTTCCCGCAGTGCAAGGCGACGATCGACTTCCTCGTGGAGTATCTGGAACGGCGGCGGCCGCGCGTCGGCATCTATGCGGGCACGTTCAACCCGTTCCATATCGGGCACTTGTCGATTCTGGAGAAGGCGGAGAAAATGTTCGACAAAGTGATCGTGGTGGTCGGTATCAACCCTGCGAAAAACGTCCAGCGGGACGTGAAACTGGAGAAGATCCTGCCGTTCCATGAAGTCGTCTATTGCGATCAGCTGATGGTCGATCTGATGGAGCAGGAGTCGAAATTCTGCGACGTGACGTTGGTGAGGGGCTTGAGGAACGGCTACGATCTGGACTACGAAATGAACCAGCTGTGCTACATGCAGGAGATGCGGCCCGGCACGCAGTCTGTCTATATCCCTTGTGACAAACGGCTTGAGCATGTCAGCAGTTCGATGCTGAACGGCCTGCACCGTTTCAACGTCGGCAATCGCGACGAGATTTACTATCCGAAGAAATTCGATTATTTCGGCCAGAGCATTGAAGAAATGTTTGGATGAGCTAAAAGCTTAAAGCTTAAAGCTTAAAGCGAATGTGTAAACGAATGAGCGCAAACAGTAAAAACATATTACCATATAGTATAATATTCATCTTATTGTTGGTTTCGACGGCCTTGGGAGAAAAGAAAATGGAAAAGAACGGCTATGGTCACATGGTGTTGGATTACTACGTGGAGCGGTTGCGGGCGATGCGCGCGGAGCGCCACGAACGGTTGTCGAAACTGAAGACGAAGGAGGACGCCATCGCCTACCGGCAATATGTCCGCAGCGTTGTCGATAAGGCGTTCGGCCCTTGGCCTGAACGAGTTCCGTTGGACATCCAATATGGCGAGACATTGCAACGCGACGGCTACCGCATTGAGAAGGTTTCCTTCAACAGCCGTCCGAACTTCCGTGTGACGGCCGATTTGTACATTCCGGATGGCCTGAAAGGAAAGGCACCGGCCGTTTTGGGATCCTGCGGGCACGGGATCGAGGGCAAGGCGACGGATACGTATCAGTCGTTCAGCGTGCGTCTTGCGAAGAACGGATTCGTCGTTTTGCTTTATGATCCGATCCAGCAGGGCGAACGCGACCAGTATGTGAATTTGGAAAATCGCGGCGTCGGAAAAGGCTTGTGCGACGCGCATAACGTTATGGGCAAGCAGCTGGAGCTGCTCGGCGAGAATTTCTGCGGATGGCGCGTATGGGACGGCCGTTGCGCATTGGATGTCCTGCTGTCGCGGCCGGAAGTCGATCCGAATCGCGTCGGCATGACGGGCAATTCCGGCGGCGGCACGCTGTCGGAATGGATCTGGGCGAACGAGCCGCGTCTGACGATGTGCGCTCCAAGTTGCCATGTGACAAGCTTTTTGACGAATCTGGAGAACGAATTGCCGACGGATGCGGAGCAGTGCCCTCCGGGCGTGATCGGCGCGGGTTTGGAGATGGTCGATCTGATGTACACGCAGGCTCCGAAACCGGTCATGCTGCTCGGACAGCGTTATGACTTTTTCGAACGCCGCGGTCTGAAGGAGGCGTATGCGGATCTGAAGGCGTTCTACAAGCTGTTCAGCGCGGAGGACAAGGTGGAGCTGTTCATCGGCCCGACGCAGCATGGCTATTCGAAGCACAATCAAGACGCGATGGTCGGCTTCTTCCGCCGCGTCAGCGGAATGGAAGGCGAGCAGGTCTTCATGGATCCTGTTCTGGAATCGCAGGATACGCTGGCCGTCCTGCCGGAGAAGAACGTTGTGAAGGCGGGGTCGACGCCGATACAGGACATCATCCGCGAGAAAGCCGCCGCGTTGGCGGCGGCGCGGAAGCCCATCGCCGCGAATGGATGGAAGACGCTTTTGGGCAATGTGTTGCAATTGCCGGAAGTTCCCGTCGAGCCGCCGCATTTCCGAGTTCCGCGAGCGTTGAAGGTCGCCGGCAAGACATGGGCGCGCTACGCCGTGGAGACGGAAGGCAGCGTCCGCGCCATCATGCGGAAACGCATGGTGAACGGCGGTCTGGCGAACTCGCTGGACGTGGAGGAGGAAGTCTGGCTGTATCTGCCGCACACATCCGTCGAAGTGGATGCGAACGAAAGCGATTTCATGAAGGGCGTGAACGCCGATGGCGTGTTGTATGCCGTTGATGTCCGCGGACTTGGCGAATCCATGCCGGAGGAGCCGTACGGCGGTTTCTTCCAGTCGTACGGCATGGACTACATGATGCACTGCTTCGGGCTGATGTTCGGCGAAAGCTATCTCGGGCGGCGCGTCTATGACGTGCTGCGGACGATGCAACTTCTGAAGGCCGAAGGCGCGAAGAAGATCCATCTCAGCGGCCGTGGGCAGGGCGCGATCATTGCGGCGTTCGCGGGCATGCTCGACGACGCCGTCGTCGATGTGACGCTGGCGGACACGCCGAAATCCTTCCAGGAGTGGACGGACTGTCCGGTTCCGTCATGGCCGTCCGCCATGATGCCGTGGGCCGTGCTGAAGTCGTTTGATCTGCCTGACTTGTACAAGGCGTACGGCGACAGGCTGAAGATCGTCTCGAATTGGAATGCGCAAATGCAGTAACCTCTTTGTGACAATAAGTTATGGGTAGTTTTGACACCATCCGACATCTTCCGCAGGCGTATCGGCGGCTGAGCCGTTTCCGCCACATCCTGCGCGTGCTGTTCAAGTACGGTTTCGACACGATTTCCTTGCGCGAACGCGTGCCGCAGGCTATGAAGCGGTTGTTCATGCCGTGGCGAAAGGACGAGACGACGGAAATCGCCGCCAAATACAGCATGCCCGAACGCCTGCGCATGGCCTTCGTGGAGCTTGGCCCGACGTTTGTGAAACTGGGCCAAGTACTTGCGCAACGGCAGGATATGATTCCGCCGGATTTCGTGCATGAATTCAGCAAGTTGCAGGACAATGTGCCGCCGTTCGGCATGGATCTTGTCCGCCAGCAGATTCGTACGGAACTTGGCCGTGAACTGGAGGATGTGTTCTCCGAATTCGACGAACATCCCGTCGGCGCGGCCTCCATGGCGCAGGGCCATCTTGCGAAGCTGAAGGACGGGACGGAGGTTTTCGTGAAAATCCAGCGGCCGGGCATTGCGCAGAGCATGCGGCTTGATTTGGAGATACTTGTGCAGCTGGCGGCCGCCTTGGAGCGCCACAGCGAAGAGCTCGGCTTCCTGCGACCCGTGAAAATCGTGGAGGAATTCAAGAATTCGCTTGAGCAGGAGTTGGATTTTTCACGCGAAATGGCGAACCAGATGCGTTTCGCACATCAGTTCAAGAATCGCGAAGGTATCCATATCCCATGGGTTTACGAAGAATATTGCACGAAGCAGATTCTGACGATGGAATTTGTGCGCGGCATCAAGGCGACGAATCTGGACGAACTGCGTGCGGCCGGAGCGGATCTGGTGAAACTGAGCGAACTTGGCGCGAATCTGCTTCTGGAGCAGTTCTTCGACTACGGCTTCTTCCATGCGGATCCGCATCCGGGCAACATGTTTTTCCAATTGCCGTCAACCATCTGCTACATTGATTTCGGCAATGTGGGACGCATCACGGTCGATGAACGCAAGTTGTTCGGCGACATGATGATGTATCTTGTCGCAGGCGATTTCAAATCCTGTGCACGAGTGCTGGTGGCGTTGACGGAACACGACGGAGAGCCTGACATGGGCGAACTGGAGCGTGATCTTGGAGCGTTCGCCGACCAGCATCTCCATCGCCGTCTGAACAATCTGGATATTAATTCCGCCCTGCATGACCTCTATCAGCTGTGCTATCGGCAGGGCATGTTCCTGAAGCCGCATATCTATATGATGTTCAAGGCGTTGGCCATGAGCGACAAGCTTGGACGGGACATGAATCCGAACTTCGAGCTGATGAAGCAGATCCAGCCGTTCGCGGAGAAGCTGCTGCTGGAGCAGATGAATCCGATGACCGCCTTGAAACGTTTGAAGACATACAAGCATGAAATCGGCGAACTGATGGATGACGCGCCGCGCGACGTGCGGCAGTTGCTGAAGCAATTGCTTCATGGCAAAATCCATCTTGAACATACCGTGCAGGGGATGACGAATCTGAGCAAAGTGTTCGACGGCGTGTTCAACCGCCTGGCGGCGGCGATCGTGCTGGCGGCGATGCTGGTCGGTTCGTCGATTGTCGTGCATGCGAATCCGAAGCCGCATTGGTACGGCACGTCCATCATGGGGCTGCTGGGGTATGTCGTGTCCGCCGTAGGCGGAGTTTTGCTGCTGTGGGATATGATGAAACATAGAGGCTAGCCGCCGAAGGCGGCGCTTATGGCTTTAGGAAGGTTCTAGAGATTCTAGGATTCTAGAAGACTAGAATTCTAGAGTTCTAGAAAAGCAAAAAGGAAAAATCTATGAAAAAATTGCTAATTTGTTTGCTTCTGTTAGAGGTGATGGTACATGCCGCCGTGCGTATCCCGTTGGACAACGCGGACTTCGAGAAGAAGGACAAGAACTGGAACATCCATGACAAAGGAGAGATTTCGACCATCATTCCGGAGGCCGCTTCCCATGGAAAATACGGGTTGCGCGTCGTTGATCAATCGACCACCAGAGGCGGCGACGTGTTCTTCTCCACGAGAAAACCCGTAACGGCGGGAAAGGTTTATCAGCTGAAATTCCGTGCGCGGACGGCCACCAATTCAGGCTGTGTGGCGATCCATTGGAATTTCTACGACGCGAAAGGCGTGCATCTTACATCCGTCCAACGTGGCGAGATGATCTACCACTTTAAGGCGACGAAGGAATGGCAGATGTTTTCGACACAGGCCATGGCGCCTCCGACGGCGGTGTTCTGGGAACTGCGCATCCACACGGCGGTCGCCGGAAAGGGCGATGCCGATCTGGACAGTTTCGATTTGTTCGAACTGGCGGAAAAAGAGGCGAAGGAATATTTGAAAAACGAAGACGTCATCATACATGGTCAACGAAAACGTGACAGAAGGAGCTTGAAGGTTGAAATGGAACAGGTTGAAGCAGTCATGAAAAAAGCGGCGGCGATGCCGCATCCGCGTCTGTTCGCGAGCGCGGAGGAGTTCGAGGCGTTGAAGAAAGAGGCGGAAGGCAACGGCATGCGCCGCCGTATGCGCGATCATTTGTGCGTTTTGGCGGATTCGCTGATGGACGTTCCGCCCGTGGAGCGCAAGCTGGAAGGACGTCGTCTGCTGGGCGTGTCCCGCTCGGCGGTGTACCGTGTTTCGACGTTGGCGTTGAGTTATCGGTTGACGGGAAATGCGAGTTATTTGGATCGTTGTGTCAAGGAGTTGCGGGCCATCGCGTCGTTTAGCGATTGGAATCCAAGCCATTATCTGGATGTCGGCGAAATGACGCTCGCAATCGCCACAGGCTATGATTGGCTGTACAACGAATTGACGGAAGAAGATCGCAAGTCATTCGCGGAGGCGATCCTGCGGAAGGGCATCAAGTCATCGGGAGCGGGTGCGGGATGGCGTCGCGCCTCCAACAACTGGGGGCAGGTCTGCCACACGGGCATGCTGGCTGGGGCGGTCGCAACGGCAGATGTGGATTTTGGCGCATGCCTGACGCAAGCCTACGAAGACATCACGAACATGGCGATTCCGATGCGCGCCTACGAGCCGAACGGCAATTATCCGGAAGGCCCTGGTTACTGGGAGTACGGCACAGGCTACAACGTGTTGGGGCTGGCCATCATGGACCATGCCTTCGGAACGGATTTCGGCCTGTCGGAACTGAAGGGCTTCAAGGAGACGGGCGGTTATTTCGACTATGCGACTGGGCCATCCGGCATCGTGTTCAACTATGCCGACGGTGGCGCTGGCGGCCGCAGCCGCATGGGCAGCGTGTGGTGGTTCGCGAAGCGATTCAACCAGCCGGAATTGGTGGAAGGCTATGAACGCGAACGATTTGAAATCTATTGCAACGAAAAGCCGCGTCAAGACTGGTTCCATGCGTACATGTTCTTCTGGCTGTTCGAAAAGCCAGACGGCGTGGAATCCGCTGTCAGCCAGAGGCCGCTCGTCTGGAATGGCGGCGGCCCCGTGCCGATCGTCGTCATGCGCAACACATGGGATAATGAGAAAGCGACGTATATCGGTCTGAAGGGCGGCAGCCCCGGCGGCCCGCATGGCCACATGGACGGCGGCTCGTTCGTGCTGGACGCCGCCAAAGTCCGCTGGGCGTGTGATTTAGGCGCGGAAGGCTATCATCGCATCGAGTCCATGGGGCTGAATTTGTGGAGCGCGGCGCAGGATAGCGACCGCTGGAAGTTGTTCCGCCTGAACAACAAGAGCCATAATACGCTGGTCATCGACGACCAGCCGCAGATCGTCAGAGGCTTCGGCATGTTCATGAATATTACGGAAACACCCGCCTGCACCGTCATGGATTTGACGTCGCTGTACGCGAAGGACTGCAAGTCGGCCATCCGCAAAGTGGAGCTTTCGCCTGAAGGCGTCGTGACAGTGACGGACGAACTGACGGGTCTGAAGCCCGGCGTGAAGGTTGTCTGGGGCTTCACGACGCAGCAGAAAGTGGAGGCGTATGACGATAAGTCCGTGACGCTTGTGAATGGCGAAAAGCGTTTCGTGACGGAGACGCTGAACGGCGGCGAAGTCCGCGTCGTCGATGTGACGGTTCCGCAGCCTGAGTTCAAGGGGAATTCCATGAACAAGAACGCGCGCCGCGTGGAAGTCGTGGCGACCGCCACGGAAGACGGCAAGGCGTTGTTCCGCGTGAAGATGGGGCTGAAATAGGAATTAACAATTAACAATTTTTCTGGAAGTTCTGGAAGTTCTGGAACCTCTGGAGGTGCTAGAGGCGCTAGAGGCGCTAGATAAATTGTTAATTGTTAATTATGCATTATGAATTATGCATTATGCATTATGTCCAGCAGGATTTTCTGATGGATTGGGCTGATGGCGCCGTCGGCCATGGGGCCTGCGTTGAGAAGGAGATTGCAGTTCTTCGCGTTGGTGTCTTTCAAGAAAGCGCGGAGTTCGTCCGCCGTGCGGTTTTCGTAGAGCGGACAGTAGCCCCATGTGCCGCGTTGGATGCTGGAGCAGACTTCGTTATGCTTGTGCATGTTGCCCGCGAAGCCGCGCTGTGCGCGTTCCGCCCCCGCGTCGCCGAAATTCTTGCGGGCGTTTTCGACGGCGCTTTCGAAGTTGTTTTCCGGCGACGCGAAATCCTCCGTTCCCGTGGCGCCTTGCTTCCATGAGATCAGCACGTCCGGATGGTTCTTGCGGATGCGGGCGTAGATGTCCTCGATGGGAATGTAATCCTCTCCCATGCACCACCATGCGGAGATGAGATCCAGCCAGATGCCCGTGATTTTGTAGTTGGAGAGCAGTTCGTCCATGACGTCGTTGATGTAGTCGATGTAGCGGGCGAAATCTTCCTTCTTTTTATATAGATAGCGCGGCTCGGGCGTCGGATAGTCCGGCCGTGCCGTCTTCAAAACGGACCGATCGACGAAATACGGATGACGCCAGCTCTGCATGAACGTGTAGTAGGCGAAGAAGCCGAGGCCTTTGCGGTCGCAGGCTGCGCTGAGTTCGCCGACAAGATCGCGGCCGCAGGGCGTGTTCATGACGTTGAACGGCTCGATTTGGGAGTCCCACAGGCAGAAGCCTTCGTGATGGCATGTCGTCAGATTGATGTATTTCATGCCGGCCGCGAGGGCGAGATCCGTAATGGCGTCCGCGTCGAAATGATGGGCGGTGAACTGCGTCGCAAGCTGTTCGTATTTCGCGAGCGGAATCTTGTCCATGAACATGGTCCATTCATGGCGATGGAGCAACGAATACAGGCCGTAGTGGAGGAAAAGGCCGAATTTCGCGTCTTTGAACCATGCGAGAATGGCCTCCTTGTGGTTCTTTTGCCAAAGGTCCGCGTAGGGCAGAAGGTATTTGGGGCAGGGGGTGGCGGTCATGTTCGTGGAAAATGAACGAGGATTCTAGTGTCCTGGAACTTAACTACTTCAGACAATCCGAGACGTATTTTTCAATGACGTCCTTCTGCGGATCGAGCGTGACGCGGCGCGTCGGAAGATTGACCAATGCGTCCAGCGTGGGATGATGGGCCAGATCCTGCCCGAGAGCCTTCTGGATGGCGGCGGCGAATTTGGCGGGATGGGCGGTCGCCAGACAGACCGTCGGGATGTCGTCCGCAAGGAATTTTTCCGCGACGGAGACGCCGACGGCGGTGTGCGGATCCAGAATATATTTGTCCGAATCGTAGTAGCGTTTGATGGCGTCCAGCGTCATGGCCGTGTCGCCGCGGCCGGCCGCGAACGTGGCATCGCCGCCGTCGTTAATGGTCAGTGACTTTTCGGCGGCGAACTGCACCATGAGGGTGCGGACCTTTTCCGGATTCTGGCCGACGCGATAGTAGAGATAGCGTTCGAAGTTGGAGGCCACCTGGATGTCCATGCTCGGGCTGAGCGTGGGGCAGAC
Organism: uncultured bacterium; assembly: GCA_902776645.1. Lineage (GTDB taxonomy): Bacteria > Verrucomicrobiota > Lentisphaeria > Oligosphaerales > Oligosphaeraceae > UBA1407. The sequence goes on along the minus strand of CACYQT010000003.1, from coordinate 36,556 downwards.
GTTTCCGCGGCTATAGACACCTGTGTTGAAGAAACGGCTGAGAATGTCGTTTTCATTCGTGGCGAGGATGAGGCGGCGGATGGGGGCGCCCATGCGGAGGGCGACGTAGCCCGCGAAGATGTCGCCGAAATTGCCTGTGGGAACGGCGATCTGGACGGCGGCGGCTCCCGTCTCTTTCTGCGCTTTGAAGGACGCCCAGAAGTAATAGACGACCTGCGCGAGAACGCGGGCCCAGTTGACGGAATTGACGGCGCCAAGATGATAGGAGCGCTTGAAATCAAGATCGTTGAAGACTTCCTTCAGGACGCGCTGACCGTCGTCGAACGTGCCTTTGACGGCGATGCAGTGGACGTTGGCGTCCGGAACGGTGGTCATCTGGCGTTCCTGCAACGGACTGACGCGGCCGTCCGGGAACATGATGAAGATGTCGATGCCCTGCTTGCCGCGGACGCCGTGGATGGCGGCGCTGCCTGTGTCGCCGCTGGTGGCGCCGATGATGTTCAGCTTGCCGCCGTCGCGTTTGAGCAGATATTCAAAAAGATTTCCAAGTAGTTGAAGCGCAACGTCTTTAAAGGCCAGTGTCGGGCCGTGGAAGAGTTCGCAGATGAAGACTTTTCCGACCTTTTTGACGGGAATGACATCGTCGGCCTGGAACGTCGCGTAGCTTTTGGCGACGAGCTGTTTGAAATCGTCATAGGGGATGGCGTCTCCAACGAACGGACGCATGACTTCGCAGGCCAGTTCGGGGTAGGTGAGCGACCGCCAACTGTTCAATGTATCTTTCTCAATGGACGGTATTTGCGACGGAATGAGGAGGCCGCCGTCATCGGCGAGCCCCATCATGACGGCCTGTGCGAAATTAACGGGAGCGACGCCGCCCCGTGTGCTGATATAGCTTGAAAATGCGCTCATAATTGTATTCCTTCAAATGAAAATGACAATCAACCAAATTATAATATGATGTTTCTCCGCGCAGATTCAATTGAACGGACTGATTTTCGAATGAAAGAGCCGTGGTAAAAATCAACCGGAATGGCTTGAAAATGCAGGATTGATTGGTAATTTTGCTTGAATGTTTGAAGGAAACCACAGAAAACACAGAATACACTGATTTTTCACAGAAAGCCTCGCCGCCGTAGCCCTTGTTGCCGATAAGATCACTTCAAGAAGAGTATGTCGGATAAAAAGCATCAAGATGGGCTCCGGCGGCTCGGCGGTTTGAAAGGCGCTTCGCGCAACAGAAAGGGAAGGAAAACATGTGTGAAAAATCAAGAAAATGAATGATAATCGCACGAGATGACCGACAGATGAAAAAGCAAGAAGAATGGCCGAAATCATTGATGGGCTGGTTTGAGAAGAACAAGCGGGCCATGCCATGGCGGGAAGACGCAAGTCCTTACCGCATATTGGTTAGCGAAGTGATGTTGCAGCAGACGCAGGTGGTGACGGTGATTCCGTACTTCCATCGCTTCATGCATGCGTTCCCGACGGTCGGCGATTTGGCGTCCGCTCCCGAAGAGCAGATTCTAAAGCTTTGGGAGGGATTGGGTTACTATTCGCGGGCGCGGCATCTGCATGCCTGTGCGAAAGCGATTGTGGAATTGGGCGGCGAGATTCCGGACGAATTCGGCGAACTGAAAAAACTGCCGGGCGTCGGCGACTATACGGCGGCGGCCGTCGCGAGCATCGGTTTCGGGCGGAAAGTGCCCGTCGTCGACGGCAATGTGCTGCGCGTCTGGTCGCGCATGACGATGGACGACACGCCGATCGACATGCCGAAAGTGAAGACGCGGTATTTTGAAGAATTGACGGAAATCATTCAGAAGACGGATCATCCGGGGACGTTCAATCAGGCGATGATGGAGCTTGGATCGCTTGTCTGCAAACCGTCGGAGGCGGATTGCGATCAATGCCCTGTGGCGAAATGGTGCAAGACGTTTCAGAACGGAGCCGTGCAGGATTATCCGAAAAAGACGCCGAAAAAGAAACCGCCGCATTACGATGTGGCGGTCGGACTGGTGTATGACGGTGACAAGTTGTTGATTCTGAAGCGTTCAGACGACCAGATGCTCGGCGGGCTATGGGAGTTTCCAGGCGGAAAACTGGAGGAGGGCGAGACGCCGCAGCAGGCCGTCAAGCGTGAAATCATGGAGGAGACGGGACTGCCGGTGAAAGTCGGAAAGAAACTGGCGGTGGTGAAGCATGCCTACAGCCATTTTTCGATCACGATGCATGCGTTTCGCTGTGAATTGCAGGGGGATGTGACAACGCCGAACTGCGACCGCCCATGGCATTGGATCACGGAGGAACAGCTGAAGGACTACGCCTTCCCGAAGGCGAACCACAAGATTTTTGAAAAACTAGGAATCTAGAATTCTAGAATTCTAGGGTAATGGAAAAATCTATTCAAAATCATATCTCCGCTTGATTGGCTTGCGGAGGCTTTGGCGGGGCGTTTCGCGGATAAGCTTGAAGACGTTTTCCGCGCCGTCGAGCTTCAGCTGGTAGACGAATGACATGATTTCGCCTAGGCGTCCTTTTGGGAAGCCTTTGCGGGTGAAGCAACGGAGATATTCATAGGGGAGGTCGCAGAGCAGAAGACCGTGGGGCGGATAGCCTTCCGGACCGAATTTGCCGAAGGGCATCCGCAACGTGACGGCATCCTTCAAGGCTTGTTCAAATGCCTGCTGTTCAGGAGTTTTAGGAGTAGAATCGTTGCTTTCCATCAGTTGAGCCATTCATCGCGGAGGATGCCGTAGAGGACCATGTCGGAATAGGTGCCGTCAAGGCGTTGCGCGTCGAGTTTCATATAGCCTTCCTGCCGCATGCCGAGCTTCTGCATGATGCGACCGGAGGCGGGATTCTCGACGTCGTGTTTCGCACAGATTTTGTGGAGGCCGACGTCTTCGAATGCGAATGTCAGCACGGCGCAGGCGGCCTCCGTGACGAGGCCGCGACCTTTGTAACGGTTTGAAAGGCAATATCCAAGCTCTGCGCGGAGCGATTTTTCGCTGCGCATGATCAAATCGATTCCGCCAATCGGGAGGCCTTCGAATTCGATGCACCAGTTGTAGAACATCGTGTCTTCGTATCGTTGTTTCCATGATTTCAGAAGGCGCTTTGTTTTGTCGATGGTGCCATGGGGGCCCCATGAGAGGAAACGGGTGACTTCCGGATCGTTGCACCATAGATCGAACATGTTCTGCGCGTCGTCCATGGTGAAATGGCGCAGAAGTAGCCGTGGCGTCTGAAGTGGTTGTGTTCCAAGATGATTGGCAGTTTCCATTTTATTCAATTCATAATTCATAATTCATAATGCATAATTTTTTTAATTTATGATTTGTGTGATCTGTAATACATAATTGTTAATGATAAAGTAAAAGTAAGCGTAGAGCGAACTATCTACCTTATAATAATTATGAATTATGAATTATGCATTATGAATTGAGTTCCAGTAGATAGATGCCGCGGTTGTAGTCGTGGATGGAATCGACGGTGACGAAGCGGCCGTCCGGCGACCATCTGGGATGGAGATCGTTGCGGACATCGACGGGATATCCGGCTGGCTTGTGATGGCGGAATGTGCCCAATTTGGTCAGTTCGCCGGTGGCGACGTTGACAATCCCAAGATGTTGATTTTGTTCAGCATCGGGATACGTGTCGGCCAGAAGCCATTTGCCGTCTGGCGAGAAGACGGTGTGGCCCATGGGGCCGAAGCCTTTGGAGATGAGACGGGCCTGCAGGGGGAGTTTTGTTTCGTCGAAGACGACGTAGTCGGCGTTATTGCCGCGCCATTTCGCGTCGATGAGAATCTCGCGCGGCGTGCGGCCCCAGATCTGGTGGGAGATGGCGCCGTTCCAATAGACCTGCGGGAGGGGGCATTGGAGTTCGGAGCCGTCGAGCCCGACCGTGTACATATAGGTCTGCCATTGCGGCGCGAGCGGGTTGCGGCAGTGGCGGAAGAGCCAGAGGAGGCGGGTGGAATCGCAGTTGAAAATGGCGTGGTTGAGCCAGATATAGACGTCGTCGAGGCCGTAGGGGACGGGATGGATGTCGAACATCTGGCGGTAGGAGACGAGCAGTTTCGATTCGCCGGTATAGAGGTCGATTAGGAAGAGTCCGTCGTCGTCAAGATCTGGTATTGGCTGAGTTAGGGGGATTGGCGCATCCGCGTAGCTGTAGCCGCGGCGAGGGATGCGGCCGAAATTGAGGGAGACTCCCCAATGGCCGTCCGGCGACATGGCGTAGATGGGGCGTTCATAGCGGCCGATGACGCCTTTTCCGATTTCGAAGATGTTGGCGACGAGCTTTTTATCTTTGAGATCGAAGTCGTTGTAGATGAACGTGTCGTTTTTCGTGTGCTTCAGGAAAAGCTCCATGCAACCCTGCTGGTGGCACCATGCGCGGGTAGTGGTCAACGGCGTGTAACCGCCGTCAACCGTGATGGTTCCGATTTCCGCAAGTTCGCCCGGCTGCGGCAGGCGGTTCATCTGCGGGATTTTCATGGCCAGATGGAGCGTCTGCGACGGATTCCATGGATTGCGGTCATAGTAGCCGAAGAAATAATGGCCGTTGTCCGGCGTGATGCGTTTCCAGTTGAATGTTTCGGAGATTTTCATGGTGTTTTTTGGGTGAGGAGTGTTGTAAAAGAGATGTTATGACATAAAAAATAATGTCCAAATCGTGATTATCCACTTGTAATGGTGTATATTTGGTAAAATGCATCATTCATAATGCATCATTCATAATGGCTGATTCATAATTAAGATACCAAAGAGATATCAAAAACGTCAAGACAGGAGGCAACGATGTCAGAAAAACAGACGAAACGCGGCATGACGCGGCGGAATTTCCTGCGTGGAAGCGCGGCGGTCGGCACAGGCATGCTGATTGTGCCGAGCAGCTATGTGTTTGGCGGGCCGTCGGCCCCGAGCAACATGATCACCCGCGCGGTCATCGGAACGGGCGGCATGGGCATGGGCCATGTGACGAAATATCCGCAGACGCTGGCTGTCTGCGACGTCGACAAAAACCACTTGGAGAACGCGAAACGCAAGGCGGGCGGACAGGTGACGGCGTATTCCGATTGGCGTGAAGTCTTGGAACGGAAGGACATCGACACGATCCACATCCCGACGCCGCCTCACTGGCATGCGCAGATCGCCATCGCGGCCGCCAAGGCGGGCTTCGATATCTATTCGGAAAAGCCTGCGACGCATACGCTTGCGGAAAGCAAGGCTCTTGTGGAAGCCGTTGAACGGAGCGGCGTCGTCTATCAGGCGAACACGTGGGGGCGCAGCTATCTGGGCATTGGCTGGTTCATGCGCAAGTTGGTCATGAGCGGTCTGTTGGGCGGCCCGTTGACCGTCTGCCTGAATCCGCGCTACTGCCCGACGGGCTTCAAAATCAAGATGTGGAGCGGCCGTCCGAATCTTGAGCCGCATCCTATTCCGGACGTTCTGGACTACGACATGTGGCTCGGCCCCGCGCCCGTGAAACCGTACCATCCGCATCGCGTCCACGGCAGTTTCCGCGGTTATTGGGACTATGACGAAGGCGGTTTCGGCGACATGGGACAGCACCACATCGATCCGTTCCAATATGCTCTGGGCAAAGATGATACGGGGCCGACGGAAATTGAGGCCGTCGCGCCGTGGCCGCAGCATCCGGACGCGTGCGGCCTGTGGGGCACCATCAATCTGAAATACGCCGACGGGACGAAAATCATCATCGAGAGTTGGGAGTGGGGCGAACACACGACGGAAGGCCGTCCGCTCATCGAAGGCCCGAACGGCAAGTATTGGGGCGGCATGAATCTGGAGCCCGCGAACTTGCTGGAGAAACTGAAGCAGTTCCCCGATCCGCCGAAACTGGAGAGCTGGGAGCACGCCGTCCGCACGCGTGAAAACGTGAACGGTGTCCATCCGAACGTCCGTCAGGCGACGCGTTCCGCCGATCTGCTGCATCTTGCGTCGCTGGCCGTGCGTCTTGGCCGCAAGATCAACTACGATCCAGTCAAGCAGGAGATCGTCGGCGATCCGGAGGCGACGCGCATGGCGAATCCGCCGCGCAGAGCGCCGTGGACCTTATAACAGCTAAAAGCTTAAAGCTTAAAGCTTAAAGCGGAAGGCAATGGTTGCGATGGCATTAGTTCTAGAGGCTCTAGAAATTCTAGAAGGTCTAGAAAAAGTTTCAGAAACTGAACGGAGAATATGATGAATTTACATAAAATTACATGTGGCTTGCTGGTGGCGGCGCTGTGGTTGACGGCGCAGGGCCAGACGGCGGACGAATTGGCGAAAGGCGGCGCGGCCGCCGTGAAGGCCTGCGCGTTGAAGTTGATCGACGTGACGGAACGGAATGAAAAGAACGACACGGATGCGCGCGTGGCGTTGCACGGCGTGTGCGTCCATGCCCGTTACAACAACATCGCCGAAGCGGTGGAACAGGGCATTCTGGAAGCGTTCGTGGAGACGAAGAAAACGGAAGTGAAGCTGTATCTTCTTGAGCAGCTGTACTATACCGCTGGTGAAAAATCGGTGGCGGCGTTGTCGCCGTTGCTGAACGATCCGCAATACTGCCATGAAGTATATAAGGTATTGGTGGCGATTCCGGACGCGGCGAAAGTCGCAGGTCCGGCCTTCTTGAAGGCGCTGCCGGAAGCAAAAGGCGTCTGCCGTTATGAAATCGTGCAGGCGTTGGGCGAACTCGGAGTCGCCGACGCGGCGGCGGAAGCCGTGAAAGACACGAAGAGCGACGACCGCCGCGCGCGGCTGATCGCCTACGAGGCGTTGGCGCGGATGGATTCACCAGTCGCGAAGGCGGCGTTCGCCGCCTGGTTGCCGGACAGCGCGAAGCTGTCGCGTTATGAACGCTCTGTCGTCGACGGCGCGTTGGGCGAATATCTGAAGAATCTGGCCGCTTGGGGCAAGGCGGACGACGCCATCCAGCTGGCGGCGGCATGGACGGCGGCGCGTCCGGGCGACGTCGCGATCGCCTGCGCGGCATTGGAATCGTATGCCGTTGCGCCGCAAGGCGATGAGCTGCTTGTTGCAGGTCTTCAGAACGACGCATTGCGCGTCCGTCTGTCTGCGAAACGGTTGCTGTCGAAGAATCTGACGGCCAGTCGTTTGGCGTTGATCGCGAAGACGTTGGACGCGAAGAAGGCCGACAAGGCACCGTTGGCGTTGGAACTGCTGGCGGCCAGCGGCGACAAGGCGCAACTGCCTGCCGTGGAAGCCGTAATCGGCTGGGATGACGAAGCGGCGCGGGCGGCGGCCGTCAAGGCGGCCGTCGCGTTGAGCAGCAAAGACAGTATCAGTCGTCTGCCTGCGTGGCTGGCGGATGAACGGGACGGCGTCGCGGCGGCGGCCAAGGCGGCCGTCGCCGTCGTGAAGGCGCCTTTGGCTGAAGAACTTGCGGCGTTGGCGTTGCAGAGCAAAGACGCCGTCCAGCAAGGCGCTTTGGAAATCATCGAAAAACGGAACGACACGGCGGCTCTGCCGAAAATCGCGGCGTTGGCGGAAAATGGCGATTTGGAAACGAGACAGGCGTTGTGCCGTATTTTCGGCAATATCGGTGATGAGTCTTCTATCGCATTCCTGCTGAACCAGTTGCAGAAGGCTGGCGAGAAGAAGGAAATTCTGGCGGCTGAAAAAGGCCTGCTGACATTGTGCCGCCGTCTTGGCGACGCGAAGCTCTATCTGCCTGCGTTGAAGAACGCATTCGCGGCCAGCAAGGCGGAGGCGAAGCCGAGCCTGCTGAAAGCCGCCGCATTGGCGGGTTCGCAGGAGGCGTTGGACATGGAAATCGCGGCTTGGAAGAATGAAGGCGACGCCGTGAAGGAAGCCGCGCTCCGCACATTGGCCGATTGGCCGAACGCCGCCGCGCTGCCGACGTTGCGCGATATCGCGGCGACGGCGGAAAAGCCCTTGCTGCAAGTGCTTGCGTTCCGAGGCTGTGTTCGTTTGATTCCGATGCAGAATAAGAAAAACGCCGAAAAGGCGAATGAAATGAACGGCCTGCTGGCGTTGGCGAAACGTGTTGACGAACGCAAATTGGCAGTCGGCACCATGGGAAATTTGACGGACGCCCAATCGATGGCGTATCTGCGCGAGTATCTGCAGAACGACGAATTGAAAGGCGAAGCCGCGTCGGCAATCGTCAATTTGAGCGAGAAGTTGCGCGGCGGCGAATGCGTCGCGCCGTTGCGTGCGGCGATGGCGTTGCTGAACGACAAGCAGAAAGAGCGTGCGCAGGCCTGCCTGGCGCTTATCAGCGAGAACGTCGGCAAGGTCATGCGCTGGCAGGTTTCGCCTGCGTATCGTGTTGATGGCAAAGACTATCTGACATTGCAGAACATGGTCTTCGCCCCTGAAAAAGAGGAAGAGGCCGGAAGCGTCAAATGGAAGGTGGCGAACACCGATAAGAACGGCAAGCTGAATCTTCTGGCGGCCGTCGAAAACGCGAACCAAGTGACGGCGTATGCGCGCTGCATCATCCGCGTCGCGGCCGCGACAAAGGCGCAGATCATGCTCGGTAGCGACGACGCGGCGAAGGTTTGGCTGAACGGCGCGTTGATTGAAAACGTGAACGTGCCGCGCGCGTTCACGGCGAACGAAGACAAGATGAAAGTCGAACTGAAGGCCGGCGACAACGTCCTCCTGGTGAAAATCGGGCAGGGCGGCGGCCAGTGGGAGCTCGGCGCGAAAGTCGCCGCCGAAGACGGCGGACCGCTGGAAGGGGTGGTGATAACCATCCAAGAATAAGGGACATAAGCGACTTAAGCGACTAAAACGACAGGAGAGAAAGAAGAGACCGCTTTGAAAGAGGCGGCCTCTTTTTTTTCTGGAAAAATCAAATTTCATCGAACTTTTCATGAAACGGCGTGTCTTGTAAGGATTCGTATATTTATAAGGCAAGAAACGCGCAATTAAATAAGGAGAACATTCTGGCATGATAAAAGCAGATGGATTAGTGAAATGGTACGGCGGCATGCTGGCCGTCGATCATGTGTCGTTCGAAGTCCAGAAAGGCGAAGTATTGGGCTTTCTGGGGCCGAACGGAGCGGGCAAATCAACGACGATGCGGATGCTGACAGGTTATCTTCCGATGTCGGAGGGCAGCGTGTCCATCGGCGGCCATGACATGGCGGAGGATCCGCTGGCGGCGAAGGCTTTGTTCGGATATCTTCCGGAAAACGCTCCCGCGTACAAAGATATGACGGTGGAGGCGTTTCTCGACTTCGCGGCGTCCATGCGCGATTTGACGGGGCAGAAAAAACGCGACGCCATCGAAAAGGCCATTGCGACATGCCATCTGGAAAAAGTCCGCCATCAGAGCATCGACACGCTGTCGAAAGGCTTTTTCCATCGTACATGCTTCGCGCAGGCCATCTTGCATGATCCGCCAGTTCTCGTCTTGGACGAACCGACGGACGGTCTGGATCCGAACCAGAAGCATGAAATGCGCGAGCTGATCAAACGGATGGGGCGGGACAAGGCGATCATCGTATCTACCCATATTCTGGAGGAAGTGGAGGCCATCTGCACACGCGTCATCATCATTGACAAAGGCAAGCTCGTCTTCAACGGCACGCCTGCGGAAATGTGCGCGAAATCCGCTGGAGCGGGCCGCGTGACCATTCGCGTCCAAGGCGTTTCGAAAGTCGAACTGACGGCTCTTCTGGAAGGCATCCCGGAAGCGGGACGTCCGTTGGAAGTCTCTGAACAGGACGGCAATGCGACGGCGACCGTGCCGCCTGCCGAAGGCCGGAAAGGTCTTGCGGCGGCCATCAAGGCCGCCTTGGACAAAAAAGGCTGGAGCTTTGACGAACTGCACACGAACCAAGGCCGTCTGGACGACGTCTTCCGGACGATCACGAGTCTCGACAGCGCGAATGTGAAATAAAGGAACAGGTTGAAAATGAACAAGACTTTGCATATCATCAAGCGCGAACTGGCGAGCTACTTCGGATCGCCGATCGCGTATGTTTTTCTGATTATCTTCTTGATTCTGACGGGCTTCTTCACCTTCATGATGGGCGGTTTCTTCCAGTCGGACGAAGCGTCTCTGGCCCGTTTCTTCGTGTGGCATCCATGGCTGTACATGCTTCTTGTGCCCGCCATCGGCATGCGCATGTGGGCGGAGGAGCGCCGCATGGGCACGCTGGAGCTGCTGTTCACGCTGCCGCTTTCCGCGAAACAGGCCATCATGGGCAAGTTTCTGGCCGGATGGCTGTTCTTGGGCATCGCGTTGCTGCTGACGCTGCCGATGCCGATCACGGTGTGCTATCTGGGCGATCCGGACGTCGGCCCGATGATCACAGGCTATGTCGGAAGTTTCCTGATGTCAGGTGCTTATCTGGCGATCAGCGGCATGACGAGCGCCTGCACACGCAATCAAGTCATCAGCTTCATCACATCCGTCGTGGCGTGTCTTTTATTGGTGTTGGTCGGTTTCCCGCCAGTGACGAATCTGCTGCTGAAGTGGGGCGCGTCCAGCGTGTTGGTTGATTTCGCCGCGAGCCTGAGCGTCATGTTCCATTTCGAGAGCATGCAGCGCGGCGTGTTGGATTTGCGCGACATCATCTATTTCGTGACGCTGATGGCCTTCGCGTTGATTTCGACGGGCATCATCCTGAAACAGAAACGGAGCTGAGGGCAGGGAGGTAACATCATGAAAAGCAAGAAATTGACGATTTGTTTCAGCTCGCTGGCCGGCATCGTTCTGATCGCCGCCATATTAATATTGGTAAACATCATCTTCAAGCCGCTGAACGCGCGCATGGACTGCACGGCGGACAAGCTCTACACGCTGTCCGAAGGGACGAAAGAGACGTTGAAAGGCCTGACGGACACGGTCAGCATCCGCTTCTACTATTCAAAAGACGTGGCGAAGATGCCCGTCTATTTCAAAAATTACGCCATGCGGGTGGAAGACCTGTTGCAGGAATACAAGCAGGTCGCTGGCAAAAAGCTGGAAATCAAGAAGTTGAATCCGAAACCGGACACGGATGCGGAGGATTCCGCCAATCTGGACGGCATCTCCGGCAAGAGTCTGGACGTGTTCGGCGACGAGCAGATCTATCTCGGCCTGGCCGTCAGCTGCGGCAACCGCACGGAGGCGATTCCGTTTTTGAGCCCCGACCGCGAGAAGCTGCTGGAATATGATCTGACGCGGGCGATCGTCGGCGTGAAGAGCGCGAAGAAGCCGAAAGTCGGTGTCATCAGCGCGCTGAAGATCATGGGCGGTTACGACAATCCGATGGCGATGATGCAGGGCAACGCGCGGCCGAATCCCGCGTGGATCGTCATCAGCGAACTGAAGCGGACATATGAGGTCGTTGAGCTCGGCATGGATGTAAAGAGCGTTCCGGACGATATTTCCGCCGTTTTGCTGATCCATCCGAAGCAGATGGCGGATACGGCGATGTTCGCGTTGGACCAGTATGTCCTGCGCGGCGGCCATCTGATCGCGTTTTTGGATCCGATGAGCGTGGCGGACATGCAGAGCCAGAATCCGCAGATGCAGCAGTACGCGCCGCCGTCGATGGATTCCTCCCTGCCGCCGCTGCTGAAGGCGTGGGGCGTCGAATTCGATACGGAACAGCTTGTGCTGGACAAACTTCTGGCCGGCGGCATGGGCAACGGCGGCCGTAATCCCGTCCTACTGATGCTGGACAAGGATCGCATCGTCGGCGACGACCCGACGACGAGCCAGCTGTCTTCTTTGATGATGTTCTGCACAGGTTCGTTCACGGGCAAGCCTGCGGAAGGGCTGACGAAGACGGTCCTTCTGAAGAGTTCCGACGAATCGCAATTGGCCTCCAAGATGCTCGCCCTGCAGGGCGGCATCGATTTCACGAAGGGCTTCAAATCAGACGGCAAGGAAAAAGATCTGGCCATCAAGCTGACGGGCAAGTTCAAGACGGCGTATCCCGACGGCTATCCGACGCCTGCCGCGAAAGAAGGCGAAGAAGCACCGAAGGCGCCCGAACCGCCTGAAGGCGGCTGGCTGAAGGAATCCGCGAAGGAGGGCGCGGTCGTGCTCGTCGGCGATTCCGACATGCTGTACGATCCTGTCTGCGTTGAACGGCAGCAGTTCATGGGGCAGATTCTCGTCCAGCCGCTGAACCACAATTTGGCGTTCGCGCAGAATCTGATCGAATACATGAGCGGCGACAGCGTGCTGTTCGGCATCCGTTCGCGCGGCGGCACGAACCGCCCGTTCAAGCGTGTCCGCGACATGGAATTGGAAGCCAACAAACGCTTCCAGGAGCAGATCGAGAAGCTTGAAAAGGACGTCCAGGAGATCCAGACGGAAATCAACAAGCTGCAGCATGAACGCAAGCCTGGCGACAAGGAACTGTTGTCCGCCGAACAGCGTGAACTGCTGAAGAGCTTCCGCAAGAAGGAAGTAGAAGCGAAGAAGGCGTTGCAGACGGCGCGTAAGCAGCTGCGGAAGGACGTGGATTCGCTGGAGAACCGCGTCATGCTCGTGAACATCGGCCTGATGCCGCTGCTGGTCGCCATCGGCGGCTTGGCCTACGCCTTCCTGCGGCGCAGGAGCTGAAAAGATAAAAAAAAGAGACGTTGAATGAAGGGATTCAAGGGATAAAAGGGATAAAAGGAAGGGAAAAGGGATAGAAGCGAAAAGGGATAGAAGCGAAAAGGGATAGAAAGGAAAGAGAAAATGGTGGGGGAAGAAATTAGAGAAAACATGGAGAAAAAGAAAAAATGAAAAAGAATCAGCTGTTGAAGACGCTGTTGATATTGATCGTGCTCGGCGCGGTCGCCTGCTACCTGCATCGCGATGAACTGAAGAAATATTTCGGAAAAGACGACGGGCCGTCGGAGTATCTGCTGCCGGAGGGCGAGATCGATTTGTCGCGCGTCAAGAAAGTGACTTTCACATCGAAGGACAAGACGGTCACGTTGGTGAACGACGGCGGCTGGAAGGTCGTGGAGCGCTACGGCTATCCTGTGAACATGGACAATCTGGACAAATTCATCACGGCGTTGTGCGACTGCCGGATCCTCCGCGAAATGGAGCTTTCCGACGAATTGAAGTCCGAGATGAAATTGACGGATGACGCGGGCGCCGTCACGGTGAAACTGATGGACGGCGACGGAAAGGACTTGCGCACACTGGTTTGCGGTATCACGCACGACAAGGAGTCGGACGGCGGCAACATGCCGCAGGGCATGATGATGATGGGCGGCGGCAACATGCCGGACGGCCGTTTCATCCTGCTGGCGGACGGTCGCGCCGTGTTGGTTCCCGACACGCTGTATTCCGTCGATTCCGCCGTCGCGTCATGGCTTGACAAGGACTTTTTCAAGATTGGCGACATGAAGTCCGCGGAACTTCTGGAAGGCGGCAAGTCGCTGTGGAAGATGGCCCGTGGCTCGAAGAGCGACGATTTGAAGTTGGACGCTCCGACTCCGGAAGGCAAGGAGTTGGACACGAGCAAGATAAGTTCCGTGAAGAGCGCGTTCAGCTGGATGCGTTTCAACGATGTGGCGGATCCGGCGGCGAAGCCTGAAGCCATCGGCATGGACAAGGCCAAATCAATGGTCGTGAAGGACTTCGACGGTTTCACCTATACAATGGCGTTCGGTGCGGCTGTCGGCGACAAACGGTATCTGAAGTTGGAGAAGGCCGAATGGGACGGTGAGACCGTCCGCAAGCCGGTGGATGGTGAGAAGCCGGAGGACAAGGCGAAACTGGACGCGGAGTTCGCCGCGAAAGTGAAAGAGAACCAGGCCAAGGCGGCGTCCATGAACGAGCAGTACGGCAAATGGATTTACGAAGTCGGGACGTATTCTTTGGGCAACGTCGATCACGTCATCGGCGATTTTTTCAAGGATAAGCCGCAGGAGAAGCCCGCAGAAGAGAAGAAATGACTTGACGAGACGGAAAAAACGTATAAGTTAGAGTATTTGTAGTTTTGTCATTTGTTTTTGAGTCTCAACGTTCGTTTTCAAACGACAAGCAAAGGAAAGAACATGATGGACGTCTCACGTCGTAGTTTCATCAAAGGCGCGGTTGCGACGGCGGCAGTCGCGGGGCTTACGCCTGAAGCCTATGCAGCGCGTTGGTTTGGCGGTACGCCGAAGCGTGTCCCGAAAGGTCAGGATATGAAGATTGTCTGCGTCGGTTGCGCGGGCAAAGGTGAATCGGACATCCATGGCGCGGTCCATGCCGGCGCGAAAGTCGTCGGTCTGTGCGATGTGGACCGCGGCCGTCTTGGCAACGCCATCAACCGCTATCCGGGCGCGAAGATCTACAAGGACTACCGCAAGATGTTCGAAGATCTGGGCGACGAGTTCGACGGCGTGACGATTTCGACGCCTGACCATATGCACTTCCCGATCGCCATGCTGGCGATGCAGATGGGCAAGCACATCTACGTGCAGAAGCCCTGCGCGCACACGATTGAAGAGGCCCGTCTGATGCAGATGGCCGCCAAGAAGTACGGCGTGTCCACGATCATGGGCAACCAGGGCCATGCGACGGACGCGACGCGCCGTATCTACGCATGGATCCGCAACGGCTGCATCGGCAACGTCCGCGAAGTCCATGTCTATTCGGACCGCCCGATCTGGGCGCAGAAGACGCCGTGGCCGGCGGAAGCCCCCGTTCCGCCGACACTGGACTGGAACCTGTGGCTCGGCACGGCGCCGTGGCGTCCGTACCCGAAAGGCGGCATGCACTTCAAGTGGCGCGGCTACTGGGACTTCGGCTGCGGCGCCATCGGCGACATGGGCTGCCATATCATGGACGGCGCGTTCTGGGCGCTTGATCTGCGCGACCCGCTGTGGGTCGAAGCCGAATCCGACGCTCCGGACGCGGACACGACGCCGACATGGTCCATCGTGACGTATTTCTTCCCCGCGAACAGCTGGCGTCCGCCGGTGAAGATGGTCTGGTACGACGGCAAACGCCCCGTCCCGCGCCCCGCGGATCTGGAGCCCGGCCGCAATCTGCCGCACGGCAACGGACAGGTCTTCTACGGTTCCAACGGCAATTTGATGGCCGGCTGCTACGGCGAATCGCCGCGCATCTTCCCGGAGAAGCGCATGAAGAAGGTCGGCCGTCCGCGCTACATGCCGCCGTCGGCCCCCGATCAGAACCCACACAAGGAATGGGTGGAGTCCTGCAAGGAAGGCGGCGCGCCCTGCGGCTCGAATCTCGTCGATTACGCCACCAAGCTGACGGAGACGGCGTTGCTGGGCAATCTGGCCATCCGCTGCCATCGTCGTATCTACTGGGATGCCAAGACGTTGACCTGCATCGGCGATCCGGAGGCGACGAAGTTCGTCCGCTGCGCATACAGAGTCTATTAAGTCATTGGAAAAAACAAGAAGAGGTGACAAGCCATGATGAAATATATGACATTGCTGTTGGGTGTGGCGTTTCTGACGGGATGCTGCTGCACGGAACACACGCTGCCGGTCGGCGACAAGTCGTCGTACAAGATCGCCGTCGGCACGGAATTTGTTTCCGCCGGATTGATTGAGAAGACATGGAAGACCGATCCGAAGGCCGACGGGACGTGGCCGATGCCGAAGCCTGTCGATACATCCATGTACAAGGATGCGACGGACGGCGTGAAAGGCGTCATCACGGCGTCCACCGCCGGCGCTGTTGAAAAAGAAGGCGTGACATGCTTGTTCGACAACGACAAGAACACGAAATACTGCACGCCGAACGCGACACCGTGGATCCAGTACCAGTTCCCGGACGGCGTGAAGCCGTCCATCGTCGCCTATGCGTTCCGCACGGCGAACGACGCAACTGAACGCGACCCGAAGGAATGGGTCCTGCAGGGCTCCAACGACGGCAAGGCGTGGACGGATATCGATGCGCAGAAGGGTGTTGAGTTCATCAGCCGCTTCGAGCTGAAGCTGTTCAAGCTGAAGGCCGCCGTGTCCTACCAGTACTACCGCCTGGTCGTCAAGGCCAACCATGGCGGCGAGCATTTCCAGCTTTCGGAAATCGAACTGTTCGTGAATAAATGACGGCCGGCTGGAAGCCGTTGGTTTGTGGCGCCGCAGGCCGTGACGGTCTGCGGCGTTTTTATAATGTATAATGCATAATTTATAATTTACAATGGCGGAGAGGGGGGGAGTCGCCAGATCGTCGTTGTCCTGAATTGCGGGTAAAGAAAGCGCCATGAAGAAAGGAAAATTTTTTACACTGGTTGAACTGTTGGTCGTCATCGGCATCATCGCCGTTCTGGCGGCGATGCTCATGCCCGCCTTGGGCAAGGCACGGGAGAAGGCGAAGCAGGCGGACTGCCTCAACAACGAGAAGAATCTCTCGCTGGCCATCACCATGTATTCCAATGACAACCGCAGCCATTTCCCGTTCACGACACAAGGCGCGGTCGGCTGCGGCGTGTATGGCGGCTGGATCCGCTATGAGAATTTCCCCTGTCCGACGGAGGGGCTTTTCGACATCGAAAGCGGCACGCTTTTCTCCTACGTCGGAACCGTGAAAGTCTATCGCTGCCCGTCCGAGAAGACGCGCAACAACAATTCGTACAGCATCAATTCCAAACTGAACGCGCAGCCTGTTGACGCCCCGAAGGATGCGGCATCCTGCCCGCTGATTTTGGAGGAAGGCACGCGCGGCACGACGGACGACGGCTATTTTCTGGTCGACAACAATGTGCTCGCCAAACGCCACGGCAAAGGCTCCGTCATCGCGTTCTGCGACGGCCATGTGGAATGGCAACGCTGGAGCGACGGCGAGACATGGGAGAAGTGCGACAATCTGAAGGACGATGAGTGATAGCTAAAAGTTTAAAGCATAACGCGTTAAACGGATGCAAGCAAATGCTCCTTATGCCGGAAGTCTTGAGTGTTCGACCTTGAGAGTGTTGCATAGCTTTTTCAAACGTCAGATTTGCATATCCGCCATGGAAATATTAAATTAAAAAGCGTAATGAGCCAATATCAGTCATCCTAAATGCCATCCATCATGAGACTGTTCAACGACAACCAACGCCAAAAACATGCGACCGCGCTCTTGTGCGTGCTGTTGCTGGCTGTCATGACTTTCTCAAGTGTGTTCATCCTGCTGGAGCATGACCATGACTGTTCGGGAGCGGATTGCCCTGTCTGTCTGGCGATTCATCAGGCGAAGAAGAACATGACCTGCCTGGGGTTGGGCGAAGGCAATATGACGGCTTCTCTCCCTTCGCAAGTCCCGTCATTGCAACAACATCGTTTCTACGCGGCCGTTCCGGCCGCCGTTCCCGCGACGCTTGTCTTTTTGAAGGTGCGGCAGAACAAATAAACTGTCTTCTGGTTGATGACAAGGGCGTATTGTGCCCTGTGCAGGCGGCTTGACCGCCTTGAAATTATGATCTTAACCAGGAGAAATCAAATGAAAGTCCGCATGTTTGCGTTTGCGGCAGTCATGGCCGTATTGTGTCTGGCCGCCGAATCCGTCTTTGCCGCGCAGGCGCCGCGCCTTCGCGTCATCACCACCACGTTTCCGTTGTATGACTGGACGCGCCAGATACTTGGCAAGCAGCTCAATGACGTGGAGCTGATCCAGTTGCAGGACAACGGCGTCGATCTTCACAACTTCCAGCCGTCCGTCCGCGACATCGCCCGCATCGCCCAATGCGATTTGTTCGTATTTGTCGGCGGCGAATCGGACGAATGGGCCGAAACGGCCTTGCGTTCACAGCGCAATCCGCGCCGCATCGCCGTGAATCTGCTGAAAGAACTCGGCGACTTCGCCCGCGAGGAGGAGCATCTGGAGGGCATGGAGGAACATGACCATGACCATCATCATGATGCGAAACACGAGCATGATCATGACCATGACAAGAAGCACGATCATGACCATGACAAAAAACACGATCATGACCATCATCATGACGATGACGACGAACATGAACTGGACGAACATGTCTGGCTGTCCCTTCGTTGCGCCGCTCGTCTCTGCCAGACGATTGCGGTCAGGCTTGGGCAGCTTGATCCTGAGCATGCGGCGGAGTATCAGGCCAACTGCAAGGCGTATGTCGCCAAACTGGCCGCATTGGACGGCCGCTATGCGGCGATGGTCAAGTCCGCTCCACGAAAGACTCTGCTGTTCGGCGACCGCTTTCCGTTCCGTTATCTGGCGGAGGATTATGGGCTGACGTGTTTTGCGGCGTTTTCCGGCTGTTCGGCGGAAACGGAGGCGAGTTTCAAGACCATCGCCTTTTTGGCGGGCAAGGTCGATGAACTGAAACTTCCGGCCGTCGTGGTTTTGGAAAACCGCCATCACAAGATCGCGGAAACGGTCGTGAAGACCGCCAAATCGAAAGGCGTGAAGATTATCGCCGTCGATTCATTGCAGTCGTCCACATCGCGTGACGCCGCCAAAGGCAAGACTTATCTGGGGGCCATGGAGAAGAATCTCGCGGCCATTCGGACGGCTCTAGGTATTTCCGACTGAACGATTTGGAGGCGCGCCATGGTTTTACTTGTATGCAGCCATCTGGCCTTGGGCTATCCGGGGCGGTTGTTGACGGACGACCTTTCATTTTCTCTGGAAGAGAGGCAATGCCTCTGCATTCTGGGGGAGAACGGTTCGGGAAAATCCACGTTGGTACGGACTCTGCTGAATTTGCAGCCGCCGCTCGGCGGGACGATTCATTTCAGTAATGAGTTGAGTCCAAAGGACATCGGCTATCTGCCGCAGCAGACCGCCGTGCAGCGCGATTTTCCCGCGACCGTCCAGGAGGTCGTCCTTTCCGGTTTCATCGGGCATCTTGGATGGCGTTTTTTCTACGGGCGAAAGGAAAAGGACATGGCGCGCCGCCACATGTCGCGGCTTGGGCTGGACGGCATGGAGAAACAAAGCTTCCGTGAATTGTCGGGCGGGCAGCGCCAGCGGGTTCTGCTGGCGCGTGCCCTTTGCGCCGCCAAGCGGCTTCTGC
Organism: uncultured bacterium; assembly: GCA_902776645.1. Taxonomy (GTDB): domain Bacteria; phylum Verrucomicrobiota; class Lentisphaeria; order Oligosphaerales; family Oligosphaeraceae; genus UBA1407. Next base: position 17,610 of record CACYQT010000003.1, on the reverse strand, counting down.
TGCTTGACGAGCCGACGGCGGGGCTGGATCCCGCCATGCAGGCGGAAATGTATCGATTGGTGCAGTCGCTTTGCCAGGAGGACGGCATGGGAATCATCATGGTTTCGCATGACCTCCATGAGGCGGTGGAGCATGCCACGCATATTCTGCTGATGGGGCCTAAACCGTTCTGGGGCACTCGTGAAGACTATCAGGCCATGTCGTCGGACAGTCGTTTTTCAGAAACAAAGGAGGTTTGAAATGCTGGAATCCCTTCGGACTTATCTTGCATATCCGTTCGTGCGCTACGCATTGGTGGCGGGCGTCATGATCGCGCTCTGCTCGTCGCTTCTCGGCGTGACGCTTGTGCTCAAACGCTTTTCGTTGATCGGCGACGGACTGTCGCACGTCGCCTTCGGGGCGCTGGCCGTCGCGTCCGTCTTGCGGTTGACGGCACCGATGGTCTTCGTCCTGCCCGCCACCGTATTGTGCGCCGTGGCATTGCTTTGCGCGAGTCAGAATTCGCGAATCCGCGGCGACGCGTCCATCGCCATGCTGTCCGTCGGTTCGCTGGCGATCGGTTATCTGCTGCTCAATCTTTTCGGCAAATCCTCCAATCTGTCGGGCGATGTTTGCACGACGCTGTTTGGCTCTACATCCATTCTGACGCTTTCCAGTCTGGATGTATGGCTTTGCGCGACGCTCTCCATGGGGGTGGTCATTTTCTTCATCCTGTTCTATGAACGCATCTTCGCCATCACGTTCGACGAAACGTCCACCCGTGCAGGCGGTGTCCGCACAGGGCTTTGCAATCTGTTTCTGGCGGTCGTCGTGGCGGTCATCATCGTGCTGGCGATGAATCTCGTCGGCTCCCTGCTGATTTCGGCGCTCATCGTTTTTCCCGCGTTGGCGGCCATGCGCGTCTGCCGAAGCTTTTTGAGTGTAACCATTTGCGCGGCCGTTCTCTCCGTGGCGTGCGCGTTGATCGGCATGCTGACGGCCATTCTGGGAGGCACACCCGTCGGTTCGACGATTGTGGCGGCGGACATGGTTGTTTTCCTCCTATGCGCGGCAATCGGCGTGTTGCTTCCGCGGCTGCGGCTCAGGAAGATGGCTTCCACCGCATTGTGTCTGATCATGCTGTTCGCCGTCTCCTGCGGGCAGAAACATACATCGCAACAGTCTGATAAAAAGGAAGATGGACCGGTTGTTGCAGGAAAGGAAAACGTTGATGCGACGACAACCACGGAACCTCAAAAGGACGAGAAAATCGATGTGGATTTGACAAAAGTCAACACCAACATGGTCTATGTGCAAGTGTTCTACATGATGCAGAAACCGGAGGACTACAACGGCCAGACGATCCGTCTGCCGGGCGTCTGCACGATCATGAAAAATCGTGTCACCCAGCAGAGAACTTACAATTGCAACGTCTTGGACGGCACGGGATGTTGCGCGAAGATGATCCCCTTCAAGCTGGCGGATGCGAACGCCGCCTATCCGAAGAGCGGCGAGGCCATCACCGTGACAGGCAAATTCCAAATCGTGACAGAGAACGACAAGACGTTCGGCGTGCTCAAGGACGCTGTTGTTGAACCGAATTAACCATTCTGGTTCCATTCATGGTTTTTGTGGTGAAAACTGGAAAACGGGCGGAATAGGCGTAAACTATATAGATGTATTCTATTCGTAAAAAACATCACAAAAGGAACTGAAAATATGTCGGAAAAACGGATGGCTGGAGATTTGTGTGCTTACGGTGAAGAGCTTTCGCGTTGCCTGCTGGCGACGGATTGGGACTGCCTGGACGCGATAGGCGAGGCACTTCTGACGGCGAAAAAGAATGGCAATTCCATCTGGCTGTTCGGAAACGGCGGCAGCGCCGCGACGGCGTCGCATGTGACAAATGATCTTGTGAAAGGCTGCCGCGTGCGGGACGAAGTCGGTTTCAAGGCGATCTGCCTGAACGATTCGAGCACGCTTCTGACCTGTCTCGCGAACGATTTTTCCTACGCGGACGTCTATTCCATTCTGCTGAAGACGTATGCGAAGGCGGGCGACGTCGCCTTGGCGTTTTCCGGCAGCGGCAATTCGCCGAACGTCGTGAACGGCCTGACTGCCGCGAAAGAGATCGGCATGAAGACCATCGGTCTGGGCGGTCGCGACGGCGGCAAGATGAAGGCGTTGTGCGACATCATTCTCATTGCCCCGACGTATTCCATGGAAATGCTGGAGGATTTGCATCTCTTTTATTTCCATAATCTTGTCTGTGCTCTGCGGAAACAGTTGTAAGGAGAAAACGACATGCTGGCAGGGGCGATCGACGGCGGCGGCACGAAGGTCATGACGGGAATCGTCGATGACAGCGGAAAGATTCTGTCTTCGCGGACGGAATCTGTTCCGCCGAAGGATGTTGCGGCGTATTTCAACCGTTGCGCGGCCATGCTGAAGGATTGCGCGGCGGAGATCGGCGTGACGTTGGACAAATTGGACGGCGTCGGCATGAGCATTCCGGGCATGACGGACGGGAAGGACTGGGTCTATGGCTCGCCGTCGGCGGGCTGGGGGTCGTTCTCCGCATTGTCGCTATTGGTTCCCGCTCTAGGACTTCCGGCGGAAAAGATCCGTCTGGAAAACGACATCAACGCCTGCGCGTTGGCGGAATTGCGGTTTGGCGGTGGTGGTCGTGATTTCGTGTGGCTGACGATTAGCACAGGCAACGGCGGCGCAGTCGTCGCAAACGGTGAATTGGTTCGCGGCAAATCGTTCTGCGCAGGCGAATTGGGGCATATCAAAGTCGAATACGACCATCCAGTTCGTTGCGGTTGCGGTGGTTACGGTTGTCTGGAGGCGCATGCCTCCGGCCCGGCCATTGCGCGGATGTGCCGCGAAGTCGGACTGGATACGGATGCCGCGGGCTGCGCGGCGTTGTGTCGTCAGGGCGACAAGCGGGCGTTGTCAGTTTACAAAACGGCCGGTATGTATCTCGGTCGCGCGTTGGCGCAATTGGCCAATATGCTAAATTTTGAGAAGGCATATCTGGGCGGCGGCGTGTCGCGCAGTTTGGATTTATTGATGCCGAGCCTTCGCGAGACGTTCGATCGCGATGCCTTGCCGGAATGCCGCAAGGCGATCATCGAACGGACGCATCTTGGCTACGAGGCGTCGCTGTTGGGCGCGGCAAGTTTGGTGTTTGGGAGACAGAGCGAAAGGGACTAAAGCGACATAAGAGACTGAAGAGACGTTGTTTGAAAGGCAAGAAGTTTTTGCGAAAAGCCTTGGAAAAGTTGCAAAAAGCCTGACTTTTTAGTCCCTTGTGTCCCTTATGTCTTTTTTAGTTGTGAATGGCAGTTCACAGCCTTAGCTTGACGATCGTGCAGTTTGCGCCATCGATGTCAAAACAGGAGGTAGCAAGGGCGTCCTCGCCCTTGACAAGGCCGAGACGGCCTTGCTACCCCCTACAAAACTAGTGGTAGCAAGGGCGTCCTCGCCCTTGACAAGGCCGAGACGCCTGCGGGACCTTCCACGCCAACGGCGGGACGCCGTCGCTACAACCGCAGCTTGACGATGGTGCAGCCTGCGCCGCCGATGTCGTGCGGTTCGCGGCCAAGACGGAAGGAGCGGACGGACGGCTGGCGGCGGAGCCATTCGTGGATGCCCGCACGGAGGCGGCCCGTGCCGAAGCCGTGGACGACGCGGATTTCATCGATGCGCGCCATGATGCTGCGGTTGATGAATGGCTCCAATTGCTCCAACGCGTCTTCGACGCGCAGTCCTATCAGATTGATTTCGTGGGATGTATCGCCTTTGACGATTGGCGCGACGATTTTCACGACCGTCGGTTTCGGCGGTTCGTCCTTTTCCGTCGGCTTCTGGAGGTCGGCGGCCTTCATCGTGAAATTGACGCCGTCCACGCTGACGATGATCGTCTTCTTGTTTTCGGAGACGGACACGATCTTGCCATGGGCGTTGAGGCGTTCGATCCAGACTTTCTTGCCGACTTGCAGTTCGTCTGCCGTGACGGGTGCGGCGGGGCGGTTCGATGACGTGCGGAGCCCCTGTTGAATGCGGCGTTCGCGATCGGTGAGCTTGTCGCGCATCTTGGCGATCTCGTCTGTCTGGACGTCGTTGTCGTCGTTTGACTTGCGTTTGGCCTTCTCGCGGATTTCGCGGACGAGATTCTCCATGTCGCGGCGCGTGTTATCGACGATGGCCTGCGCCTTCTGATAAGCTTCGTTGGTGAGCTTCTTGCGGTCGTTGCGGAGCGAATCGAGTTCAGAGCGGAGCTGGTCGCGCTTCTGGATTAGTTCGCGGTTCGTTTCTTCGATCTGGCGGGCCTGTTCGGCGAGCGTCTTCTGGTCGGCCTCCATCTTGGCGAGCATCTCCTCCATGCGGAGATGTTCGCCGGAAAGATGCTTTTCGGCGTCGGCCAGAATGTCGGCGGGCATACCGATGCGTTTCGCCGTCAGCAACGCGTAGGAGGCGCCCGGACGACCGATGTCCAAGATAAACAACGGCTTGAGGGAATTGACGTCGAAACGGACGGCGGCGTTGGTCATCTGCGGATGTTGCTGGACGTAGTTTTTCACCATGCCGAGATGCGTCGTCGTGATCGTGATGGCCTTTCGTTTGACGAACGCTGCGAGAATGGCGCAGGCGATGGCGCCGCCTTCCAGCGGATCCGTTCCCGAACCGAGTTCGTCCAAAAGGACGAGCGACGAGCCGTCCCACGTCTCTTCCAAGATACTGGCGATGTTGGAGATATGGCCGCTGTAGGTGGAAAGGTTCGCTTCGATGGACTGTTCGTCTCCAATATCCGCAAGAATGTGATCGTAAATGGCGAACTGGCTGTCTTGCGACGCAGGGATGGGCAGGCCGCTTTGGGCGGCCAAGGCGAGCAGGCCCGTCGTCTTCAGGGCGATCGTCTTGCCGCCTGTGTTGGAACCTGTTATGGCGAGAATCTTCGTTCCTTTCGGCAGTTCCAGATCCAACGGGACGACGTCGCGGCCGCCGCCCATCTTGCGGAATTGCGCCATCAGCAGCGGATGGCGGGCCTGGTGGAGCGACAGATAGCCGCCGAAATTCGGAAAATGGCAGCCGTAGGCGACGGCCCAGCGGGCGACGGCGGCCGCCGCATCCAGTTCGGCGATAATGCGTTGGTTGACGCGGATGCTGTCGGCGGCGAGGCGGACTTGTCCGCTGAGAACGGCGAGAATCCGCCGCACTTCGTCGCGCTCTTCGACGCGCAGACGGGCCAGATCGTTGCCCCAACCGAGCGTCTCGTTCGGTTCGACGAACATCGTCTGGCCGCTGTTGGACATGTCGTGGACGATGCCGGTCAGCGACGTGCGTGCGTCCTTCCGGATGGGAATGACAAAACGGCCGTTGCGCATCGTGACGAACCGCTCCTGTGCATTGTCGCCGATTTCATTGCTTTTGACAAGCGTGTCCAGATAGCGTTGGATTTTCGCTTCCGTCGTGATGCATGCGCGGCGTAGTTCGCGGAGCTTCGGGGAGGCGGAATCGAGCACGGCACCGTCTGAATCGATGCTTCGCGCGATATCGAAACGGAGCTGGTCGCACGGATTCAACGGAGCCGCAAGTTTTTGGAGATAAGAGAATTGGAGGCATTCCGGCTTCGTCAGGAAGGCCTGCAAGTCATAACAAACGTCCAACACGCCGCGGACGGCGTTCAAATCCACGCCCGCCACGACGGCGCCGTCTGGAGCGACTTCGCGAAGGATCTGCGAAATGTCGTCGATGCGGAGCGGCGGGAGAGAGAGGGAAGTTTCTGCCATGCCGAGCAGGTCGCCGTAGAGGTTCCGTCTGGACTGGATGGCGTTGAGTTGCGACTGCGGGCGGATGTTCTGCACGATGTCCGCCCCGAGCTGGCTCTGGGTGTATCCCGCGATCAGCGCGAGCAGTTCATGGTATTCGAGGACTTTGAAGGAATGTTCGTTCATGGGAGATGGACGGATAATCAAGAATATCCGTTGAAAAAAGCTTGAAACGCATTTAGCTTAATATATATTCACATTAGGGAAAATCTTACTATTCATACCATATAATTTATACAAGCGACAAAGAAAAGGAACGATTCATGAACATCGGCGTGATCAACGGACTGCATCCTGCAAAAGAAGACCATATGTTCGACCGCGTGGCGGCTCTCGGCCTGACCACCTGCCAGGTGAATATCTGGAATAGCGACTATTATTCGGAAGCCCTTGCGAAGAAAGTACTTGACCAAAGCGCGGCCACGGGCGTGAAGCCCTGCGCGCTGTGGGCGGGATACAGCGGCGTTGTTCGCTGGAATTTCACGGAAGGGCCGGTCACGCTGGGCGTCGTTCCGGAGGAGATGCGCGAACGCCGCGTCAACGACTTGAAGAAAGGCGCGGATTTCGCGAAGATGATAGGCGTTCCGGCCATCATCACGCATTGCGGCTTCATTCCGGAGAACATGACCGATCCGCTGTATCCGGGCGTTCTGGCGGCCATCAACGACGTGGCGAGCTACTGCAAGGAGCTCGGTCTGGGCTTCTGGTTCGAGACGGGGCAGGAGACGCCGGTCGTCATCCTCCGCGTCATCGAAGAGCTTGGCCTCGGCAATTTCGGCATCAATCTCGATCCCGCCAACCTATTAATGTATGGTAAAGGAAATCCGATCGACGCGTTGGAAGTCTTCGGCAAATACGTCCGCAACATCCATGTGAAGGACGGCATGACGCCGACGGACGGCAAGCGGCTTGGCCGCGAAGTGCAGGTCGGCAAGGGAATGGTCAACTTCCCGCGCTTTGTCAAACGCCTGCATGAGATCGGTTTCGACGGCGAGTTCATCATCGAGCGCGAAATCGCCGAAGGCGAAGAGCAGAAGCGCGACATTCTGGAGACGGTGGAGAATCTGAAGAAATGGTGGGAGGCTTAATAATTCATAATGCATAATTCATAATTCATAATTATTATATGGAAGCGCTTCGCTTACGGCCGCCTTCGGCGGTGGTTTTGCCGCTTCGCGGCTGTTGCGATACGCTTCGCGCAAAGATTTCTTTGCGGAAAATCAAAATTATGAACAAAAACAGATTAAAATCATCAAAAGTCATCATGACGTTGTTGCTCATGGGTGTGACGGCGGTGTTTGGCGGCGATGTCGCCGTCTCGTTCGCGCGCGGCGGATGGAAGGAAGCGGATTGGACCATGGTCAAATGCGGCCGCTGGCCGAACATCGGCGCATGGGTGCAGCGGGACGACCATATCGAAAACCGTATTCCGGCGGACGCGACGAAGGATGAAATGCTCGGACAGCGCGCTCCGGAAACCTACACGAGCATGGTCTGGAAGACGCCTGTGGCGACGAGTTTCACCGTCCGTTCGACGATGTCGTTCGACTACTTGATGGCGCCGCTGATCGTTCTGGCCAACGAACTTGGAAAAGACGCGAACGGCTATCCGGAATACCATGAGCATTGGGAAATCGTGCTTTGGAACGAAGGCATCAACGTCTGGCATCATCAGCGCAGCAAGGAAGGCAAGCCGATGTGGCATCGCGCCGCGCAGCTGAAGAAGACGTTTGAGAAGGACAAGAAATACGAACTGACGGTCAGCGTCGACTACACGGCGAAAGGGCCGCAGGTGACGATTATGTGCGACGGGGCGTGCTTCTCCTATCTGGAGCATGACCTGCCGAAGAAACTGTATGTCGGCGTGACGGGCTGTGAAGGCCTCAACCGCTTCTATGACTTTAACTTAAGGACAAAGTAAAACATGGACTGGAAACTGTTTTTCATGACATTCGGCGTCGTGTTCCTCGCGGAGCTCGGCGACAAGACGCAGCTGACGGCGCTGTCGCTGACGACGTCCGGCAACGGCGGGCCGTGGACGGTGTTCATCGCCGCGAGCACGGCTTTGGTCTGCTCGACGGCGCTGGCGGTGCTGTGCGGCAGCTTTCTCGCGGCGTACATCAATCCGAAATACGTCCGCATCGCGAGCGCGGTGCTGTTCATCATTTTGGGCGTCGTAAGTCTCTCGCAACTGGCGTGGACGAGCAAGGAGTTCGACGACGCGAAGGGCGAAAAGACGGAGAAGGTCGAAACAGAGCAGAAATAAAACGGTATGTTGTTCAAGCTCAATCCCATAACAGCGAAACGGATCGCGCGGTTCAAATCCATACGCCGCGCGTATTGGTCGTTGTGGATATTGGGCATTTTGTACGCCTTGAGCCTCGCGTCCGAACTGGTCTGCAACGACAAGCCGTTGATATTGCGCTATCAAGGGAAGACGTACTTCCCCGCGTTCAAATATTATGCCGTCGGAACGTTCTTCGACAACGGTTCGACGGATCGCATGAAGGCGCAGGACTATCGGCTGTTGGATTATACGAAGGAATGCTGGATGCTTTGGGCGCCCATTCGATCGAATCCGTATGAGCATATCCCGCCTGCCGAATTGTCGAAGCATACGCGATGCACCGCGCGGCTGTACCGCCAGCCACGGATCGCGAAGGCGGTGGTTTTGGCGGAGACGTTTGAAATGGCGGATTTGACGGGCGGCGAATTTTTCGGTGTCGGCGAATGGAGCGGCAAGGCTCTTGGTGATTTATGGAATGTTCCGGAATCTTTTCAAAAGGCGTTGGGAGAACGCTTTGCGAATAAGCCATGCGATGCCGTGACGATTCGTTGCGTTGGAAAGGACGGCATCGGCGCGGCGGAATTGAGCCTCTTGGCATATGAGCCGCGGAAGCGTCCGCCGAAAAAAGTGAACGTGACGTTGCGGGAAGGCGCGGTTTCCGCCGATGGTTTAGACGGCATCTGGCAGTTTGATCCGAAGTCTGAATCACGTCAACCGCTTCGGCGACGGGACACCTTCGCCAAACTGCCTGAAATTTTGCAAATCAAAATGAGAAGCAAGGTGCAGGAGCTTTGGGAAGGCAAGGAAGTCGCTACGGAAGTCGTGGAGATTGAAGGCGTTGCGTATGAACTGAGTTTTGAGATGGAGGAGGTTCGTTTTCCGTTCAGGCCTGTGCGTGGCATTCCGGAAGGCGTGTCCACGCCCGCCCATGTGATGGGGCTGGACGATTCCGGACGCGACGTTTTGGCGCGGATCCTCTATGGCCTGCGGACAAGTCTGAGCTTCGGGCTGATATTGGTCATCTGCTCGTTGTCGTTCGGCACGCTGATCGGCAGCGTGCAGGGCTATCTCGGCGGTTGGGTGGATATTACGGGGCAACGACTTATCGAAATCTGGAGCGCGTTGCCGTTCCTCTACATCATCATTCTGATGGGCTCCGTCTACGGGCCGAGCTTCTGGCTGCTGATCGTCTGCTACGCGTTGTTCAACTGGATCGGCATGAGCTACTACATGCGTGCGGAAATGCTTCGGCTGAAACGACTTCCGTTCGTGGAGGCGGCAAAGTGCCTCGGCCTGCCAGGTTGGAAGATCGTGCTGAAGCACATTCTGCCGAACGCGTTGGTGCCGTTGGTGACGTTCTTCCCGTTCTCGCTCGTGGGGGCGGTCGGCGCATTGGCGGCGTTGGATTATCTCGGATTCGGACTGCCGCCGCCGACGGCGAGCCTCGGGCAGTTGTTGCAGCAGGCCCAGAGCCAGAAGTGGGCGTGGTGGCTGATTCTCTATCCGTCATTGGCGCTGTTTCTGGTGATGCTGCTCGGTGTGTTCATCGGCGAAGGCGTCCGCGAGGCGTTCGATCCGAAACGGCAGAGCAGGCTCCAGTAGGAGCTTAAAGCTTAAAGCTAAAAGCTTAAAGCAGAATACAAAACATTATTCATAGGGCGCGCAAGAATGCAACCATCCTGACTACTAACCACTAACCACTAATCACTAACCACTTAATACAAGGAAAGATGACATGAACAGAATCAAGGAGCAGATGATGGCTGGACTGTTGGCATCGACGATTTTGGCGGGGGCGATTCTCGCGGGCGGCACGCAGCTGACGTATGAAGGCAAGACGATTTTCGAATCGGAGGCGAAGGTCAGTTTCGGCGCGACGTACGGCGATCGCGCCGTGAAAGCCGTCGTGAACGCGAAGGAAGAAGGAAAGATTTCCGTGCGGACGGACAAGAAGCCCGTCCGCGTGTTCGTCAACCGCGAACTGCTGGACGCCGGGAAGTGGAACTATCTGGATGACAAGAAGATGACGACGCTTGTCGTGCCGGCTGGTTCGACCAGTGTGCAGTTCCGCTTCGATGACATGGCGACGTTGAAGCCCATGGCGTTGGTGTACAAAGTCGCCGTTGATCCCGCGGCCAACGGCGGGAAGCTGACGCTTGATTTGAAGGGCACGAATGTCGATGAAAAGTTCTCCGGGCAAGTCGCCTGGCCTGAGAATGCGGCGGGCTTGTACGAAGTGACCGTTCCCGAAAACTGCCTGCTGAAGCCTGTGAACGCGTCCCGCGTGGACGACAAGACGTATTTTCTCACCAAAGGCAGTGCGCTGCAAGTGGATGCGGAAGCTCCGGGTGGCAAGGCTCCGGATGTGAAAGTGACGGCGAAATGCGTCGGCAACGCAGTGTCGGTGAAATCGCAGAATCGTGAAAAACTGCTGGCCCGGAAGGACATCATAAAGGTTGAAGGCGAGGCGTTCGACCGCATGATCGGCGGCGAAGTGTCTATTAGCAAGGAACATAAGAACACGAGCGCGGGCGGCTGCATCTTCGCGTGGGGGACGGCCGGAACGCGTCTGGAATGGGACGTCAAGGTTCCCGAGGCGGGAAAATACCATGTCGTGTTCGTGACGGCCGCCCAGGAGACTGTCTCATTGCGCAAGTTTGCGTTGAACGGCAAATCCGTGGCGGAGGCCGCGTTGATCGCGTTCGACGGGACGGGCGGCTGGGGCCGCAGCAATCCGAAGGAATGGCAGGCCTTCGAGGCGGTCGGCGCGAACGGCAAGCCTGTGACGGTCGAATTCAAGGCCGGCGTCAACACGCTGGCTCTTGAGAATTTCTGCGGGCAGCACATGAATCTGGACTGCATCGTCCTCTACAAATGACCAAAGCGGCTAGTGGCTAGTGGCTAGTGGCGGGGAGGGCTGCGCTCCTGCGCGGCCGGTGTTAGTGGCGGTCAGTGGCATGAGACGAGAGACGTTAGTCGCGAGACGTGAACGAAGACTGGAGGCGATAAGACGTCAGACGGAAGGGGACGGACAATTGGCCATAAGCGCCGTTTCGCAACGCGAAGCGTCTAACATGCCGCTGATAAAAGCGTTGCAGGAAAAAAACGGATTTGCGCCGTTTTTTTGGTGAAATCGGTTGCCTTTTATTACACAAGGTTTAAATTAGAAGACTTGCAGTAAGAAGAAAGAAAACAGGAACGTAACAGTTCACAATACGGCGAAAGATCTCGTAGGAGTGTGCGTTTTGGGAAGCAATTTTGGCAATTTAGGTGACTTTTTTCCGGAAACGGAAGTGAAATGCCGTATCCGCGGATGCGGAAACATGATTCGCGTCTCGAAGGAAGAAGTGATACAGAAGCTGGCAAGCGGCAAGAATCCACGTCCTGAAAAGATGTGCGAGGAATGCTACGCGATATTCCAGACTCTTGAGGACAAGACACTTCCATGTTCCACGGAAGGTTGTGACGGAACATGGGTGTGGAATCGTCACGCCCAGTTGGAGGCGATGCGCAAGCAGAAGACGGACAATCCGGCGCCGCCCCATGGGCTGTGCGAGAAGTGCAGGGCGGAGGCTTCGAAAGTGGAGCCGCAGGAACGTCCCTGCCGTCTGCGCGGATGCAAGAACACGTGGACATGGACGGCCCGCGAGCAGATCGCCAGCGGCGGCAAGCCGCCGGCGCCGCGTCTTTGCGACGAATGCTTCAATTTGCTGAAGCCGTTGAAGGACGACTATCTCCCGTGCCGTATCAAAGGCTGCAAAAACAGTGTGCTATGGACTCGCTACCAGCAGCTTGAACATATCAAATCCGGCAAGAGCCTGGACAATCCGCCGCGCCGCATGTGCGACGAATGCTTCAAGAAATTCAACGAGCTGAAGGACGAGACGCGGCCCTGCAAGATCAACGGCTGCAAAGGGACGTGGACGCTGACCGCCTACGAGCAGCTGGAAGTGATCCGCAGCACGCCGGAAGGCCAGGAGCCCGTCATGCCGCAGCGCATGTGCAAGGAGTGCTTCGACTTCTACGCGAACGCGAAGGACATCGAAGTGCCCTGCCAGAACAAGGCCTGCACGAACAAGTGGGTCTGGACGCGCAGCATGCAGCTTGGGGCGCATGTCCATGGGAACAACCATACGCCTGTCCGCCTGTGCGAAGACTGCGTGAAGGCGTTCATGTCGCTGAAGGACGAAGAGCGTCCATGCAGCGTCCAAGGCTGCAACGGCACATGGACCTACACCGTGAAAGACCAGATCCGTGACAAATGCAACCAGCGTGAGGAGCCGAAGCGCCGTTGCGCGTCCTGCCAGGAGTTCCTGCAGAACCACAAGGCGGAGGATTTGACCTGCGAGCGTTGCGGCGCCACGTTCAAGTGGTCCGTGCAGGAGCAGCTGCAGGTCCATCTTGGCAATTTCGCGAAACCGACGCTGTGCTCAAACTGTGCCACAAAGGAGATCGGCGCGGCGAGCCCCGTCGGCGAAATCAAAATCGTGAGCCGTCCTGTGATTCACATCCCGACGTCCGGGCCGTGGAACGGCGACGAAGTGATTCGTGATCGTCCCGTCCGCATGGACCATGCGGCGGTCGCGGCGATGGAGAATGCGAAAATCCGCGTCGTCTGCATCGGAGACGAACAGACGCTGTCCATGGACGATGCTGAGAAGTCGTGGCCTGCGCTGCTGGAGAACAGCCTCCAGAAGCGCTTCCAGACAAAAGGCAAGCTCAGCGTCCTGAACGTCGGCATCAAAGGCTGCGGGACGGCGCAGGGCGTGGCGCGTATCGCGCGTGACATTACGCCGTTCAATCCGCATCTGGCGGTGTTCTCCTTCACGTGGGGCGATGCGAAGCTTCCCGTGAACAAGACGTTGGACGAAGAGGCGATGGTCGCCCGTCTGACGGCCGTGAACACGGCCTTTGAGGAATTCGTCGCGGCGTTCAAGGAGACGGGCACGAAACTGCTTTGCTGGCTGCCGAATCCCGTCTATCCGCAGAACAGCGGCGAGAAGGCGTTTGATTCGGAGGCTTTCAAGGCCTGGGCGGACTGCCAGGTGAAGCTTTACGAATCGTTGACGAACCAAGTCCGCCAGAACTGCAAGCGGTTTGACATCCCGCTGGTCGACGGCCATGCGCTTTTCGAAGTGGGAGGTACTCACACTGCCCAGAAGTGGATGTCCAACTGGTTCATGCACAATGAACAAGGCGCGGCGAACATCGCGAACTGGATCGAGGACGCGATCGTCAAGAACAAGCTGATCGACGCGGACGCTTTTGAAGACGAAGCCGTCGCGGAGCCCGAGGCTCCGGTCGCCGTTGAAGAGGCCGCGCAGCAGGCGGAGGCCGCTCCGGCCGCCGTTGAAGAGGCCGCGCCGCAGGCGGAAGTCGTTGAGACGGAAGCTCCGAAGGCGGAGGAACCGGCGGAAGCCGTTGAAGCCGCGCCGTCGGAAGAGAAACAGGAAAATTAAAAACAAACAATCAATATCAAGCCTTTTTCCCGTGGTCACGGGGCAGGTAAACAACAACAAACAGTCAAGAGAGGACAGGTCATGCGTGAAATGATGAAAATGTCGGTCGTGTGTGTGATGGCGATTTTGGTGTGCTTCGGCTGCACGAAGAAAGCCAAGGTGAATTTGGATGGTCTGGATCAGAATCCGGCCGGTGCGGTGCAGGATGGCGAAGGCGGCAACGGCACGGCCGGCAATGGTTTCGGCGGCGGCTTTGGCGGTGCGAATGATCCGTTTGTCGTTCCAGTCGCCAATACGAATGGCAGCGGCATCGGCGCGTTTGATCCCAATGGCGCTGGCAACAACGGAATCGGCGGCAACGGCACATGGTCGGATGTGAACGCCGCGCTGGCCGGCAGCGATGCCGAGAACTTCGTGAAGAACGGCCAGTATTTCGCGCAGAAAGTCTATTTTGATTTCAACCGCTCGGAAGTCCGTCCGTCCGAACGCCCGAAACTGGAAGCTCTTGCGAACCATCTGCAGAGCAATCCGACCTTCGGCGTCGTGATCGAAGGCCATTGCGACGATCGCGGCAGCGATGAATACAACCGCTCCCTGTCCGAACGCCGTAGTCTGGCCGTGAAGGACTATCTGGTCTCCCTCGGCATCGCCGCGGACCGCATGCGGACCGTCAGCTACGGTGAAGACCGCCCCGACGTTCCCAACGCCCGTACGGAGCAGGAGCATCAGCTGAACCGCCGTGCGCAGTTCCTGGTCGGCGCCATCCGCTGATGATGTAACGACGGCGTCTCGCCGTTGAATGTCATTTTTTCTAGCCGTGATTGCTTCACTTCGAGGAGTGCGGGATCACGGCTTTCTTTTATTAATATAAGGTATAGATGGACGATATGGATTCAGCGTATTTGGAGGTCTGCGCGGCAGTTGCCTTCCGTGACGGCAAGCTGCTGCTGGCGAGCCGTCGGCCGGGCGGCAGTCTGGCCGGCAAGTGGGAGTTTCCTGGCGGCAAGCAGGGCGGAGGCGAAAGTCTGGCGGATTGCATCCGCCGTGAGCTTCAGGAGGAGCTCGGGCTTGAGATCACGGATGCGTTGGAACTGTTTTCACTGGTCCATCGTTATCCGGAGAAGACGGTCCGCCTGCATTTCATGCTGTGCGACGTGGCGGAAAACTGCCGTCCGGAGGCGAAGGAAGGGCAGTCGTTCGGATGGCACGACCATCGTCAGTTGAACGATTTGGACTGGGCTCCGGCGGATCGCGAGGCCTGCGACATGCTGAAAGGCGACGGACAGTTGTCCCGCATGACGGACGTGTCAGTCGCGGAACCGTCGCGGACGGACCAGTTCCGCTGCTGGTTGCGCGGACAGGGCAGGCCGCCGTGCTGCCGTGAACTGGGCAAGCCGTCGTGGCTACGTGCGCCGTTCATGGGCGGCAAGGAGCATGTCGAGATGCGTTCGTTGTTGCAACGCGCGAAGTTGCACACGGTTTGCGACAGCGCGAAATGCCCGAATCGCGGCGACTGCTGGAAGCATCGCACGGCGACGTTCATGGTTTTGGGCGACATCTGCACGCGCAACTGCAAATTCTGCTCCGTGGCGCATGGCAAGCCGCGTCCCGTGGATCCTGAAGAACCGCAACATGTTGCGGAAACGGTCGAAACGCTTGGCCTGCGTTTCGCCGTCATCACCTGCGTGACGCGCGACGATCTGCCCGACGGCGGTTCCGCCCATATCGCGGCGACGGTCAAAGCCATCAAAACGCGTTGTCCGGACGTGAAGGTCGAAGTGCTTGTCAGCGACTGCAAAGGTTCGCATGATGCTGTCGACACGGTACTTGCGAGCGGCGTGTCTGTTTTCGGCCACAACATCGAGACGGTGGAACGGTTGACGCCGGTCATCCGCGGCTATGCGACCTATCGCGGCTCACTGGATGTGCTGCAGTATGCCGCGCAGCATGTTCCGCAAGGCTGTGCTGTGAAGTCCGGCATGATGCTCGGCCTTGGCGAGACGGCGGATGAAATCCGCCAGGCGTTGGTGGATCTGCATGACGCGGGCGTGTCGATCGTGACGTTGGGGCAGTATCTTCAGCCGACGAAGGACAACTGGCCTGTCGCGCGGATGGTCTCCCCGGAGGAGTTTGAAGACTGGAAGCGTGTGGCGGAGAATGAGATAGGTTTCTCCTGCGCGGTCTGTGGCCCGTTGGTGCGCAGTTCCTACCATGCGAGCGAGGCGTTTTCGTCCAGTGGACATTGACCGAGAATTGGCAGTGACATGGTGTTTTGGGTATGTTGTGAAAACTTCTGAAAACGCTTGTAAAATCATATAGTATATATAATGTATATGAATAGCAAAAGATTCATCCACTGCCCAGAGGGAAAATGGACAAGCTTCAACCTATTCTAGTTGATTCCAGCGACTTCACTGAAATTCGCGAGAACAAATGCATCTACGTCGATAAGACTGCGTATTTTCATCAATTGATTACGCGGCGGGATGCGCGTCGTTTCTTTTTAGCGCGTCCACGCCGATTCGGCAAATCATTGATGATCAGTACATTGAAGGCAATCTTCGAGGGGCGGCGGGAGCTGTTCGACGGACTGGCCATATCGAACACGGACTACGAGTGGAAAAAATATCCTGTGTTGCATTTCAATTTCGGTTTCGCAGCGATGTCGTCCGGTGACGAATTTCGCCGCACATTCTCGAACACGGTGAAGATGGGTATCCAAAACGCTGGCGGGACGTATGATTCAAGCGAGACTGCGATTGTCAACTTTGGAAACGCCATCGACGTGCTTTCCACCGAGAATAACGAGAAGGGTGTTGTCATTTTGATTGACGAATACGACGATCCAGTGGCGCGGCTGCTGGACAAGCCTGAAGAAGCGGAAAAAGTACGGGGGATGCTGGCGAGTTTCTACGGCCAGATGAAAGACCGAACTGGAAAAATCCGCTTCCTCATGATCACTGGTGTCTCGAAATTTACGAAGATGTCGGTATTCTCCGCTTTGTCCAATCTCGTTGACCTTTCCTTTGACGACGATTATGCGACGATGCTGGGCTACACGGAGGCGGAGCTGGATGAATATTTCGCTGAACACATGCGTGATCATGCGAAGGCGTTGGAGATGGACTATGACGCCTATCGCGCGGAATTGAAACGATGGTTCAATGGATATCGTTTCTGGAAGTTCAAGGGTGAAGCTGTTTACAATCCGGTGTCGATCGGCATGAATCTGTCCAAACGCGAACCTGAGTTCAAGCCATACTGGAGGACGACGGGAAAAGCCTCCATGCTCATGAACTACATCAAGCGGGATGGCTTTCTTTCCATAGACATGGAATCCGTCCGCGGTGTGCAGGAAGATGATTTCGATGTGTCGGACATCCGCAATCTCAAGCCAGTCCCGATGCTTTTCCAAACTGGCTATCTGACAATTGGCGACTACAACCGACGGTCGCATTTATATGAACTTCGTGTGCCGAACGAAGAGGTGCGGAAGGATTTGGCGATTTTGACGGCTGCCGCCATCGCCGACAGGAAGCCTGACTGGGTGACGTCACTTGGAAGCAAACTGCTTCTGGCGGAATGGGATGAGTTCTTCGAAGGGCTTAAGGCGCTGTACGCCGCTCTGCCGTATGGTTCAAAGGAAGGGACTGTCCACGAATTCTCCTACGAGCGCTGTCTGTATGTTTTGCTGAAGTCGCAGGCCATCCGCTGCACAACGGAGGATCGGCAGGCCAACGGGCAGGCGGACATTGTCGCTGATTCTCCTGCCGGCGTGTTCATCTTCGAACTGAAGGTCAACGAATCAGCGGATGAGGCCCTTAGACAAGTGCGTGAAAAACATTATGATGCGCCATACCATGGCCGTGGCCTTCCTATCTGGACAATCGGCCTCAATTTTGACGGCAATACACGCCAGCTGGTTGAGGCGAAAGTCGAACGGAGCTGATACGATGAATGCGGAATACATGAAGCCGTTACGGCAGGAAGTCCGTGCCTTGCTGCCGGACAACAACATCGACCAGGCGAAGGCCCCCGAGATTCATGA
>CACYQT010000002.1 GCA_902776645.1 uncultured bacterium | reverse complement strand
GTCGATTTCCTGCAGGCGGATTTTCATCATCGTCGCGCCGACAAGATCCTTGCTCATGCAGACGAACACGTCGTTGTAGAGGCCGAGATACGCCGTCAGGTAGTCCGCGCCGATCACGACGGGGCGGGGCTCGCCTTCCACGGTCTTCGCATAGATGGACAGCGCTTTGTCACGCGTGAACAGATTGTCGCCGATCTGGCCTTCGCGGTTCGCCTTGTTCGTCCGCGTGCCGTCCCATGCGTCGATCATGCGGACAAAGCCCTGCATGACGCCGTTGACCGTCTTGTGGTCGTCGTCGTTCAGCGTGTTCTGGCCCGGAATGACGATGGGCTTGTTGTTGACGTCCAGGAAGCGCTTCTGGCCTTCGATGTCGATCGTCGTGAAATCCATCACGCAGACTTTCATTTTCTGCCAGGCGGGCTTCTCCTTCACGACCGTCTCCGTGATGACCGTTTTCGTGGTGGTGGTCGTCGTGGTGGTCTCCTCCGTCTTGACAGCTTCCTGCGCGAACAGGCCGTGCATGCCGCATGAGAAAATCAGCGATGTCAATATCAGATGCTTTCCGATGTTCATGGTGCTCTCCGTTTAGATGAATATGAATGGTTTGGTATTTAAATATATAGTAACGTCTGGTCTGGATTTTTCAAATAAACGCCCTCTCTCCGCCCGTTCAATAAACCAATAGTGGAGTCGTTCCCAAAAATTCTAATTTTTCAGGCCATGAACCGTCATTTTTTCATGACAATATGGTCACGGACGATTTTTGAGCGCGTTCCTGTAGTATTCGAGCAGTTTTCCGAAATCGACATGGCTGTACGGTTCGTCGCAGGCCAATGTGGAAACGCCCGCGTATGTGACATGAAGCTCCAGCGTCTGCGGCAGGAAGACGACGTCCTGCAGATTGGAATCCATCGCGACGGGCGGCTTGATGAGCTGCTTCATCGTCTCCACGTCGATTTTTCCATAATATTCATGGAGCCGTGCGCGTAACGCGTCCATGCGGGACGGCCGCGTGTACCATGCGATGTCTTCGAACGCCTCCGGCAGGAAGTCGCCCTTTTCGCCCGCCATCGCGATGTGCGGCGGCTTCCCGTATTCCGCCCAGACGGACGCCAGATTTCCGCTCTTGTCCGACAGGACGTAGAAGAATTCACACGTCAGTTTCGCTTTTTTCAGAAGTTCGAGGGCTTCCGCGACCGTCGAGCATTCCTCCGCGATCCGCCGCATGAGAAAACTCATGGGAATGCCGTCCCAATTGCCTTCGCCGCGGCCGCCTATTTCGCCGATGGCCAAACCGTTGGCGTTCATGGCTGTAATCGTCCCATTCAAGCCGCCGAAGCCTACGGAAATCCATGGAATCATCCCGTCGGGCATGAAAATCTGGATGGCGGCCAGTTTCTGCAGATTGTATTCGCGCATGTAGTCCAAGACGCGGACATGAACGACCTGCCCGTTTGTCGTCGCCTTGCCGCGCGCGGCGACGCCCGAACAGTGGAAGAATTCGGGAAAACTGGCGATCCGATGGCCGTTCTCACGGCTGATTCCGGCCACGTCTCCCATGGCGTCCATTTCCGTCACATACCGCTCCGGGATATACGGAACCGCCTTTTTCCAAAGGTCATCCAGCCCCATAAAAAGGTTTTTCTTTTCCGTCATCATCTGCTGGACGGACGCCATCTGCAAGAAAGCGTTGAGCGAAATGATCTCCTCCTTCATCAGTTCGCCATGCTGCCGCCCGATCTCCTCCGGCGATCCCGCGAGAAACACGACGGGAATCGCGCCGTCGCGATCCAATCTCAAGCCTTTTCCGCTCCAACGTTCAGCAGCCATCAGTACCTCCGCACAGCACAAGAATGATAAAAGAAAGATGTTTCGCATCAAACCACCTGTTATTTTTTCGGTTCGCTGTATTTCTGCACCAATTCACCGAAACCCGCCAGCAGAGCGTATTTGCGACGCCATGACGTGTACATGATGCCCGTGCAGTTCTTTGTATTATTGCACGTCTCAAGCCAGTCGCGGCAGCTGTCCAGATTGTCGGTGTCGTAATACGCCGCGCCCTGCGTCCGGAAGCCCTGTTTTTCGAAGAACGGCATGCTCAGATTACGGCGTTCATGATACCAGCAGGAGATGATCAAATCTTTCGGTATGTAGTTCCATGATCCTTCGAACGTCCCCTTGCAATTATAATATTTGTCATGGGCGTTGTGGTTCGGGTCCAGCATGTCCGACCAGATATAGACATCCGCGTCAGGACGGACTTCCTTGATGATCTGATACTGCTTCGTGATGCAGTCGCCGAGAATATGCGCCATATCCGTATGCCGCGCCTCGCAGGCCGCGCATGTGCCGCCCGCGGAAGCTCTAAATTCATCATAAATAACTGGTTCAGACATGCAGGTTGAATACTGCCACGTGCCGGCCCGTGCGGGCTGGTAGAAGCTGATGAGCAGATTGTCGCCGTCTTTGATGGCGGAGCCTTTGGGCAAATCCAGCACGAGGCTTTCCTTCTGGGCGTTCGACAGTCTCTTCAAGCCTTCGACTTTTGCATAGTCCTTTCCTTCTTCATAAATCTGCCCAGTCGCCGCGTTTTTCACGGTGAACGGCGTGCCCGGACGGCGGATGACATCAGAAACGCCGGCGACGCCGTCCGTCTCCAGCGTGATGTCGTCGATCCACAGCTTGCCCTCTTTGCCGCCCCACATGCCCGTGTAGATGCGCCCCGCCGTCGAATCGCCGCTGAAGAACGTAAAGCTGTATTCCTTCCAATCCTGCGTAGGCTCGATGTCCGGTTCGATGGCGCCGACTTGCGATCCGTCCATGCGGTAGAACTGCATCTTGAACGGGCCTTTGCTCGGAACAAGCCCTTCGGATTTTGCGAAAAGCTTCATGCGATAACGGCGGTTCGGCTTCAGCTGCACTTCAATGCAGATACGGCCATGGCCATGTTTGTCTTCAGAAAATTTCTCCAGACGGACGGAGCATTCGCCGCCATGCTTGACTTCCGTATCCGCAAACGACCGCTTCCCCGCCGCGTCCGTCCAGCCTTTTATGGCAAAAACATTGCCGTCATGCTTTTCAAAATCAACGTTCGCGGCCCGTGCTCCTTTTTCCTCCAAAACATAGGCCTTGTTCCCTTTGACGACATACGGCATGTCTTTGGTAAGAAGACCTTCCACATAATTCGGATTGTGCGCGAGCATCGTGCCGTAGCCGATGGACCAGATGATCGGGATGATCTCCACGCCGTTTTCATCACACGTCTTCTTCAACTTCGCCAGACGGACTTTCCGTTCTGGGATCCATGTAGCGTAACCTTCCACGCCGCAAGCGAAAAGCATGCCGTTTAGCTTCACTTTTCCGGCCGTCCGCACAAGCTCCTCAACATCCGCCAGCTCCTGATCGTTGTTCAGTAGCCGTGACACGTAGAACCATCGGTCTTCATATTGTTCGCCAAACACCGCCATGCCGGCCATCATCAATGTCACCATCATCCATTTCAGCTTCATGTTTTTTCTCCTGAACGATTTTAATGATATATCTTTATATTATTGCTCATCCCAACAACACACAATCTTTCAACTCTGGATAATCTCCAAGATGGCTTCGTACATAACCGCGTGTAAATCCAGCAAATGGATGCCGCCTATCCAACATGCCTTTGACAGCTCGTAAATCATCCTCTTTCTCACGAAACGTCAACAGTTTTTTATAAAGTTCATTCATGACAACTTTGAAGGCTTTCACTTTTGAAGCCGCCTCAGCCTTGCGATACGGAGTATTGTCTTTGCCAAAGCAATCATTCAGCAAGTTTGCCGTATTTACGGCTTTCAACGAATCACCAATTGTTTCAATCAATGGTTCACCCGTCGTATCATCGATTGTTTGATTCAGCAACTTTTCTGGATCATCTATGCAGCAGTCTATAATGTCATGCTCATACTTTTTCTGATTCTTGACAGAATTACAATGAGAACAACTAAGAAACAGATTGTTCCAGTCCAACATGAGAACTCGCGCTCCATGATGAGCAACAAGATGTTCTGTCACAATACTCTGCATATCGCGGCATTCGCACAGATAACATTTTCCGTTGAAATCCAACAATAACTGTTCTTGAACATCCTTTGCCTGATATGTCCCCTTAGCAAGAGAAGGGGGAGCAACAGGAGATCGATTCACCTTGATCATCATCGACCTCCTTTCTTATTATGAAACTCTAATTTTCTGCGGGAATATTCTTCCGCGAAATCAACAGCCAGATAATCGGGCACTTCGTCAAGATATGCTTCTAGAGCCGCAGCTTTGGCGAAATCCAAATCCGTTAGCTTTTTCTTTTTACACAATGTCTTGTATTCATCAAATTTGCTCCTCAATTCAGCCGAAAGGCGATCTACGTTGAAATATCCATCGATGACTCCTTCATACGGGATATTTCCTAAGCCATTGGAAACTAGCGTATTCTTCTCCAAATCAAAGATGGTGGCATTCTCAATGCTATTGATGACGAACGGCGAATGCGTGCTGACGATGAACTGGATATTCGGGAACAGTTCCGTCAGCATAGGCAGGATCAGTTTCTGCAATTCAAGATGCAAATGCGTCTCAATTTCGTCAATTAGCACAATGCCCGGCATGTCATAATGGAAACTCCTGTTCGAGTTTTTCTCCATTCGCATCATGAGATCCACGATGATATCAAAAGCCGCCGCATATCCAGCAGACATCGTATTGAAATCAAACAACTTGCCTCCTGGCTCCTTAATTTTGAATTCAAAAGTGTCTTCATCAAAAATCAACTTCAGTTCATTATCGCTGAAAAGTCGCTGCAATAACTTTTCCAATTTGTCAAACCATTCACCAATCAGCAAAGCTTTGTCAGAATGGCTATTGTTCTTTGACAAAGCCTCCGTCATTTTCATATCCAATAAGTATTTTACAAACAGTTCACGTGGTCTGTCTGAAATTAAATATCTATCCTTCAGTTTTACTTTTTCAATCTTTTTTGGTTGTGGAGATGAAAAATCACGGGCATCTTGAAAAAAGGCAATGACAATATCATGCTGATTAAATACCTCCAGCTGCTCTTCATCTTTGACATTGAAATTAAGATGAACTGTATTACGTAATATATTATCTTGCTGGGCTAGAGAGGCATCAGACAATAACAAAAGATTTTTGGGGATCTTATAAACACTATTTATTTTATTAGATTTATCAAATATTTTATACAATAATTCAAAATACTCTCTCATAGCCTCCAACAAACTCGTCTTGCCGGAGCCGTTGCGTCCCGTCAGAATCAGATGACGACATTTATCTTCACAAATTGGAATGTCAACATCCTTTAGATGCCTTACTTGTCCAATATGGATTTTCTTGATGTAGTATTCAAACATGGTATTTCTATTGGAATTAACTGCCTTGAATGTTCATTACACTTACAATATCACATATTTTTTGACATTTTCAAGCCTGACAACGCATATACTCCAAAGGTTCGAGGAAAAATCCACTTCGATGAAATGATTATCCCACATCAAAAAGCAACCTCGATATCTTGAAAATGACCTTTTTCGTATATATTTATCATCAATCGATAAACTTCCATCCAATTAATATCCACCCATGCCACGTTTCAACCTCTATACCCACAACAGCCTCGAATGCCTTGCACAGACGTATTGTGATGTTTGGCAGGACAAACCAGGACAATTCCGTATTACAAATGACATCTTCATTCCAGAAAGCATCACCGTCGCCACCCGCGGCATGGGCATCTGGCTCGAACAATATCTTGTCCGGCATGGCCGCGTCGCCGCCAACATCCAGTTTCCCTTCGTCCGCGACACCATCGACCGTATTCTGTCCGCCTTCTTCGCAAACGAACCGAACTACCATCCGGAGCTTTTCTCCGAACAGGTTCTCACATGGCGGCTATACGATTTCCTCACGCATGACAGTTTGGACGATTTTCCTGTTCTGAAGCAATATTTCAATCCGTCCATCAATCCCGAACAGTGTACGGAGCTCCGCCGATACCAGTTGTCCGCCAAGCTTGCCAGTCTCCTTTTCGACTACCAGTCGTTCCTTCCTGACAAGTTATATCTTACTAAAGCAAGGGAATTTGTACCACAGAATCTCCGTTGGCAGTTGGACTTGTGGGACAGGCTGTGCGTCATCGACGGCCAGTCGCTTCTCTCCCCCGCCGAAGCCGTCATCCGCTTTCTGGAAATGCCGGATGCCGCCATCCGCGCCGCCGTCAAAAGCTTTTCACAACCATTACCGCCCGTCACATTCTTCGGCATAAGCGCCATGCCGCCGATGTTCCTCAAGATCCTCAAGAAGCTGTCCTGCGCCGTCGATGTCAATTTCTTCTATCACAATCCATGTGACGAATATTGGGCGGACCAACGGTCCAAATGGGAGGCATCGCATCAGCAAGCTTCTGAACCGGAGGATTTTGACAGTCTCTTCGACAACACGCTTCTCGGCAATTTCGGCA
Organism: uncultured bacterium; assembly: GCA_902776645.1. Lineage (GTDB taxonomy): Bacteria > Verrucomicrobiota > Lentisphaeria > Oligosphaerales > Oligosphaeraceae > UBA1407. Next base: position 147,072 of record CACYQT010000002.1, on the reverse strand, counting down.
TGCAAGGACGTGAATTTTTCAAAGCCGTATTAGATTTGGACACGCAAGATATTCCTATTGAATACGACCGTTCATGGAACAGCGCGCCGCCATCCTTATCACCGCGCACGGGAACCGTGCCGCCGTTGCTGACGGAAATCCAGCAGCGCGTCATCAGCCGTTCCAATCCAGACGAAGACGAACAGCTTCCCCTTCCGGATTGGGACGATTCGCTGACCATCCACAGCTGTTTCAACGCCACGCGCGAATTGGAAACCTTGCAGGATGCCCTTCTGCATCTTATTGATACGAAGCACTATGCAATGAATGACATCATTGTCATGGCTCCGGACATCGCCGAATTCGCCCCCGCAATTCAAGCCGTCTTTGACAACGGCCCGCTGAAAGGCCATTACGCCGTGACGGACCGCTCCATCAAAAACGCCAATCTCATCGCCGCCTCCTTCCTCTCCATCTTCTCCCTCTGCCAGACGGATTTTGAAGTGTCGCAAATCAGCAGACTGCTGGATTCCGCGCCATTGCAGCATCGCTTTGGCCTTACGGAAGACGACACGGCCCTCATCCGCCAATGGTTGCTTTCCAGCAACATCCGCTGGGGAAAGGACGCGAAGGACCGTCTTGCGAAATGCGGCTATGCTTTTGACGAATTCTCATGGCGGCAAGGCCTTGACCGATTGCTGCTCAATCTGGCGCTTGATCCTTCCACCACAACATCTTCCGGAGACAGCAACGCCAACTGGCAGGGCTTGGTTCCCGTGCCGTTCGCCGCTTCGGAAGAGCATCTCCATGTGTTGGAATCCCTTCTGAAATTCATCGAAGCCCTTTTCCATTATTCGAATGAAGCGACAGCCGTCCGCCCCAATGGCCGGACCGCCGCCGAATGGCAAGAGCTCCTCCTCGCCATGCGCTCCGATTTCTTCCTGCCGGACAAAAATTCCGCCGCCGACTACGCCGCCCTTGGACAGGCTTTCCAGAATTTCAAAGAATCTGTGGAAGCGGCCGGATGCCAAGAACTTCCAATTCCCTATCCCGTCGTCCGCGCCCTGCTCTCCGCCACATTGGAACGCCCCGCCCCGGGCGAAGCGTTCCTCAACGGAAAAATCACATTCTGTTCCCTACTGCCCATGCGCGGCATCCCCTGCAAAGTCATCGCCCTGCTCGGCATGGACGAGGCGAAATTCCCGCGGCAGGATGAAAAGCTCGGCTTCAATCTCATGCGCAACGCCAATCTCATATCCGGCTACAGCCATTCGCGCTCCATGGAAGACCGCTATACCTTTCTGGAGGCGATACTTGCAGCACGCGACTATCTCATGGTTTTCTATCACGGCAGGGATGACAAATCATTGGACAATTTATTGCCCGCCGCCCCCGTCGCGGAACTTCTGGACTATGCGGCACGCTTGCGAAAACTATCCACCGACGGCGATTCCAAGAAAAACGCCATCGTCATCGAACATCGCCTCAACGCATTCGACGCCAAGAACTTCCGTTCTCAAGGCATACAATCTTCCGCAGGTTGGCTCCGTTCGGCTTTCTCATACGACTCAACAAACGCGGCCATCGTCATGCAGCCGCAGGCCGCCGTTCAGCCCTCCCCGCTGACCGATCTCGGCCAAGGCCTTTTCCAACTTCCATTGCCCTCTCCGCTGCCATTCCAGACGATCGGCGGCGAATTGCATATCCGTCTGGACGATCTTATCTATTTCTACAAAAATCCGCTCCAACGTTTTCTTATCGCCCGTCTCGGCTTTTCAAGATTTCCATGGGAGACATCGGATTTTTCTGATTACGAACCATTTGCGTTAGACAACATTGAAAAGGCCTTGCAAAGACGCACCCTCAGCAGAATGCAGGCCGGCCTGTCTTCGCCACAGGATATCTTTCCGCAAACGGATTCGAATTCAGATGTTGCTGATGCTTTCCAGCCGCTTTTCGATGATTGGAAAGCGACATCCCGCCTGCCCATCCAGCCGCTTGCCCGAAACACTTTCATAGAAGATCAAATCGCCGCCTGGATTGATGATGCGGAAATACGCAAGTCCTTGAATTCCATGCAGGACATGGAATTTGAAACGATTTTGGAAAACGTTCCGTCCGATCTTCCCGAAACGCTGAAAAGCGCTTTGGAAAACGCCGTCGGCTATCCTGTCCAAACCAACCTGCCGCCTGTGGCAAAAGTCCGCGTGACGGGGCGTTTTCCCGTCACGCCGGAAGGCGGCATCGTCTCGCCCGTACTGTCTTCCGAAAACGCCAAGCACTATATAGAGCCGTACATCCATTATCTTCTTGTTCATTCGAAAATAGAACATCCGGCTCCCATGACCGTCTGTTTCAAAGACAAGAACAAAAGATTGGAAAGCGACGCGATCGACAATCCACGTGACGAACTGTCAAAACTTGTCATATTGTATCTGGTCGGCCATCTCATTCCGCTACCGATGTTCCAAGACTATTCGCCAGAACCGAACAAACTTACCGATTGTTCGCCGGATCGTTGTTTTCAATTCATTTTCAAAGATTTTGAAAGTATTCAGAACAATGATCCATGGCGAACCGCCTGCGAAGCCTTCGCCGACTTCGCGTTTTCACCGCTTGAGAATCTAAAATAATGGGAGGGAGAAACATGGAACTTGATTCATATAAATGTTCATTGGTCGGCAACCATCTTGTCGAAGCCGGGGCCGGAACAGGAAAAACCTACAACATCCAGATTCTCTTTATGCGGATGTTGCTGCAAGGCGTTCCCATCACGGAAATTCTGGTTGTCACATTTACAGAATTGGCCACCGCCGAACTCCGTGATCGCCTGCGCAGAATCCTCTCCGAAACGATCGACGCCTGCAGTCAATTCAAGACGAACGGTTCACTTCCGGACAACAGGCAGATTCTGCCGTTTTTCGATACTGCTCTATGTAAAGACGCCATTACCCATGCAAACGTTGACGATGTCCTGAAACATCTGAAAACCGCGCAGCAAGCCTTTGATGACGCACCAGTCTCCACCATCCATGGATTTTGCTCCAGAATGCTTAACGAGAACGCTTTCGAAAGCGGACTCCGCTATGGTCTGAAGCCTCGTACGGATGTTTCCGATCTTGTCTTCAAAGCCCTCAACGATTTCTGCAGGCAGGAATGTTATCTTTCCAAAGGCAGCACGACGGACCAATCCAACGCCATCCGCGCCATGCAGGAAGCCGCCGGCTGCCGCCCTGACGTCTTGCAAAAATCATTGGAGCCCCTGTTGTCAGGCGGAAACGCCATTCCCAATTGGGGCGAGTATGACTGGTGCGACTCAAACACACCAACGGACGTCATCACCACACGACGAGCCACATTGGAGGGAAGTTTTCTGAAGTTCTTTGATGAACCGATTGATATCGAATCACTTGTAAACTGCGTCAAAGGATATCCTTTAAACAAAGCTGGTCAGGAATTCTTCAACCAGGACAATCTTGTCGTTCTTTCTGAACTATTCCGTATCCGTCATCCTTCCGCAATCACCAAATCCATGGATGCCTTGAATAATTCCGACAAATGGCTGGAAAAAAGAGGGAAGAATAAAACCCTTGCGCCGCAACGCTTTGCTTCCATCATGGAACAACCGTCCATGATAACGTTGAATAATTTGAAGAATATCTTTGACGAATACGGCCAGATTCTCAAAAAACTCGCCTATGATTTCGTGCTGGAACGAATCCGCAGCTACAAATCGCAGGACGCTTTCATCACGTTTGACGACATGCTGACGGAATTGGATACGCGTCTCCGCAATCCGTTGACCGGCAGTGCGTTGGCTGATACCATCCGCAAAAAGTTCAGAGGCGCGATCGTCGATGAATTCCAAGACACCGACCAGACGCAGTACAGCATTTTCAACATGCTGTTCATGCAATCTTCCGATCACTTTTTCTTCATGATCGGCGATCCAAAACAAGCCATCTATAAATTCCGTGGCGGCGATATTTTCACCTATCTGAAAGCGAAAGACGCAATTCCCGATGACAACCGCCACACATTGTCCGTCAATTTCCGCTCTTCAAACGACTATATCGCCGCCATGAACAATTTCTTCAAAGACGTGGACGGCAACGACTTCTTCAATAATCCCAATTCAGATAATCTGGATTACGGCAACGTCTCCATACAAACACCGAAAGACAACAAAAAAACGTTTGAGCGACCTTCCCAGACACCGTTGCCGCTCATTTCATACGCGTCCGACAATCCAAAAACGAAATCATTGGCGCCATCCACCATCGCCAACGAGATCCACTGGCTTGTCAACCAGTCCGGCTATGTCATCACAAACAACGATGACAACGCTGTTCCAATCAGTTACGGTGACATCGCCGTGCTCGTCCGAAGCCATGTGATTGGAGAGGCGGTGGAAAAAGCCCTCCGCAAAATCGGCATCCCGTGCGTCTGGAACGGCGGCACGAACATCTTCTCCACACAGGAAGCGTCCTCGCTCATTTCGCTTTTCGACGCGCTCGCCAATCCGGGCAGCCAGCCGTTCGCCATCGTCCTTCTGGCGGACGCCCTGTTCGGTCTGACAGCGGAGCAACTGGAAACCATCCGTCAAAACGGCCTGCCGGAATTCCAGCTATTCCTCTCCTCCCTCGCGACGCTTTGGCAGCAAACCTCCTTCTTGACGATGTTCAACACGCTGATGCAAACGTCTTTGCAGGAGATATTTCCGACGTGGCTGCAAGAAAATACAAGCCTTGACACCACGCAACGCCTCGTCGTCCACATCGCATCACGGCCAGACGGACGCCGCTCCGTCGCCATCTACCGGCAACTCGGCGACATCCTCCACCAGATTTCTCTTGAACGCTCTCTCGGTTTGTCCGGACTGAAGGAATTTCTTTCCCGAAACATCACAAAGGCCAAACCGAAGAAGTCATACAATTCCAATCAATCCAATGATGAACTCAATTCGTCTGACGCGGCGGACAGGCAGGAGGAAGATCCGGACAAATACGCCCTCCGCGTCGCCACGCAGGACGCCGCCGTCAAAATCATGACCATCCACAAGAGCAAAGGGCTGGAATTCCCAATCGTTTACGTTCCTGTTCTCGATGGTTCCAACAACAAGCCACCCAAAATCTACCATAGCAATGACAAAATACGCCATGTTCTTTTGAAAAACGACAAAGCGTCCATCGAACAGAACCGTTGCGACATGGAGGAAAACGACGAAAACAAACGGTTGCTCTACGTCGCCATCACACGCGCCAAGTATCTCTGCCGCTTCATGTTGAAGCCAAAAGACTCGCGCGATCTCATGACGTTCTATCCGTCCTTCACGCCAGACGGTTATGTCCCGCAGGCAATCGCCATTCCGCCAACTGAGATGCCGCAAGCGGAGACCTTCCATACAACCGAACTGGAGCGCGGCTGGAAAACATGCAGCTACACGGCGCTGACCGTCCATCACACCACGACAGTCGAAAAAGACGACGACGCGAATCGCGATTTGGACAGCGACGACACACAGGCGCCCGTCCCATGGAAAGAACGCGCCCCCATCTTCCGCTTCGCCGCCGGAGCGGAGGCCGGCATCGCCTGGCATGCCTTCTTTGAAAAGCTTGATTTCCAAGTGTCTGATGACGAGTCCCTTCTGTCGTCCGCTCAAAATCTTCTGAAGCTCTATTTTGCAGGCGGTGAATCGGATGACGACAAACGGCAGATGCTGGACGCCTTCCTGGACATGACGCGCGGCGTCCTCCTCAATCCGCTTCCGACCGTTGATTTCACATTGTCCAAGATTCCGCCGCAAGACCGTCTCCACGAATTGCGATTCTCCTACCGTCTGCGCGACGGCTTCGCCTCCAACGCCTTGCGCACGGCCTTCGTGAACGCGGGCTGCGCCCTGCCCGACGACTGGTCGCCTTCCTGCAAAGGAATGGACTGGATCATGACGGGCGCCATCGACCTACTCTTCCGCCACAACGGCCAGTTCTTCATCCTCGACTGGAAAACCAATATCATCGGCGCCAACATGGACAACTTCCATCCTGACGGACTTCAGGCCGAAATGGCCCGCAACTCCTACACGCTGCAGTACCTTATCTATGTCATCGCCTTCATGAACTTCTACAAGTCGTTGCAACCCGCCACCTTCCAATGGAACGAAGCGGAATACGACAAGTTATTCGGCGGTGTTTTCTATGTCTTCCTGCGCGGCGTTTCGGAAAAGCACGAACAGCAGGACCATGACCGCCGCGGCGTGTTTTTCGCCAAACCGCCCTTCTATGACATCCTCCCGCTCTACTCCATGCTCAGCCTCGCATAATCACAGACAATATCACCTATGAATTACGACAATTATAAATCCAGCAATGAATTCATCCCACTGGACTGGCAGTTCGCGGACATGGTCGTCCGCCGTTGCGACGGCGACGACGACCTGCGGCTTCTCGCCGCCATGGCCCTTTGCGCCGTCCGCAACAGCCACAGCTGTCTGGATCTTGCCGCATGGTCATCCCGTCCAGCTGGTTACGAAGATTTTCTTCCATCTCCGCTGTCACCGGAGGATTGGCTGCCGGTGGCCGAACGCCATCCGTCCGCCATCTCGCAGAACGCGTCCTCCACAGCGCCGCTAATTCTGGACAAAGAACACAAATTGCTCTATCTCAACCGCTACCGCCGTTATGAAGAGAGCATCGCCAACGCCATACGCTCCAGAAACACCACTTCGGCAACCGCCGCGCCCTTCCCGCAGCAACTAGTCGAAAACATCCGCGCCACCTGCCGATATTTCACCAAACCGTTTGAAGAAGACCGCCAGCAGCAGGCGGTCGCGACCGCCGTCACGTCCGATTTCACAATCATCACCGGCGGGCCGGGCACTGGCAAGACGACCGTTCTGACCGTTATCTTAGCTCTTGAATTGCAACGCAATCCAGAATGTCGGATCACACTTTGCGCACCGACTGGCAAGGCCGCCGCGCGCATGAAGGAATCCATCGCGCGAGAACTGGCCGCGGACGGCTCGCTGTCCATTGCGGACGACGCCATCAGGCAGTCGCTGGCGGCTCTCGTCCCGCAGACGTTGCATGCCGTTCTCGGCATATCCCCCGAAACGGGAATCGCTTACCGCAACTGTCAGAATCAGTTGGAGACGGAGCTCGTCGTCGTCGATGAATGCTCCATGTCCTCCTTGGAACTCGTCCATCAGCTTCTGGACGCCCTGCCGCCAACCGCCCGTTTGATTCTTCTAGGCGACCAGAACCAGCTCGCCTCCGTCGAATCCGGCGTCGTTTTCGCGGAACTCTGCGACTGCGATTCCCTCCAGCCGCATGTCTGCCGCCTCATCGAAAACCACCGCTCCAAAACCAACCAGCCGTTGTGCGATTTCGTCGACCAAATGATTCTGGAAGGACAGGAACAGTTGTCCGACACAATGGACGGCATGCTCCAAAAACTTTACAACTCACAGGACGGCAATCAGTTCCAAACTATCCGTCTGCATTGTGGCCCCAAAAACCATGATGCATTGAAACTTGCCCTGAAAAATCTTTTGGAAACCATTTCAACATCGTCCATTGATTTCCACCGTTGGAACTCCCCGAAATCCGTCGAAGAGGCGTTCTCCTATTCTCTCCAATTCAAAATCCTCTGCGCCGTCCGTGAAGGCGACTACGGAATCTTGACAATCAACAGCCTCATGCGTGACTTGCTCAATATGGAAGCTCCTTATCCGGATGGACTTCCGTTGATTGTCACGCAAAACGACCCCGTGACGGGCCTGCGCAACGGCGACGTCGGCGTCTGCTTCCAAGGCAAAGTCCATTTTCCCGTCGCGGACGGCCCCCAGCCGTTCCGCGCCTTCGCCCCCGTCCAGCTGCCGCCGCATGAAGACGCCTTCGCCATGACCATCCACAAATCCCAAGGCTCCGACTATCCTGTCGTGCTGATGGTTCTGCCGTCACTTGACAATCCGATTATGACGCGTGAACTCGTCTATACAGGAATCACCCGCACGAAAAAGTCCTTCTTTCTCATTGCGGAGCCGGACGATAAGATTTTGAAAACAGCCATCCTCCGCAAGACGCAACGCTGGTCCGGCCTCAAATATCTCCTATGACCATCTGTTTTGATGTCTCACGCCAACAAATCACGCCGTTTCATTTGTCTTTCTGCCATTTTGTGATTATCTTTATTGGTTTTGTCTTTTATCAGACCCAAGGAGCTCATCATGACAGAACAACTCGCACAACTGAAACCGGAAAAAATGAACGCCGCCGACTGGCTGAAGGCCGTCCATGACATCGACCCCTTCCACAGGCCCGTCGGTTTCGTCTCCAAACTCTGCAAAAACCTCAAGATTTTCTCCAATGAACAGCTTGTCGAACTGTTCGCCTGCCGCGCCATCACATCGCAGGATTTTGACGAAAACGCCGATAAATCAAAGCTTTCCGCAACAGACTGGGCGGAAATCCTCTGGAACAATCCGGACTACCTGCCGTCCTGCCCGGAGGACGTCTGGCCGCTGTTGACGCCCGCCCTCTGGAAATCCATCCCCTACATTTTCAAGCCCTACTATCTGACGCCGGAGCAATGGAAACTTGTCCGCACCCGCCAGACGGACGTCCCCTGGGCAGCCTTCTTCGAAGAGCATCCGGAGCTCGCGTCAAGCTTCCCCTGCCGCGGAAAAACCATCATCGGCAAGCCATAGTCCCGCGGCAACGCCACGAAGCCGTCGGTTTTTATTGAAAAAACCGCCTTCAGGTATTATATTTATAGAAAAGATATTTGTTTTTTTGCCATTTTCTGGCGATACGTACTAAATCTATCAAGGAGTAACAAGAATGTCGGGAAACATCAACACCCAAGACGGCAACTATGCAGCCGCATACGTCGCCTACGCACTGAGCGAAACCGCCGCCATCTACCCGATCACCCCGTCCTCCACCATGGGCGAATGGGTTGACCAGTGGGCCGCCGAAGACAAACGGAACATCTGGGGCAAACAGGTCTCAGTCGTCGAAATGCAGTCCGAAGCGGGTGCCGCCGGCGCCGTCCACGGCATGCTGGCCGCCGGTTCGCTGACCACCACCTACACCGCCTCCCAGGGCCTCCTCCTGATGATCCCGAACATGTACAAGATCGCCGGCGAACTTCTGCCGACCGTCTTCCACGTGACCGCCCGCTCCCTCGCCTGCCAGTCCCTCGCCATCTTCGGCGACCATTCGGACGTCATGGCCTGCCGCAACACGGGTTTCGCGATGCTGGCCGCCAACTCCGTCCAGGAAGAACTGGACATGGCCCTCGTCGCCCACCTCTCCACCTATCCTTCCAAAGTCCCGTTCCTCCAATTCTTTGATGGATTCCGTACTTCCCACGAAGTCCACAAATATGAAGAAATCCCGTACGAGACCATCGCCGAGATGATCGACAAGAAGGCCATCGAGGAATTCCGCAACCGCGGCCTCCGCCCCGAAAAGCCCGTCACCAAGGTCGGCGCCCAGAACGGCGACGTCTATTTCCAGGGCCGTGAAACCGTCAACAAGTACTACATGGCCGTCGGCGACATCGTCCAGGCCCAGATGGACAAGGTCGCGAAGGTGACCGGCCGCCAGTACCATCTGTTCGACTACGTCGGCGCCCCCGACGCGACGGACGTCATCGTCGCCATCGGCTCCGGCTGCGAAGCCATCGAAGAGACCATCAACTACCTGAACACCACTCGCGGCACGAAGTACGGTCTTGTCAAAGTCCGCCTGTACCGCCCGTTCTACGCGGACAAGTTCCTCGCCGCCCTGCCGAAGACCGTCAAGCGCATCGCCGTCCTCGACCGCACGAAGGAACCGGGCGCCATTGGCGAACCGCTGTACATGGACGTCAAAGTCGCCATCAACAACCCCGCCATCACGGTCATCGGCGGCCGCTACGGCCTCTCCTCCAAGGACTTCACGCCGTCCATGATCCTCGCCGTCTACAAGCACCTCGAAAAGGGCGGCTTCCACGGCTTCACCGTCGGTATCGACGACGATGTCACGAACCTCTCCCTGAAGGTTGACGAGCACATCACCACGGAACCCGCCGGCACCACCGCCTGCATGTTCTACGGCCTCGGCGGCGACGGCACCGTCGGCGCGAACAAGACCACCATCAAGGTCATCGGCCATCTGACCAACAAGGACGCGCAGGCCTATTTCGCCTACGACTCCAAGAAGTCCTTCGGTCTCACCTGCTCCCACCTCCGCTTCTCGGACAGCCATATCAAATCCACCTACCTCATCACGAGCCCGGACCTGGTCTCCTGCTCCTGCGCCGCCTATATCGGCCGCTACGACCTCCTCAAGGGCCTCAAGAAAGGCGGTACCTTCCTCCTCAACAGCCATTACAGCAATGACGAAGTGTTCGCCCACCTGACCCGCGACATGCAGGAATACATCATCAAGAACGACATCCAGTTCTACAACGTCAACGCCGAAGCCATCGTCAAGACGAAGCCCGGCCTCCGCGGCAAAGGCGCCAACACCGTCATGATGGTCGCCTACTTCAAAGTTTCCGGCATCGTCCCGTTCGAAGACGCCGCCAAGGAAATGAAGATGCTCAACGCCAAGACCTTCGCCAAGAAGGGCCAGGCCGTCATCGACATGAACAACGAACTCGTGGACGCCGCCGCGGACGCCTGCGTCAAAGTGAAAGTCCCCGCCTCCCTCGACGGCGTCCCCCACGCCGACATGCTGAAGCTCATCCCCGACGACGCCGACGACTTCGCCAAGAAGATCATTGAGCCGTCCATGCGCAACAACGGCGACTCCATCCCCGTCTCCGCCATGTCCATCGACGGCACGCTGCCCACCGGCACCGCCGCCCTCGAAAAGCGCGGCTTCGCCCCGAAGGTCCCGAAGTGGGTCGCCACGAACTGCATCCAGTGCGGTTTCTGCGCCAGCGCCTGCCCGCACGCCGCCATCCGCACGAAACTCTTCAAGGTTGAAGATCTCGCCAACGCCCCGGCCACCTTCACGACGAAGGATCCGCTGCCGAAGGCGGAAGGCCTGAAGTTCAAAGTCCAGGTCTATGTCGAAGACTGCATGGGCTGCGGCGTCTGCCTCGACCAGTGCCCGATGGCCGCCAAGGAAGGCAAGCAGGCTCTCGTCTGGTCCACGCTCGAAGCCGAACGCGCCGCCGGCGAAAACGCCAACGAGAAGTTCTTCGAATCCACCGAAGACAACATCCTCGGCAAGGCCAGCCCGACGTCCCTCAAGGGCGCCATGCTCCGCCAGCCGCTGTTCGAGTTCTCCGGCGCCTGCGCAGGCTGCGGCGAAACGCCGTACGTCAAGCTCGTCTCCCAGCTCTTCGGTGAAAACATGGTCGTCGCCAACGCCACCGGCTGCTCCTCCATCTACTCCGGCACGTTCCCGACCATCCCCTACGCCAAGGCCAAGAACGGCCGCGGCCCCGCATGGGCGAACTCCCTCTTCGAAGACAACGCCGAATTCGGCTTCGGCATGCGCCTCGCCATCGACTCCAACCGCGATACCCTCAAGAGCTTCTGCGGCAAGCTGCTCGAAAACGACAAGACGCCCGCCGATCTGAAGGATGCCATCAACAACGCCCTCAAGTTCTGGGACAACTCCAAGACCGCCGAAGCCATCGCCGCGCAGGAGAACGCCAAGGCCGTCCTCGCCAAGTACGCCGACTGCGGCTGCCCCGTCGTCGCGAAGGTCAACGAACTGGCCGACTTCTTCACCGACAAGTCCGTCTGGATCATCGGTGGTGACGGCTGGGCCAACGACATCGGCTACGGCGGCATCGACCACGTCGTCGCCCAGAACCGCAACGTCAACATCCTCGTCCTCGACACGGAAGTCTATTCCAACACCGGCGGACAGGCCTCCAAGTCCACCCCGACCGCGGCCGTCGCCAAATTCGCCGCCGGCGGCAAGAAGACCTACAAGAAGAACATGGGCTTCATGTGCATGAGCTATGGATACGTCTATGTCGCCTCCGTCGCCCTCGGCTATGACCGCCAGCAGACCCTGAAGGCCTTCCAGGAGGCCGAAGCGTACGATGGCCCGTCCATCATCTTCGCCTACGCACCCTGCATCGCCCACACCATCGACATGAGCAAGACGCAGACCGAGCAGAAGCGCGCCGTCGAAGCGGGCTACCAGTCCGAAGGCCGTTACAAGCTGCTCATGAAGGCCAACCCCGCCCACGCGGAAGAGCTCTTCAAGCAGGCCGAATCCGACGCCGCCAAACGCATGGAATTCATCCAGCAGGTCGGCAAGATGATGTAATCATCGTCTAAAGTCAAAGGCCCGCCCTCCATTTCGGAAGGCGGGCCTTTTTGCTTCATATACCTTTATCCTATATTATAAGCAAAAACAATGTCCAGAGCAACGCATTGCGCCTTCTGAGAGCGTTTCCATGCTGATGGATGTCGCGACCTACGGCGCAAAAGATATTTTTTTATCCATCTGGATTGCAATTAGGAAAAAGAAAGCTACATTAATTATAAAATACTTTTTTATCCAACTCATTTTTCTTTTCGAGGCAAGACATGGCAAAGACAACAGAAAAAAAGATGGAAAACAAACAGCAGGATGCCGAGCAGGAAGCGATCGAACGCGCGCAACTGGATGCGCTGGTGGCCAAGGTGAAGAAAGCCCAGGCCATTTTCGCCAACTACACGCAGGAGCAGGTGGACCACATCTTCCAGGTTGCGTCGCTGGCGGCCAACAACATGCGCATTCCCCTGGCGCAGATGGCTGTCGAAGAGACGGGGATGGGTGTCCTTGAGGACAAAATCATCAAGAACCACTATGCGTCCGAATACATCTGCAACAAGTATCTGGACATGAAGACCTGCGGCATCATCGAGACAGACGACGCCTCCGGCATGATCAAGGTCGCGGAGCCGCGCGGAGTGCTGGCGGGCATTGTCCCGACGACGAATCCGACTTCGACGGCGATTTTCAAGGCCCTGATCGCGCTGAAGACGCGCAACGGCATCGTTTTCAGCCCGCATCCCCGCGCGAAGAAATGCACATGCATGGCGGCGAAGGTGGTTCTGGACGCGGCGGTCGCCGCCGGAGCGCCCGAGGACATCATCGGCTGGATTTCCGAGCCAACCGTCGCGAAGAGCGCCTGGCTGATGTCCCATCCGGACATCAGCCTGATTCTGGCGACAGGCGGGCCGGGCATGGTCACGGCCGCCTATTCGAGCGGCACGCCGGCCATCGGCGTCGGACCGGGCAACACGCCCGTCATCATGGACGACACCTGCGACATCGAGACGGCCGTCAGCTCCATCCTGCTCTCCAAGACCTTCGACAATGGCATGATATGCGCCTCCGAGCAGTCGGTGACCGTGCTGGCTCCCATTTACGATAAAGTAAAGGCTGAATTTCAGAAGCGCGGCGGCTACATACTGAACAAAAAGGAGACGGAGCTAGTCGGCCAGGTCATTCAGGTGGACGGTAAAATCAACGCGAAAATCGTCGGCCAGACAGCCGTCACCATCGCCGAAATGGCAGGCATCAAGGTTCCGGAAGGCACGAAGGTCCTGATCGCGGAGGTCAAGGGCGTCGGGCCGGACGTGCCGTTCTCCCGCGAAAAACTGTCGCCGACGCTGGCGATGTACAAGGCCGCCACCTACGAGGACGCCATCGCCAACGCCAAGGCGCTGCTGGAATACGGCGGCCTGGGGCACACGGCGGTTCTTTACACGAACACCCAGAACGAGGAACGCATCCGCGAGTTCGGCCATTTGATGCTGGCCAGCCGCGTTCTCATCAACTCCCCGTCCTCGCAGGGGGGCATCGGCGACCTCTACAACTTCGCGCTGGATCCGTCGTTGACTCTCGGTTGCGGAAGCTGGGGGCGGAACTCCGTCTCAGAGAATGTAGGGCCGAAGAATCTGCTTAACATCAAGTCCATTGCCAAAAGGAGGGAGAACATGCTCTGGTTCCGAGTTCCGCAGAAAGTCTATTTCAAGTACGGCTGCCTCTGCACCGCTTTGGGAGATCTCGCAGGACGCAAGCGCGCCTTCGTGGTCACCGACAAGTTCTTGTACGACAGCGGCGCGTTGTCCTCCATGCTGGCGCGGCTGACCGAACTGGGCATCCGGTACCATGTGTTTTCGGATGTCGCGCCCGACCCGACCATCCAGCTGGCGCGCGTGGGGCTCGAACAGCTCAAGAGCTTCCAGGCGGACGTCATCATCGCATTCGGCGGCGGCTCCCCGATGGACGCGGCCAAGATCATGTGGCTGATGTACGAGCAGCCGCAGTTCAGTTTCGAGGATTTGGCGACACGCTTCATGGACATCCGCAAGCGTATCGTCAAAATCCCGCCGCTCGGCGAGAAGGCGATGATGGTCGCCATCCCCACCACCGCCGGCACGGGCTCCGAAGTGACGCCATTCGCCGTCATCACCGATGAGAAAACCAACGCGAAATACCCCATCACCGACTATGCCCTGACCCCCAACATGGCCATCATCGACACCGAACTGGTCATGAAACTCCCCAAGGGCCTGACGGCGATTTCAGGCATCGACGCCCTGACGCACGCCCTCGAAGCCAGAGTCTCCTGCATGCAGAGCGACTACTGCAACGCCATGGCCAACGAAGCGTGCCGTCTCATCTTCGAAAACCTCCCCGTCTGCTATGCAAACGGCCCGTTGAGCGAAAACGCCCGCGAGCACATGTTCAACGCGGCGGCGATGGCGGGAATGGCGTTCGCCAACGCCTTCCTCGGACTCTGCCACTCCATGGCGCACAAGCTCGGCGGCATGTACCATGTCCCCCATGGACTGGCCAACGCCTTCCTCATCAGCCACATTGTCAAGTTCAACGCCGTGGACAACATGACCAAGCAGGCGGCCTTCCCGCAGTACCACTACCCCGACGCCAAGCACGACTACGCCCTGGTAGCCCATTACTGCGGTCTCAAGGGCAAAGACGACCAGGAACTGGTGGACAAGCTGGTGGAGAAAATCGAGGAGCTCAAGGCGACTCTGGACATTCCAAAGCGCATGAAGGATTGGTTCGACGCCAAAGGCATCTCGGAAGAGACTTTCCTGAAACAGCTTGACGAGTTGAGCCTCCTCGCCTTCGACGACCAGTGCACCGGCGCCAATCCCAGATATCCGCTGGTCTCCGAAATCCGTGACCTCTATCTAGCCGCCTACTACGGCAAGTAATTGCGAACCAAACCGTTCCAAAAGCAATTGCTCGTTCCTTCGTGTATCATTGCGTCTTGCAATGATACACGAAGCGAGTGTGCTACAACAAATAGAAAGGAACCATTGCAAAATATTTTGGCAAACAAAAGCCTTTTTGCGGAACCTTTCAAATATCCCGTGCCAGAAGAACGGCGCTTGCCTGAAAGGCATGACTCGCCTGAAAGGCGGACTTTACGGTAACCCCGCCCTTTAGGGCGGGGGAACGGGTATGCCAGACTAGACCGTCTGGAGGACGGAACCCGCCTGAATGGCGGTGCTTGAGAATTGTGCTGATGTTGCAATCAATAACGCCGGCAAGGAGGATATCCCGGCCAGAGGTGCCGTCTTCCAGACGGGATGCCTTGTGTCGGATACCCCCCGCCCTGAAGGGCGGGGTTACCACAAATCGCGCCCTTCAGGCGGGATACATCTTCAGATGGTTAATAATGACAAAATAGGAAGGGGCTGTCGCTTGCCTTGCTAGTTTTTGCAACAGCCCCTTTTGTTATTATAGATTACTACAGTGCTACTTGCTAATTTTCTTGCACTTCCGCTGTCTTTCGCTTTGTTTCATGCGACTGTTTCCGTGCATAATGATGACACATGGAAACATCATTGAAATTTCTCTTTGCTCAGTGAAACATCCATCTTGTCATCGCAGTTCCCAGACCACACCGGGCTTGTCCGTCGTGTCGGCGCGATATAGCTCGAACGTGACATGTTCGCCGTTGATTTTGATGATGCCGTAGCCGGAATCGCCAAAGCGTTCATGCTTCACGACATACGGTCTGAATTCCTCCATGTATTTCGCGACCTTCGGGTCGGCAAGCTCCAACGCCTTCAGCACGGCGGATGAGTAAGACGTGTTCGGCTTCGGGAATTCCGTCCGCTTCTTGCTGGAGCCCATGCTACTGATCGTGATCTGCGTAATGCGGCCTTCACCTTCCTTCTTGTAATCGGACAGCGAATTGGCGTGGATGTGCCCCGCCAGAATGATGCCGTTGCGCTCCGCGACTAGTTTGCGGAATTCCAGCTGCTTTTCCGTCACCACAGGCTGCTGGCGATTGTGGAACAGCGTCCAGGCCGGCCGCCCGCCCGGATTCGGAATGAACGGAAGATGGTTGATGACAAACAGATGACGGATTTTCGGATGCGCGGCCAATGTCTTCTTGACAAACTCCAGATCCGGCAGCTGGAGGTCAATAAACAGAAACAGATCCGGCCCGTGTTCGACGGCGTAGTTGCTGTTCTTGATTTCCGCGCCTTCGGGCAGAATCGTCTTCAGATACGGCACGACGGCTTCCGCAAAGGCCTTGCGGCCGCCCGGCGAACGATGGTCGTGGTTTCCTTTGACGATATAGACAGGCGTTTTGCCGAAGGCCGTTTTCAGCCGGTCGATGACTTCCGTGAACATCTGCTTGGCCGCCTCCACCGTCTTGCCGTCGCCCTGCGTGACATCGCCGACCTGGAAGGCGAACGCCGTCTCGTCGTTCACTTTGCTCGCCGCCGCCTTGATGAGTCTCGGAGCCAATCCCTTCTCCGCGTTCCAGTGGCTCATGTTGCGGGTGAACTCCGCCTTGCGCTCCTCCTTTTTCTTTTCATCATGGCAGTCCATGTTGTCGTAATGCAAATCACCGAACATGATGATGTTGTAAGGTTTATCCGCTCCCTGAGCCTTCTCCACTTCTTGTGGCTTTTCCGCTTCCTGCGCCGTCAACGCGAACGCCCATGCGACCATCCATGCCAATAATAGCTTCTTCATGTTTTTCCTTTTTCCGTTATATGCCTTTTGCTTCTATCGCTTTTTATCCCTTCTATCGCTTTCTTATTTCAAACGGATTACGGTTCCCGTATTGCCCGGAAGCGTGATGTCCAAAGACGTCTGCGGCGTGCCGCAGACCGTTCCCGCAAACGTCCTGCCGGGAGCCGACAACGCGTCCGTCAACGGCATCGGCGTGTTGTTGACGGCGCAAACAAGCAGTCCGCCATCCGCCGTCGGATGTTCCGTCAGCGTCAGCATGGGATTCTTCCGCGTCACGTTGCGTTTGATGCCAAGAAGTTCCATCAGATAGCGATAGAACAAATGCAGATTACCGTCGAAGGCGCGCGGCTGCTCCGTCAGCGAACTTTCCACCGGCGCGTTGCAGAAAACGATTTTTCCTTTACCATATTGATTGCATGTCAATGCGGGATCGCCATCCGCGTCCGTCGCCAAGACTTCCGCCCCAATGGTCGAGAGCTTTAATTCATACGCGCCATGGATTTGTATCTTGAAACGGTCGCAGTTGATCTGCTGCGGCGCGGCGGCCTTCGCGCTCGTCTCCAGGCGGATGCCCGCCGTTTCATCGAAGAACGGATCCAACGTCGCGTCATCGCTGGAGACATACAACTTCGCGCCGTCCGCAACGGCCTCCAGCAGACACCGCCAACGGTAGCTCCGCAAGATCCTGTAGCCCCGGATGGACGGCATCAGATAGACGTCGGCTTTTTTCAGCGGTTCGTTCGCATACTGGAATTCGATGTCGAATCCGGCCTGTTTCGCGAGAATGAACGTCATGTAGGCGACGCCCCACTGGTCCTGTTCCTCCGTCAGCAGGCAGACGACGTCCTGCCGATGTTTCGGCAACCGCACATCCACCGCCATGCGGCCGAACGCGCCTAAAACCTTCATGACGTCTTTTGGCGAACGGTCCGGCCGCAACAAGCCCAGATGGCGCTCCATGCCCACCCAGTCGTAAGGCGTATGAGTCAACGCCGTCTGGTCATGGCCGCACCACCACAACAGTCCGCGGCAGCCATGCGCGAACGAATTCCACAGCATGTTCTCAAGATAATGCGCCGCAACGGA
This sequence comes from uncultured bacterium, assembly GCA_902776645.1. Lineage (GTDB taxonomy): Bacteria > Verrucomicrobiota > Lentisphaeria > Oligosphaerales > Oligosphaeraceae > UBA1407. Next base: position 129,031 of record CACYQT010000002.1, on the reverse strand, counting down.
TTCCGATGACGCGCCAGGTCCGAGGCTGCCCGCCTCCTCCACGAACGCGGGCTTTCCGCCGATTTCTTCATACAAACGCGTCTCCGCCGTCGCATGGAACGCGTTGCGGATCGTGTTGACGCGATCGACCTTCGAATGCGGCGTGAACACAGGATACGGATGCGTGCAAAGCACATCCGTCAGTTCCGCCTGATCGACAATCGGCACGTGCTGCATCGGATCCGTCTTCAGGCCATGCATGCCCGACACGACGGGCCGTGTCGGATCCTCCAGCCGTATCGCCCCCGCGATGGCGTTCGTCCATGCCCAGAATTGATGGATGTCGCTGCCTGCCATGCAGTTGCATTCATTTCCAAGATCCCATCCGACGATTGTTTTCGAATCTTTGAATGTCTTGACGAACAGCCGCGTGAAGCGAACTTCCCAGCGGATGGCGAACGGATCCGCAAGAACATTCACGCGTTCAAAAGCCTGCGGCTTCAGCATGCGGCCGGACATCCACCCTGTGATGATTCCGACCAGCAGCTTCAGATTGTATTTCTCCGCCAGATTCAAAAAGACGCGAAAACGCTCCATCATCGTCTCATCCACGCCCGCGCGACCGAATTCCGTGTCCGGAAGCGGATCCTCCCCCATGCGAAGCTCCACAAAACTGCTGCCGCCGCCCAAATGCGGCGTCAACGGCTGGAAGTCGTCCCATCGCGGAAAAACGCGCAACACCTGCACGCCGTTTTCGGACAACGCCTTGAAATCCGCTTCAACGGATTCCGCAGACCAGTCGCGCCACATGTTCGTGCCCGCGTGACTCGCCCAATAATTGCAGCCGACAAAAAAACGCCTACCGTCTTCAAATATCGCCATATCCATGCTTTTTCCTCTTTACAGCGTTTATTTCCATACCATATTTATAAACCAATCATCTCCCATGCTTGAACCATTGCTTTGCGGTCATGTCCAGCCCGCGTCCAAGCATATAATTGTACAAGGCGGTCCGCAACACCTGCCCGATGGCCTCCCAATCAGGCGCCTTCTCCTCATGATACGCTATTTCATTTAACGCAAAACGCGGCCCCGATATTTTCATTTTATCAATCGTGATACCGAATTGCTTCGGATTACGGGCGATGCCGCTATGCGCCGTCAACGCGAACCGATGCCAGAAGGCCGATTGCAGGATTCCATCCGCAAAACATTGGCGCACAAACTCCAACGCGCCGATCGCCTCATCCCGCGTCTCCGTCGGGAAGCCATACATCAGATAGGCATGCACCATGATGCCAGCGGACGTGAACGCCTCGAACGCCGCCCGCGCCGTCGCAAGCGTAATGCCTTTGTTCATCAGCTTCAGCAACCTGTCGTTCGCGCATTCCAGACCTCCCGTCACGGCGATGCATCCCGCGCTGGACATCAACTCCGTGAGCTCCGGCGTGAAGTTCTTGTCAAAGCGTATGTTACCCCACCAGACAGGCGACAGGCCACGCTTCAAGATCTCTTCACTGACGGCCCGCAGCAACGCGGGAGCCACCGCTTCATCGACAAAATGGAAGCCGCGCCGCCCTGTCTTCTCCATCAATCGTTCCATCGCATCGACGATGTCCGTCGCCTTTCCAGGCTCATACCGCCCGATATAGTCCAACGCCAGATCACAGAATGCGCATTTGTGCCAATAGCACCCCTGCGCGAGCTGCATTTTCAGCCAGACGCCGTCCGTCCAAATCCGATGCAACGGATTCGGCATCTCCACAATTGACAGATACTTGGACAAATCCAAACCATCATAGTCCGGTACCAGCATCGGCGGCGACGCGTCGCAATGCGGCAATGACTGCCAGCCATCTTTCGTCAGCACACGTTTGTTGCCAAGACGCGGGCATCCCTCCGTCTCCTCCTCCGCAGAAGGAACAAGCTCCCCCTTCAATATCGCCAGAAGTGGCTGCAATCCTTCATCATAGCTGATATAATCCACATAATCGAAAATACGCCGGTCCTCCAAATCCCGCAGTTCGGAATTCACATATCCGCCGCCGAATATGATTTTCGTCTCCGGCGATTTCTCTCGGATTTTTTTCGCCATGCGGAACGCGCCATACAGCGTTCCAGGAAACGGAATGGCGAAACCGACATATTTCGGATGTGTTTTCGCCAGAATATCTTCCGTCATATCATCAAGCAATTTCTCCAGCACGGTCGTCTGTTTTTTCATCAATTCGGACGCCAATGAATCGAATACCGGCAATGACAACGACAAACTTTCACCATATTTACCAAAGACAAATTTGTCATCCAGCGCCTCGTTCAGGAAAGAGGAAATATCATCCATGTACAACGAAGCGAGGAACTTGGCCCTGTCGGCCGTTCCCATCAGACCGAAATAAGCCTGCAGATCCGTTTCGGCGTCCTCCTCGTCATCGCCGTCCAATTGACTGAAAAAAGGCCCTTCCGGCAGAAATGTGCGGGCGGCTATGCGCCACGCCAGTTCAGGGCGGCGGCCTTGCAGAAACGCCACCACGTCCGGTATGGTTCGCGCATAATCCTCCACGCTGTCCAGAAAGAACATCATCGGCTCGCTCGGTTTTCGCAGTCCGCGCGCCTTTTCCGCCGCCAACCGGATGATTTCAGGCGTGAAGACGCGCAGTGCGAACTCAAGGGACATGTCCCGCTGCATCACGTCGAAACCACGTTCACGCAGCATCTTCAGCAATACTGGCGTGGCCGGATATGGCGAATTGAGCTGAAGAAGCGGCGGCGTGATTAGTAGCAAATCCATGGTATGATCCGACAAAATTCCTGATACTTGTTCCCAAACAACCCGCTCTAACTTGATCATCAAAAGTCATAAGATAGCCTGACATCGCAAAAATGCATCTGCAATATGAATACTTTATTGTAAAAACCACTCATATACAATGCCGTTTTCCAGTTTGTTCATTATATTAATTTGTAACTTTTTAAAAATGGATTATGTTTATAGACCGATTTTGTTATTCGTTATGTGTTTTTAACTCAAACAAAAGGACTATCATGCCGAACGTACAACAAGTTTTGGGAGAAGAAATCCGCCGTCTGGCCAAAAAAGAAGCCCGCGCCGCCATTGAAGACCTGAAAGAACAGATCTCCGCGATGAAGAAGACCATCTCCGAGCAGGGAAAACTTTTGAAGGAACTTTCCAAGCTCACCAACAAGACAGCCTCCATCGTCCTGCCGCCGGAAGAACCCAAAGAGGAAATTCCCGCGGAAGAAATGAAGGCCGTCCGCGTCTCTCCGGATCGCATCATCAAATGGCGCAAGAAGATCGGCGTCTCCCAGACCCAGTTCGCCAAGCTCCTCGGCGTCAGCCACTTGTCTGTCAATCATTGGGAATCCGGAAAAACGGAACCGCGTGAAGCCCAGAAGCAGCGCATCGTCGAACTCCGCGACATGGGCAAGCGTGAACTGAAAGCCCTCATCATCGAACGCCTTGGCGAAAAATTCGCGAAGCGTTCCGCGAAGCGCAATCCCCGCAAGGGCAATGCGGAAGCCGCTGAAGAGGAAAAATAAAAACAGGACAGCCTTCCGCCACGTCCATGGAAATCCGGCCTGAAGTGCCTTTATTATATTAAAGGTATATTCGTCACGTCGTTTTCCATGGACATGATGCGCGGCTTAAGGAGCCATCCATGAATCTCGAATTTATTGTTTTCATCATCTATCTCATCTGCATGGTATGCATCGGTGTCGTCTTCTTCTTCCGGGACAAAGACGGCAGCGAAAAGACCTACTTCCTCGGCAACCGCAAGATGGGCGCATGGGTCGCCGCCCTCTCGGCTGGCGCCTCGGACATGAGCGCATGGGTCCTCATGGGCCTGCCGACCGCCATCTACAACAAAGGTCTCTCGGAAGTCTGGATCGCCATCGGCCTCGGCCTTGGCTACGCCATCAGCTGGATCGTCGAAGCCCCGCGCCTCCGCCAGTTCTCCATCGTCGCAGGCGACTCCATCACGATTCCGACGTATCTCGCCAACCGCTTCCGCAGCAAGTCCTACGCGCTGCAGGTCATCTGCGCCATCGTCTTCCTCGTGGCCTACACGATTTACGCCGCATCCTCCATCAAAGCCTGCGGCACCCTGTTCCACAAGGTCATCGGCATTGACACGACCAGCGCCATGTATCTGGCCGCCGTCATCATCGTCAGCTACACCTTCCTGGGCGGCTTCTCCGCCGTCTGCTGGACGGACTTCTTCCAAGGCATGCTGATGCTCGGCGCCATGCTGCTCGCGCCGATCTTCGCCGCCGCCATGATCGACAAGGTGTCCCCTGAACAGGCCGCCCTTCCCGAACACTTCTGGAGCATGACCTCCAGCTGGAAGTCCATCGTCTCCGGCCTCGGCTGGGGCCTTGGCTACTTCGGCATGCCGCACATCATCATCCGCTTCATGTCCATCAAGTCGCAGAAGGATCTGAAGAAGTCCTCCGTCATCGGCATCATCTGGACGGTCATCATCCTCGTCTTCGCCGCTCTGATCGGCATCATCGGCCGCACGCATCTCGGATTTGACCACGACATTGTCGAGAAAGAACTCGTCTTCGTCAACATGGTCCGTGAAATCTTCCCGGCCATCATCTCCGGCCTGCTTCTCTCGGCCGTCCTCGCCGCCGCCATGAGCACGGCGGACAGCCAGCTCCTCGCCGCATCATCCGCTTTCACGAACGACGTCTACAAGCCGATCATCCGCAAGAACGAGTCCACCGGCGCCGAACTCCTCTGGAACGGACGCCTCATCGTTCTCGTCGTGGCGGCCGTCGCCCTCATCATCGCCACCAACCCTGACGCCGGCTCCATCATGGGCCTCGTCTCCAACGCATGGGGCGTCTTCGGCGCGGCCTTCGGCCCCGCCATCCTGCTCAGCCTCTTCTGGCGGCGTTTCAACCTGGCAGGCTGCGTCACCGGCATCGTCGTCGGCGCCGTTGTCGACTGCCTATATCTCATCTTCTGCTCGAGCACAGGCATCTATGAGCTCGTGCCCGGATTCTTCGCCGGCCTCATCGCCGCCATCGCCGTCGCCCTGGCGACCAAAGCCCCGTCTGAAGAACTCAACAAACTCTTCGACGACGCAATCAAATACAACGATTGATCATTGAAAAACGGCAAAAAGACAGGAAAAAACACGTCTTTTTGCCGTCTTTCATCTTTTTTTCGCCTTTTGGCATTTGCAATTGTCTATTGAACGGTTAGATTGAATGAATCTGCCGGCAGATGCCGGATTGATCAAAAACACCAATGGAGGATTAAAAACCATGAAAAAACTGATGTTTAGTCTCTTCGCCGCCATGATGCTGATTGGCGTGCAGGCGATCGCTCAGGACGCCACCAACGAAAAGCCCATCTGGCGGCCGTCTGTTGACATTTCCATGTCATACAGCTCCCGCTACATCTCCGATGGCTGGGTCATCAACCCCGAAAGCATGCTTTTCGCTGACATCAACCTGACGTGGGATTTCAACGAATTCGGCGGCATCTATATCGGTACGTGGGTCGCCAATGACTGGAACGACTACAACCGTGACTCCCGCATCGACTACGAGCCCGAAGAATGGGACTACTGGATTGGCTACTACTACACGCTGAATGACGTCCCCGTCGTCAACAGCTTGACGTTCGACCTGTCCTACACCTACTGGGACTACCCGAAACGCACGCAGTGGCCGGCCCGCGGCGAAACCGAACGCAAGGTCGCGCTTGACATCTCCACCGGCGATTTCTCCATCACCGAAGACTTCACCTGGCATCCTGGCTTCTTCGTTGGCTGGGACCACGAGAATGACGAATGGCAGGCCAAGCTGTATGTCAAGTCCTCCTACAAGATCAGCGACAAGCTGTCCTTCAACAACGGGCTCGACCTCTTCTGGAACAATGGTCGCTGGCGCTGCGGCGGCTATGACGGTGTCCACCACCTCAAGAGAGCTGGTCTCCTCGACAGCTACAAGAATGGTTTCTCCACCCTCGTCTGGTCCGCTGACCTCTCCTATGCCATCAACGACTACATCTCCTTCGGCCCCTTCGCCAAATTGGCTTGGGTTCTCGACCACGACTATCGCGAAGTCTGGAAGTCCGAAAGCAGCCCGAACCACAAGAGCGGCATGAACAATCTGTGGGGCGTCCAGCTCTCCATCAGCTTCTAATCTGAATCTGACAGATTGCTAAATCATCAAGGCGCGCGGCATTTACGAATGTCGCGCGCCTTTTCTTTTTACTATTGCCTCCTCATTTCTTGAATATCTTTGTCCAAAGATTACATTTTTGTCATGGATTGTCAAAACATTGTTTACCAGGATAAATATGGATCTTCAAGAAAAAGTCCAATCAGCCTTGGATGCCGTCGTCGAACAGGAGCTTGAATGCGGCTGCCAGGCCGCACTTTACATCAACGGCAAGCTCGAAGTCAACGCCTTTGCGGGCTGGACGGACTGGTCCCGTACGAAAAAGGTGGATGAAAACACGATCTTCCCCATCTACTCCGCCGGAAAAGCCCCCTGCTCCACTGCATTCCACCGCCTTGTCGAACGCGGCATCGTCAACTACGACACATATGTCCGCGACTTCTGGCCCGAATTCGCCTGCAACGGGAAGGAAAACATGCAGGTCTGGCATATTCTGTCCTATCGCTGCGGACTTTACATCGTTCCTACCTCCACGGAGGCGGAACAGGCGGATTTCTGGACGATGACAGAGAAAATGGCGGCGGCGCGCCCTGCCTACGCCATCGGCACGAAACAGCAGTACCATCCTGTCACATATGGCTGGCTGGTCGGCGGCATGATCTGCCATCTGCTTGGACGCAAGAACTTTCCGCAGATTTTCAAGGAGCTCGTCGCCAATCCCGCAGGCATGGATCGCTACTATTATGGCGCGGGTGATGAAGAGTCGCGAAACGCCGCGTATCTCGTCGCGGCGAAAGACGGCAGCTACTATGATAAAATGGGCCTCGAATGGATGAACAAGCCCCTCTTCCGGCGTTGCTGCAATCCAGCCTCCTGCACCATGTCCAACGCCCTCTCCATCGCCCGCCACTACGCGGCGCTGGACACGGGGCTTCTCCTCCACCGCGACACCATCGCCAACGCCGCCAAGCCGTTGCGCAGTCCGGACGATCCATTTGAAATGGTAAAGGGCAACTGGGCGCTTTTCGGATTAGGCTACATGCTGTCCGGCCCTGTCGACGATGTCAGCCGCATCATCGGCCATAGCGGCTGGAACGGTTCCCAAGGGCTTCTGGACCGCAAACGCCATGTCGCCATCGGCTTCAACCGCAATGTCTTCGCCAATCCAAACGCATCGTTGGAGGCGTTCTACAAAGCGATCGATTTCGTTGACCGTGACTGGCCTGTTAAAAACTAAAGCTGAAAGCGAAAAGCGAAAACCATTTTTCTGCAAGTCTCGCCTATATCATTACGACTCATCGAATCAAAAACAACATTTGTATTTGCTTTAAGCTTTAAGCTTTAGGCTTTTAGCTATAAAATCATGAAATTCACGAAAACAGTTACTTTAGCCTCCTGGAAAGCCTCCATCCCCGTCATGCTGGGCTATCTGGTGATGGGCTTCGCTGGCGGCGTCCTGCTCGCCAAAGAGACAGGCCTCGGCGCCTTCTGGGCGTTTTTCACCAGCGCCACCGCCGTTTCCGGCACGTTGCAGTTCCTGCTCGTCGATATGCTTAAAAACCATACCGCCCTCTTCACAATCGCGATTCTCACGTTGAGCATCAATATTCGCTATGCGCTCTACGGATTGCCGCTCATCAATCGCTGGCGGCATATTCCCATCTGGCTGAAACTCTACATGATTCTCACGCTTACGGACGAGACATTCGCTCTGGAAGTAGCGGACAACCATCCAGACGGCGAGGACTCCATGACCTACTGTTTCCTCATCTCCATGTTCGACCACCTCTACTGGATTATCGGCGTCGTCGCGGGAAACATCGCCGGTCAACTCATCTCCTTCAACGCCAAGGGGATCGACTTCGCCATGACGGCGCTGTTCATCGTCATCCTGCTGGATCAACTCCAGACGAAGGCCAATCGAATTCCGGCCTTGATCGGTCTGTGCAGCGCCATCGTCGGCCTGCTTGTCTATCCCGCCAACATGCTGATACCGTCCATCGTCGTCGGCTTGATCGCCCTTCTCGCCTTAAGAAGCCGTCTGGAAAGCGCCATGCCCGCCACGGAAGGAGGAGCCGACCATGCCTGAGCTCTCCCTTTCATACGTTTGGCCGGCGGTAATCGTCATGTTTCTGGTGACCTACGCCATCCGCGGCTTCGTCTTCGCCGCATTCGGCGGCAGCAAAAAACCGCCGAAAGTCATCCTCTATCTTGGCTCCGTCATCAGTCCCGCCGTCATCTGCATGCTCGTCGTCTATTGTTTCCGCAATACGCAGATTCTGTCGCATCCGCATGGCCTGCCCGAACTGATCGCCACCGTCGTCTGCGTCGCCCTCCATTTATGGCGACGCAATCCATTGCTCAGCATTATCATATCGACAATCATCTATATGATAATGCTTCAGTTCGTTTTTGCGTAAAAAAAAACGCGAAACGCATGAAAATGATCGCTTTCAGCGGTGTTTATGACATATTGCTCATGGCCTATGGTTTCAAGCTTTCGCATGATGTCGTTTTTCTTCCGCGAAGCGTATGAAAACCGCCGAACAGACGGAGGCCATCCAGATGTTTCTGCAATCAAGATTTACTTGATGGCAATAACCTCGATAGAAGAATGGCCGACGTCTGCGAGGCATTTTTCGTGTCCATTCGTGTTCATTCGTGGTTCTTAATCAACGTATTGTGAAGATTTTCTTCTCCGCGTGGCCAATCACGCGTTTCGTCTTCGCGTCACGCAGTTCCGCGCAGATTTCATCCAACGGCATGAACGCTCCGTCCACCAATTTGATCTGGGCGAAAATGTCCTTCTCCTTCAACTTGACGACTGTCTTCCTGTCGGGATTCGATTTTGCCCAAACAACTATTTCCAGCTCCTGTCCTTCTTCCGCGCCATATTGCATGTGCCCCAAGCACCGCCAGTTCCATCTATCGGTAAATGGCCACATCGTTTCCAAAGAGATCACATCTGGAACGGTTTTCTGCTGCATCCGCTTAGCAAGAATCTTGCCGTCTTTATCCTTCAGCAGGACAAGAACTTGCAACTCACCGCCCTGCTTCAGTTGCACTTTCTGTTCAAACGTTTTCAAATCCACCGACGGCGCATCCTTCTTTTCGGATAAATGAATCCCTGAATACGTCACAGTCCCTCGGTCAACGGTCTGTCCATTTGCAACGAGCTTATAGTCAATGCATAGCGACAAATCGTTATACCGTTCGCCTTCACGCAGGGAAACCGTCATCCTGCTTTTTCCAGGCTTCACATCATTAAGATTGACGGATGACAGCAACAAACGTTCGAAATGAGCCTCGCCGAACCGTCGAGGCTCGCCGAAACGCTCCCCCGTCGGCGACCAGCAGATTAATTCAAACACTTCCAACGGACGACGCTCGCGGCAGACGTTGAAGCCAAACAGCCGCCCTTTGATTTTCAAATCCGCCAGAGGAATCGCTATTTCCACCGTCCAACGGTCTTCTCCACGGCTTGCCGCCGTCTTCAGCGACGGCTTCCACGCTCCTTTCGTCCCGCCCGTGTAATAATATCCTAAGCTGTTGACGCAGATTTGGTAATATTCTTGTTCAAGATAATCGGAATCAATGAACACCTCCACGCAGTCGTCGCTATAGACCGCCCCTTGATTCTCTCGCACGTTCGCGATGATATTGCCCATGAGCTTCTCTTCGCACTCCACGGCGACATACAAGTTGACACCGTCCGTCGTCACCCATGCCTTCGTGTCCGCCGTCGGCTTGCCCGCACCATCCATCAGCGAGAAATCGTCCATGACGCCCGCCGTTTTCCAGCAGTCATCGTCAAGCTTGCCATCCAGTACAGGGCCATTTTTGCAATTTGTCACCGTCACCTGATGTTTTTTGTGATCGTAAATACCTTTGACGATCTCTGTATCTGCATTCCCCAACTGGCAGCTCAAAACCGCTGTTTTTCCGCCTTTTGGCTCCTCCGCCAAGCCAAGCAATTCTTCTATCTGCCCCGCGATGATTTCTCGAGCCCGGTCGTAGTCTTCAAGCTCCCAGCCATTGTCCAGATTCAGGAAGCCGGAAATGAAACCTTTGCCGTCTTTGTCATCCCCCATGTCCGAGAATTTTGCCTCATTCCGCACAAACGGCTTGTACTGAATACTTTCCAACAGCGAATCCAAAACGTTCTCCGCATAATCCGCCTTCTCGCCAGGATGCTCTTTGATCAACTGCCGCAGATACATAATGTATTTGAAGTCGTCGATGCCTTCCCGCGAACTGACCAATCCGATGCCTGGGCCGCCTTTGATCTTCCCTTCGCCCGGATAGTAGTTCGTCGTGTCGCCCAACGGTGAATCGAAATCGTTGAAAGGACTTCCATGGAAGCTTTTCAACGCCCAGTTGAACACGCCGTCCGCGCCGCTACGAACTTGGAAAAATCCTGTGACGTAACGGCTTGTGACAGGACGATAGCTTTCCACATCACAATTGTAGAGCATCGCCAGCCTGCTTTCTTTCTTCAGTTTCGCCATGACTTCCGGCGTCCCGACGCCACCGTTATAGTTCCAAACATCCGCCAACGGCCCCGCCACATTGTGGAAATAGGCGTCGCCCGGCCCGTCCTGTTCCGTGCGAAGACCGGGCACCTGCTTCAGCGATTTCAGCAAACTGACATTCTCGTCCATCGCCGCCTTGCCGCGCCATGCGGGCTCGTCGACCGGCTGCACGATCAATTCCGCCCAGCCGCGATTTTTCACTTCCTCCAGCATAGCCCGCCAAAATGCCTGATGAACCGTAAAGAATTCATCCTGAGTCATTTTCAGCCCTTGCTTCCGGGCGAACAACGCGCCCGGATCCGCCAGCAAAATGATCGGGCATGGATAGCCATGACGTTTGTAAGCCTCCATCGCCGCCACAAACGCATCGTCCTTTTTCCATGACAAAATGACCTTTCCATTTTCATAATGGCAGTCATCGACATTTGGCTGGAAGCACAGCCCCACCGATGTCATGCCCAGACTCCGCATATAGGCCAAATCGCTGTCAATCAACACGATATCGCCTGGATGCGTATAGTATTCGCCGAAGAACTGCGTCTTTTCGTCCGGCAGGGCAAAACCGCGCACGCGGATTTCCACGGGAAGCGACTTCTTCACGCCGTCCAAATCCAATTCCGCCATACCTTTATATATGCCCGCCCTCGCGTCTTTCGGCACGGTGACATCCAGCCAGAAGGAACGGGTCGTGCCGCTTTTGATTTCAAGCGTCTGCTCCCGGTCCAATATCATCGGGATATCCGCATAATAGGATTTCAGCTGATAGGTCGGCCGCTTGTTCATGCAACGGATTGTGCTGATGGAGAACGCTTTGGACGAAATCGTCCCGCCATCCGAACTTTTCAGATCTTCCGGAAATGAAATCGCGACCGTCTTCAAATCCTTCAAAGCATGGATGGAAAGCGTTATCGGCTCCGTCTCGCCCGGACACGCCGTCGCATCCAGTACGACATCCGCAGGATATTCGCGGCTAGGCTTCACATTTGGAAACACATGCTTCATCCAATGGACACGGAACAGCTGCGCCCCCATGGCCTTCTCCTCTTCCGTGACCGCGCGATAATCCCCTGCTGGTCTATAGACGTATTCCTTGAACGTTCCAACCTTGTCACTTAGGCACAGGTTATCCAGCCAGATCGTCGAATCCTCACGCGGCATCCGACGGTAAAGAAGAATGTTCTTCGGATATTTTGGATTGCCGTCCGCATCCTTCATGTTCAAGAACAACTGGACTGGCGTCTTCTGGCGGGGCAACACGCCGATGCCACTGAAAATCGGCGTCCCTTCCGCGAAATCCATGCGGTAGCTGATGTCCAGATTCCCATCCCCCTCATGCCATACGGAGAACGTCAGCACGGACTGCCCTTTATACTCTTCGGGCGAAAACGTGATATTGACGCCCGGCCATGTGTCCTTTACAGCACCTTTGAAGAAAATCTTCGCGCTCTTCGTGCCGTCCACGGCATGTTCGCCGACGATTTCCATGATGGCGCCATTCGCCCGGACATGGCTACGCCAGTCCTCCCCGTCCTCAAAGGAAATCTTTCCCTGTCCACGCAGAATACCAACAGCCACAACGGCAACCAATGCCGCAAAGATTCCCTTTCTCATAGAATTCTCCTGCTAAAAAACGTCAGCCGTTCCGTTTGAACGATATCGTCTTGATTTTCGGATAATTTTCTTTTATGTCTTTGATAAGCTTGAAGGCGTGCTCCGCGTTCGATTCATGGAAACGGCCTTCCACATAAAAATCTCCCGTCACAAGATTTGCATCTTGGTTCGCCGTTATGTTCAATGTCGCCACGGTGAAATGTGCATATTTATGGTCACCTTTGATGAATTTGAAAACATCGTGCATGTCTTCGCTGTAGTCCGCCTCGAGTTTCAAATGGAACGGGAAGATACGGTTCATCTTCTTTTCATACCACTTGCCGATGAAGACCAGTATCAATTCCCCCGCTGTCATGGTCAAGGCGATCATGATCTGGTTGACGCCACAGGCCATGCCGACCGCCGCGGAAAACCACAGGCAGGCAGCCGTTGTCAGACCTTTGATGGTAAACCCTTCCTTCACAATCGTTCCCGCGCCAAGGAAACCGATGCCGGACACAATCTGCGCGGCGATTCGGCAGACATCGCCATGCACGTTCTCACTCCCTACGAACGGCAACGGGCAAATTGCCGTGATCAACGACAACTGCGTGAACATCGCCGAACCGAGCGCCACCAGCATGTGCGTCCGCAATCCAGCGGAACGGCCATGCAAATCTCGCTCCCAGCCGATCGCTATACCGCACGCCGCCGCAATGAGCAATCTCCTCAATATCTCACTATACAATCCCCAGTCTTGTAACCCGTACATTGCCAGAAAATCCTTTATTCCTTTGTTTTTGAACATGACTGCTGAAAAACAGTCAAGGCGGCCTCTGTTCCAATGGAACGCGCCGCCTCCTTTTGTGCAGAATCATAATATTATTCCTTGTTTTTGAATAATCAACACAATATATTATTTTTTCTTTCACTTTGAGCACATATTTTTCAAAAAAAACACTTCTCCAAACAACATCACCCCATAAACTACCAATACCGTGGACAAATTCATTCTTCTCATCGTTCTCTTCCTCCTGGCCGGCGCCATTCCGTTGCATGGCGGCCTTGAGCTCGCCATTTTCAGGACGCCTGTCTTCTGGGCGCTTCTCGCCATTCTCGCCGTTTGGTGCATCATCGGCTGCTGCAGGTTCAAACGATTCAAATCGCTGCGCGGCATAGGCTTCCTGCTTGCACATGGCGGTGTCGCCCTCCTCTTGCTTGGCGCGGCAATCGGTCTTTTCGTCGGCAAGAAGACACAGTTCGCCGCCTATATCGGAGCGTCGCCCGCCAACGAACTGCCTGCCCCCGCCAACACGACCTATCCGCTCGACTTCTCACTGGCCGTCACCGATTTCAAAGTCGATTATTATCCGCCATCCTATCATTATTATGCGCCGCCGGAAAAGGAAGGCGATGATTTCACGCTTGTCAAGACGTTGAAACCAGACATGGACGGAACCATCCGTCTTCCCAAGCATGGCGACATCATCCCAAAGGAAAAACTCTCAGACGAAGACGGCAACTGGAAACCGCAAGTCTTTCTGGACAATGGCTTTCTGCTTCACAAAGCCGCGCCGACGCCAAAACTTTTCGAAGCCACGGCCCAACTCACCCTTCCGGACGGCACCGCCCTGCCGCCGCAACCGTTCAGCGTCAACCACCCGCTCGACTTCCATGGATGGCGCTTCTATCTCATGTCGCATGACACGCAGAACAATGAATACATCGTCATCACGGCGCGGCGCGATCCAGGCCGCGGCTGCGTCATCGCAGGCATCTGGATGATCATCGTCGGCGTCGCCGTTCTCTGCTGGTTCTCGCAATCCCGCAAGGAGGTGTCGCCCAATGTTTAACGAGACAACATTCGTCATTCTGGCCGCAACCGCCGCCATCGGCTACGGCATCAGTTTTATCTTCGGCATCGCCAAACGGCAACGCCCCGCCATCGGCGTGTTCATCGCCGCATGGGTTCTCAACCTGCTGACGATCATCGGCAACTACGTCGTCTGCGGCCATCCCCCCTTCGGCAACATGGTCCACGTGCTCGTCTTCCTGTCGCTCTGTTTCCTTCCGCTCCATCTCGTTGTCAGAAAACGTTTTGAATTGGACTGGACGTTGCCGCATTTCGCCTTCGCCTCCCTCTTCCCGCTCATCGGCACGTTCTTCATGGAACGCAATCTCGCATGGCAGCGCGTCCCCGCCCTGCAGTCGCCGTGGTTCGTCCCGCATGTCCTTTCCTATATGGTATCCTACGCGACCGCCGCCGTCGCCTTCCTCCTGATGCTCACAAGCCTCTGCACACGCAATGAAGAATTGAAGCTGAAACGCCACAACGCCGCCCGGTCCGTCATCCGCATCGCATTGCCTCTCATGACGTTCGGACTTTGGAGCGGCGCCCTCTGGGCTGAAGAGGCATGGGGCATCTACTGGTCGTGGGACCCGAAGGAGACATGGGCCCTCATCACATGGTGCCTCTATCTCGCCTCCCTCCACGCCTATTACCGTCCGGATGGCCGCAAACGCGCCGTCTGGACGCATCTTCTGGCGTTCTCCGCGCTCGTCGTCACATTCCTTGTCGTGAATCTTCTTCCCAAATTCGGCAACACCCTTCACAGCTACGCAAAATAGGCCATTTCCACAACTTTTTCGGAGAATTTCATCATGATAAAACAACTCTTCGCGTTTCTTGCCGTCTCCGGCATGCTTGCATCAAATGACCTCCATGCGGACGACAATCCTTTCGCGACCATTGCCGATTTCCGCACACTGCCCGTCGACGTCGAACTCCACAGAGCGGAGGAACGGCAGCAATCCGCCAAAATCGTGCAAGTTGACGGGCAGCCCCAGTACAGAGTCGAATGGAAACAGTCCATCGGCCCGTTTTTGGAATTCTGCTTCCCCCGCAATTATGCCAACACGCACACAAAACTGCCCGCCTTCACGACCGCCCGTATCAAGCTCCGCGTACTTTTGCCGGACAGACATTCCATCCATCATCTGAATCTACGGTTGCGCGACAGCGAAAACGAAATTTTCCAATATGCATGCGATGTCTCCAAGCTGCCCGCCGGATGGCATACGCTTGAATATAATGTGAACAACAATGGCGAAAAGGCCGGTGTCTGGGGAGGCGGCAGAAATCCAAACAAACGGATCGACTTTCCCGCATATTTCCATGGCCTTGCCGCCGACTACATTCTGGACAAGGCGGACGGCATGGTCAGCTGGTTCGCACTCGAAACCGTCCAGATTGGCGACATCGTCGAACTCAATCCGCGTTTCGCCGTCATTGACACAGGCCATCCCATCCATATTCTCGCCAGCGGACATGAAGACGATCTGCGCATCGTTCTTGACAATGATTCCCCCCGCGTCATCCGCGGCACGCTTGAATATACCATTTCCGATTACAAACAAACCGTCATCTCCCAAAACACGCTTCCGCTAGATGTTTCGCCGCAGACAATCTTCTCCGCTCCCGTGAAAGCCCCCGCCAAATACGGCGTCTATACCGTCAAAACGATTGTCAATGACAATGACAAACGGATTCCGCCTGCACAAAAAATAACCAGTTTCGCCTATATGAAACCTGTCGGCGCAACTGCCGGCAAAGCGGAGGGCTTTCTCTTCGGCGTCTGTTCGCATCCGCAGCGGAATTCTACTGAAGTCATTAAAAAAGAGGCGATTGCGGCGTCATCAGTCGGCATCAAGATTCTCCGTGAAGACATCAGCTGGGATCTCATGCAGCCGTCGCAGGACCGCTGGAATTTCGAACCGTTCGACCGTGTCGTCAATCTCTTCGGCGAACAAGGCGTCGAAATCCAGGCCATCTACGATTACTGCCCTGGCTGGGCGACCGCAAAGGACTGGAAGCCATTGGACAGCACGAAAAGAGGCGTTCCACGGCCGGACTATGATCTCTGGCGGAAATTCATCGCGGAATTCTCCAAACGTTACAAAGACAAGATCCGCTACGGCGAAGTCTGGAACGAACCGGATCTCGTCGGCTTCGCCAACTATTCCGCGGAGGAATACATTCAATTGATGAAAATCGCATACGAAGAAGTCAAAAAGCATGCTCCCAGCACGTATGTCCTGATCGTGGTTCATACGACATCCATGCGTTCCACGGCCATGGACGTCTCTCCGGCTACCGCCTCCAGCTCGACAACATGTTCAAAATGAGAAAGGAAGAAAACGTCACCGCGCCATGGTACGCCAACGAAACCGCCCTGCCCTCATCGGACGGCGGCGAACATTTCCAGGCCATCACCCTCTTCCAGAAATTCCTCTACAGCTGGGCGAAAGGCGCCATCGGATACAACTGGTATGATCTGCGAAACGACGGCTATGACGCCACTTACGGCGAACATAATTTCGGGCTCGTCACACGCGATTTCTATCCGAAATGCGCCTACGCCGCCTACAATACGCTGGCCTCTCTATATACAAAGGCCACATTCCTATCCCAAATGGATTTCGGCGCGGACATAGACGCCTTCGCCTTCCGCGCCGCAAACGGCGACCTGCTCATCCCTGCCTGGAATCTCAACCGCGCACAGGAAAACTCCATGATCATTCTCCTCGGCGTCACAGGAAAAGCCTCCGTCATCGATCTTTACGGCAATGAAGCACCGTTGGGTGTGGAAAACGACGCCGTCGCCTATAAAATCGGACGAAATCCCGCCACGCTCCGCCTCCAAGGGCAGGAAAAACTTCCCGCCAACGGCGGCAATTTCTTCACCGTCGCCGCCCACCATCCCGTCATGACAGGAAAAGGCAACTGCAAGGAATACCTTGAACGCCAGAAAGACTTTTTCATCCTGCCCGGACAGGACAATTCGCTGGCCTTCGTCTTCCGCAATCCGACCGCCCATGACATCACGGCGGACATCGAGCTCGCCATGCCCCCAAACATCAACTGTCAACAGCTGAAGCAGTCCGTCGTCATCCCGACCAATTCGCAGAAAAGCATGACGTTCAAACTCACGGCGTCAAAGGATTTCGGCAGCAGCGGGATATCCGCCCCGATCATCGCCAATGCGTCTTTTGGAAGTCTCTGGAAAGGAGAGCTTACGGTCACCGCCAATCCCGTCGTCATGCTGCCCGCGAGCGGAAACCACCCGCAATTCATGCTCAACGATCGCATGCAGTATGTCAAGCTCGTGGCGGAAGCTCCTGAATTGCAGCATTTGACATGGAGCGGCCCGGAAGACCTCTCCGCCAACATCTGGCTCGAACTGACAAAGGACGATTTCATCCTCAGAGCGGTCGTCGTCGATGACGTCCATGTGCAACCGTATCCCGACGACAAATTATGGCAGGGCGACAGCATCCAATTCGCGCTCTGTTTCGGCGACACGCCGTACTACGAGTTCGGCCTCGCCCGCAACCAGGACGGCTCCGCCAACACCGCCGTCTATTCCGCCCCGCCAAACCGCCGCCCCAAGCTGAAATTGACGACTGTCCGAGATGAAGCCACCCATACCACGACATATGTCTGCACCATCTCGCGCGCCGATCTGAAACTCACGCCGCAACGTGCGCAGGACGGCTTCCTTTTCAATCTCATCGTCAACGACAACGACGGTGACACCCGCGAAGGCTATCTGGAGATCGCCCCGGGCATCGGCCGTGAAAAGAGCGCCCGCTACTTCCAGCTGATCAAAGAAAGAAAATAAAAAGCCCCATCGGGGCAGTGGATCCCAGCCGTGGGTGAAGCGAAGCGTAACCCACGGAAAACATGTTGCCACACAAAGCCCCGTAGGGGCGGCGGATCCCAGCCGTGGGTGATGAACCCACGGTTCGATAATTCAGTATTATAGAGGTATTACCATGTTCAAGAATCAATCCATCGATGTCGCCGCCTTCATCTGGCCCTCCTACACAGGAGACGAGCCGCGCACCAGAATGTTCTGGCCGGAGGGGATCGGCGAATGGCAATCCGTAAAAAACTCCGTCAAAGGCGCACCGTTCCACGACTGGCCGCGCAAGCCCCTTTGGGGCTACGTCAACGAGGCCGATCCATACGTCATGCAGATGGAAATCGACGCGGCCGCCGACCACGGCGTCAACGTCTTCATCTACGACTGGTATTGGTTCGACAACCGCCCCTTCCTCGAACAGTGCCTCGACAACGGCTTCCTCAAGGCCGCCAACCGCGACCGCATGAAATTCTATCTCATGTGGGCCAACCATGACGCCAACAACTATTGGAACATCAATCTCTCCGACGACTACGGCAACACCGTCATCTGGGGCGGTGCCGTCCCCCGCAAGCAGTTCGAAATCATCGTCCATCGCGTCATCGAACGCTATTTCTCCCAGCCGAACTACTACACCATCGACGGCAAGCCCGTCTTCATGATCTACGAACTCGAAAATCTCATCAACGGCCTCGGCGGCGTCGATGAATGCCGCAAGGCATTGGACTGGTTCCGAGAAGAAACGATCCGCGCGGGCTTCCCCGGCCTCCATCTGCAGGCCACCGCCTGGAGCAAGAACGGCACGAATCTCAGCGGCTTCGACGCACACGGCGGCCTGAACCGCGCCCAGTTCGACGCGCTGGGCTTCGACAGCATCACCCACTATCAGTTCGTCCATTTCACGAACATGAACCGCAGCTACAAGGACATTCTCGTCGATGTCCAGAAGGAATGGGAGAAAATCTCCGCCAACTACTCCATCCCCTACTACCCGCACGTCTCCATCGGATGGGACAACAACCCGCGTTTCAAGCGTTTCCGTGAATACGTATGCCGCGACAACCCGCCAGAGGAATTCGAAAAGGCCCTCCGCATGGCGAAAGACTACGTCATCGCCCATCCGCAGCAGCAGCCGCTCGTCACCCTCAACAGTTGGAACGAATGGACGGAGACCAGTTATCTCGAACCAGACGACCTCCATGGCTACGGCTATCTGGAAGCCGTGAAAAAGGTTTTCGTCGGCAATTGATCATTAAATCCTAGGGTAGCAAGGCCGTCTCAGCCTTGTCAAGAGCGGGGGCGCCCTTGCTACCTCTTTTTTGCCAAACAACTCACCGTCTTCGGATTGTTTTTTTTTGAAGATGCCGTATATTAATAGGACAATCGGGGTGTAGCGCAGTTTGGTAGCGCGACTGGTTTGGGACCAGTAGGTCGCGAGTTCAAATCTCGCCGCCCCGACCATTCATTTTCCACGGCCTACTGACGGCTTTTCCGTCAGTGGGCTGTTTCATTTTTCGCAACAGCCGTAAAATGCAGCACTTGCATGGATTCTCCGTTTCCAGCAATCCCACTGCGTAGAAGGAAGAAAAGGCCGTTTCAGTCGCTTCTCCAGACGTTTTTTCCGCCGTTTTTCTCCGTTTGAAAAGACCACCGACTTTTCCCCTAACTCGACAATTTCCGCCTCAAAACGCCGTTTTTATCCGCTTTTTCTTGAATAGCGTTGAATGGATGTCAAGAGAAAAGCGATGAAAATCTTCTCCACAGAAGAACAGCCGATGATTTTGAGGTGCCCCCGAAGAAGATTTCAAACCTCTTACAAATCGGCGGCGGGGGAGGCGGTGACGAAGAAAACTCCCCGCCAGACGCGCCAATCCCGCACCGCGCGATTGCAAACCGCCGAAGGGAGTGTAGATTAAGAAATGACAATAAGTAGCATCAATTAGCAGATACCATGAAGCCCCTCCTCCGCAAAATCTTCTTCAGGGACGCGCCTCCTAATCAATTCCGTGCCACGCGGTTGAAATGCAACAAGAACTCAACAAGAATTGAACAAAAAATACATGTAAAGGCTTGAAGTATTCGAGACTCAAAAGCTTGAAAAAACGAAAAAAAACATACATTAGTTAAAAATAAGGTAACATATTGTAAAAAAGTCAGTATGAGAAACGATGAATCAACAGGCAAAACAACTATGACAGAAGAACGCATCACACATATCAAGATGGCTGATGGGACAATTGCGCCTGTTGAATACCTGACGGAAGAATCACAGCAGCCCGAATATGTACGCAAACTGGCTCGGTCAGCCCGAGAAGCGAGTCGTGCAGCCATCAGACGTCTCTTGGCCAAGGGCATTCCAGCCGTGTTCGTGAAAGGAAGAGACCTTATCCGCCTCTATCCTGATGGGCACGAGGAAGTCATCAAGGAGAATCTAATCCCATGATTCCACGGATACGAGTCTTCGCTGGACCTAACGGCTCTGGAAAAAGTACACTGGCGGAATGGCTTTCAAAAGATTATTCTGTCAATCTCTATCAGTATATCAATGCCGATCAAATGTTTTCTGAGATTGACCGTACTTTGATGCTAGCCTGTCCTTTGCCAACTTGTGCCGTTGTGACTGTCGTTGCTTTTCTGTTCCTGGCTGAATGTCCAAAACATGGAGAAGAGATATGACAGAAATTAGAGAAGATTGGGACATAGATGAGAATGGAAAACGTTTTTCATGGCGTTATGAATATTCTTCTAAAAATGGTTTGCTAAAAAAAGAAATCAGCACAATCGGAACAGAATATAAACAGATACATTATTATCAGTATGACTTACAAGGAAGGCTGAAACACGTATTCTCGTATAGTTTTGACAGAATAAGTTTTCTTGTGATTCAAGCAAAACACCAACAAGAAACGGGTAGAAAACTGACTGTAGATGATGAGATTATTACCTATGACACTTGTCATTGTTACTTAGATAATCGCATCATTGTCGGTTCCGGAACCATGTACTATTCAGAAGTGCTGAATCAGAAGAAGCTGTTCCCATATACATTACGCCTGATGTCACCATATTATATTATGGAAAAGTGGTATCTTAACAGACCTGCTTATTTGACAAAAATGATTGAAAGGTATGAAGAAGCTCTTAAAAAACAAGACTTATCTCCTTTGTGTCCAAAAGCAAAACTAGTACACAGGGTTGAATTGTCTACTTCACTTTTTCCAGATACACTTCCCCAAATTCCCCAAAGTTTCAAGAAGGAAGTTAAAGCTATTTTTGAAACGATGTCATGCTAGTGTTGCGCGTCTGGTGCAAATATTCATTCAGAACTCAAATGATGTTTCAGCCACGTGGTTGAAATGCACGATGGACGGGATAGATTAAGGCATAAGACGCAAACGACAACGCAACATACCTGCCGACATAAGGTTAACACCGCACAATGAAGCCCCTCCTCCGCAAAATCTTCTTCTTAGACGAGCCCGCGCAGGGAATCAATAGTGGAGAAAAGCACGATGACTAGTGAGAAACAAAAAGAAGCCCTCTCTGGGCGACTGTCCATCATTTATGGTCTGTGGACAGTGGTATTGCAGGCAATCTTCTCAATAGTGTACATTTGGTTTTCATTTTTTTTCAAGAGGTATTGGGCGCGAGTGTTGCCAGGAGAGAATCTTCCAACATTGACATCACTGACACTCAACATCTTTTTTCAGGCATTTTGTTGTTGTATTACGTTGGGCATTGCCTGCTTCGCCTGGTGGAAGGGCCGTGGGATGGCTGAAAAGCAAATCAAATATCTTCTGCTCTTGATGACTATAGATGCAATTTGGGGATGGTTTGTCATCCGATATGCCATACAACCAATGTTTAGGATAACATTTAGCCTTGGCGCATAGAACAGGAAACATGAAGGTTGTCATTTTAGCATATATAACAGGCTTTCTGCTTTTGTTCGGCTTACTGTGGTTTGATTCTCTATTGCAGATTCCGTTTGCGTTAGTTGTTCTATTTGGACTGCTCTTTTCTGTCTGGCTCCCTGTTAAAAAGTTCAAATCGGGAAAGGACAACAAAAAACGGTGGGTTTTCCTGCTTCCTTTCATTCTCGTTTGCCTATCGATCGCAATCGTGTTTTTGCCAATGAGGGACTATAAGGTCAGTTTTGATCATGTTCTTCTTGCTAGCAAGCGGATGGAATTCATAAACGAACTTCAAACTCGTCATCCGCCTGTCACTGGTGCGGTTAAATTGCCGCATTGGTGGCTTTCCAAAGACGGAGAGGCGTATGTTTACCAATCAGACGGCCAAATGATGGTTGGATTCTGGGTAGTTCGGGGCATGCTTTCTCCAAGTTGGATTGTTGTCTATACGACAAAGAATACACCGCCAAGTGCAAAAGATATGCTTTGTGATAATGTCGAAGTGATACGAAAACTTTCACCGCATTGGTATTATTTGCATTTAGATTGACACACTTATGAAAAATATGAACTACCAAAAGTTCAGACTACCGTTCCTCGTCAATTCCACGCCACGCGGTTGAAATGCGCCGTCGGTGGATATATTAGATGAGTGACAAAAACGGGAACGGCAAAACTGTCATTCATCAAAGCCAACATCTATAGCGGACGACGTACTAACTTAATAATACAGCTATGACAAGCGGGAAAAGCAAAATCATTCTGGGGCTTATGACAACGCTGGGGCTGCCCTGTACCGCTTTGGCAAATGCGGGAACTCCTCTTATGTGGGGGGCGATTGGCCATCTGGCATTGGGAAACATCTTCATAGGCATACTGGAGGGGAATATTCTCCGTTGGAGAAACAACGGTAAAGGCTATCAGACAGTCGCCTTGATGATTTTTGCAAATTATTTTTCGGCGTTTTGCGGAATGTTCATCATCGGCGCTCTGGATGCCTTGTGGGCATGTAACTGGACACTGTTGAATCTAAAGACAAATTTCTTTTTGATGGTCGTTTCACTGTGGCTGGCGACCGTCCTGTTGGAATGGCCCTTTGTCTGGCTTGCAATGGGCAAAGAGGTTCGCCGTTGGAGCAAGGCATTGAAGATTTCTTTCATTCTGCAAAGCGTCTCATACGTCCTGCTTGTCGGCTGGTATATGCTCTGCGGCAACCATTCCCTGTTGACCTGCAAGATCGTCTCGCCTGAGGAAATCGGCATCCCCGACAATGTGTGCATCTATTACATCGCCAATGACGATTTCATCTACAAAACCCATATAGGCAAAGACTCGCCTGTGAAAATCGCACAACTTCCCCGAAAACTCAGGGATGATGAAATATCAGACGGTTATGAGGCATTTCTGATTTTTCTGTCTGATGAGGTTGAGCCGGCAAAGGCAAATCTAATGGAACGAACATATACAAGAAGAGCTTTCGGGAGAAGTGATTTGATTCCAGTCATATCGCGTTTTGAAGACACGGACAGAGTGCTTCTTACGCCGTTTGGCAAGGATCAAAATCGTAAATACGGCGATTGCAACCCTTATATCGGGCGTCCATTCAGGAACGCCATTGCTTCAAACTATCGATTTTATTATGATAACATCTTCGCAGAGTTCGGGATAATTCTTATGAAAAAGCGAGAGAAAGACTCCACGCCTCGAAATATCTATCCAAAAGAAGCAGATGCTAATGGTTTCTCTTGGCAGCACTGGCAAGAGGATAGAATACTTTTCGCCTTGGGTTCGCCAATTGCCGTATGGGGCATTAGAAACATCATTCATTTCGAAAATGACACTATTCTATTTGAGTTTAAAAACCATCAAATTTGCCTTTTCGACTATCGAACCAGACGCATCGCGCTTCTGGCGCGAGGCTATGGTGCGACCGTCGCCATTGAGGCAAACCCAACGAAAGACTAATTAATAACCAAAAGACATTTATTATTCCGCTTTGCCTGTTGCTTCTTTATGTTGTGGAAGCAGTTTTACTTGGCATTGCGCCCATTGACCGCAGCGTCTGGTGGGCGGATAACCTCACCGCATAGAATCATCCACAATTGCTGCATCATTTGGAGCATCCGCAAATGAAAGGGTGGTGGTACATTCCCAAAAACTTCACAGAATGACAAATGGGGGTTAATACGAATATGATTCCATTGGGATATTTCATCGTCAGGAAATCGGGATCAAAGCCCAGGCCACCCTGGACTACGCCAAACTATTTGACTGTGGCGGGCTGTCTATGCGAAGGGGTGCTTCCAGGGCTTGAATCCGCTCCGTTCGACGGGAAGGAGATTCAGCAGGAATGGGACTTGCCTCCTCGTGAGGCCAGACGTCTTTATGATTTCACACAGAAGCATTGCAATATCAACTATGAGCTGTTCCACATCTTTCTTGATTATGATACTCCTGCACGCATTTGCCGTGAATTCTTCAAGGAAAGGAACGATGTGCTAATCATCGGCCTGTGCTCCAATGATGCGCATTTTCTGGATGCACCAAATGTCAGCAAGGTTGTGCATCTTCCTGAAAACGCCGTACTTCTGGGCTGGGACTTGTACGAATTCGGCGATTATGTTGAGGAAGGAGCACCATTGCCGCCCTTGGATTGCCACCACCACGGAACATTGGGAGTGTTGGGACTTGGTTGCACCTTCTGCTGCTGCGACACGGACGGCACTCTTCCCAAACGCCTTGGCCTTCAACTGAACTCGTATGGAATGTACCCAGATGAACAAAGCGCAACGAAGGCGGCGGAGATTGTCAATTCCGAACGTCTTGGAGAACCCTGCCATTACCTTCCGTTCGCTTTGTTCAGATGCTGAAGATGCGCGTACTACTCCAAACACTCATCCCAGTGAGATAACGCTGATACAGGCTGTGGACTGATACTTCAAGAAACACCGATGTGAAGCCGCCCGTCCATTCTCCGCACAGATGGTCCATTCACGCCAACCAAGAACAAAACGGCCTTTTCAAAACCGTTTTTTTTAAGAAGGAAAACAACGTTTTTCAGTTCTCTGGACGACTGGCTTTCGAAAAGGTAGCGAGTTAGCGATTTGAAAACACCAGAGAATGGTTAAGAATCCCCCAACTTGTCCGACCAATTTTATTACAAACAATTATCTGTCATTTATTTATATCTCTATACACAGCATTGTTTTCTGATTTTTCTTCTTTCTCATATTTTGCTTTCCGAAATCCGGCCAAACTCAGTTTCTCATCCTGCTGCGGGCTTCTTTCACACAGGCCCGGATGAAATCGCCCTTGGCTTCCGTATAAGCATCCCGGTTGTGTTCGAAACGTTTTTGTAAGACCGTTTTCAATTTGGCATATTCATCTGCTTTGGCGGGATTCTGCCGGAGAAAATCACGGAACACGATTTCATCCCAATCGCCGGGATGACGGATATGCAGATGGAAGACTTTATCCGCAAACCCCTGCGGTGTGTAGCCTTTGCACAGGTCGAGACGATATTCCGGAGCGTTTTTTTCCGACATGACCGTATAGCCGCACCGTTCGGCGGCCTGCCGGACAGCCTCCGGAAACGCTGACGAATACACTTCCAGCAGGATATCCATAGTCGGTTTGGCAATCAGTCCTTCGACAGAAGTGCTGCCGATATGCTCGATCCGGACCAGCAAATCTCCGAAAGATTTTTCCAGCAAGGCTTTTTCTTCCTCGTAATAATTCTTCCAGTCAGGGTTGTGACTGGATAAAATGATTGGGAAAAGTTGCCACAATTCTTCCAATGTCATCTCCGACAACGGTTTCGCAAATTCATTCATACACCATCCTCCGTAAAGAATATGATACTATAAAGAATTGGTATGATATTATAATGCAGACCGCAGCCGTTTCAAGTAAATAAAGTTTTGGCTCTGTTCTCTATAACGGTTGATAATGCGATTTCTCCCTAAATCCCATCAGAATCCCTGCCATCGTGATTTTCTACAGTCAACCTTCGAAGAGGGGCCGGAGCGTAATGACTTTGGAGAAGACTGAGTATTCAGGTCGCCGTTCCCTTGCTGAAATCGAACCATTTTCAGTTTGTCCAGGAAAAAACAGACCTTTCGTTTCTCCTCAAAAACGTTCTCTGTTTGATTTTCCGCCTCCTTCGGAGATGATTTTCGAACAACGGAGGGCAGTCAGCATCTGGATGAGAATAGGATGCCAGTGCGCAATTGACGCCGAGCTTCCAGAGCTTCCAGAATTTCCAGAATCTCCAGTTGCCAAGCGTCGCTTGGCTATGGCGGCAAGACTCTCGCCGGCTTTGTCTTACGGGATGTCGTTGAGCTTGATGACGTCGTAGTCGGGCAGCGGGGCAAGAGGCTGCGAGGGCAAGGTCTGATACCAGTAGGCGACGGATACAAAATCGTCCTTCCGGCAGACGGAATCTCTTTGTTCAGTGCTATAATCGGTCCCGAAATCCTGAACGGTCACGCGGAAGCTCTTCTTGAAATACACCGGATCCGGAATGTGCCAGCGATAGGCCATGAAGCGGTTCGGGGCATAGAGACGGCACATTCGGTACGAGATATTGTACATGCCGCAGAAAGGACCGGAGAAATCATGGTACTGCCGGAGCTGGTCCGCCCCGAAATTGAAGGAGCCACAGAAATAGTCCTCCGTGCCCGTGTAGTTCAGCGACGCGTTTGTCTCGCCGTCGAGGAACATCTTCACTTCGCCTTCACACCAGCAGGCCCCGTCGTTGACTTCGATGCCAAGCGACGTCCCGACATAATGGCCCTGGCCGCGGATGCCGTCAATGATCGTATAGACCTTCTGCTCGGGAACGGGTCTCGCCGAGCGATAGGAGGCGTGGAAATACACTGTGTTATCCGGAAGGGGCTTGCGAATTCCCGTTATCATCCAGTAGAGAGGCCAGTTCACCTTGCCGATGTTGGTCACCGTGATTCTGCAGTGTTTTCTGAAGGGCATGGGCCAGAAGCAGTTCAATCCCTTGTAGGCAGCCACAAGCACGGGTATCGAATTGAGGACGGGAAACTTACGCGTATGGTCCTGCGTCACGCCGTTGAACGGGAAGCCGAAAAAGGCGCATAGAGGCGATTCCACGGAGGGATGCTCCTGGCCGTCCCAGTAAACGCGAAGAATGAAATCGGAGCCGGAATAGCCTCCGCACCACCAGCTGCGGAGTTCCGCCGGACCTTCGCAATCCACCAGCGTGGCGGTTTCGCCGGGGGCGATTGAAACGCACGCCGAATCCTTCATCGTCGGGTGGTCCGGCTTGCCGCCGCCACGCGTCCCGGTCGGGTTTTCGGGCGAAAAGGCGAATGTCTCGTAATCCGCCGTCGTTGCAAGTCCTTCTAATGGATATGACATTCTGTAGTGTTTCCTCTGACATAACGATTCAGATCCCCACACCATGTGAGGTTGTTGACCAATGCTTAAATTAATGGCGCAATATGTCTTTGCAAGCTGTCATGGGCCGAAAAGTTGCAGAGGAGACTAAGGATTTATATTTTCATTTTTAAATTGACATATCAATTTATTTTATTATACAAAAATATTATTGGATAGTGGCAATTTGGATAAATACGGAATAATTGCAGCTTGAAAATACTCAGTCAATCTGCTGAATCGCCAATTAGCCGCCTATTAGGTTGATTATTCCACGCACAATGCTAAATTTCCCCATGGCAATCTAGATATCAATTATTCAAAAATAAGGCAAAACAATCATGGCAGCAGATCTTCTCGCCCCCTGGACCTATTACAAGCGTCCATTCCGCATCTACGGCAACCTGTACTTTGTGGGTTTTCAGCCCGCTTCCACCCACATCATTGACACTGGGGAGGGGCTTGTAATCATCGACCCAGGCTATCAGGAATTCCTCTACATGGTGCTTGAAAACATTCGCATCCTAGGCTTTGACCCCAAGGACATCCGCTACATCGTGCATTCACATGCCCACTTGGACCATGCAGGAGCCACCTTTGCGCTAAAGCAGCTCACTGGGGCAAAGACCTTCATGGGCGAAAACGACTGTTCAATCGCCAATGGGACACATCCTACGCTTACCGGCGTTGGCAACAAGCACTACAACCACTTTGAGCCGGATCAGCACATCCATGACGGCGATCATATCCGCCTGGGCAATCTTGACATGGAATGCGTCGAAACCCCCGGGCATACACTAGGTACAATCTCTTTCTTCTGGAACATAACCCAGAATGGGCGTACCCTTCGCGCGGGCATGATGGGCGGTGCCGGTTTCAACACGCTTACTTCCAAGTATATCCATGAACACCAACTGGAAGCGGAAGACAGAAGAGGCTTATACCAGAAAAGCATTCTGCGCTGCCGTCAGGAGCATGTGGATATCTTTGTCGGCAACCATACAGGGCAGAATGATACCTTTGGCAAGCAGAAGCGTATGGAAGCGGGCGACACCGAGGCTTTCCTGCACCCGGAGGATTGGCCGATTTTCCTGACAAACCTTCAGAAACAGCTTGATGAAATAAACGTCAGCGACCCATTATAACACGATTTGCAGAATTAATTGCACAGATACAAAAAACATCAGCCTCAATTGGCAAGAGATGTGTCTTATAGGAAAAAACGCTTTTTCCAAAGATAGATGATAAAAAAGAAGAAGGATGGTGTTTCCAGCGTGAAAACACTCAGAATATGCGCAAAAGACCGCCGGACATCAATATCCGGCGGCCTGCAATTTGTCTTTTATTATTCTCCTTCAGCATCGTACACTATTCTTCCCTGAGGTCCAGGAGCGGCCCCTTGAACTCCTCCAGTATAAATCACTGCGGGATGTCGCCGACGAGTATCCAGAAGATGATGCGGTTGCGAGCATCGTGAGGCGCGTCGTCATCCGCTCCCTCAGCTCCGAAATCTTGATTTTAATCGACAAAGATAGAAATAATCATATTTTCATGCTAAATTATAAAGAAGCAGGTGGTTGAACATGAGCGGTTATGCCGTTTATGACGCGAAGACTTCCACTATGCCTAGGGCGACAGTCGAAAAGCGACCATCGGGGCACCGCAGGAAATTCAGTCGATATTTCTGATGACATACACCAACAAAGGAGGAACCGATATGGAATTCAAGGAACTACTCGCTGCATTCGCCGCGAAATACGGAATTGAAGGTCTCAACGATGCAGACGGCGTGGCGATGCTTAAGGCTGATGACATCAGCGTGGAATTGCTGGAAGACCAGCAGACGCGGAGCGTGCTCGCCTGCGCCGAAATTGGATTCCCGCCACCAGACGCAGACGGAGCATTCGGCGCCATGATGCTGCAGGCCAACTTCCTGCTGCGTGGCACGGAAGGCGCGACGCTCTGCCAGAACCCCGAAACAGGCGCCTACGCACTCGTGCGCCCGTTCCCGCTAGCGCTTACGGATGTCGAATCGCTTGGTGCCGGCATCGAATCGCTCGTCAACCAGACGGAGAACTGGCGCAAGGCGCTCGTCGGCCTGCGCATGGCCGAAGATGCGAGCTCGAAGGGCTTGGGAACGGACGTATCGCATCATGATATGATTGCAAACGGTTTTTTTCACGTATAATCAAACGCCACCATATGTAACCACACGCCACCTTGCGTGTATATAGAAGACCACCATGCCAGAGAAAATCAATTCAAACTATAGCGCGAGCTTCCAGCAGTTCGTGGATTTCGCAGACAAGGCCTACGCGGCGCATAAAGAGGACACCTTCGCCCGTTTCAAGGGGATGACGCAGGAGGACTACCAGGGCTCGTTCGCCTCATTCCTGCGCTCGTCTGAAATGAAGGCGGCAAACGACGAGGTGCGCGCCATCTTCCTCAAGACGGTCGCGGACATGTTCGGCGGCGAGAAGTACATTCCGGAGCTCGTGCGCGACAACATGAAGCTCGAGGACTTCGGCAAGGGCAAGCCCCTCACCGCGCGCCGCATCAAGCTCGTGAAGACCGCCATCGACCTGCTCGGCGGCGGCAAGTTCGCAGGCGGCGCGAGCGTCGACAAGGCCCGCTCGATGGGCTACCTGCCCCATGAGCTGCCGAAGCTCGCGCGCGTCGCGAACCTCTACCAGCAGGCGACGGACTGCACCGACGCCGAGGCCGAGGCCGCCGCCCTCGACCCAAACTCGAACGCGCGTCGGCTTTTCGACTGCGGAGGGCGCTTCACGCTCAACGCGGGGAACTTCAAGAAGGGGCTCTCCCTCATGGGCAAATTCGCGGATTGGTACGCGAACATCCACGACGACCGCAAGGTCGGAAAGCTTGACACACCGACGAAGCTCAACCTCGTCGACTCCCTCTGCTGCCGCAGCGCCGACAAAGCGGTTCTCAAGTTCCTGCTCGAGGAAATCGCCGTCAACGGAGGCATCCCGCTCGACGCGAACACCCCCGAGGCTGTCTTCGGCATGGCGAAGAATCCGGCAATGCGCTTCGTGGGGCGCGGCTACACGATGTCGTTCGCGAACTCGCTGGCGCAGATCCCGCCCGAGAAAAGGTCGGTCCTCTACGCCGTGTTCGACGCCTTCGACAAGCTCCCCGCCAACGCGGCGCAGCTCGCCGGCCGTGACAAGATCTCCCAGAACGCGCTTCTCGCGGCGCGGGTGATGAAGCACTTCGACGCCGTGACGGCGCTGCAGGCCAAGGGCAAGCTGGACCGCGCCCACCTCGTGCCGCTTCTCTACTCCGATTTCAACGTCCCCGCCAACGCCACGAACGCGCAGATCAACGGCGCGTATGAGACGAAGCTCGTCGCACACAGCGAGATCTTCGGGGCGCTGCACATGCTCGTCGAAAGTTCCGGCGCCACGATGGACGAGGCCGTTGCCGCCATCAACGACGGCAGGCGCCTCGACAACGCGCCGGGCATCACGTCCTTCCACGGGCACCTCGAGGAACTGGACGGCACCGCGGCCGGCGGACGCGCGACCATGATCGGCGATCTCGTCCGCCCCTCGACGCCCACGCTCATCGCGAACAAGGCGTTCGCCATCCCGCCGGAAAACGCAAAGTTCGTGTTCCATTTCCCCGACGGGGAGACGCTGGCCGCGAAGTTCGGCAACATCGAGGCGGAGGACGTCCAACAGTCGTGCGACGCCATTGCCGACAAGCTCGAGGCGTTTTGCGGCGGAGTCCACCCGAAGCAGCTTTCAAGCGTCTATTTCTCGCTTTCCCAAAGCGGGATCGGCGGCAACATCAAGGGCGGCCTCCTGGCGCAAGGAATCCAGTCCAACGAGCACATGGCCGTCACGTTCACGCTCTCGCGCAACGACGAGACTGGCGCCGTCACGATCAAGTATTCCGAGCCGGAGGGCCTGCCCGTCAAATTCAACTGGACGACGACCATCGACGTGGACGGCAACGCCGTCACGACCCCGATGCGCATCGACCACGGCCAGTACGAGGCCGAGGCCATGACCCAGGCCGACGGCATCGCCGTCAAGCTGCCCGGAAACGACCGCGCCGCCGCCGATGCGCTCATCCGGGAGACGCTCGCCTACTGCGGCGACGACTTCGACCTCAAGGACATCGTCTCGAAGTACATCTACGACCTCTGCCTCAACGGGGCCGGCAACCAGCGCTCCCCGGACCAGATCAAGGCCAAGGTCGACGCCCTCCGCGCCAACCTCGCCGAAATCCGCGCCACCGCCAACGGCAACGACGCCGCCGAAAAGGCCGGCGTCAGGTTTCTCCACTGCCTTTGCGGCAAGAGCGTGCAGCCGGGGTTCATCGGCAAGTTCATGAAGGCCACCCTCACCGCCCAGCCCGGCGAATACGCCAAGCTCTCCCCCGCCTCCACGCCCAAGCAGCTGGTCCAGGCCGTCATCGACATGCGCGCCGCCATCGACAAAGTCCTGCGCGGCACGCACGTCACCGACGTCCTCGACGGCGATCCGGAGATCACCGCCGCGACCGACTTCGCCGCCTCGCTCATCTTCTCCCGCTTCCCCGCCGCCAAACTCCAGGCCGCCGCCGACGCCTTCCGCAGCGAAAAAGCCCTGAAGCTCCGCTCGCTCGTCAGCGCCATCGAGGGCGGCGACTACCCCTCCAACGCCGGAAGACTCACCGGGGACCAGAAGGACGCCATCGAGACGCAATCCAGGAACATCGGCGGCCTCTTCGCGCAGTACAACCTGGCCGCGGAGAGCGTACTCGGCATAAACCGCGGCGAATACCGCGCCTTCGAGGGCGATTTCGACAAAAATGCGCTCGGACACCGGGAAGTCTTTCCGTTGTTCCTCGACCTTGCGAACACCCAGATCGTCTCGCTAGCCGAGGATGAGCGCCGGACCGGAAACATCATGGACGGGCTGGACAACGCCCGCGCCCACGCCGACAACGCCCTCGCGAAGGCCGGTGCGAACGGCAACGACAAGGTCGACGAACTCATCTACGTGGCGCTCGAGTGCTGCGCCGCCAACCCCGACGCCGTCAAGGTCGCCGGCGACAACATCGACACGATCCTCGTCTCGAACACGTCGAATCTGCGTTCACACGATGAAGTGCGCGAACACGCCAACGCCATCGCCGCCAACTTCGCCGAACTGCAGGCCTTTTCACAAGGCAATCAGGCCATCTACGAGGCGGGCAAGCGTCTGCTGGCCAGCATGGGTGGCAAGGCCCTGCCCCCCGGAACCATCGGCAAGCTCATCCGCGCCGCCTCGAACACGAAGATCGACGCCATCCGCAAGCTCTCGCCCCGCTCGTCGGGCCCCGACATCCACCGCGCCGTCACGCAGTTCCGCGACAACATCGTGGAGGCCATGAATGCAAGCGGCGCCGAGGAGGCGACCGTCGGGGCGGACGAGAAGCAGCCGTGCCGCAACTTCATCGCCGCAATCATGATGAACCACTGCGGCGACAGGACGCTTCACGCGATGCGGGGCGCCTTCGAGGGCGAAACGGCCGGCAAATTGCTCGTGCTCTACGGTGCCATCGCCAATGGCGACTTCAACCAAGACCTCGACCACGAAATCGCCGTCCGCCTCGAAGACGAGTCCGGCTCCCACATGTCGCATCTCGCCGCCCTCAAGGACGCCATCGACCTGGCCGACGACGGACACGCCGGCATGGGGCTCGTCCCCTTCAGCCAGAATCTCAACGCCGACGAAATCGGCGGCCCCGACATCTTCAACGACCTCGTGGCCATCGCCTCGCGCTAGCTGAACACTCAGACCATCAAGATACATTTTGTGGCCGCCAGCCGATACCACGGCTGGCGGCCACAAAACGATAAGACTCCTGCCGCTACGCGGCTAAGGTTCTGATTATCAAATGAGTTTTTTCATTCTTATAAGCACTTGTTCTCTCTCTTGAAAACCACCATTAGCTTGGAAGACACATCGACGGTTGAAAGGAAATGCCGTTGCCGTCAAAAAAGTGACGGCGAGCTTCTCAGTCATTTTGAAGATTAATTGCCAGTTCATCCGGGCGGACACTGCAAGGCAGGCAGAGAATCTTCACTCCTGCCTTGATGGCGGCGTCCAAGACATCGCCGAATTCCGGATGCGTCACGCGGTTTGGCAGCACTTTCGTCACGCGGGGCATGGCGATGACAAACGCGATATAACATTCATAGCCGTCTTCCACCGCCTTCATCAGCTCATGCAGATGCTTGACGCCGCGTTCCGTCGGCGCATCGGGAAAATATCCGATTCCATCTATTTCAAGCGTGCATCCCTTGACTTCGATGAATATTTTTCTTTGACCGCATTCCAGATAGAAATCCACTCTGGAATTGCCATGGACGTATTCAGGCTTCAGCGTCGTGATATTTGGAAATACCTGCTGTCCAGACATCAACCACTCTTTCACGACAACATTCGGAGCCTGGCTGTCGATGTTGACCCAGCCTAGATTCTTCTTATATACTGAAATCAGATCGTATTTCGTTTTGCGTGACGGGCTGTCAGAAACAGCAAGCATCACATCCGCTTCAGGAAGAAGGAGTTCCATACAGCGACCAGTATTCTTGACGTGGACCGTCTCCATGACGCCGTCGATCTCCACATGGGCAATGAAGCGGTTTGGACGGTCGATGAACCTGCCGGAAACGATGTTTGCGTATTTCATTGTTTCATGCCCTGTTCAGGCAAAAAGATTGAAAACTTTACTGTCTATACGTTAAAATCCGTTGACTTGAAGTTGGAATAATAGCGGACTTTCTGGACGGTGATTTTGATGACACAGTAGTCCGGATCAGTAACGCCTTTGCTGTAATACTGTTCGTCACCATCCCGCCAGATTCGTTCCTTTGTAGCCGCATCCTCCAGAATCTCAGCGATACCCGCCAAGCTGACACCTCTGAAAAAACGTCTATCGACAAAGTAAATGCTGGTTTTCGGATTGTTTCTCAAGGCATTCACCTTCTCGCTGGAGGTATTGGTCGAAAAATAGAACTCCCGAAGTCCATTCCGTTCACGTGGTTTCAGCATGGAGCGTGTAACAGGGAAACCATCTTTGTCAACATAGCAAAGTTGCGCAATGGAGCATTTGTCAATCAAAGCGCCAATAGTCTTTTGCGGATCACGAATCATTTTTCCTCCAGAGGTTCACGAGAAATATCTTTCATACATTGAATGCAAGATGTAAAAGGGGCTGTTGCTTGCCTTTTGAGTTTTTGCAACAGCCCCTGATATGAGCTACACAAGATAAATAGTTCTTTTAACGTCGCCTATTTCAAGCATGAGAACTGAAAATGGTTATTTCATTCTTCCCGAATATTCGTCCGTGGATTTGTCTATCTGGGTCTTGAAGAACTTGTTAGCCCCCTCATTGAAAGCGGACGCGAATTGCTTGGTGTCCTTGATAAACTGCACGGCAATCAGTTTCAGCTGACGTTTGTGCCAATTGACAACGCAATTGGTCGCCCAGGCGCCGCCATGGCCGAACCACTGGTCATCGGCATCGGTCTCCGGGGCCGAAAGACCAAGCGAATAGCCGCCCAGCCCTTTCGGACGCGTCGAAACGGCGAGAATGGATTTGACGGTCTCTTCTTTCAGAATCCTGACGCCGTTCTCGCCGACACCGAGATTCATCAGCATCTTGTAGAATTTGAGCTGATCCCGAACAGTCGTCCAGAGCCCTGCGCCCGCCGACGGAAACACACGGTCATCGCCGTAAGGACGCTGCATCGCCGAATTCTGCTCAACCCATTTGGCCTCTTCGCCAGGCTTGACACTGTAAATCTCAATCTTCTTCGCAAGCTGCGCATCGGTCGGCCAGAAAGTGGTGTCCTTCATTCCAAGCGGGTCCAAAACACGCTCTTGCAGGAATGTTTCCCAACGTTTTCCGGTGACCACTTCAACGACAGCCGCGCCGATGTCGATGCCGACATTGGAATACTGCGCCTTCGTGCCCGGCTCAAAGGCAATTGGCTGCGATGCCGCCGTCGCCGCCACGGAACGCAACGGCATTCTACGGGACCAGCCGCCCATCGCCGTATAGTTCGGGAGTTCGAATCCGAAACCGCCCGTGTGATTCATGACCATTCTCACCGTGAGAACATTCTTCGCCTTGACAAGTGTCTGCACACCATCCTTATTCGACTGCCGGACCCACAGATCCTTGAACTCTGGAAGGTATTTCGACACAGGGTCGTCAAGCGACAGCTTGCCTTCTTCGACAAGAATGGCGACGGTCACGCCGCAGAAGCCTTTCGTCTGCGAGCACTGCATGTAATGGTCGTCAATCGTGATCGGGCGTTGCGTTCTCGCATCCGCATAACCGATGCAGGCGGTCTCCTGAACGCCGTTGTCGTAATAGACGCAGATCGCGCCCGGTATCTCTTTGGAATCGACATACTTCTGCAAGGCATCCTTCGCGAAGGTCGTGCCGGAATCCTTTACGCAACTGTCTTCGCATTGCTTGACACTGCAGCAGCCAGCGATCAGGAAGGACAGCATTACATACAAAAACGTCTTCTTCATCATTTGCTCCTTAGGTTGGTTTCATTCCATCAAAATTGCAGGCGCGTCGTTGTTTCCTGCCCACATTGAACAGTTCCAGCATCGCTTGCCGTTTTCGGGGCTTCACATCGCCCCATCCCATACGCCACGTCTTCAATTTCACTGCCCGATAATATACACATGGTCGCCGAACGGCGCAAACATCCCATACAAACTTCCAAGAGGTATTGACGCCCAAATGCCAGCCGCATTCATTTGAAAAATACGCAGCTTGCGGTATAGTAAATGAATAAACCACCCCGTTGAAGTCCGCAGGGAAACTTGCGGATGGAGGGAACTCTGGAGAATCTCCCCATGGAGTGCCGAAGGTGCAAGGTCTGGCGACAGGCTGAATCTCTCAGGCAAAAGGAAAGAGTCGGCAAAATGGCAAATGCCTTTTTCTTCAGAGAGCCGTCAGCATGCCTGACGGCTTCGTCGTTTCAAAACAGGAAAGGAATTTGCACATGGAAGCGTTTTTGTCAAAACTTGCGGCCTTCAACGATGCCCTGAACACGTTCATCTGGGTCAAAATCGGCCTGGCATTGCTACTGGGAACGGGCGTCCTCATGAGCGTCGCCACCAATTTCTTCCAGATCACCCATCTGCGCCATTGGTGGTCGAAGACATTCATGGGACTGTTTCATGCGGATTCCCATGACAAATCCGACAAACGCTCCGTATCCCAGTTCCAAGCACTCTGCACGGCGTTGGCCGCCACCATCGGCACGGGAAATATCGCAGGCGTCGCCGCCGCCATCGCCATCGGCGGGCCCGGCGCCGTCTTCTGGATGTGGGTCGCCGCGTTTCTCGGCATGATGACGAACTTTTCGGAAAACGTGCTGGGCATCTACTACCGTCGCCGCAACAAGGAGAACGAATGGAGCGGCGGCCCCATGTACTATCTGAATGAAGGACTGGGCTCCTATCGCGGTTGCAAGACGATTGGCAAAATCCTGAGCATCTTCTTCGCGTTTTCCGCCATTCTCGCCTCCTTCGGCATCGGCAACATGGGACAGGTCAATAAAATCGTCAAAAACGTTGAATCCGCCTTTTTCGCCAACATGCAACCCGTCGTCCTGTGGGGAAGCGGCAATTCGCAAGTAACGCTTGTCGCGTTGCTTATCGGTATTGTCCTGGTCATCATCGGCGCCTTGGTCATCATCGGCGGACTGCACCGCATCGCCAACGTAGCAGAAAAAGTCGTCCCCTTCATGGCCGCCCTCTACGTGATCGGCGCGCTCATCGTCTGCGCGGCCCATATCTCGCTGCTGCCCGCCGCCATCCTTTCCATATTCAAGTTCGCCTTCGGCATCAAGGCCGTCGCGGGCGGCGCCGCGGGCACCGCCATCGCCACCGTCATCACGCAAGGCTGCAAACGCGGCGTATTCTCCAACGAAGCGGGCCTCGGCTCCTCCGTCATGGTCCATTCCAACTCCAACGCCAAGGAACCTGTCAAACAGGGCATCTGGGGTATCTTCGAAGTCTTTGCGGACACGATGGTCGTCTGCACCATGACCGCTCTGGTCGTCCTGACCTCCGGCGCCATCGACCTGCAGACCGGCATCATCGCGGCGGGCACGGACGACGCCACGCTGGTGGCAAAATCCTTCACGAGCGTCTTCGGCGCATGCGGCGGCGCATTTGTCGCCATCGCCATGTTCCTCTTCGCCTTCACGACGGTTCTGGGCTGGTCCCATTACGGAAGCAAAGTCATTGAATATCTCTTCGGACTCAAAGCCGTCAAATACTACCGCGTCTTCTTCTGCCTGCTCATCATCTCCGGCGCCCTGCTCACCTCCTCCCTCGCATGGGATATTTCGGACACCTTCAACGGCCTGATGCTCATCCCCAACCTTATCGGCGTCATCTCTCTCATGCCGCTTGTCCGCAGAATCACCAAGAACTACATCGAGCGGCGCATTTTGAACAAAGACGTCGAGCCCATCCTGTCATACGATCCAGCAATCCAGAAGGAAATGGCGGAAGCCGTCGCAAAGGGCAACTTCTAAAGGTACAAGATGTTCATCGACATCCACACGCATACCTATCTGTATCCATGCCCGCCGCAGGATGGACGGACGCAGTTCTGCACGCCTGAACAGGTTCTGGCGCGATATGACGAACTGGGCATCGACAAGGGAATCATCCTCCCGCTCATAGGCCCGGAGGAATATCTGCCGCAGTCGAACCAGGAAGTGCTGGAAATCTGCCGCAAGTATCCCGACCGTTTCATCCCGTTCTGCAATATCGACCCGCGTGGCATCCACAACAGCGAACAGAGCGATTTCACACCATGGCTTTCATGGTACAAAGAGCATGGATACAAAGGCGTGGGCGAGTTCATGCCGAACATGTCCTTCAAAGATCCGAAAGTACTGAACCTTTTCCGCCAATTAGAGGCCTTCGGTTTTCCGCTGATTTTCGACGTGAACACGCAACTTGGTCTCGGCTACGGGCTCGTCGATCAGCCTGGCCTGTCAGAGCTCGAATTCTGTCTCAATCAATTTCCGAAACTGACGATCTTCGGTCATGGTGTTGCCTTCTGGTCAGAAATCAGCACATTGGACAAGCTGGAAGACAAAGGCACCTATCCCAAATATCCCATACGAGCCGAAGGCGCAGTTGTCAGGTTGCTTCGAAAATATCCAAACATGTGGGGCGATCTATCCGCCACAAGCGGCTACAACGCGTTGGCAAGGGATCCGGACTATGCCGTGAAATTCCTCAACGAATTTCAGGACAAGCTTTGTTTCGGAACGGATATCTGCTACTATGAACAAAAACTGCCATTGGGCGACTTCCTGAAAGATCTGAACAAGAAAGGCTTGCTCTCCGACACGGCGTTTGAGAAAATCGCCCGCGGGAATATCATCAGGCTGTTGAATTTGTAGTTTTGCGTCAAGTATATTTATAAATTCGTCGCGTCTAGTTTTCATGATTTTCCATCTTAATTCTCCCCAGAAAATGCTCACAACAAACAAGAAATAACAGAACAATTCCAAACTTGACACTTTTGAACCAAATTTCAAATATGAAAACAACAACTCTACAGCATATGCCACAATCTCAAGTGATCAATCGAATTGGATTGCATCTCCTTCCCGTGCTGTTGGTTGCAGGATGCATGAGTTCAAACGTCCAAGGCGAGCAAAACCACGATGACGCCTCTGCGATAACCGTGTTGCATCTCAAAGGAACATGGTTTGAGATGGGCAGGCAGTATGGCAAGGCGATGGCCAAACCGATGCGGCACGTGCTTCAATATGCAGACAAATGTGCAACCGAAGCATCGGACCATTATCTGCTACCAAACGGTTTTCCATGCGGAATCGACTTTATCGACCGTTTTGCGGAAGGCGTTTCAGCGGGCTCCGGTCTGTCCATGACGGAATTGATGCGCATCAACGGCGTAGAAGTCGCCTACGGAAATGATTTGCTGAAATATTTCGGGCCAGAAGCCGCTGGTCAGTGTTCCGCATTGGCGTTGTTCGGCGACAAGACGCAAAACGGTCAAATGATCTACGGCCGCAACTATGATTGGCTGCCAACCTTTTCCGAACTCGGTTTTGTGCTAACCTATTTCCAACCAGAAGGTTCGGAACTGGAATTCGCCACGATCAACTACCCCGGATGCTTCTATTTGACGACCGGTATGAATTCCGCCGGCGTGTTTGTCGAACTCAATGCCGGCATATTCGCTTCAGCAGAAGACAATCCGAAAATCCTTCATAATGCATGGGCCCTTTGGCACGTTCTCACGCAGGCCAAGAACACTGACCAAGCCATCAAAATACTGAACGCCCTGCCATCGCGAAGCGCCTACATCATCGGCGTCGCCGATTCGCGGAAAAGTGTTTCCTTTGAATGGGGCTGCCATAAATCATGCGCGCTTTCCAAACCGAATTCCACGGGATTTCTGGCCATGACCAACCATTTTGTCCAGCCTGGCTGGCAAAATCTGCCGATTGCCGACGGCGGCAAAATCTCATCGGTAAGCCGCCGTTGCGCCATCGTGCGTCTGGCGGAAAAAGTTCCGCCGCATTCCGCCAATCTTGATACGATGAAGCGAATCATTTCCACGACAGTGGATTCCGGCGGCGCGATGTGGGACGGAACGCTGTTTCAAGTCGTCGCCATTCCGGAGAAAAAGGAAATGCACATCCGCTGCCGTGGCCATGAAGGTTGGGAACAATTCACATTTTAAAAACCATGACCATCCATAGATGATAAAAAGAAAAACGTCCGATTCGGGATTGATTCCTAATCGGACGTTTTTGCAAAAAGAGGCAGAGTCTTTTCAATGAACTGTTTTCACTTCCCGTATGGGGAGATTTCGCGCAGGCGGGCGATGATCGGAGGCAGTTTCTCCAACGTGAATTGGACCTCCTCCATCGTATTGTAGCGCGAGAAGCTGAAGCGGATCGCGCCATGCGCGGCCGTATAGGGAAGATTCATCGCACGAAGCACATGGGACGGTTCCAAACTTCCTGTCGTGCAAGCGCTTCCGCTTGAAGCGCAGATTCCGAACTGATCCAGCAGCATGAGAATCGATTCTCCTTCAATGTATTCGAAGGAGATATTCGTCGTGTTGGGCAAACGATTGGCGACATCGCCGTTGACGCGCACATCCTTTATCGTGGCGACCACGCCCTGCTCCAGCGTGTCACGTAGAGAACGCACAAATGTGTTTTCCTTTTCCATGTTCGCTTTCGCCAATTCAGCGGCCGCGCCCAGACCGACGAGCGACGCGACGTTTTCCGTTCCGGCTCGCCGTCCGTTCTCCTGATGGCCGCCGATGACGAACGGATGGAAGCGGATGCCACGGCGGACATAAAGCGCCCCTACGCCTTTGGGAGCATGGAGCTTATGGCCGGAAAGGCTCAGAAAATCAATTCCGTCGACGGCGAGATTGATTGGCACCTTGCCAACGGCCTGCACGGCGTCGGTATGGAAAAGAGCGCCTCTTGCATGGGCCATGTCCGCAAGTTCGCGAACGGGAAATATGTTGCCGATTTCATTGTTCGCCCACATCACCGAAACCAGCGCGGTATTTTCGTCGATTTCCGCTTTGGCTTTCTCCATGTCCAGACGGCCATGTTCGTCCACCGGAATGACGGCGACCGCCACGCCGCTCCGTTCCAAGTCCTTGGCGGTGTTCAGGATAGCAGGATGCTCGATCTGGCTGATGACGATCTTCTTGCGTTTCGGCTGCGTGAAAACGGCGCTTCGCAAGGCGGCGTTGTCCGACTCCGTCCCGCAGGAAGTGAAAATAATCTCGGAGGGCGTCGCGCCAAGAAGTCCGGCCAGCTGCTCACGGGCCTTGTCCACATGCGCCATTACCTGCCCGCCGAAACGATGGATGCTGGATGGATTGCCATACAGCTTCGTCAGAAACGGCAGCATCGCTTCCACGACTTCTGGCGCCACGGCCGTCGTGGCGTTATTGTCAAAATAGATGGTATCCTGCATCGTCATTTCACCTGTTCAACTTTGATTCTAGGGGAAAGCTCCTCACGAAGCTGCGCCTCGATGAAGGAACCAAGCGTCATGGCGGCATGGGCACAGCCGGAGCAATGCCCCGTCAGCCTGACCTTGATCACATCGCCGTCAATATCCTCCAATTCGACTCCGCCACCGTCCTTCTGCAAAGCGGGAAGGATTTTTTCTTCTAACACAGCACTGACACGGAGGATCTTCTTGACCGGTGAAAGGCTGTCGAAATCATTCGACGGCGCCGCTTTTTTCTCCTCCGCCTTGTGCTCATGCCACAAATCGTCCAGAATCTGCTGGATTTCGTCCAGACAACGTCCGCAGGCCCCACCGGCCTTCGTATAGTCCGTGATCTGTTCGACAGTATGCAAATTGTTGGCCAAAGCGATCTTGCGGATTTTCACATCCGTCACGTTGAAGCATTTGCAGACGATGCGCCCTTCATGGTCGTCGTCCGACTCGGCCATTTCGTATGTCTCACCGTGCCGCTTCTTGTAGTCGGCGATGGCGGCCTGCAACGCCTCCATGCCCATGACGGAGCAGTGCATCTTCTCCTCTGGCAGCGAGCCAAGAAGCGCCACGATGTCTTTGTTCGTGACCTTCGCGGCCTCCTCCAACGTTTTACCTTTAATAAGTTCCGTGAGGGCCGATGAAGACGCAATGGCGCTTGCGCAGCCGAAAGTGCGGAACTTCGCGTCTGCAATCCGCCCTTCTGAATCCAGTTTCAGATACAGTTTGAGCGCATCACCGCAGGTGATGTTGCCGACTTCGGCAACAGCGTCCGCATCCTCTATCTCCCCGACGTTCCGGGGGTTCAGAAAATGTTCCATGACATTCGGCGTATAGTTCCACATTATCTGGCTCCTTCATGAGAAAAACCATTTTTCACTACCAAATCAATTTTCTTTTTTTCACCATATTAATATACACATTTTTAGGAAAAACTCCAATTTTACACTATTAAATCGGTTGTGTCTTTTCAGAATACGGGCATGCCGCTGTCCTATCAAATCTGTCTTTTCAATCAAATATTTTTAATTTACAAAATTGCATTCAATAAGCATGGTCATTATTTGTCTAGCAGTGAATACTTCCACTGATTGATCCATTGAAGAATATTAATATCATGAAAATAAGCAAATATGGTATGTAAAATCCAAAGCGATTTATTGAAAAACGCCATTGAAATATTAAATTAGACAGCTTTTTCAAGTCATGACAACATGATTCAACCGCGTCTTCGGTCCGCAACGAACCGGATTCGCGAAAAAATTGAACACACAATCCCACAAGACCACCCCCATGAAAGCAAAACATTTCCTCCTCGTCTCCGCCATGCTTCTTCTTCTGGCCGGCTGCTCCCGCAAAGAAGGGGAAGAAGTCATCGAACTCAGCTACGCGAACTTCCCGCCGCCGGAAACCTTCCCCTGCGTTCAGATGGAACGCTGGAAAGAGGAAGTGGAACGCCGCACGAACGACCGTGTCCGCATCAAGACCTATCCGGGCGGAACACTGCTTGGCGCGAAAGCCATCTACGACGGCGTCGCGGACGGCACCGCCGCCATCGGCAATTTCGCCATGAGCTACCAGCCTGGCCGTTTCCCTGTCTCCGAAGCGACGGATCTGCCGCATTTCTTCCCGGACTCCAAGACCGCCAGCCATCGTCTCGCAGCTCTTCTCAAGCAGGAAAATCCTGCGGAATTCGCTGAAACAAAGATTCTTACCGCTTTCACCTGCCCTCCCGGCGTCATCATGAGCAGCACGCCCATCGAAAGCGTCACGAATCTCAAGAACGCAACGCTCCGCAGCTCCGGAACGAGTCTTGAAGCGCTCAAACTGCTTGGCGCGGCTCCTGTCGCCATGCCGCAGTCCGATGTTCCGGATGCGCTCCACAAAGGCGTCATCAGCGGCATCGTCTCCTCCGGCGAAGTCATGAAGGACATGAACTACGCCGTTTATTGCAAACATGTTGTGGAAGCTCGCCTTCCCGTCATCAGCTTCGCCGTCGTCATGAACAAGAAGAAGTGGGAAGCCCTGCCGGACGATGTGAAAAAGGTCTTTGACGATCTCTATTTCGAGCAGGCCGACTGGACTGGCGAATATGTCGACAAGCATGTGGAAGACGCGTTGGCCTGGTCGAAGGAAAACCACGGCGTCACCGTCACCCGCGTGGATGATGCGCAGCTCGCCGAAATCAAGGCGAAACTCGCCCCCATGATGGACGCCTACGTCAAACGCGTCGCGCAGAACGGCATCGACGGACAGAAGCTCATCGACTTCCTGCAGAAAGACGAAGGAAACAATAAATGAACAAGCTTGTCCGTCTGGAGCGCTATCTCTGCCTTGCGGGGCTGTGGATCGCCGCCGTGCTCCTCTGCGCGCTCGTGCTGCTCTCCGGCCTGAATGTCTTTGGCCGCATCTTCGGCCATCCCATCGGCGGCAGCTATGAACTGTCAGGCTTTCTGGGGGCGCTCATCGCGGC
Source organism: uncultured bacterium (assembly GCA_902776645.1). Classification (GTDB taxonomy): domain Bacteria; phylum Verrucomicrobiota; class Lentisphaeria; order Oligosphaerales; family Oligosphaeraceae; genus UBA1407. The sequence goes on along the minus strand of CACYQT010000002.1, from coordinate 85,210 downwards.
ATTGGCGTTGGCGGACACGCAGCGCAAACGCGGCCATGTCGAACTGGACATGTTCACCAAGCAGTACAAGCCGATTGTGAAGCGTCTTGTCGGCGCCTTCAACATGCTCTTCGGCTTCATGCTGCTGCTTGTTCTCGCCATCCAGCAAGTCAATCGCGCCAAACGACTTCTGGCGGCAGGGGAGCTTTCCGAAACGCTTCGTCTCCCCTATCCATGGTTGATGTACATTTGCGCAGGAGGGCTTCTTCTGCTCGCCTGCGCATATCTGACGGACTGCGTCTATCTGCTCACACGAAAGGATCCGGACACGGAAGCGCTCACCAGCGGAGAACGCAACGGCGTCGTCACCTCCATCCGCAATGATGTTGTACTGCCAAATGAAAAAGAAGGCAAGAAGGCATCAGAAGCTATTGAATCAAAGGAGGATGCGAAATGAACGCGGAAATGGTCTTCGGTCTTTGCGGCATCCTCGTGATGCTGCTTCTCATCCTCTTCACAGGCATGTCGCCTGGCCTCGCCATGCTGCTTGTCGGCACCATCGGCTGCATTTCGCTCATGCCGGAAATCACGCTGCACACGATATTTGCGGGAACAACCGGCATGGAAGTCTGGGGCGTGTTCTCCAACTACGGCTTTACCGTCATCCCGCTGTTCGTGCTGCTGGGCGAAGCGATGTTCCACGCGGGCTACAGCGAACGGCTCTTCACGGCTGCGAAAACATGGTTCGGCGAAAAACGCGGCGGTCTGGCGGTCACGACACTTCTCGCCTCCGCAGGCTTCTCCGCCATCTGCGGCTCCAATACCGCGACGGCCGCCACCATGGGCTGCGTGGCGTTGCCGCCCATGACGGAGGCGGGCTACCGCAAAGAACTCAAAACCGGCAGCATCGCCGTCGGTTCCACGTTGGGCGTGGTCATTCCGCCGTCCATCGTGCTCGTCGTGTATGGACTCTATACAGGCGTGAGCATCTCCAAATTGTTCGCAGGCAGCATCTTGCCTGGCGGACTGCTGGTATTTGCGTTCATCATGACCGTACTCATACTCTGTGCCGTCCATAAGGATTGGGCGCCCGGCGGAGAGGCCCACACCATCGGCGAACGCATCCGCTGCCTTGGCGGCGTCATCGAAGTCGCCGTTCTTTTCGTCATCATCATGGGCGCCATGTTCACGGGAATCGTGACGCCGACGGAAGCCGCCGGATTCGGCACGTTCTGCGGCATCGGCTGGTGTCTCCTCCGCAGGCATCTCGATTGGCGCGGCCTCGTGCAGTCGTTGACGGAAACACTGCACATCTCCGGCATGGTCTTTCTGATTCTGGCGGGCGCCACCATCTTCGGCAAGTTCCTGGTCATGACTCGTTTACCATTCCTGCTGGCGGACGTCGTCTCACGCTCCAACCTCCCGCCGACATTGATTCTGGCGGCCATCGCCATCTGCTATCTGATCGGCGGCTGCCTGATGGATTCATTGGCCTTTTTGATGATCTCGCTTCCGCTCTTCCAACCGCTTATCACGCATCTTGGATACGATCCCGTGTGGTTCGGACAAGTCGTCTGCCTTGTCACGACGCTTGGCGCGGTGACACCGCCTGTCGGCGTTTCCTGCTTCATCGTCGCGGGCATCAGCAAAGACTCCAGCGCGGCGCAAGTCTTCAAAGGCTGCATGCTCTTCCTGCCCGCCTACATCTTCTGCTTCCTTATGCTCGTGCTCTTCCCGCACGGCATGGTCACATGGCTTGCAGGATTGGTGAAATAACGTCAACCAAACAGCTTATCATTCCTTCAACAAGCGATAGAACAGGATGGCGGCGCTTCGCGGACGTTCCAGCCGGATAGACAAAATCCGCATGGCCGCGCCGGAAATCTGTCTTTTCTCACCTGTCAAAGCATTTTCCAATTCATAGACACCGTCCAATTGAATGTCGTGAACCATGACCGTCAGTTCTTTTTGCCGCGTTTCGGGGCGGCGGCAGGCGATGATCACGCCATGCTTTTCGTCATTGAACTGCACGGCGACCATGTTCGACATGATTTCAGGCGATTCCGTCAGCAGATGGAAATCCTTCAGGCAGCACTCCCTAATTCGACGACTCAACGCCGCCCGTTGCTTCACATCCTTTAGAAGTTTACGTGTTTCTGCGTCATCCTGTTCAGGGCGGAACCAGTTGCGGTCACAGTTGTTGAAAATCGTCGTCGGCACGCAGGCGCTGGCATAATCATAGACTGTGGCGGGTTTCAGCATGTGGCCGCTCGCATGGAACGGCAGCCATATGGAAAGATATGCCACAGCAATTTGGTTCGCCTCCGCGTTGTGAGGAGACACTTGGCAAGAGAAATCGGAACGCCACATCGGAATGGAAAGCGAAATCGTCATCCAGTCGATGCGACGGCCGCCAGACGCGCAGTTGTCGATGAGCAGATTCGGGAAGTTTTTCCGCAATGTCCGCCAGAAACGGTAGAAGCCATTGATGAAGCGGATTTCCGCCAAGCCCTTCGTATGCATGGCTTTGTCCTGTTCGTTCCAGAACGGGATCGTGTCGAAATTGAAATCCTCCCGGTAGCAGTCGATATGTTCATTTTTGAGCAGGCCGCTGATGGTTTCGATGGCGTAGTCGCACGCTTCTTTCTTGCCAAGATCCAGCATGCAATTGTCTCCGCCCGCTTCAATGAACCATTCCGGATGTTCCTGCACGACGGGTGATTTCTTCACAGCGCGTTCCATTTCAACCCATAGCAGCATTTTCATGCCAGCCTTGTGGACGGCGTCGGCGACAGGCTTCAGCCCACCTGGATGAATCACTTGATTGACGCGCCAATTACCGGCGTTAGGATACCAGTCGCTTTCATGAAGCTCCCACGCGACAGGGCGGTCCGGCCCATACCAGCCCGCATCCAGCCAGAAAACTTCCAACGGAATGCCGCTTTCACGAAAACGCTTCGCATAGGCCTGCAACGCGTCCGACGGGACGGTGCCGCTGAACATCATCGGAATCGGCGGCAGAATGATCCGACCATGCGCATCCCGTGGGACTTGATACTCCAACGTGTAGCGGCGGAACATGTTCTGGATTTTGTCCAAATCGTCTCCTTCGGCGAACTGCACCGCCACCGTCGGCAACTCGTATGACTCACCAGCCTGCAACGCAAATTCCGTCTCCTTGAGGCCCACGTCAAACGACATGACACCTTTCTCCGTCTTGACAACGGCTTTCCAGGCTCCCGACCAGGCGACCGCCACGTTGAAGTGAATCGTGTCGCCGACATCGATGCCGAAGAACGGCAGCCAGTCATTCGAACTGCGCCCCTGCATCTGTTCCATGACACACGTATCATGATGCGGGACAGGCGCTAACGTCACATCATCCGGAACAAAATCAAGCAACGAACACTGCGAACCATACTGTCGGCGGACACGGACATACGCCAATTGCTGTTGGAACGTAATCAAGCGGTCAATCTTCTTGGTTTGGCCAACGTAGCGGAATGACAATGACTTGAAATCCTTAATGACGCCTGTGGAGCCATTTTTGAGCAAACTTTTCAGAACAGGCGTATATTCCACAAAGCCGTATTTCGGCGTGATTTTCAATGACAATTCCAATGCAAGTTTCTTGTCCGGAGAAACATAGATGACTTTCAGACGATTCTGCCCACGCTTTTCAGAAGGCAACTTCTCGACGGTTTTCCGCCATGTTTCGGCGGAAAACGGCTCTCCGTCATACATGAACGACGGAACCGCATGGTCGTTTTCATTGCCGAGCGTGTTCAATAGATTCAATATATAATCATTGTCGAATCGTTTCATCTTGTTCTCTCTCAAAAGGATTAAAAATGACTATCGTGTCAAGTTCTTCACCCACTTGTACTTACGATAGTGGTGCATCACCCACGGAATCTTGCCGACTTCGTCCAGGCATGTGCAGGAATACACGATCAGCACATGCCAGTGGAGCCAGAAGGCGCTGATCAATGCGCACGGCACCGCCAAGCCCCACATGCAAACGGCCAGACTGTAGAAATCGAACATCGTGTCGCCGCCAGCGGAAAAGATTCCGTTGATGATGATTGTATTCACACAACGGCCGATCATGTAGATACTTAGAATGACGAACATGCCAACCAGATAGCCCTGTGCCTTATCCGTCAGCTTCATATAATGCTTGACGACTGGAATGATCGCCAAGATGACAAACGTGCAGAAGAAACCAATGATATACGACAGAATGGCGAGGCGGTCGCCATATTTGCGGCCCTGATCCAGCCGTCCCGCGCCCAGTTCGTTGCCGATGAGAATGCCGCCCGCCGTACACAAGCCATTGCAAAGACAGCACATCAGATCGCGAACGCCGGCGGCGATGGCGTTGGATGCCGCCGCGTCCGGCCCGAGCTGGCCAATGATGGCGGTATAGGACGTAAAGCCCACGCCCCAAAAGAGATAAGCGCCCAATAACGGCAAGGCACAGTGCCAATAGTCTTTCGCCAACAGGCGCTCGAAACTGAACAGATTGCGCAGTTCAAGGCGGATGAAGCTGTTCTGATACGACGAAGCAATGCACCATAAGACTTCGATGACGCGGGCGATCAACGTCGCGATGGCCGCGCCTTCCGCGCCATAGGGGGGAACGCCGAACAGGCCGAAGATGAAAACGGAATTCAAAATGATGTTGATGACGACAGTGACGGAGCTGATCCACGCCGTCCGCGGCACGTGCTCGCTGACCTTCATGATCGCCATATAGCATTGCGAGACCCCCGTCAGCAAATACGACCAGCCCGCGATTTTCAGATATTTGACGCCGATGGCGATGAGCGTCTCGTCATTCGCAAACAGCCGCATCAGATAGCGTGGAAAAAAGACACAACCGATGAAAAACGCCACGGAAATCACGACACAATGGCGGATGCCCATGCCGAACAGCTTGCCCAGCACGACCTTGTCACCCTTCCCCCAGTACTGCGCGCCGAGAATGCCGATCACGGAGACGACAACGCCAAGTATCATGTTCTGAACGAACTGAATCTGCGTCGCCAGCGAGACGGCCGCCATGGCGTTCTGATCGACACGGCCGAGCATGACCGTGTCCGCCGCCGCCACCATCGCCAGCATGAGATTCTGCAGGGCGATCGGAGCCATTATGGCGACCAGCTTCCGGTAGAACGGCTTGTCGTCGAACAATCCTTTCAGCATGGAATCATTCCGTTATGCAACTACTTTCCGTGATGTCACTTATCGTCTTTCTTGACGGCGTCGACCTCTTCCAGCTGCGCCTTGTCCGCCAGTGACATGTTGCCTTCGACGCGGCCGTCGTCCAGATAGTTGGCCGTGCGCTTCTCCAGATCACGGAACAGGCGGAACAGATCGACGATGCCGCCGATACCGAACCAGAAGGTCGTGATGAAGGCGATGCAGCCCGGAACGAGCAGGTTGACGACGAAGAAGTAGCGGCTCCAGTAGGAGATGGGCCACGGCGAGAACGTGTTCCAGCAAACCGTGCCCAGGAAGCAAAGGACGAAACCATAGACGAAGGAATGGCCGAAGATGCCGTAGGCGATGAGGCGGTCGCCTTTCGTGTATTCGGGCGTGATGCCGATGATGTTCTTGAAGATGCTCTTCAGATCCCACTTCAGCTTCAGATCACGCTTTTCGCCGAGATCATATTTGCCACGATGGAGCATGCGGTCCAGATTGAAGGGCTCCTTGCAGGTCAACTTGGAGACGATGCAATAGAGCGCAAGTGTCAGCAGGTTGGTGAAGAAGGAGAATTCATACGGATTGACGGGGCATTTGACGGCGTCCATCTTCCACGTGATCCATTGGCCGAACGGCGCGGAGAGGATGTGCAGCAACTTGTCGCAGAAATCGACCAGTTCAGCCTTGGCGAGGAAGGGATAGACGTAATCCGCCCAGTAGAATTTGACGAATGTGTAGATGAGGGAGGCGATCATGCCTGTTAGCAGCGCCGTCCACGCGCCTTTCGTCGTGCCGAAACGACTGTAGAGGCCGAAGACCATGACAGGCGCGCAACCTGTCAGCCACATGGCGCAGGTCAGCGTGACATACATGTTGATGAAATCCAGCTGGGCCATGTAATGGGAGCCGAAGGCGAAGAACACGCCGATGCAGATGGCCACGATGCGGATCATCCAGACATGCCCCTTCGGCGTGAACGGCTTCTTCTTCAGCGGCAGGACGCAGTCCTGCGCGATGGTCAGCGTGGCGGAATAGATTCGCGTGTCATCCGTGGAGAGCATGGCCAGGAAGAGCAACAGGCAGAACATGCCGAACATACCGGTCGGCAGCAACTTGCGCATCGTGACGGACAGCGTCAGCTGGTTGTAGAGCGTGCGGCACTGCTGGAAGAGGTCGTTGGCCTTTCCTTCCGCGTCGATCTGCGCTTTGCGGTCTTCCGGTGCGCGGCTGCGGGCGTCCTCTTTCAGCGATTCATGGATCTTGTCCAAGAACGCCGTGTCCAGATTCTTGTCCTGCGACAGCGGTTCGTCGACGCCGATATTGTGGACGAGCGGCTGGATGCCGTCGATGGTCTTCTTCAAGGCATCGCGTGTCGTATCATCTTCGATGACATCGTCCGCGACACGCATCGCCAATTCCTTGCGGACCTGATTGGCTTCCGTCGCGAAATCCTTGTGGTTCAGGAAGGTAATGAGGGCGATTGAAATCAGCAGATAGAAGACGGCGATCAACGAAAAGCGCCAGCCGCCAAGCAGGGAAGCCATCTTTTGCTCATGGGGTGAACGCGCCGCGCAGGAGTTGCCCGCGCCGATCCATGACGCGCGGTGCATGACCGTGTTGTACGCCGCCACAATGACCATGGAGAACAAGTTGAAATCGCGTAACTTCTTGATGTCGTAGGGGTTGATGAAGGATTCACCGGCCGCGCGATCCGCCATGACGGGCATGATTTCGCCTGACCAGCTGAATTTGTAAAGGATGAACACGACGAAGAAGGCCAGCAGCGGATAAAGGAACATTCCCTGGATCGTATCCGTGATGACAAGACAGAGCGTACCGCCCAGGCAGATAAGCGTGATGGCCATGACAAGGAACAAAACAATGAGAATATCAAACGTCGGGATGGGCAGTCCGAACACGGAGATGGTCGCAGGCAAATCCAGCATCTGGATGAAGAAACGCGCCGCCACGGCGGGCATGATCATGTTTGCAAGCATTTCGGCAATAGAACGCAGACCAGACGCGAAGATACGGAATTTACGGCTGTAGCGCATTTCAAGGAACTGTCCGAGGCTCATGGCCCGCGTCTCGCGGAAACGGTAGTTGCAGAAGCCAGTCAACCCCAAGACGATGCTCAACGGCGCCAGAATGTTCCCCCAGAAGCCGACGGAGAAACCGGTCTTGTAGTGCGCCTCGATGTACGCCACCAAGCCGATGATGGACAATGCGTTCGCCACATCGCCAAGGCTCAGCACATAGCGGCCGCAGACGCGCCCCGCCGCCAGATAGTCCGTGATATCGCGGATATACTTCCGCGAATAGAATCCCATGCCCATGACTACGCATACAGGTAGCACCAAGACCAGCCAGTCAATCCAACTCATAGCCAAAATCCTTTTATTATGTTGATGATAGGTTTATTGTCGTCTTTTGGGCAAAAAGATAAATTTACGTCCTTTTGACGGATTATCAATCATCATTGTCATCTTCCGGTGTTTTTTCTATTGCTTGCATTACGTCTCGCGCCCTCACGCCCACACCGACGGCGGGACGCCGTCGCTACATTCCAACAGCGGGACGCCGTCGCTACATTACCATTTGAATTGGTATCTGAACCGTCCGCCGGGGGCGACGTCACCGCTGATGTAGAAGTCCATGATATCACCGGAGAAACGGCTGTATCTCCAGCGGCCGTCCGCGCCCTGCACGCCCGTATCGGATTCGTCATGGACGTTGTCCGTCCACGTGAATTTCAGCGTGCCAGCGTCCGCTTTCAGCGCCGTCCGCGGAACGGCCATCATCAGCCGTTTCCCTTCCACGCGATAGGCGATTTCGGCGACTTTTTCGCTTCCATAACCGTCGCCCGTGAAGCGCTCCAAGACGGCGCGATTGGCGGACGGAGCGGTTTTGTTAACAACATAATCGTAACCGTTCCAGCCAGTTCCGTCCTCCGTGCAGTCGATGTACAGCGTCATCCACAGGGCGTCGGTATGCGGCGTGATGGTGTCCGCGCATTCCACCATGAAATAGACGAACGCGTCGTCACGCGCGACTTTCGCGCCGACGATGTCGTTGCGGCCCGAATGATCCGTGTAATGGCAGGTCTTGTAGCCGTCCGCGTCGCGGTCGCCCGTATTGCCTTGGTACGCCGCGAAATACGGGAGGACGTCGTCCCACTGCGCGAAGCTGCCGTTGACGTCGATGGATTTCGGAGCGCTCGGCGTCGGCACGGGGCGGACGCCCTTAAAACGGCGTGCGAAGTTGACGAACTGATAGTAGTAGTGGTCCTTCAGATCGCCTTTCGACGGCTCCAGATCGCGGCTGAATTCATCGGTAAATTCATCGGGGAAAGCATTTTCGATACACGTCTTGCGGTTTGGCGGCCATGCCTTCCAACGCCCTGCCACCCATTCGTTCCAGCCGGTCACGAACACGACTTTCGGGTCGATCTTCAACGCATAGTCGAACTGCTCCGCGAAATTATACCCATATTTCTTCGCGTCCTTTTCACGATGGTAGCCCTTCGACGTGTAGGAGCGCCCCATGATGTCTTTGCCATTCATGGCGGCCAGATCGTGCATCTTGTAGTCGTGGTTGTGGGCGACACCCACCGTGATCTGCTCCGGCTTGTTCGCCTCCTTGTCCGCCGCGTTGGCGTAATACACGGCCTGCGGATAGATGGACAGCCATCCCCAATGCCCGAACTTCGGATTGCGATCCACATATTCAGGAACGTTCGGACGATAGGCGAAATACTCCGCCAGCCCTTTGTCTGCCGCGTTATTCGGATCCAGCCCCTCCGGATGGGCCATCAGCATCGGCTTGCCGTCCCAGTAGAACCACAGCGGGCGGCCTTTACCCAGACGGTAAATATCGTAATACAACATCCTTAGCTGCGTTCTCGTATACGGGACGGACCAGAACGGCAGCATGAACGACACTTTCGGCACGTTCACGCCGTCCTCCAACGCCTTCATCCACGTCTTGTACAACTGGTCATAGCTGTTTTTCCATGTCACTATCCCGTTCGTATTGTCCGTGAAAATCACATCGACGCCCGCATTGGCGAGAAGCTCCGCCTGACGCCGCAAGACCCACGGCTCGTTCGTCAGATAATATCCGTAAATCGGTTCGTTCCAGAAGTTTTGGACGGATTTTACCTTCCATGCCGGATGGTCGTAGTCGTTCTTCGCCTCCGGAAACTGCTCCATGACCTTCTGGTTGTTCTGCGGTTCGACCTGCCGACGTATGCTGATATGCCACGTCCAGTAGAACATGGCCAGCGTCTTGCCGTCGCGCGGCCCGCCAACCTCTTCGTATCCAAGGCTTTTCCGCCCCAGTCCATCGACGAACGCCCACGTGTCCGGCATGACGTCACGCGTCTTGTCGCGGCTGCCCGCAGGCGGGATGTATTGCGGCGGCGCAGTGCCGATTTCACCAATAGGCTCTGCACAGACGCCAAACGGCTTTTCAGGCGCCTTGTCCGCAAAGCGGATGGTCAGCTGCGGCGTATCCATGCAGGGCATGCCTTCCTTGAACATGTTCCCGCCGCCCATTCCGGATCCAGAGACCGTCCAGCAGCCCAGTCGCCCCTTCGGCTCCGAAATCGCGAAGAGGTACTCGCCCGCAGGCAACTCGGGAAACTCAACCCAGTTGCGGGCGTTATCGACAAGATTCACGAACACCTTCTCATGCAATGCCTTGCCTGCGACCGTCTTATCATGGTCGCCCGCCCAACGGAAGACCGACAGCTTGGCGGAACTGTCCTTCTCATGATATGTCGGCATGTCGAAAGCGAATCCCTTGAACGGGGCGTTGACAATCATCTGATAGGAAATGCCCGCGGCTCCTTCCCCCACCATCACGGAGAAATGCGACGGCGTAGGCTTCCAGATCAACACATCCGCCGCCTGGCTTCCTATTCCGGCCATTCCCATCGTCAAAAGCAATCCCATCGATATTCGCATAAACCCTTCCTTATCCATTATATGACATGTTCAAAACGATGTTCTTCGGTCACGCAGGAGCGTGCCCATCCCATCACCATTTAAATTGGAATCTGAACCGTCCGCCAGGGGCGACGTCGCCGCTGATGTAGAAGTCCATGATGTCGCCGGAGAAACGGCTGTATTTCCAGCGGCCGTCCGTGCCCTGCAAGCCCGTGTCCGCTTCGTCGTGGACGTTGTCCGTCCACGTGAATTTCAGCGTGCCGCCGTCCGCTTTCAGCGACGATTTCGGAACGGCCATCATCAGCCGTTTCCCTTCAACGCGATAGACGATCTCCGCGACTTTTTCACTACCGTAGCCGTCGCCCGTGAAGCGCTCCAAGACGGCGCGATTCGCGGACGGAGCGGTCTTGTTGACGACGTAGTCATAACCGTTCCAGCCATTTCCGTTCTCCGTGCAGTCGATGTACAGCGTCATCCACAAGGCATCTGTGTAAGGCGTGATGGCGTTCGCGCATTCCACCATGAAATAGACGAATGTGTTATCCCGCGCGACTTTCGCGCCGACGATGTCGTTGCGGCCCGAATGCTCCGTGTAATGGCAGGTCTTGTAGCCGTCCGCGTCGCGGTCTTCCGTATTGCCTTGGTACGCCGCGAAATATGGGAGGACGTCGTCCCACTGCGCGAAGCTGCCGTTGACGTCGATGGATTTCGGCGCGCTTGGCGTCGGCACGGGGCGGACGCCCTTGTAGCGGCGGGCGTAATTGACGAACTGGTAATAATAATGGTCCTTCAAGTCGCCTTTCGACGGTTCCAGATCGCGGCTAAATTCGTCGGAAAATTCGTCAGGGAAGGCATTTGGGACGCTGGTCTTGTGGCCTTCGGGCCATTCCTTGTAGCGCCCCGCGATCCATTCGTTCCAGCCGGTCACGAACACGACTTTCGGATCGTTTTTCAACGCGTAGTCGAACTGCTCCGCGAAATTGAATCCATATTTCTTCGCGTCCTTTTCACGGTGGTAGCCCTTCGACGTGTAGGAGCGCCCCATGATGTCGCGGCCGTTCATGGCGGCAAGGCCATGCAGTTTGTAGTCGTGGTTGTGGGCGACGCCGACGGTCGTCTGCTCCGGCTTGCCGGCCGCCTTGTCCGCCGCGTTCGCGTAATACACGGCCTGCGGATAGATGGACAGCCACCCCCAATTGCCGATGCCCGGATTACCGTCTACATACCCTGGATAATTCGGACGATAGGTAAAATATTTCGTCAGAGCGCTTTCCATTTCATCATCCGCCTTCAGCGCCTCGGGATGCGCCATCATCATCGGCTTGCCGTCCCAGTAGAACCACAGCGGCTGGTATTTGCAGAAGCGGTAGATGTCCGTGTAGAGCATCTTGATCTGCTCCCGCGTGTCCGGCCCGGGCGCGAACGGCAGCATGAACGAGACTTTCGGAACCTTCACGCCGTCTTCCAGAGCCTTCAGCCATGTCTTGTACAACGGGATGTAGCTGTCGCGCCACGTCGCCGTGCTGTTCGTGTTGTCCGTGAAAATCGCATCGACGCCCGCATTGGCGAGCAGTTCGCCCTGCCGCCGCATGACCCACGGGTCGTTCGTCAGATAATAGCCGTATATCGGCTCGTTCCAGAAGTTTTTGACCGCTCCAGTTACCCAGATCGGATGTTTGAAGTCATGGATCGCCTCCGGATGCTCATCAATGGCCTTCTGGTTGTTCTGCGGCACGCAATGGCGGCCCTGACCGACATGCCACGTCCAGTAGAACATGGCCAGCGTCTTGCCGTCGCGCGGCCCGCCAACTTCTTCGTATCCAAGGCTTTTCCGTCCAAGGCCATCGACGAACGCCCACGTGTCCGGCATGACTTCATGCGTCTTGACACGGCTGTCCGCCGGCAGGACGTATTCCGCCGGAGCCGCCGCGACCTCCACGATCGGTTTCGAGCTGACGCCGAACGGATTTTCCGGAGCGTCGCCATCGAAACGGATGGTCAGCTGCGGTGTCTTCGGATACGGGAGACCGGCATTATACATGTTCGAACCGGCCGTCTTCTCTCTGGCGACCGCCCAGCAGCCTAGAGCCCCTTTGGCCTCCGAAATCAGAAACAGATACTCGCCCGCCGGCAACGCAGGAAACTCCACCCAGTTGCGGGCGTTATCGACGCAATCACTGAAGACCTTCTCATGCAACGGCTTGCCGTTCAACGTCTCCATGTAGTCTTTCGACCAGCGGTAAACCGACAGCTTGCCGGAACTGCCCTTCTGGTTGTACGTCGGCATGTCGAAAGCGAATCCTGTGAACGGCCCGTTGACGACCAGCTGCAAGCCGAGCACACCGTCCTTTTCGGCGACCGACACGGCGGAACGCTTCTCATCCGTTTTCCAGATCGGCACATCCGCCGCATGGCTTCCCAAACCGACCAGCCCCATCATCACAATCAATCCAAGAGACATCCGCATAATCATTTCCTTTCTGGTTATATGAACAATTTTCCGTTCTTCAAATCACGCGGCCCACAAGGCCGCAGATGCTTTTTCCCTAATAAAATACATTCCTATCATTTAAAATCCATCTTCCTGTTTGACAGTCCGTTCATTTTATGTCACATTATTGAATCTGTTTTCCATAATCCCATAAAAACCAACCATTCCACCACCATGTTGACCATTGAAATCAAAGGCATGCCGACGCAGGATACGCTGTACGCGGCGCTTTACCACGTCATGCGGCAGTTTCCAGGCAAGGCGGCGTACGTCAAAGCCATCGACCAGGCTGTCATAGACGTCCTCAAGCAGCTTCCGGATTTCGATGAAAAAGTCACCGTGATCCTCCACAAAGGCGGCGGCACGGAGCTCGAATACCGCCTTCGCGAGGCGCGCCGCGAATTCAAGGAATGCGGGATTCTCGTCAACCCGTTGCGTTCTTTCTGGGCGATTTCGCCGCAGTTCCAGGATGTCGAATTCCTCCAGAGGAGCCATTTCGTCCACAAGCCGCAGGAGGAACTGCAGGAAGCGGAAGGAAAGCAGAACGCGCCGAAAATCAAGCCGTTGCAGAAAATCTACTTCGGCGCCCCCGGCACGGGGAAATCCTATCTCATCAACAGCATCCTGCCGGACCGCGGCGACGATCCGAACAAAAACGCCATGCAGGAGACCGACACGAAGGACTGCCCGCGCGTCTTCCGCACAACCTTCCATCCGGACTACGATTATGCCACGTTCGTCGGCGCGTACAAGCAGGTCGAAGTCGTCGAACGGGACGAATTCGACCGCGAGACACGGAAACTCACCTTCCGCTACGTGCCGCAGATTTTCACGCTCGCCTACGTGACCGCATGGAAAATCCTCTGCGACACGACCGTCCCCAACGACGACAAGCAGGTCTGGCTCATCATCGAGGAAATCAACCGCGGCAACCCCGCCACCATTTTCGGCGACATCTTCCAGCTGCTCGACCGAAGCAACGGCCATCCGGGCTGCCAGATGCCCTACGGCTTCTCCGAATACATGATCACCGCCAACACGGAAATGGCCAAGTGGCTGGAAGACAACGAAGACTACCAGAAAGTCTGCGAACAGTACGAAATGCTGCGCGGCGGCCGCCTATGCCTCCCGCCGAACCTCTCCATCCTCGCCACCATGAACACGTCGGACAAGTCGCTCTTCCCGCTCGACACCGCCTTCAAACGCCGTTGGGAATGGGAGTATCTCCCGATCAACTACGACGATCCGAAGGCGGCCGCCATCACCATCTCCATCGGCGGAAAACAGTACCGCTGGCTGGATTTCCTGAAACGCGCCAACGCCATGATCCGCGATCTCACCTATTCGGAGGACAAGCAGATGGGCACGTTCTTCATCAACAGCGACATGTCCGAAAAGGATTTCATCAGCAAGGTGGTTTTCTTCCTGTGGAGCGACGTCTGCAAAGACGAATACCACAAGAATCCCGCCAATTTCATGCGGTGGAAAACGCCACAGGGCGACACGCCTGAATTCACCTTCAACGACCTTTTCAACAAGCCATCCGCCAGCGCGCCCTCTGCGTCGGAGATTCTCAACGGCTTCATGGACTATCTCGGCGTCCATCCGCTTTCAAACCAATAATTCATTTGTTTTCAAATAAATAACCAACAAAAAAACGGAGCATCCCATGAAAAAATTCAAGAAGATTTCGGACATCAAGGTCGGTGCCGTCGGTTACGGCGCCTCGTTCATGATCGCCAGACAGCATCTGAATGAAATGAAACGCGCGGGCATGACGCTGACATGCGTCACCGACATCGACAAGTCGCGCCTCGTCGCCGCCAAGAAGGACTTCCCGGAAGTCGAGACCTATGATTCCGTCGCCTCCATGCTGAAGCACAGCGACGTCGATCTCGTCTGCATCGCCACGCCGCACAACACCCACGCCCAGCTCGCCATCCAGTGCATGAACGGCGGCCTCAACGTCGTCACGGAGAAGCCCTTCGCCATCACGACGCAGGAATGCGACAACATGATCGCCGCCCGCGACGCCAACGGCGTCATGCTCTCCACCTACCACAACCGCCATTGGGACGGCTGGATCCTCAGCGCCGTCGATAACATCCTCAAGGACAAGATCATCGGCGATGTCATCAAAGTCGAAGCCCACATGAGCGGCTACGGCCCGCAGCGCAATTGGTGGCGTTCCTCCTTCAGCATCTCCGGCGGCATCATGTACGACTGGGGCGCCCATCTGCTCGAATACTCTCTCCAATTGCTCAATGGCAAGATGACGGAAGTCTCCGGCTTCAACCACCGCGGCTTCTGGGCGAAGAAAGGACCGTACGGCGTGAAGGACGGCATCGAAGACGAGGCCTTCGGCATCATCCGCTTCGACAGCGGCCAGTGGCTCTCCATCCTCAGCTCCTCCATCGACTCCAAGCCGCGAGAAGGTTGGCTGACCGTCACGGGAACGCTTGGCCAATACATCGTCCAGCCCGACACATGGAAAGCCTATACCCACCACGACGGCGACTACGTCTTCCGCCAAGGCCCCGTCCGCCCGAGCGAAGGCTACCGCTTCTATGAAAACATCGCGGCCCATCTTACGAAAGGCGCGAAACTCGTCATCACGCCCGAATACGCGCGCCGCCCAATCCACATTCTGGATCTTGTGAAACGCAGCGCTGCCGAAGGCCACGCTATTCCGACGATCTACGGCTGACGCCATCCGGGAGGGGCACGCTCCCGCGTGACCGTATTCGCACGTCCCCTTGAATCCCTTGAATCCCTTGAATCTCTTCATTCACAGTCTTTTACTATTATGAAAAAACTACTATTTTATTCCCTCTGTCTTTTGGGCTTGACCGCCATCGCACAGGTGAAGCCAGGCGACAACCTTCTGGTCAACGGCAAGTTCGACGCCGACCAAGAGGATTTTCCGCCATTCTGGGCCAACCAGGCCTCCCGCTATCTCTCCTACAATCCGTCGGGCGGCCCCAACGGCCTCCCCTCCGTCAAACTGGCCTCCGCCGAACCGTCCAACACGGAATCCACGTTCCGCCAATACGATCTGGAACTCGTTCCAGGCGAGACATATCGCGTTTCCGCATGGGTCCGCACGAAGGACTTCAAGAGCCGTCATTACGGCTTCACCGTCTGCAACAACGGATGGTTCTCCGAACAGGGCATCAAAGAATTCAAGCCGACACAGGACTGGACGCTGATGACCAACGAGTTCAAGGCCGAGAAGTCCAACAACGGCAAGTACATGATGATTTTCTTCGCCGTCAATTTCCAAGGCGAGGCGGAAATCGCGGACGTCAAGCTGGAAGCTGTCTCCAAAGGCGCCCTCGAAAACTCCCGTCCGCCGCAGATTTCCACGCTTCTGCAATCGCCCAAACTGATTCCCGTCGCGCCGCTACTCAACCAAATTCCACTGGACAAGCCTGAACTCACGTTCCGTTATTTCGGCAAGCTGCCCGAAGGGACGTTCGACGACTACTGGTTCATCCTTTATTTCGATGACAACGCCGCCCTGCGGCAACAGCTCCAGCGCGGCATGAACACCGCCAAACTGCCATCGCAAGCAGGAAAACACCACATTTCCATCGAAATCCTTCCCAAGAATGCCGCGCTTCCCATCTGGAAGGAGGAATTCGACATCACGATCGTCAACATTCCGAAGGTCTCCGCCGCCGGACATCGCCGCCTGAACAATCTCGTCACGGAAATCCTCAACGCCGAACTTGCGAAAGACGCGGCGGAACAGACGTTCACCGTCAGCCATGTCCGCAACGGCTGGATCTATTTCGCCGTCAAGGATACACAGAACGCTCCCGTTGAAGTGCTTATCGATGGGAAACTGGTCATTGGAAATGACTCCCTCGCCAACGAGGCGTTCCGCGAACTGCCCGCCGGCGAGCTCAAGGCGACCGTCAAAGGCGCCGCCAACGGCGGCCGCCTCGTCGTCCGCTCCATCGTCGATATCTTCAACTACTGCCCGGGCGCCAACAGCTACGTCGGCGAAAACGGCAAATACGACTGGTCGCTCCTCTACAAATACGTCCTGCCCGCCGTCACGACGCTTAACGGCGGCTCCATCCCCGAAGAAAACCGCCCGTGGCTCCGCCACAACGGCTACCATTGGCTCGCCAACGCGAACACGACGCAAATCGCCAAAGGACAGGATCTTGTCGACATCCTCAAGAAGAACGGCGGCTTCATCGCCCCGCACTACGACGGCGCGACCTGCGACGAGCAGTTCTTCAGCCGCCTCTCCACCCTGCAGTACTACACCGACGGCGTCAAGCAGTTCGAAAAGGAGAATCCAAGCGACCGCCTCATCTACACGTGGATTGTCGGAAAACCCGCTGTGAACGCAGTTTCCTTCGATTTCATCTCCACCAGCGTCAACGCCTCCAAGAGCCGCGGCAAGCTGTTGTTTGAAATCTACTGCCGCACGAAAGAGACGGAACAGCAGGCCGCTGCCTATCTGCGCGAATACGCCGTCGAAACAATCGAGAACATGAAGGCCATCTATCCGGGCGTCGAATCCTCCACAGGCATCATCTTCGGCAATTTCAACCAGATACCGATCCTCTCGCTGGCCCATCATCCGGCCGTCGATTTCAAGTACTATCTGGATATGCAGCTGAATCTCGTCGCCAACGATCCCGCCTTCGCGAATCTCGGCGCGACAGGCTATTGGGGCAGCTACTACGCAGATCGCGAGCTCTACCGCTGGGCGTTCATGCTCCTCCGCCACTACTGCGTCGAAGGCAACACGGAGATGCTCTCCAAGCAGTACGGCTTCTCCTACACGCCCAACCACTTGCAGAACGGCGACTTCAGCGGCAAGCTGGATCCGTGGACGGCCGGCGGCGATGTCCGCGCCGACAAGTCCAACGGCTTCGCCTCCACCAGCCAGAACCGCTGGGGCGGCAACAACGGCGTCGGCGACACCTTCGCCGTCTTCAAGAAGACCGCCGATGAAACCAGCACGCTGACGCAGACCGTCAGGAATCTCATCCCCGGCCAGATGTACTGCCTACAGTTCGCCACGGGCGACTACAAGGACATCGTCGCCAAACGCCACAATCCGCGCAAGTACGGCATTGAAGCCAACTTGGGCGATGGCGCCGTCATCGACGACGCCCAGTCGTGGCTCCACATCGACAAACGCGAGAAAGGCCGCTACGCCCACAACAACAACGTCGCGCGCATCAATCTCCACCACATCGTCTTCAAGGCGACGAAGCCTGAGACGACGCTTGTCTTCTCCAACGCCGCCGCCCTGCCGGGCGAGGAGCTGGTTCTGAACTACGTCATGCTCAATCCCTATTTACCGGGAGAGTGACATCATGCCTTCCCTCCCGCGGCGTTTTTCCGCCGCGGGAGGAAGCAGTGGACAATCAATACGCATGCCGCTATTCTTTTGGCGGTTCCAAGCCTAGCGATTTCAGCGTTTCTACAAGAGTCTTTTTTTGCTCTGCGGCGGTGATGCATTTGTGGTTCATCCCGTTTTCCTCCCATTGCAGCATATCCGTCAGAACGCCGCGTTTGCCTTTGAAATATTCTTTCAAGCCAAGATTCCTGTGGAAATGCACGCTCAAATCGGTGTTCGACCATTTGTCATAGAAAACCGCATCCGTGAGAACATAATGTCCGTCCGGAGCTTCCCATTTGTTCATGATATAATAGACGATCCGCTCTCCTGGCCCTCGCCCAAACTGGTCATTTCCCCTGCGGCTTGTAATATAAAGATGACGTACATGATTGTCAAAGAACTCAAAATCAACGGTCAGCGGCTTGTCAGGAAACAGTAGCATCCCCCAGAACCGTCTCCTGCTTTTCGGTAATATGTCCCCTACAGGTTGTAATCGGATTTCCGCCTGATGCCGCCCCGCCGGTAGCCGCAACCAGAGACATTCCCCTTTGTAGATGTTCAAAAGTGACTCTTTGGAAAGTTTTGTGTATTCTGCATCTTCGAACTGTATTCCATCAGCCGCCTCCATGATCGACTGATAATATTGATTCTCCACGCCTGACGGCTCCAAATGCGCCACTTTTACGACCAGTCCGTCCTGCACACATAACCGAAACACATGGCTGTATCTCTTTTCCCAGACAAGTTCCGTAACCTTGTAATCAACCTCGTTTTGCTTGTCTAAGATATCCCTCCCAGCCAGCACATCCACTTTCGACAATCCTTTAAAGTCACCATCCTGCTTGATTTGATAGGTTGTCTCGTTTCCGATGTAATATGTCGTCAGCTCGTACTGCTTGACGCCTTTCTTTTCCGAATTATCCTTCCCTTTTTTCTCAGTAACTAAATCAAAATGATAGCTCTTTCCCAGCATCCTGTCATACTTGATCTGCACAATCCGATCATAGCGTTTTTCACCGTCGGGCAATGGGCACTCCGATATTTCAAACACATACGGCAATGACGGCCATTTGGACGGATCATGCCATCTCTCAACTCTTTTTCCGTCCTCGATCGTATCATCAACGCTTCGCATCTGCCGCAAAATCGGCCCCAGAATGATGGGCGTGGCACAGTCGAACGGCATTGTTTTCCCGCACGCCATCCACATGGACAGAAATGCCACACAAAAGATGATCTGGATTTTGCTGATATTCATGATAGTCTCCATAGTTATTTTGTCTTTCAATCGGTTCCGCATTTTGCAAGCCGATTATTCAAAAGCAAAATCCATGCCAAATCTTTTTCAGGCACGGCTGATGAAAATTTTCAGCCGTCACCTGACATTTTTTGTATACCTGCCTGACATTTTTTGTACATCTGGCATGATTTTCGGGTTCCGCAGGAGCGGGACCTTCCCCATGTCATCGGCGGTAAGGCTGTGTCCAGGCTTTTTCGTTCAACGCGGCGCCAGGCGCGTCGTGACGGACATGCGACGGCGCGTCGGAATCGATGACGGCGCGCACATACAGATCGTCGTCAGACAGCGTGTATTCCGCCTCCGGGCCGTCCGTCGTCTGGAAGATCTGGCCGATGTCGTCCGAATACATGCGCAGGTCGCGGTTGAAATTCGGACGCGCGTTCTCCTGCACACAGTCGAAATGGCGCAGCGTCCATTCCGCGTTGAAGCCGCGTTTCGTGCCGATGAACGTGATCTTGTATTTCACGCCGTCGCGCACGGCGGCCTTCACGCGGAGCTTGCCGTCCACGAATTCCACCATGTCCAATTCCACGCCGTTCGACGCGTAATAATCGCCGCGGTTCATGGCGTCGATGACACGATCCGCCGTGAATTCGCCCGGGCAATGGACCGTCACCCAGCCGTTGCCGCAGCCGCAGTTGTCGTGGATGCGTTCGTCATAGAAATGCGAATCGTCGGTCGCCGTTCCGAACATCAGCGGCTGTCCTTTCGCGCAGCGGAAGGCGTTGACGACATCCCAGAACTTGCCAATCGTCGGCATCCCGTCCGCTGGCACATATTCAAAACCGCCGTTGCAGACTTCGAAATGGCGGACGATCGGCAAATCGGCCACTTGATGCGGGCTGACGTCCCAATAGCGCCATTGCGGATGGTTCAGCATGAACAACGTCGGATGCGGCCATCCGTCGATCGCCTTCTTGTAGGCTTCGATGTAGCGGTCGATCATCTCCTCCACCGTGCCCGACGGCGGCAGCGGGATGTCCTTTTCCAGATTCAAGATGTTGAAATGCACATCGAAACGGCCTTCCGGCAGCTGCGTGCCGCCCGTGAACTCTTCGCCGCCAATCACGAGAAACTTGCCAGGCTCTTCGAACATGGGCTTCACTTCATCGTATGTCCTCAGACGCACCATCGGGCGGTAGGAAACGTCGCGACGTTCCACGCATTTCGGATATTCGCTTTGATACGCCTTGAAACGCTCCCATGTCACCATAGGCGGCCAATGGCCTTCGTCGCTGCGCACAGGAAGCCAGAAGTTCTTGTCAACAGGGAAGATATTGTGG
This sequence comes from uncultured bacterium, assembly GCA_902776645.1. Taxonomy (GTDB): domain Bacteria; phylum Verrucomicrobiota; class Lentisphaeria; order Oligosphaerales; family Oligosphaeraceae; genus UBA1407. The sequence continues at coordinate 64,626 of CACYQT010000002.1, read as the reverse complement.
TCCGAAAAGCACACGAAATCATAGCCCAGCCCTTTGTAGGCCCCGACCATCTGTTCGGGGAAGCCCCGTCCGTCCGACCAATACGTATGCGTATGCAACGACCCGCGTTTCCAATTGCCCTGCAATTTCATGATTTTTCCTGCTGATGCGTGTTGATGAAAAAATAAAAATGACTTTACAATACTGTAATCCATTTTACCGTTTTGCCTAAAATGGAATTTTGTTTTTTATGAGGAATATTATACTTTTCGACCATTCATCAAAACAATACAAGAGAAACATATCATGAAACATATCCTGCCCATTCTATTTCTGTTTGCCTGCCTTTCACAGGCGGAAAATTTGGTCGGCCTGAAACGCGTGGAGGAAGCCGTTCCGTCGCCGCAACGCGACATCCGCCTCCGCGTCATCTGCAACGACGAACTGACGCAGGAAGCCGTCAACCAATTGGTTGTCAACGAGTTGAAGCCAGGCGACGCCATCGTCGCGGAATCAGACTACCAATATATATGGTTCTCCATGTCCTGCGTCGACGGCGAAACGCTGCTGTTCGTGCCGAATGGGCAGTTAGAATTCATCGTGCCCGACCACGCCGTCGCCTATCCGAAAAACGCATTCACGAAACCTGTCACGATTGCAACCCGCGTCGCGTCGCCGCAGGACCTGCAGACTACCCGCAATCTCGCCTGCAATCCGTATGATTTCCGCTACCGCGTGGAATGCGGCGCCCCGAATGAAAAAATGGCGACGGAATCGGCAGCCGTCGCCAATGGCGAGCTCCGCGCCTTCCCGCACGCCTACGCCAATCGCGTCACGCGAAACGAAGCCATTTTCCATCCGCGAAACGCCATCGACGGCATCGCCACGACTGGATCCGGCCATTCCGCATTCCCCTACCAGTCATGGGGTTACGGGCAACATGACGATTCTGAATTCATCGTCTATTTCGGCCGCCCCGTCGTCATCGACAGCGTCTCGCTTGTCCTCCGCGCGGACTATTCAGGCAAACAGAAGGAGCATGACACCTACTGGCAGTCCGCCGACATCGTCTTTTCGGACGGCACGCATGAAACCGTCCATCCCGTGAAGGGCGGCCAGCCGCAGAAGTTCTCCTTCGAGCCGCGCAAGACGGACAGCATCCGCCTGCGCAATCTCGTTCGCGCCATGAGCGACAAATCCGAAAACTGGGCGGCGCTCGTGGAGCTTCAGGCATGGGGCCATGAGGCGGACAAGACAGAAAATCCCGTCGCCGTCAGGCGTGGATTCCGCATCGATCCGATGGCGGAAGTTCCTCTTGTCAAGACGGATGCGCTTCATGCCGCGGACATCGCCGCCGTCATGCGAAACGTCCTTTCCTACACCCAGTCGTCATTCCGTTCGGACAGCAATTCATGGGAGGACGGTGTCTTCCATATCGGCAACATGGACGCCTTCCTCACGACGGGCGATTGGCGCCATTATCTCTATTCACGCCATGTCGCCGAAACCCACCGCTATCTTGTCAACAACGGCCATCCCACGACGAACGGCGACTTCTACTGCATCGGACAGGCGTATATCACGCTCGCGCAGCTTGCGCCGCGCGACGACAAGCTCCGCAACATCATCGCCTGCACGGATTTCAATCTCAAACAGAACGCCGTCGACTACCATTGGGTCGATGCGATCTACATGTCCGCCTCCGTCTATACGCAGCTCGCGAGGCTTACTGGCCGCATGGACTATATCGACTGCGAGTTCAACTCCTACAAGAAATGGCGCGAAAAGCTTTTCGACGAAGAGGCGGGGCTGTGGTACCGTGATTCGCGCTTCGTCAACAGACGCACCAAGCAGGGCCGCAAGATCTTCTGGTCACGCGGCGACGCGTGGGCGTTCGCCGCCTTGGCCCGCCAGCTTGTCTATCTCCCGCACGACACGGACGCCTTCCGCCAATATGAAAAGGATTTCAAAATCATGGCGAAAGCCCTGAAATCATGCCAGCGGGAGGATGGCACGTGGAATTCCAATCTCGACGATCCGCAACATGCGGGAGGTATGGAAACCACAGGCACTTGCGGCTTCCTCTACGGCTTCGCCATCGGCGTCCAGTACGGCTATTTGGACAAGGCGGAATACCTGCCCGTCGCCCTCAAGGCCTACAACGCCCTCACGACCGTCTGCCAGCTCGCTCCGGGCCGCATCGGCTACATGCAGGTCGGCTCCGATTCGCCCGACAACTACCGCAACGAAGCCTTCACGAAAATGCGTTCCAACCGCTTCGGAAACGGCCTCTTCCTGCTTGCCGCCTCCGCCCTCATGCGGATGTGCGACGACTACCAGCCGCCACTTCTGACCGTTCCATTGGATTTCCAATCGCAAGTGCCTTCCTTCATGCGCCCAGAAAGCGGTTTCTACAGGAAGAAAATCACCGTCACGTCTACAAGTCCTTTCCAGCCAGGCAATTCGCCGGACAAGCTCTGCGACGGCAAGTGGTCGGAAGCCCACGGCGAACGCTGGTCCACCGACACATGGCCGGCCGTCGTTGATTTTGATTTCGGCACGAAACTGACGTTCAGAAAGATCGCCGTCATCCCCATGCAAAAACGCAACTACGCCTTCACCATGGAATTCTCCGACGACGGCGTCGCGTGGCGGAAAGTCATCGACCACACGAAGCCGCATCGGAACGAGATCATCTTCAACTTCGACCTGCCGCCGCAAACGGCCCGTTTCGCCCGCCTGACGGTCAGGAAGGCGCCCGGTTGCTTCAACGGGCCATGGATCAGCCTGAAGGAGATTTGCTTCTACACGCCGTAGGAAGTAGCAAGGGCGTCCCGCCCTTGATTAGAAAATAACGAGGCCATCACGCCATTGCCAAGGCCGAGACGGCCTTGCTACCCCTGCCAAGGCCGAGACGACCTCGCTACCACGCCAAGGCCGGGACGGCCTTGCTACCCCTACAAAACTTGCACGACGCCGTGCAGTTTCACCTGTGACAGCGTCACTTCCAGAACGCCTGACTCGCCTTCCAGAATCTCGCCGCAACAGTCGTCGCCGTCTTCATGGTCATGGCCGCAATTGCACTTTTCGCCATGCTCATGATGGTGGCCGCAGTCGCATTTTTCGCCATGCTCGTGGTCATGGCCGCAGTCACAGTGCTCATCGTGCTCATGCTCGGCTTCGCCGTCGAAATCGACAGGCGTCCACGTCCATGTCATGGCGGCATCGTCTTCGAAATGCCATTTCACAAGTTCGGGCTTCCAGCCCATGCGCAGCGTCATCTTCACGGGGCCGAGCGGCGGAATCTCCTCCACCATCCCCTGGCCGGGCCGCGTCGGATTACCGGACGTGCGGTTGATGAAATGGAACAGCAGGCCGTTGTCGCCGCAACGCGCCACGAAATCCAACCCGACCGGCGCGTCGACGACCACCGGTTGCTCCGTGAACAAACGGTCCATCAGTTCCTTCATGAACTTGCGCGTCTCCGGATAGCGATTGGATTGGTAGTCGCGGCAGATGTCCGCCGGCATGAAGGCGACCGTCCCGTAGCCATGCCGTTTAAAAACCGCCACGGGATAATCCGTCAGTTTTTCATTGCGCAACGGACTGCTGCCAAGCCTGCCGAACGCACGGCTCGCCTTGGCGGTCGTCACAAGTCCCCATGTACCACTGTATAGCGGGAACATCTCCTTCTTGCCGACTGGCAGGTAATAGGTCGCCTTCTCGACCGTCTCCATCTTCTGGACGCCGAGATAGTCGTAGCCGAAACGCTCCGCCATGCCGACGCCCGTCAGCAGCAGGCAACCGCCTTCCTTCACATACGCCTTCAGCAGTTTCACCATCTTGTCCGACATGCGCGTCTGCTCGGGGACGACCACCACGGGGAACTGCTCCAGCATCTCCTCCAGCATGAATTCGTCCAGAATATCGACGCCGTAATGGCAGTCCGACAGAATCCACGTCGCCCCCTGCACAGGCGCGATGTCGTAGCCGTACATGATGCTGGACGACGTGCATTGCGAATAATAATGGGCCTCCGAATGGAGCACGGCGACCAGCGGGAAGGTCTGCGTGTCCTGACAGAGCTTGCGGCGCTGCTTCACGAATTTCGACACTTCGCCAAGACGTTCCATGCGCCACGGAACGAGCTGCCCGGAACGCAATCCGCATGTCTCGTAGATCTGCACGTTACCGCCCGTCGAAAGCAGCATAGCCGCCTCCTGTTCAAGCATTTCCACAGGTTTCATGATCCATGGCGACGCGGGATTGCCCATCTCGGACGACTTGCTGAACGACCACAGCATGATGTCCCACGGCTTGTCGCGATTGCACAGCCAGCGGGCTTCGCAACGGCTGCCGTCAAGCCCCCAGATCCAGCTGTTGTCGCCGCTGATCCAATCCGTCGGAACAGACGGATCGCCCGGATTGCGCAACGTCTGCAACCAGTTGGAACAGACCTTCACGTCCGGCTTGTGCGCATGGACGGCCTCCGTGTATTTCGTCACGTATTCCATGAAGCTTTCCCGCTGGAAGTTCATCCACGCCGTCCAGTTCGCATCTTTTTCAGAGACAGGCGGTTCCGCGATTCCCGTGCGTTTCTTGAACTCCGCCGTGCACTTCTTGCAATAGCACGGTTCGACCGCCCACAAATCGCCGTCGATCCAGAAGCCATCGACGCCGTATCGGTCAATCAATTCGAACAGCTGCGGAATCAGCAGTTTCTCCAGATAGGGGCTGCGCGGACACATTTTATCCGACTTGCGGTCCGAGCCCGGCGCGGGCACAACGGTCCATTCAGGATGCTTCTTTGCCGCCGCCATGTCCCAAATGCCAGAATAATGGCAGTGAAGCGGCAGTTTCAACTGTTTCGTTGCCTCGCGCCACTGCGCCATCGCATCTTTCACGACGCCCGGAGACACCGTCCCGTCAGGCACTTGCGTAAACCAGCTGGTCATGCCCGGATGGCCTTTGCAGTCCGTCTGCACGAAATCCGGCTTCATGATTTTCAGCATTGGAACGAGTTCCGCCGGACTGCAATGCGTGCCCAGCTCCGTATCGTTGGCGTTCGCATGCAAGTCATAATGCATGCCGAAATAATATTTCTTCCCGTACCAGTTTCCACGACCGATCTGCATGATATCTCCTTCTTTTTCTGGATGTTCTGGATGTTCTGGATGTTCTAGCTCTCACCCACGAGCAGCGGCCAACAGCCTCTTCGCGCAACGGCGGGCGTTCTCAATGACTTCCGCCTCGCCTTCGATGAAGCCGTCTCGCATGAGGACCTTTCCGTCGCAGATGACCGTCCTCACGCAGCTCGTGTCGGCGGAATAGACCAAATTGGAGACGAGATTGTACGACGGCGTCAGCTGCGCCGAACTGGCGTCCAGCAGCACGATGTCCGCCAGACGGCCCTTTTCAATCACGCCCGCGTCCAGGCCGGAGGCCACCGCGCCATTCCGCGTCGCAATCTTGTAGATTTCATCGACTTGCGCGCCAATCGGCGAATTGTTCGCCAGCTTCGAAACCAATGACGCGACCTTCATTTCGTCGAACATCGACAAGTTGTTGTTGGACGACGTGCCGTCCGTCCCTAGCACGACGGACACGCCTTTGTCCAGCATCCGCCGCAACGGCAACAGACCGGACATCAGCTTCAGATTGCTGACAGGATTGAACACGCAGTGCACGCCGCGTTCCGCCAGAATCTCCATGTCATGCTCCGTCACATGGACCGAATGCGCCGCGAACGTCCGTTCCGACAAGACGCCCAGCGTGTCCAGATACTCCACAGGCGTCATGCCGCCATGCTGCTCCTTGCAGCCGTCGAATTCCGTCTTCGTCTCGGATACATGGACATGTAGCTGGATTCCATATTGTTGTGACATCTCCGCGCATTCTCTCAACGTCTTCTCCCCGCACGTGTAGATGGCGTGCGGCGCGATGGACAACTGGATGCGCGGCGACAGCGTGTCGCGGCGTTCCCACAGTTCCTTGCTATCCTTCTCGAACATCTCCTTGTTCGGCGCCGCGTCGTTGAGGAACATGCCGATCGTCGCGCGAAGACCGCTCTCCTCCACGGCGCGGACCGTTCCGGACGGCATGAAATACATGTCGTTGAAATACACCGTGCCTGAATGGATCATCTCCATGCAGGCCAGGCGGGTCCCCCAGTAGATGTCCTCCGGCTGCAGTTTGGCCTCCGCCGGCCAGATATGGTTGTTCAGCCAGTCCATCAACTCCATGTCGTCCGCGTAGCCGCGCAACAGCGTCATGGGCGAATGGGTATGGCAATTGTAGAAGGCAGGCACGGCGATGGAATAACTGCCGTCGACAATCGTGTCGAAGAGGGCCGCGTCCTGCGGCCCGATGTCGGCGATGCGGTTGCCTTCGATGGCGATGTCCGTACGGTTTCCGTTCAGTTCAACATGTTTGATGAGAATGCTCACAGGCCAGCTCCTTTCAGTTCGTTCGATATCAGGCCGCCGTCTTCGACGGCCTGCCAGTAATAGCTTTCAACGGACGGCGGGATGCGGTGCACGCCCGCCGCCACGCCGCCCTTTTTCAACTCCAGAACGGCGGCGTTGGACAGCGCCATCGTCGCGTCGATGTAGCGCAGCCGCGTCGGTTCGTCCAACAGGAAATTGACGGCCGTTCCGCCACAGAGGCGGCGTTTCATGGGCAGTTCGTCGCCCCATTCGTCCTCTATGCCGATGGCGGCCACCAGCTGGCCGCCGTCACGCAGGATTTCCGCCGCGCCGTTGCCGCGCAACGCATGGCGGACGCCTGTCGCCGTCACGACGCACCACGCCTCCTTCACAGCCGTCCGTATCGCCTTGCGGTCTTTTTTATCCACCAACGTCACATATTCAGCCACAACGACTTCCGGTCGATCCACCGCCGTCACGACCGCGCCTTTTTCATGGCAGTAGTACGCTACGCCGCGGCCGACTTTTCCATAGCCGAAGATGACGACATTCCGTCCTTTCCAGTCATCATAGCCAAGCTTCTCCATGCCGCGCATGAAGCCGTCTCCCGTGCCAAGGCACGTCTCGATCGTCTTCACACGGCTGTCATCGACGAGAATCACGGGCAGTTTCGACGATTCGTAATGATAGTAGCCCGAACGCGTCAGTTCCACAACGCCCAGCCGCGGCGTCAGCCCCGCATGGGCGCCGCCGCAGTCCATGACGACATCGTAATCGCCTGCCGTCGCGTTCTTCACGACGGGCACGCCCCATTCCGCCAGCAACGGCGGCAACGACGCGTCATACGGAATCGCGTCAGACACGGCGACGGTCAGTTCCGCTCCGCCCGCAAGTAGCGGAAGAAATTTCACGAGCGTGTTCGTGAACAACGGCGTTCCATCAAGCAACTTCATGCCCTGCAATGGTTTCCGTTCCTGCCAGTCTTGGTTCTGGCGGCGCAGCGCAGGATATTCCGCGACGTCGTAACGCTGGCCAATGTGATTGGCGATAGATTGGATAGCTTCGGTTTTCACGGTGACGAATTAGACAATTTGGACGATATGACTTTTTCCTTTGTTTAATATATCCTTCCATTTCAAAATATGCACGGCGGTCGCCATCATTTCATATCTTTCGGCAAATGGTTTTCCATCGGCATCCATTGTGTTTTTATGCTTGTGACATAGGCAATTAAATTGAAAATCATCGTCCATGCCATATATTTATTGGAGTAGCCTATTTGTCAAAATAGACAACCATGAATCTCAAAACATTTGCGCTGAAACATCAGGAACCACACATGAACGCACAGGATAGCAAAAAGCTAAAGATCCTTGTCATCAACCCGGGCTCGACCTCCACGAAGGTAAGCCTTTACGAAAACGAAAAATCGCTCTTCGAAAAAAGCATTTTCCATGACGCGCCAGTCTTGCTGCAGTTCCCCCACGTGAACGACCAGATGCCGTTCCGTTACCAAGTCATCATGGACATGCTGAAAGACTACGGCGTCGCGGCGTCGGACATCGACGTATTCGTCGGCCGCGGCGGCAGCGCCTATACGCAGCCAGGCGGCGTGACGGCCGTTGACAAACGGCTTTACGACGACACGGTGGCGGCCGTCGGCGGCAGCGAGCATCCCGCGAAGCTCGGCGTCATGCTGGCGTGGAAATTCGCGCAGGAATTCGGCCGCAACGCCTATACGTTGAATCCGACAAACGTCGATGAATACGGCGATTACGCACGTCTGACGGGCATCAAAGGCGTCTATCGCTACTCCCATTCCCACGTGCTCAACCAGAAGGCCGTCGCGGAATTCCATGCGAACAAGCTCGGCAGACGCTATGAAGACTGCAATTTCATCGTGGCCCATATCGACGGCGGCATCACCGTCAGCGCGCATGACCACGGCCGCATGGTCGACGGCAACATGGGCGCGGACGGCGAAGGCACGTTCACGCCGACGCGCATCGGCAGCGTTCCCGTCCTGTCGCTGCTGGATTACATCGACAAGCATTCCGTGAAGGAAGCGCGGCTGATGTGCTCCCGCGCAGGTGGTTTCGTCAGCCTCTTCGGAACGGCGGATTCGGACGTCATCCACAAAAAAGTCGAAGAAGGCGACCGCAAAGCCTCATTAGTCTGGAATACAATGATTTACCAGATCTGCAAGCAGATCGGCGAAATGAGCGCCGTCCTCTGCGGAAAGGTCGATGGCATCCTGCTGACAGGCGGTTTGATGCGTTTCCAAGACATCATCGACGGTATCCAGATGCGCTGCGGATGGATCGCCCCGATCAGCGTGTATCCCGGTGAAATGGAACAAGATGCATTGGCGCTCTCCGTTCTTAAGGCGTTGCGCGGCGAAGCGCCGATTCTGACGTATTCCGGCAAGCCCGTGTGGGACGGCTTTGAAGGCGTTGATCTTTAATAATCAGCAATTGGGGTAGCAAGGCCGTCTCGGCCTTGACATGAGCAATTGGGGTAGCAAGGCCGTCTCGGCCTTGACATGAGCGGCAACGCCTTTGCTACTTCCAAATTAAAAATATTTCAACAAAAGGAAACAACCATGGGAATGATAGAACAAGTCAAAGTGAAGGCGCGTCAATGCGTCAAGGCAATCGTCCTGCCGGAAGGCGACGAACCGCGCACGGTGCAGGCCGCCGTCAAAATCGTGCAGGAAAAAATCGCCCGTCCGATCCTGCTGGGCGATCCCGCACGCGTCAAAGCCGTCGCGGCGGAAAAAGGCGTGGATGTCTCCAACATCGAAATCGTCAATCCGCTGGCCAGCCCGAAGGCGGCGGAATACACGAACGCCCTCTACGAACTGCGCAAGGCGAAAGGCGTCACGGAAGAACAGGCGAAACAGCTTGTGGCCGATCCGATGTACTATGGTATCATGATGGTCAAGCTTGGCGACGCCGACGGCCTCGTCTCCGGCGCCGTCCACACGACTGGCGACATGCTCCGCCCCGCCCTGCAGATCATCAAGACGAAGCCCGGCATCAAGGTCGTCTCCTCCAGCTTCCTGCTGGACTGCCCCAACAAGAGCCTCGGCCACAACGGTTTGCTGGTCTATTCGGACTGCGTCGTCGTCCCCTGCCCCACGGCGGAGGAATTGGCGAGCATCGCCGTTTCGGCGGCGGAAACAGCCCACGTCCTGTGCGGCATCGAAGAGCCGAAAGTCGCCCTGCTCTCCTTCTCCACGAAGGGCAGCGCGAAGCATGAACTCGTGACGAAAGTGCAGGAGGCGACCCGTCTCGCCCATGAAATGGCCCCCGATCTCGCGTTGGACGGCGAAATGCAGTTCGACGCCGCGATCATTCCTGAAATCGGCGCCTCCAAAGCGAAGGGAAGCCCCGTGGCCGGCCACGCCAACGTGTTGATTTTCCCGGACTTGCAGGCTGGAAACATCGGCTACAAAATCACGCAACGTATCGGTGGCGCGGAAGCGTTCGCCGTCCTGCAGGGCCTTGCGAAGCCGTGCAACGACCTCTCCCGCGGCTGCTCCGTCGACGACATCGTCGCGACGGTCGCCCTCACGGCCGTTCAGGCCCAAGGCTGAAGCGGCGCAGGCGTCTCGCCTGCGTCTGCAAATCTAAAAGCAATGCGGGCCACTGCTCTTGACTTTTTCAATGGGACATCTGGGACTGCTGGGACAACTGGGAATAAATTTTACTGTCGCATTTGTCCCATAAGTCCCAGATGTCCCCTTGAAGCTAAAATTGTTCACAGGACGCCACTGGCCCTCCTATCTACAGTGATGAATCAATAAACAAAAATAACTCTGCATCTCTGTGTCTCTGCGACTCTGCGTTGAAAATCAAACGGTCTTTTTTCTCTAAGATGTTGCGTTTTCGTGAAGAACGCCACTTGAGATATTTGCTTTTCGTGAATTTTGCCCCAAATGAGGCTTTTTTCATCATGATTTCAGATTGACATCGTTTGCCTCCATACCATATTATTGTTGAAAAAGAATCAACAATAGTATTCTACAGGAAAAAACAATGCAGGACAAATGGTTGACAGATGTGGCGGGACTGTGCGGCGTCCAAACAAGAACGACGGATTTAAGTCCCGAAACATCATGGAGATACATGCCGTATGAAACGATGGACGGCATCAAAGGCACGATGATTATTTCATCCGCCGTAGGCTATTTTCGTGATTTGACGCTGCCGTTGCCATCCGTCGGCCCGTGCCGCATCTATATCGGAATAGGCTGCTTCGGCGACTTCACGCGGATTAAGCTCCGCCTCGGCGGCGAAAGCCAGTGGAGGCTGCTTCGCGGAAGAGGCATCAACTGGTTTCCGGAATGCATCGAATATCTGTACCGAGAAGCGGACTTGCACGGCCAGCTGCTTGAAATCCGCAATGCGCAGGAAATCAGCACATTGGCGTGGATTCGTCTGGAGCCGATGACGGAACGGCCTGCCGATCAAAAATACCATTGCGTCGCCACGATGGACGGCTACTGGACGGATACGCTGGCCACCTACTATGACCGGATCGCCTCCTTCGCAGGCGGAAACATCGGACGGCTACAGTTCTGCCTGGGCGAATCAGATGTCGTGTCGCATTTCACGACAAAGGTCGGCACGAACGGTTTCAACACGATGTTCGGCAGCCACATGACGCGTCTGCACCATGACATCACGTTGCAGGTCAATAAACTGCGCGAAGAGGAGCCGCAACTTGTTCCGAAACTGATTGATTTCACCCACCGCCACGGCATGGAATTCTATGGTAGCATCCGCCTCGGAGCATGCTACATGCCAGGCCTTTGCAACTATTCGGAATTTTTCCAGAAACATCCGGAATACCATTGCAAAACACGTAACGGAACGCCTGTCGCGAGGCTGAGTTTCGCCAAACCGGAAGTCCGAAACCATTTCCTGCAGCTGTTCGACGAAATGACCGATTTCGATCTGGACGGCCTCAATCTGATTCTCATGCGCAGCGTGCCGCTTATCGCCTTCGAGCCTGCGTTCTGCAACGCCTTCCATGAAAAATACGGTGTCTCCCCGCTGGAGATTCCGGAAGACGATCCGCGAATCATCTCCCTGCGAAGCAACATGATTACCGATTTCCTCCGTGATATCCGCAAGTTGCTCGACGACAAGGGGAAGAAACGCGGCCGCCGCTTTGGTTTCTCCATAGATGTCTTGGCGACGCCCGCCGCCAACCATTTCTTCGGCCTTGATCTCGAAACACTTGTGGCGGAGAAGATCATCGATTCGCTTGAAGTCGACGGCGCGCTCATGAAGCGGAACCACGACGAGAAGATCGCCAACATCGACTACGCTTATTTCGGAAAGCTCTGCGCGAGAACGGATTGCCGCTGGTATCCAAAGGGCGAGGACAACGGCGGTGGCGAGCAGTTTCCGAAAATGTTCAACGACGCCGTATCCAACGGCGCATCAGGGCTTTTCCTATGGGATGTCTGCGATCATACCGCCGTCTGGCCGCGCCGCTGGGAGACGCTGACCAATCTCATGCGCGGCGTAGAACCAGCCGTGGCTCCCGAACGGCTCCATCTCCTCCGCACATTGGACGGCTTCGACTACGACCAGTTCACCCCGCACAACGGTTTCTAAAACCATCTTGCTTTTATCCCTTCTATCCCTTCTTATCCCTAATACTACTATGAAAAACGATTCTTTAGACCACGAATGCACCAGCTGGATGCTCTTCCCCGAACTGACGGGCGGCCCCATGATCCTCCACAAGAACCGTGATTCCGGCAAAAAAGACATCCGCCTCATCAAAAGCGACCGCGACGCCAAAATCAAATGGCTCGGCCTCGGCGACGAAAATCCATGCATGGGCTTCAACGAAAAAGGCGTCGCCTGCGTCATGAACAGCGGCGAAACGACGCCTGAATTCGCCCCGGCCACCGAAGGCCGCCTGACGACGCCGGAGATTCTCGTGCAGATACTTGGAAACACGAAAAACGCGAAAGAAGCCTTGAAAATGCTCACGGGCTTCATCGAAAACGGCCAATACACGCACAAGGAAAGAGGCTCCATTTTCTTCATCATGGACACGAAGGGCGGTTACATCGCCGAATTGACCGCGAAGCGCGTCATGCCTGTCGTCGTCACCGGCAACATGACCATCCGCGCCAACATCTGGCACAATCCGGGCATGGCCCAATTCTCCAGAAGCGGCATCAAATCAACCATGAACAGCCAGTCCCGTGAATTCCAGGCCGCCAAAGGCCTGAATGAAGCATTGGAGAAAAAAGGCGTCATCGAATTGGAGGATATCTGGCGGACATCCCGCATGCGCGGAACCATGGAATCCGTCATGACGGAGCACGGCCTTTGCAACAAGACGACCAATTCCGCCGCCACGATCGCCATCGACAAAGATTATCCTAACATGCTCAGCACGATGTATGTAGCCATCGGTCCCGTCGGCCACACGATGTACATTCCCGCGCCGATCTGCCTGAAGGAAATCCCGCAGGACATCGCCGACCGGTCATGGTCCAAAGCCGCCTTCGCAAGACGCGACGCGAATGGACTGTCGTTCGACAGCGACGTGTGGCTCCCCCACGAAAAAGCGGTCATGGCCATCTACCGCCCCGCCCTCGCAAAAGCGAAGGAAGCCATGCAAAATCGCCGTCGCAAAGATGCGCAGGCCATCCTTAACGACGCTTTTGAAAAATGCTGTGAAATCGCCCGCAAAGCCGTGCTATGACACTTTTTCTGAATTTGTCATATTCATTCAAATCACCAATATCCTTCAAATTGAGCCGTTATTTAGACAAAGATTTGATACAACTCTTCACGTGATAAAAAATATCTTTTTTTCAGCAAACGCCATAAGATTTCGCATGTCCGTCCGTCTAATGATATAAAAAATATCAGGCAACGTATTTTGGGACAAACTCCTCGCAGAACCCAGCAATCCACAAGGACATCTCCATGAAACTCACGCCAAAAGGAAAAAAGAGACAGGCCGCCATCGCCAAAGCCCTGAAGAAAGGACTGCCGCTGGCAGGATTGCTGTCGTCGCTGCTGGTGACTCCAGGCTGCGATTTGATCAAAGGAATCATGAATCGCCATACAATGGGAAGAATGGCACCGAAGCCAACGACAATCACCCCGGAGGAGGCTGAAGAATCAACGGAAAAACCATCAGATGATCAACCATCAGACTCGCCCACAGGACAAAAATGCAACGCATCGGAGCATCCGCTTGGTTCACAACAGCTCACCACGGGGACTCCCAACCTTCCTGTCATGACGGATGTCAGCGTTGAACTAAGGGCGAAAATGCTTGAAAAACTTGCCCCTAATTCACTTATCGAGTCCAAAATTGATCAAAAGGATCTGATTGATATCATACAAGCCAATCCAATTGAATTCAGACTTGATCAAACGGATCCGATTATTAATGAGCTAAGTATGCCCCGTGACGTGCCGGGCGATTTTATTGCTCCCTTCCCAATAATTCAAGTTGATCAACCGGATCCAATCGATAACGATGATTTTATTAAGCAAATCTATGATATTATTGAGCAAACAAAGCCCCGTGACGTGCCGGGTATTTTAATTGACAACAAATAAATACAAACAGTAGGAACGTATGAAACTCACGCCAAAAGGAAAAAAGAGACAGGCCGCCATCGCAAACGCCTTGCAGAAAGGACTGCCGCTGGTGGGATTGTTGTCGTCGTTGGTGGCGACCACCGGTTGCGACGTGTTTTTCAGAAGAACGGCCGGCGACGTTCCAAACCCTGACGCTGTTTCCGACATAAGTTATTCAGATGAAAAAGCTTCCACTCCCAGTCAGAATCATGTTGAAAACAATTCGGCAGAACAGGTAAACGACAAGCAGGCTCCCGAGCCGCGTCCGCTCATGGGAAAACCCGCGCCGCCATGCGAAGAAAAGAACGAAGAGAACGAAAAGCAGCAGCCGCGACCGCTCATGGGAGCACCCCTGCCACCGCCCGCTGACAAGGCGAATCAATAACCGTTGCGCCGTTTCCATTTTATGCCATGCTTCAATTGCCTCCCCATCTCATTCTTGAAGTCACCACACGCTGCAATTTTCACTGCCCATTCTGCTATTGCGTGTGGCACGAATTTCCGGAACTGGCGAAGCCTGAACTGGATACGGCGGCATGGGAGGATATTCTGCGGGATTGCGCCGCCCGTGGCGTCAACGACATCCTGTTAACAGGCGGCGAAGCGACGTTGCGGCAGGACATCTGGCATCTGTTGGATTTCGCGCGAGGCCTGATGCCGTCCAGCCGTCTCGCCCTTTTCACCAACGGCAGCCGCATGACGGAAGAGAAACTGCTCTGGTGCAAGGAAAAGAAAATTGAACTTTCAACAAGTCTTCAAGGATTAAAGACTTACGGTATGCAGACCGGCACCCGGCGGATGTTTGCGAAAACCCTCTCCTTCATCGCCAGAGCCGCCGAACTGGAATGGCCGACCAATGTCAGCATAACGGTCAACAAAGTCAATCGTCATGAAATCGCCGACATGGTGGCCGCCGCCGTCCTCTCCCATGCGAAAAGCATCCAGATCGGCGCCGTCATGCTTGAAGGCAAGGCGCGCAGCCATCCCGAACTGGCGTTCTCCCATGACGAATGGGAGGCGGTCAAGGCGGAAATCTACGCGTTGCCGCAAGGCGGCGTTTCCCGTTGGTTCGTCAATGAAATGCTCTGCGAATGTCGCCTGCAGCCGAAGGAATTGGTCAAGGCATTCGGCAACAATGAATCGCGTCCATGCACGGCGGGAAAGACCTTCGGTGTCATCGGCCCGTCAGGCTATTTCCGCAAATGCCTTCATACGATTGAAAATATTGAATGGAGATAGGAATAATGCATTATTCTGCATTATTATTTTCAACCTATTAAATTCAAATTGTTTATATTTTTCAAAACCACATTTTCATCATCATTTTCTGCTAATTTAATCGCATTTTCAACAGTACTTTTATTCATTTTCATCAAATACTTCTCTAAATCACCGTCCATTTTTCATAATGGCTGCGTCTTCCCTCCATCTCTCCAACAAATGTTGGACAATTCAGCATCATCATTTATATTTTGGTAATGCGTTAATTCCAATATATCCACAATGAATACAGATAAATGTCTGAAGCGGAAATACCTCCATGGAAAAGAATGAAGACACCCCCAAGCAAGTAACCAAACTACAGCATTTCAACAATATCATTTCATTGAAAGGCGCCCCATACGAAGCTTTACTGCTGGCAATCGCCTTGTCATTACCTTGTAACATTATCATCCCATGGGCATTCACAGCAGGCGTCCAGGGGAAATGGCCGTTTTGCATGATCCTAATCATCGTCTGGGGACTGTTGCTCTATGAAACCCAACAACTAGTCAGTACTGTCTTGGATGTGTTCGAAACACCGTCATCGCCTTGGAAATGGCCATGTCGCATTTTCGGAGCTCTTGTATTTCTCCTGTTTTCACCACTCGGCATCGTTACAATCGTCTGGTTGGGTGTGAAAAAAAGCCGTCCTTACGCTGTTTTAATGTCCTTGGCAAGTTTGATCCTGTTTTTGTATGCCCAATCCATCTGCATGGGATATCTTCCACTCCAACCACTTGCGCTGTTTCTGGCCATTTTTATCAACCCTCTCTTCGCCATGCTCGGTGTCGTTTTCGTCGGCGATCTGAAATTCCGCCAGAATATCGTAAAAATCTCCTTCGCCATCGCCGCTGTCACTGGTATCATCCGTATCGCAACCGAATATCCCCTTGTACAACAATTTATAGACGCACCCGCACAAATGGAAACCATGCTTGCGGACTATCGCCAAAAACACGGCATCAATGTTCAGCCATGCGACGAATCCCTCTTGGAAAAAGAACCTCTGAAAAACGTCGTCTCGCTTATGCAGGCTCTTGAAAAGCAATTTGTTTGGGAGCAATCGATCTCCAATACACAAGCCGGCATCCAAAAGCAATTTGCCGACATATCAAAGAAATCCAACGGCGTGCGAGATGCCATCATCGCCTTGGCCGCCATGCCGCCACGTCCTGTCACTCATACCCAGCCAATCACTGATGAATCGTCCCATCCTTTCTCAAAATCTCTTCCCGAAGCCGCCCGTTTTCTGGCCATTGAAATGATGGCCAACGCCCAACAACGCGATCTCGTCAAGCAAGATAACGCTGCCATGATCAGCCTGCGTGACTGGTGTCTGCAACAGGAATCCAGTCCATACGATAAATCCTATGGACGTAGTGTAGAAGGCAGACGACTCGATGCATTGGCTCGCACACTACCGCAAAACCGCTATACGGAAAAGGAATGGCTGGAATTGCTTGGAAACGAACCGGATTGGCGATACATCGCCGCCTGCGCCTATAAGACGAATGCCGACAGCACACGATCTCTTTATGACTTTGCAAACACACTCAAACTAGATGCTGACATAAATCTGTACAATCGCTTTTATATTCAATGGCTTGTGAACAGTTTATACTGCGGTGTAAGTCTCTGGATGAACGGTCCTGCTTCTTTCCTGAAGCGATTGTTCATGGATCCTGCATGCATCAACCAAAAATATCATGCAGAATTCGTCAGACTGTCACTGGATGAATCCTCCACCATGGAAGAAGCTAGAATGCTACAAAATGAACTGAAGACAAAAAAGACTCTTATGTTTTTTGAACCTCCCCTGTCATTCTATGCCATGCAAAACAATATGACAGACGCACGGCAAATGGCGATGCTCTCATGGAAGATCATGGAATACAGCCATGAACACCAAGGCGCTCTGCCGGAAAGCCTTGCGCAGATTGGCGAATCGCCTGTCTCGACTCTGAACAACCTGCCGTTTGTCTATGAGCACGGCGACATCGAAATCCTTTCAGACGGTGGCGACGGTATGATCACCATCCGCGGCTTCCGGCTTTTCATTCCAGACGAAGAGCATGCTGCTAAACCAAATTGGAAAAAAGCAAGACTAAGCATGATTATCCCGCTGGAATAACAATAACTTCCAGAAAAAAAGACCGGGAGCCTGAAGCCGAAGCAACAAGCTCCCGGAAGAAAACGCGGCCGCCAAAAGAGTTTTGATTTTCTGATGATTGAACGGTAAATCGATATGCGTTAAAATTTAAATTTTGTCAAGGTTCTTTTTCTTTCCCATTAATCGCTAATCAGAAGTTTTCCCGTGCGTAAAACGCACGAACAGCCGTTTTAAGGCTGGATAAGGCGGCGTTGTTTTCTTTTTGAGGCGCCGGTCGATCAATGACTGAGAGGCGACTCGAAATCAATTTTCGTTGCTACATTGAAGGCGTCCATCTCGTCCTGCAGGCGATTGCATTCCTTCTGGAGCTGTTCACGCATTTCCAGAATCTGCGACGCCGTGTAGACGACCGTCCGTTTGAACTCCTTGTAGGTGGATTCCGTCAGTTTCTGGAAGACCGACGTCTCATCCGTATTGATGTTGTCCAATCTGGCAAGAGCGCTCTTGTACTCCTCCATGCGATAGATCCGCTCCATATTGTCGGCGTTGGCGACACCGATTTTCGTCTTGAGCTCAATCAGTTTTTCCGTATAGAGCTGTATCTTCTTGTATGTTTCTTCAACGTCCACGACGCGGCGGATGTCCTCCCGTTTGGAGTTCTCCGTCTGGATAAACGTCCATGCCCGCGCGATTTCGCCGGCAAGGCGATTCTTTTCCTTAAGTGCCTGCGCCAATGTGATTTTCATATTTACAACCTCCTATTGACTTTCATTGTAGATATTCAAAACCGTTTCATGGGACATCTGGGATATCTGGGATTTCTGGGACTTTGAATCTTTCACTGTTGTCCCAAATGTCGCAGAAGTCCCAGTTGTCCCATTAGCCCGCCTTCCATTTCAATGCCAAATCACCGTCTTGTCCAGCGGCTTTTTCGTCGTATGCATGCGGGACGGCTTCGCGTTCTCAGCGGGGAAGCCGATGGGCATGATCAGCACGCTGCGTTCGTTTTCGGGAAGCAACGCCTTCTCCAGCTGGGAGTTGCGGAAGCGGTTGACCCACGTCGTGCCCAGGCCGAGTTCGGCGGCGCGCAGCATGACATGCGTCGCCACGATGCTCACGTCCTCCACGCCCGAACGAACGCCGGGCTCCTCGCCATGCTTCCAATCCTCCTCCGTATTATAGCTGAAAACCAATACGACGGGAGCGCCGTAGCGGCAGGGCGACAATTCATCCAACTTGGCGATGTCCTCCGTCTTCGTCAGCACATGGATGCGGTGAGGCTGGAGGTTTTTCGCCGTCGGAGCGACGTTGGCGGCCTCCAACACCTTCAGCAACAACTCTTTCGGAACTGGCTTGTCGGCAAACTGACGCACGGAGAAGCGTTTTTTCGCCAGATCCATGAACGGCGAATCGCCTTCCGCCGCCATCGCGTTGCCGCCCATGAACATAGCCATGCAGACAACAGCCGCGCAAACGGCCGCCAATTTCGTGATTATTTCTTTCTTCATCGTGTTACTCCTTCATTCGGCTTTTGATTGCTACCATAATAAAACTGTTTTATAATTTACCGTCCAACGACAAAAAATCAATCATCCCAATCATGCCAAACGGCATTTGCATTGTCATCACCTTTTATTATATTGTACTTACGGAGGTGGCATCGGTGTCCCGCCTGCACTCGCACGGCGGACGCCGTCGCTACAACAACCTCCAAACGTCGGCAGGAACGCCGACGCCCCCGACGGCGGGGACGCCGTCGCTACACCACCCATGCAAAAGGAGCAAGCCATGCCCATCACGCAAACAGCCGTCAGCTACTACGGCCTCGGATACGTCGAACACGCCGCAGCGGATTTTCAGGAGATGATCGCCCACGGTTGCAACACCGTCTATCTCGCCGTCACGGAATTCGATTTCGACTTCTGGCGGCCGAACATCCCGAAAATCGTCGAAAAAGGCCATGAGCTCGGCCTGAAAGTCGTGCTCGATCCATGGGGCATCGGCAAATATTTCGGCGGCGAGCAAGTCTCCAAGTTCCTGCAAAACAACACGGAAAACCGCCAGGTCTCCGCGCTGACGGGCGAAAAGCTCCCCTATGCCTGCTTCAACACGAACAGTTTCCGCGACTATTTCATGAACTTCTGCGTCACGCTCGCGAAGGAAGCGGGAGCCGACGGTTTCTTCTGGGATGAACCGCACTACGCCTTCCCGAAAGGCATCGCCTCCATCACGGGCGGCGTCGCCGACGACTGGACATGCCGCTGCCCCGTCTGCCAGAAGAAGTTCCAAGACTACTACGGCTATGAAATGCCGAAATACATGAACGACGACGTCAAGCAGTTCCGCTGGCGGGAGGCCATGGAAATCCTCTCCAACACGTCAAAAGCCATCAAGGAGATCAACGCCAAACAGGAAATCACCTGCTGCGTCCACGCCACGCAGAACACATACTACGTAACGGAATATCGCGGCTACGACAATTGGGACACGGTCGCCGCCTGCCCGTATTTCGACGTCTTCTCCACGACCATTCTCAACTGGGCGCTGCCCGAAGCCTTCTTCCGCGACATCACGGAGCGCACCGTCACCGCCGCCCGCAAGTACGGCAAGAAGTCGGAACGCTGGCTCATGGGCTACTACAAGCAGCCCGCCGATTTCGCGCAAATCGACAAGACGGTCGATCTGTATGAATCGCTCGGCGTCGATCGCCTCTCCTCATGGACCTACCGCGGCGGCTACGGCACGGTTCTCGCCGCTCCGGACGCGCTGAAGCTTTGGGACCGTATCGGCGAAAACTACAAGCGCGTGCTGAAGAAGAGCTAAGAGATTAAAGCTGAAAGTTTAAGGCAAAGACAGACGCTTCAGCGCCAAGGCCAACGGCGGCGAGGCAAATCGAGTCAATCAGTGTCCATTCGTGGTTCCTAAAAGCAAGGTATCGACATGTTGAAAATCCATATTCCAAAAGACGAAGGCATCTTCGCAATCGCCGCCCGCACATTCGCGGATCTTTGGTTTCAAGTCACTTGCGTCAAGCTAGATATCGTCACGGAAGCGCCTGCCGACGATGATCTTGTCGTCATCGGTTCCGATGCGGCGAACCATTTCGTCCATGAGAAGATCATCGACGGGACGATCCGCGATTTCGCCCTGCGCACAGGCTCGGACGACTATGTCGTCAAATCCGCCTTTGAGAACGGCCGCCATCTCCTGTTTCTCGCGGGTGGCCGCGGCCGCGCCCTGCTCTACGCCGTCTATGATTTCTTCGAACGCAGCGCCGGTTGCCATTACTTCTGGGATGGCGACGTCATTCCGTCGCTTCCGGACATCGATATCGCGAATCTCGATGTCGCCGAATCGCCGCGATTCGACTACCGCGGCCTACGCTATTTCGCCCACCGCAGCCTCGACCGCTTCCAGGCGGAGCATTGGGATCTCGAACAATGGCAAAAGGAAATCGACTGGATTCTCAAAAAACGGCTGAACTTCTTCATGCTGCGAATCGGTCTCGACGACCTCTTCCAGAAGGCGTTTCCGGACATCGTCGATTATCCGAAATGGGACGTACCCGAAGCCGTGCCGCGTTCGTATGACGACCGCAACCTCTTCTGGTCGCTGCAGACGCGCGGCGAACTGCGGAAGCAGTTGCTGCAGTACGCCCGTGACCGCGACCTCCTCCATCCGGAGGACATCGGCACGATGACGCATTGGTACAGCCGCACGCCTGTGCAATATCTGGACAAAGTCAAGCCTGATTTCGTCCCGCAATCGACCAGCGGCTACAGCGAGAAGACAGGCCTCGTGTGGGACATCCGGCAGGACAAGAATCTGGACGCCTATTTCAAGCTCACGGAGACGCACATCCGCGAATATGGCGCGCCCGAACTCTTCCACACGATCGGCCTCGCGGAGCGCCGCTGCTACAAAGACGACGCCGCCAATCACGAAATGAAGCTCTACACGTACCGTCGCATTATCAATAAGTTGCGTGAAAAATACCCGCAGGCTCCGCTATTGATCGCGTCATGGGACTTCTGCATGCATTGGCGGCCCGAGCAAGTCCGCGAACTCGTCTCACAATTCGATCCCGCCAACACGATCATTCTCGACTACACGTCCGACACGGACGACGAGCTGAACAATTTCAAGAACTGGGGCCTTCTTGGCAAGTTCCCGTGGATGTTCGGCATCTTCCACGCCTACGAAGCCCATTCGGAAATGCGCGGCAACTACAACGTCATCGAACGCAACCTCCCCATGGCCGTGGAAGATCCGATGTGCAAAGGACTTATCTACTGGCCGGAGATTTCCCACTCCGACACGCTGCTGCTCGAATATTTCGCCGCCAACACGTGGTCGCCGACACCGTCGAACATCAAAATCAACGATTTTGTCAAGACATTCTGCCAAAACCGCTATGACGAAGAGACCGCCGAGACGATGTTGCCGATCTGGCAGGCCGCCCTGCCGCTGGCGAAATCCGACCACTGGTCGGGGCCGAATTCCATATCCGGCCATGACTATGAACTGTACGCCATGCGCATTCCGCAATGGGCAGCCTGGACAAGACGCCATTTATTGCAAATGGAGATGTTCGCCAACGGCGCCAGAGGGCCGCTCGCGAATTGCCAGCCGTTGCTGCAAATGCTTGCGGATGTGGATATTGAGAACGACACGCCGTTTGTGAAACGCGATGTCATCGACATCGCGCGCATGGTCGCTGGACGCGCCGCCGAATACGCCTGCGCATCCTTCAAGCTTGCGGCGGAAGACTGGCGGAACGGCCTCGCGGCGAAGGAGAAGCCTCTCGCCTTCCTCACGAAAATTCGGGAGGTTCTCGCCGTCATGCTGGACATCCTCTCCGCCAGTGACGAATTCTCCCTGTATGCGTCGTTGCAGGCACTTCAGGAGAAGCATGAGACGAATCCGAAGTTCGAAACCACGCTGAAGGGCAACGCCGAAAACAACTACTGCCGCACGCAGATCAGGGAACTCGTCTCCGACATCTACATTCCTGTCATCGACGCTTTCACAGACTATTTCGCCAAACGCTTTGATTCCGGCAACCACGCGCCGTTCAACGATTTGACGCAACCGTTGAAGGAGCTCGCCCAGCCCGTTGTGGATGTGTTCTACGACAAGCCGCTGGCGGACATGCAGGTTGACACGGAAGAGGCCTTCGAAAATCTGCCGGAGACGATTTCGACGATGGCCACCATCATCGCAGAGCTCACAAGCCTATAACCATATAAGGAACCAACATGGAAAAACTCAACGATTTCGGCTACGTCGACAACGCCTTCGCCAACATCCGCAAGGTCGTCGATGAGCAGAGCGACAACATCCGCAAGGCCGCAAGCCTCATGGCGGACGCCATCGCCGACGACCGCCTCATCAGCGTCTATGGCGGCGGCGGCCACACGACGCTTCCCATGGGCGAAATGTTCTTCCGCGCGGGCGGCCTCGCCAACATCAACCCGCTCATGGAGACCGCCCTCTCCGTCTTCAACCAGTCGCTGAAATATTTGGAACTGGAACGCACCGTCAATTTCGGCGCGTCCATCATCAAATACTACGACATCAAACAGGACGACGTCGTCATCATTTTCCACAACATCGGCATCAATCCCGCCACCATCGACGCGGCCATGCAGATCAAAAAGCAAGGCGGCAAAATCATCGCCGTCGCGAGCTCCTACTGGCAGAACGAAATGCCGAAAGACCATTTCATCCGCCATCCGTCCGGCAAGAATCTTTTCGATTTCGCGGATGTCTGCATCGACGACTACAATCCCGTCGGCGACGCCATCGTCAACATCCCCGGGCTGGACACGCCCATCGCTCCCGTCTCCAACATCGTCGATTTCACGATCGCCCATCTGCTTGAAATTGAGACGGTTCGCCAATGCGTCGAACGCGGCATCGTCCCGCCCGTCTGGAACAGCGCCAACGCGCCCGGCGGCGACGAGAAGAACGCCGCCTATCTCGCCAAATACAAACCGCGCATCAAAATGCTCTAAGTCCCTTTCGTCCCTTTTATCCCTTTCGTCCCTTAACCCTAATAGGAAACACCATGAAACTAAAAGAAATGAACGAGGCGCTCCAACGCCTCCGCGACAAATACGCCGTCAAGGCGGACGGCGAGATCGTCGCCGCCAAGGAAGGCTCCATCGGCAACGCCGCCGAACTCAAATTCGCGGACGGCACCGTCTGCAAGTTGTTGCCGTGGCGCAAGGAACGCCGTTTCATCGAATTGAAGAATCTCATCGACAACAAGATTCTGGAAGGCGTCTCCACCCTCCGCTTCATGAATCTGAAGGCGGCTGCCTGCATCCGCCCGCTCCTCTACCGCGAACTCGATCTGGCCGCCTTCCTCGGCGAAGCGGAAGTCGCCTCCCTCTTCGCGACCGTCAACGGCAAGACCGCCAATCTGATCGTCCGTCTCGCGGACGGAAAGAGCGTCTCCATCGAATGTTCCGCCGCCCTGCCCCCCAACGCGGAGCCCATCGACAAGCATGAGATCATCGCCCGCCGCGGCGTCGCCTGCGACCGCACCGTCGATACGCAGGTCCCACAGGCCTCCATCTACGAATTCACGGCCGACGGCGAAAAGCGCTATACCGATACGGACACGGAGCTCTTCGGCTTCGAACTGGATGAAATTCTCACCATCCGCGCCGCCTACGCCGTCCTCTCCGATCCGTCGCTCGCCGCGCAATGGAACGCCATCGACGCGAACGTCACGGCGCAGGTCCAGAACGCGCTCGAATCGGATAAGTCACGCAAACCCGTCTGCTGCTGAGGAGGAACACACATGAAACCCGTCAAAATCGCCATGATGGCCCTCACGCACGGCCATACCCGCAAATACTACCAGACGCTCCGCGACAACAGCAAATTGGACTGGGTCGCCTCCTGCGCCGCCGACCAGCGTGCGAAGGACGTCTATGAACTCTACAACAACGGCGTGCCCTGCTATCTCTCCGCCGAAGAGATGTTCGCGAAGCACCCCGACATCGAGGCCGTCGTCATCGCATCCGCCAACGACCAGCATCTGAAGGAGATGAAGCTCTGCGCGGAGCGCGGCGTCCACATCCTCTCCATGAAGATTCCGACCTTCGATCCGAAGGAATACGACGAAATGATCGAACTCGTGGACAAGGCGGGCATCGTCTGCCAGATCGAACTGGAGATGCACTACAATCCCGTCGTCAAGCGGTTGCAGGAAATCATCGCGTCCGGCAAGCTCGGCAAGCTGCTGTCCATCCAGATGACGAACATCACGCTGTCGCCCGTCTGGGCCTTCCCGTGGCAGGGCGTGCCCGAAGCCTCCTACGGCTCACGCGTTCCGCTGAAGAAAGGCGACAGCCGTTTCCGCGGCGGCGCCCTCTGCGACCATCCGCACATCTTCGATCTGATCCGCTGGCTGACAGGCTCCGATTTCGACTACGTCTATTCGCAGGTCGCCCCCAACCTCCGGCCGGACATCGAAGTGGAGGACATGATTCTCGCCAGCGGCAAGATGAAGGACGGCACGTCCTTCCTGTTCGATCCGTCATGGTCGCGTCTGGAGGAACGTCTCGCCGTTCCCGCGCCCGGCTGGGAGATCTTCCCGAAACGCATGGAGGTCAATGTCACCATCACGGGCGAGAAAGGCACCGTCATGTGCGACTGCTTCGGCCCGAACGTCTATCACAACGGTGCCCCCAACGACCGCTACACCGTGCAATACACCTACTTCGACGAATGGATCGGCCTCATCGACGAATTCGTCGATTGCATCCGCAACCACAAGCAGCCGAAGATCAACCTCCGTTGGCACCGCCAGACGATTGATTGCATGAACGCCTGCTACAAGAGCGTGGAAAGCGGCCTGCCCGCCAACGTTTGAACGGGAGGGTCCCGCTCCCGCGGGACCGCTCGCGCTTATCGCTTTAGTCGCTTTAGTCCCTTTTTTACCATTATAAGGAAACCACCATGTACCAGTATGCAACATCCGTTCCCGACAAAATCGCCTTGGAGACAGAATGGCTTGAAGGCCTGAAACGCGCCAAATTGAAACGC
Organism: uncultured bacterium; assembly: GCA_902776645.1. Lineage (GTDB taxonomy): Bacteria > Verrucomicrobiota > Lentisphaeria > Oligosphaerales > Oligosphaeraceae > UBA1407. Next base: position 39,157 of record CACYQT010000002.1, on the reverse strand, counting down.
ATCGAATACTCTTGCAGCGGAGCCTGCACGGCGGAAAACATTGGCGAAAAGGTCCGCATCATGGCCGAATTGCAGGACGCAGGCGGCGTCATCATCGGCAGCATCCATATTCCGTTCGGTAAAACGTGGGAATTCGCCGATCCGGACGAAAGCAAACGCAAGCCCGCCTCCGACAAGACGGCCGCCTTCATCCGCGCATGCGCCCCGCTGAAGTGCAAGAACTTCACGATGCACGGCTGCCTGGAGCCTGTTCCATGGGACAATCCCGAACGCGCGGAATGGATCAAGGCCTTCCGCAAGACGCTGTCCGAACTGGTTCCCGTCGCGAAGGAACAGGGCATCAGCATCAACGTGGAAGACCTGCCGCGTTCATGCCTCGGCAACACGGCGGAGGAACTCGCCGTGATGGTCGACGGCTTCCCGATGGAACAAGTCGGCGTCTGCTTCGACGTCAACCATTTCTGCGGCCATCCGGAAAAACTGGTGGACGGCATCAAGCTGCTGGCGCCGCGCATCCGCACGTTCCACATCTCCGACTACGACGGCATCGATGAATGCCATTGGTATCCGGGCATGGGCGTCATCGACTGGGCGGGCATCATGGAAGCCGTCAAGCAGTTACCAAACGACGTTCTGCTGATGTTCGAAGTCTTCGGCTTCCTGAACGCCCCAAAATGGCAGAACAGGGCCATCGCTCCGGACGTGGTCATGAAATCCTTCGAACGCAACGTGTTCTATCTGGAGAACGCCGCCGAGATCCAGCGGCGCATCAACGAGCTGAAAATAGATTAGAATTCTAGTATTCCAGGCGGCTAGTTTTCTAGAATTCTAGATTTCTAGCCGCCTAGCCTTCTAGCCGCCTAGTAGGCTCTGATTTCATACACCGTCACGTCGGCCGCGCCGTTCGTGGCGGTGAAGCGGAATTCGACGGCGTCGCATTCCGTCGGCGGAATCGCCACGACGTTGTGCCGCTGGTGGTTGTCCTTTATTTCTTTGGTATAGACGGCCTTCCCGTTGCGAAAGGCCGTAATGGTATAATCCTTAACGAGTTCCGGCGGGATGCCAATGCGCTGCTGCGCCTGGCGGTTGGCCGACATCGTGACGCGGATCGGATAGGCGAAATTGGAATCGAACGTCAGCCGCAGTTCGGAGATCGTACGCGGAGCATCCAATTTCATGCAAAGCGTTTCGCCATTGGCGGAGAGACCGTCGGAAATCCACGCGTTTGTTTCGTCACCGAGCTTGCGGGAAACACCGTTGACGACATTTTGCGGAACGCCGTTCGCTTTTGAGGAGCTCGCCGTGAACGTCGCTTTCCGTGCGAAATCCTTTTCATCTTGATTGAGGATATTCGGCAGGAAGCCGTCGTCCTTCAAGATAAGCTGCTGGACTTCAGGAATATGCGGCGCCAGTTCGCGCGGCAGCACGTTGTATTTCACACAGAGGGCGGCGGCCGTGCCGACCGCCTGGCCGCCGACGGCGCAACAGCCGAGAATACGCGTGCTCGCGAGGCCGAGCTTGGACGTGCTGATGTCGCGCCCCGCCAGGAAGAGGTTGCGGATATTGCGCGAATAGTAGGAACGATACGGAATCGTATAGACGCCAGTGAAATGATGGCAGTCGCTGGGCAGGACGTCGAAATCCAGAAGTCCATGCGGCGCATGGAGATCGACACACCAGCCGCCGTAGGCGACGGCGTCGTCGAACTGGCGGTGTTCCAGAATGTCGCATTCGTTCAGCACGTAGTCGCCGAGCAGACGACGGCTCTCGCGCATGCCAGGCAATGCGCCAACCCATTCGAGCGCAAAGTTTTCCGCGCCATGCTGACCACCGTTCTTGATGTGATCCCACAGGCCGTAGGCGTAGGCCATCAAGTCGTCGCGGATTTTCTCATAGTCCGGAATGATGTCGTCGCCGTCGCCCATGAGTTCGAGCCACCAGTAGCCGTAATCGACGGCGGCGCAGCTGCATGCGGACAGGCGAAGCCATTCCTCCGGATCGGGCGCCATGCTCGCATCGACTTTCATCGTCTTGGAATGGACGCGGTAGCGCAACTGATGCTCCGTCAGCTTCTTCGCGAAGGCGGGCGGCTCGTATTTGACGGGATGGCCCGTATCGACGGCCTTCATGAGAATCGTGTTTCCCATGCGTTCGTTGTTGGGCTGGTCGGGTGCGTGCGGCTCGCCGTATTCTTTGTTCGATTCGCTGCCCTGCGTGTAGTCCGCTCCCGCGAAATAGCCGAGCGTGCCGTTGCCTGTGGCGTCCACGAACAGCGGCGCGGAGATCTTCAACGTCAGTTCCGTCGTCTCCTGGAAGCAGGAGATGGAGGTGATGATGTCGCCATCGACGGAGCAGTCGAACATCGGGCAGTTCAGATAGACGGTCAGATTCCTTTCGTTTTTGGCGGCTTCGAAGAGAACCATATCCCAGATGGAGTAGTTGAACGTATCGTTACGGCTCTTGTTTTCGAGCATCAGTTCATAGAGCAGGCCTGATTCCGCGTAATCCGTCTGGCGGAGGCTCTGGTCGGCACCGCTGATATGGATGCGGATTTCGCTGGAGGCGTTGCCGCCGAGCACGGGGCGGGCGTGGACGAGCCCTACCTTCGCGCCATGACGCGCGGCGGAAATCGCCGCGCAGAGGCCGGCCATGCCGCCGCCGACCACGACGATGTCATAACTAACTTCCTGGTAACGTTTTCTCATGATTGTTCCGGTTGTTTATATTTACTTAAATGAATCAGGGAGGGTCGCTCTCCAGAGCGACCGGTCGCGCAGGAGCGCGACCCTCCCGTATGTTTTTCATGCAAGCATGGAAGGCTTGATGTGGCCTGTCGTCTCGATGGCGTTCGCCTTGAAGACGTTGACGGTGTCGTCGAGCTCCGCTTCCTGCGAAAGGATCCAGATGCCGATTTCACCGAACTGATGGACCATGTCGCAAAGCTCCGCGGTGGCCTTCGCGCCTTTGAACCAGCCCGTCAGCTTGTTGTCGTAGCAGACCCAGATGGTCAGGCGGTGGCCGGCGGCGACCTTCACGACATCCTCCAATGTCGCCTTGTCATTCGCACCGTCCCAATGGAGCTCCGCTTGCGGAAACCGTTTGGCGACAAGCGCGAAGCACTCCGGCTTGCGGCAGGTGAAGCCGATCTTGCTTCCGAGATTCGCCTTTTCAAGCTGCGAAAGGAAAATCTCCTGCTGTTCCGGCGGGAAGGTTTCCCATACATTGTCGAACTTGAACGGAATGTCATGCGCTTTGATGAAATCAATCAGTTCCTCCAATGACGGCAGCTTCTCGCCTTTGAATTTCGGATCCTTCCATGAGCCGTATTCGAGTTCGCGGGCCTGCGCAAACGTAAGATCCTTTATCGCAGTGTCCGGCGGGAGCGTGGAGCCGTCCTGGCGGCGGCCCGTGCGGTTGACCGTGCGGTCATGGAGGATGACGATATGGTTGTCCGCCGTGTATTTCGGATCGAGTTCGATGATATCGTAGCCTTCGTCAATGGCGGCCTGGAAGGCGGCGAAGGTGTTTTCGGGAAATTCTGAACTGACGCCACGATGGGCTTGCAAACGGATTTTCGACATATGTGCCTTTGTGTTTTTGGCTGTTGGATTTGATTCTGGATAATCATGTAATATAATGTAACAAAAGAAAAAAACATTTCTTTTCAAGAATGGTTCATTTTAGTCCCATAAGTCTCAGTTATCCCAGTTGTCCCATTAAAAGTTGGCGAGACACCGCTGACACCCCCTTAATACGGAGACTCCTATGAAGCAATTTGTCAATATCCTGCTGCTGGCGATGGTCGGCGCAGGCGCGTTGAACGCCTATCAATTCAAATTCGACAACAAAAACGCCGTCCTCATCACGTATGGCAACGGGCAGCAGTTGACAATGAACAACTTGTGGACGCTGGAATTCGCGGATGTCCTGCCGGCGACGAAGAAGAAAACCATCACGGCCGCGGAATTCCTGTCGGAACCGTGGAACGGAACGGTGAAGTCGATGATGATGGACAACGGCGGTGGAGCCGTCATTACGTATGAAAGCGACCTGTTGAGCATGTCTGTGAAGTTCACGTTCGGCCAAAGCGTCAATTTGGCGGGGGATGGACCAAGAAAAGAGCAGTTTGCGCTTGGCCGCAGTCTTGACATCAGCGCCGTCATCCACTGGACAACCCGTCCGATATTGAAGCTGACGCTTCCTGACGGCGTGGATTTCGGACTGGACGGACTGAACCGCGTCGTGTTCCCGATGCGCGGCGCGGAAGGGCTGGGCGTCGCCTACAAGCCGTCATTCTTCAAAGAACATAAGTATCCGCATTGCAAATACAAAACGGCAGGTTCGGGGCCGCGTGGCTATGAACATGTCTATGGCGGACCGTTGAAATCACTGGCGGACCGCGAGCCTGTCCATCCGCTGAAAGTGACGGATGAAGGCCGCAAGTGGTTCACAGGCGAAGTGATCCGTTCCGTCGAAGCACAAGTGATGCGTGTCAATCGCCCGCCTGCGGAAGGGCAATATGATGTATCGTTGATTGAAAACGAATGCGGTTCCGCGTTGTCCGGCAGCCGTTTCGGTGGCGACGGATGGCTGTTCCGTATGGGCGGCAACGGCAATGATAGCGCCACAGGCGACTATGGCGCAGCGCTGTTCCGCACGATGGTGAACGGCACGATGAACGCGTTGATCTATCGTGACATGGCGCGTTTTCAAGAGAAGAAAATCGGTCTTGTGATGTTGAAAAACGGTCCTGCGCATGGTTCATGGACGCCAGGCTCGCCGTTGGATTGGGAGTCGTTTCTCCAACGTGCGCCGTTCATGGCGGCCTGCAAAGGAAAGTTCATTATTTTGGAATCGGCGGATGCCATGCGGGAAGCGTTGCGCGGCAATGATTTCGCAATGATTTTGAATCCATACGGCGAAATGTTTCCAAGCATGAAGCCTGAAAATCTGTTGGCGGATTTGGATTTGGTGAAAAACTATGTGAAGAAAGGCGGTGTCTGGTGGGAGGTCGGCGGCTATTCGTTCTACACGATCATCGAACCGGAGCCGTATATGGCTGTGTCCGAGACCTATACGTCCGCCGTGGCCGATTTCATGTATCTAGACTACGGCGCGGATTCCGTGGCGGTGATGGGCGTCCAGCCGATGATGCGGCAGCCGTGGGATAAGGAACGCCTGCTGAAACCATGTCAGTTGGATTTATCCGGCCGTGAAAATGACTGTGCACGCTATCGCCACAGTTGGATGATGGCCTGCGAGCCTGGGCAGACATGGTCGTCGCCAGTACTGCGGCTGGCAGGGTATCGTGATGTACACAAAGCAATGGCTAAATACGCGGAACTGAACGAAATTCATGGCAGTCTGGAGGTGAAAGTCCCGAAAACAGATGTGTTGGACAAGTTGAAAAATTCGTTGCTGATACGCCTTGGCGGGCGGACGGCGGCGGAGCAGACGGAAGCCATGAAGGCGCTTCCTGTTCCTAGTCTTGTCCATTACACGGAATACATGCATGGTGGCTTCGACAAGCAGTATCCAGACCATCTGCCTGCGCGTGAAAGCTGGGGGACGAACGACGATCTGAAGCAGTTCATCATGGACGGCAAGGCGATGGGCCATTTGATGATGCCCTACACAAACACGTCATGGTGGTGCATCGAGCCGAAGGGGGAAACATTTGAACGCGAAGGAGATGCGCCATTACTACGACGTCGTGACGGCTCGACGAATCTGGAAAACTATTCGGGAAACAAAGGCTACAGCCTGTGCTTTTGGCATCCCGCCGTGCAGGCCGCCCATCGGAAGGTCCGCCGCCAGATGACGGAGGAGTTTCCGAGCGACGTGCTGTTCCAAGACCAGATCGGCGCCCGCCGTTGGACATGGAACTACAACGAGTTGGAGCCGCTGAAAGCCTCCGGTCTGGACGGCATGCATTCGTTGACGATGGAGGATTCGGCGGTCGTCCCCATGGCCACGGAGGACGGCCATGACCGCGTGCTGAATTTCGAAACCATGATTTGCGGCTGCGCATGGGCCAGTGTGGATGCGGGTGGCAAACGCCACGGCCAGCATCTGCGGTTCCGCTATCCGGACGGCGAATGGGAGTTCTTCCCGCTGTTGAGCTTCCTCGGCCATGACCAATGCCTCTTCACGACGCATGACCTCGGCCATTTTACGGAGACGGAAGAACGTCTTGCCGAGACACTTGCGTTTGGTTACAGCTTAAGCTACAACTGGTATTTGGGAGCGGAACGAAGCGAGACACGCCGTAGCTGGCTGAACTGGCTGGACGCCCTCCAGAAGGCCATCTGCTCGCAATACGCAGGCAAGAAGCTTTGGGAGTTCCGTTATCTGAAAGGCGAAGCGCCGGACGGCGTCGTCTACGCACAATACGGCGGCGGCGTGGCGGTCGTCGTGAATCTCGGGCCGGAAGCCGTTTCATTGACGAAAAATGATTTAGCGAATACGGAGTTCGCTGAAAACGAATGGCTTGCGCAACATCGCCTTTGCGGCTACGGTTTCTTCGCCGTGGCGCCGAAGGGATGCGTTGGCTACGTGGAGACATCCGTCAAAACAGGAGGCAAAGGCGGCTTCGCGCTGTATGAACGCGATGGCAAGCTGCATGGCGCGTTTTACGGTGCCACAGGGGCGGTCGTTCCCGTTTGCTCGCGGCCCGCATGGGCTGACGAGAAGCAGACGGTGTTCGCTTCGGACGGCAAGACGGCCATTGCGGAATGGAAACGGCAGGATGGTGAAACATGGACGCTGACGTTGCCGAGCGGTGCCAATCAGCCGAACGCCATGCCGCAGGAACTGGAGAAGCAGTCGCCGAAATCGTTGAGCTGGAACAACAAAATCGCCGTGCTGTGCGTCGATGGCGTATCCAGACCAGAGGAACAGGCCGGACTGGCGTTGATAGAATCACTGAAAAAGCAACTGGCGGGAACAGGACTGGACGTCATGCGCGTCAAAAAGCCGCAGGAACTGTTGGCGATGATGGCGGAGACGGATAGGGCCAAGCGGCCGTTCGTCGTCGTGAACTGGGGCGGCGAAGGCATTTTCGTGCCGTATGGCGGCAGCATGTCGGAGACAATCGGCGCCATCAAGCGTTATGTTGAAACAGGCGGAATTCTCTGGGCGACAGGCGGTTATCCGTTCTTCATCCTGCGTCAGCAGCAAGCCGATGGAACGTACAAGGGCCAATCCGTCGGTGGCGGCAACGCCGCCGTGCTGGGCTTCTCCTGCGCGACGACGCCCGTTGAGGATCCCGCGCGGCCATTGTCGGTCACGGCGGCGGGCAAGGCGTGGTTCGGCGAAGAACGGAGCAACCGTCTGGCAACCATGCGGGCCGGCGTGCAGCGGTCGTTTGTGACAACTGGTTATCAGGAAAAACTTGTCATGGGCGGCTCCGACTGCTTCGTGGGCGGAATCCGCTGTGATGGATGGGGCTATTTCTTCAGCGCGGGCGGCTTCAATCCGCCGATGGACGTGCTGTCGGGCGTCATCACGGGAACGGTCATCCATCTCTATGATTCGCCGTGGAACCTTCCGCGCGAAAGCTCCAACCGCCGTTGCTGGAAGCTGGCTAAATAAGTTTATGGAAACTGAAGGACTTTCCGCCGTTCAGGAGTGAGAAAATCACGCTCGAAACTCACGAAATAGTCCGATCCGCAGTAGTCGCAATCGACGTGCGTCAAGTAATGCCGCGCGTCGATTATTTGCGGCGAAAGATTATCAGGAAGTTCTGGAACTGTTTCCTTTGCAATCATTTCCGACCATTCGACCGGTTTGGATATCTTCCGTTTGAGCCAGATGAGAGGCTTGTAGTTGGAAAGGACGAGTTTCAATCGCTGTGCAAAGCCCATGTGCAACGATGGCGCGTTATTGAAAAACAGAAAATGCAGTTTGGACATGAGCGGAGCTTCGAGAATACGGATGGTCTCCTCCCGCGCGACCACGTCCTCCCGAATGGCTTTGGCGACCCATTTCTGCCGTTCTTCCAGCAAGTCAAACCATTTATTTCCAGCAGGAAACGAACGCGCCACCGCGATGTCCGCAAAACGGTGTTCCATGACTTTGTCCAGAACTTTCCGAACTTTGAGGAAGTATTTCTGGACGTTCAGCGCATTGTCGCGATCCTGCCCCGTAAAACTGTGGCCGTCCATCCTGTATTGAAGCGTGACTTGCGGCAGTTTGACATACGTTCCGCCGAGCAGGAAGACACGCGGATAGAGCGGCGCATCCTCCACTTTCAGTTCTTTTCCCAATGGCGCAAATGACGTAAAGACAGAGCGATGCCATGCGATGACAGCCCCCGGACCAAGCAGTTGCTCGGGCCGCGAGAAACCAATTCGTTTGGAATCGCCGTCGATGACTTCATAGTTGGAGCCAAACGCGAGCGCGTTCGGGAACTGGCGGATTCCGTCGGCGACGGCTCGGCAGCGGTCTGGCGTGGAGATATCGTCGCCGGCAGCCATGAACAGCCATTCGCCCGTTGCGAGCGTGAACGCCTTGTGGAAATTGGCGCCGATGCCAAGATTCGGATCGTTCCGTTGAAGGATGATTTTGAACGGTCCATGGTATTCCGCCGCTATTTTCGTGGCGATTTCAAACGTCTTGTCCTTAGAACAATCGTCGCAGATGATGATTTCCAGTTGCGGATAATCTTGCGCCAAAGCGGATTTCAAGGCTTGTTCAATCGTCTTTTCCTGATTGTAGGTGATCATCAGGAAAGACATCGATGGATTATGTTCATTTTGCATGTTCATGGAAAATTTAATTGGCAATTCCGCTTAAGATTTGCACTCTTCGGCGCAACCGCCATTGAATATTTCCTCCGGCCACGCGATGAGAGTCGTTTCGCAGCAGAGATCCTGTGCACCGAAATTGCGCAACTCAAAGCGATAACCATTGAGCCGTTCACGCAGAAGCCTTGTCGTTTCGCAGAGTTCGCCTGCATGGTGGTAGATCGCCAATGAAAGAACTGGACGGCACTTTTCGATTGTCTCAAGCGAACCGCGAATCATCTGTTCGCCCATGCCTTCGACATCTATCTTGATGAGTCCCACTGTGATGTCGCGATTCATGCAGAAAGAGTCCAGGGTGATGATCTTGCAGACATCGTCGCCGGAATTGTTCAAGGTGGTGCCGCCGTCACCGAAATCATTGAAATGGATTTCCGTTTCGGTATCGCCGAGACCGAAGGGCAAAAGTTCGTATATGTCAGCGGACATTCCAGCCCGTGCGACGTTCTCCGCATATTCGTCACGGCTTTTTCGGGATGGCTCGAAGGCATATATTTTTGACGGCGAATAGTCTTTGAACGCAATGGATGAATCCCCTGAACAGGCTCCGACATCCATGAAAGCGCGGCCGGAAATGTATTCCAGTAGACTCTTGTGCAGCAGACGCAGTCCATGGTGATAATGCGAGACTTCAGCGCCGCAACCAAAGCCGTATTTCTTTTGGAAAGCCTTGGCATCCTGCCGCATCTGCCGTTTTACGTCGTCGCTCTTCAGCCACGACGGCTTGAAATAAGAATAATTGTAAAAGAACATCCGTTCGTATTCGTGGGGAATTTGTGGCATCTTCATGCTGCATTCGAAGAACTTTTCCGCTACATTAAGCGAGCAGGCGTCCATTCCTTTGAAAATGTCCATGAATTCCTCATGGGAATACCAATGCCCATGCGGATCCGGCCAGAATGTGCAAGGGGACGGCATCCGCCAGTCGCTTCCAAGTACGTTCATCGCGATCTTGATGCGTTGCGAATATTTATAGGAGAACAACGCATCGATCATAGGATACAAGATTCCGACGACAATACTTCTGCCTTTGCCTGGACGCGGCATCCACTGCTTTCTTTCCGTCTTGTCGGCCATGATGTGTTTCCTTTTTTCCAATCTGCTGTATTATTGACACAGCTCAAGATAGCCGCCGTTCCATGCGCCGATTTCCGGAATGGCCACGCGGACGCAGCCGTCGTCGAACCGCACAGGCAGTTCGCGCGGCTCACGCCGCAGTTCATGCCAGACGGCCTTCGTCACATCGCCGGAGATGCCGCGAAGACGCAGCCAGATCGGCCCTTGCGAATCAATCCGCACATTCAGCAATGCGACATTCCTAAGTTGCCATTCATCCGTTACATGCGGAATCATGAGGCCGACGAACGGCGATTCCACGACAGCCACCGTGCCACCGCAACGCGCGTCCAGATCGTCGCGAAGCTGCTGGACTTCCGCGGAAAGCGCCGTGCAACGATTCACCTTCAGATCCGTTTCCGTCAAGCCGCCATACGACTTGCCGATTCCGAACAGGACGGGAACGCCCGTCTGTGAAAACGCATAGAGCTTATCGACTGGAAGGTCGCTGGAAAAACCTGCGGGAAATGTTCCCTCGCAGGAAGTTGCGTAGCCTTTCAGGACAGGCGACGCGTCGGCCAGCGGCTTGAGCATCGTGCGCGAATACAGCTCTTCCGATTCATGCCCCGTCTGCGTGACGAACAGGCTGGCGGCGTTCATGCCATACATGAAAGCGGAGAACGCCTCCACGATGACGCTCTGCGCGGAACGGGAGCCGTAGTTGCGCGGGAACGTCTCGATTTCAGGCGTCCAGACGGAAATCCATTCCGGATCGCCCATGTCCTTACGGAAGCGGCAGGACATCAAGCTCTTGTAAATCTGGTCATTCGGATTAACATCATAATACTGGCCGCCGCCGGGGCGGGAGCCGACGGGCCGACCGCTTGCCTCATGCAGCGTCTTGAGCATGGCGGTGAATCCGTCGTTCATCCACTGCCCATGCTGCAGGGCGAGCATCGTGTCCGGCGAAACACGTTGGAAAACGTCGGCGATCAATTGCGCGATGGCGACGACAGAACGCTCCGAAAACGCCTTCCATTGCTTGAACAAATCGCTTTCCATCGTCATCGCCTTGTCCAACGATTCGCGCGTCCAATTGCCGCCAGTTTCGTTGTTGAAGGCGGCGATGCATGTGTCGCACCAACAGCCGATCCATCCGTCCTTCGCCTTGTTCGAAGGGGCGGCGGGGCTGTGGTTTGTGATGCGCAAATCATCGTCAATCCAGACACTTAGCGGCTGGAAGGCGGCGTAGTATTCCGTCATTTTTCGGATATAGTCAAGAAACGCGGGCTGCCGCGGGCAATTGCAATAGAGGCACTTTGTGCCGTCGCGCCCTACCCATCCGCCCCACGCCTTGCCGTCCGTCCGTTCCGAGGCCGACAGTTCATCCGAATGGCCGATGGTGGCCTGTATCTGGATGCTCGACGCGATGCCAAGCTTGCGCAGCTCCTCCGCGCCGCGCGCGATTCGCGCGGCGTTTTCAGCGTGCCACTCCAGCGGCGGGACGCCGATTCCCGTGGAAAACCACGCTTCGTCGCAGCAGCCTGGATTTTCGGCGATCATCTGGTAGGTTTTGCGCCATGCCTCGTCGCTACCTGTCGTCGGCGAACGGAAACGCAACGGGAGGACGGGATGTGGGCCTTGATTGGAATTGATTGCGGAACATGCTTCACTGCACATCGTTTCACCTTTTGTCTGACGGACGTGTTTTTATCTATGTTTACATGAAAAAGATAATTCGATTTGCAATCTTTGCAAGACGATGCACAGTATTCTAATGGTTCGCCGTGAATCGCGGCGACGGTGTTGAACAGTTAATCATAAGGTTGCTATGGACAAATATCGTGACTGCCAGTTGAAGGATGTCCGCCTGGAAGGCGTTCCGGGCGAGAAAATGGACCGTTTCCTCCAGTTCCGCGTCCTTTCGGATTTCGCGAAAAAAGACATTTTCGGCGAGGCCCGCTCCCCTATCGAACGGCGCGACGATGACGAAGGCATGCCCGCCGGCGGCATGTGGCGCGGCGAATTCTGGGGCAAGTTGATGCTCAGCGCGGCACGCGTGGCCGATTATACGCAGGACGCCGGCTTGCTGAAATTCATTCAGGACGAATGCCATCGGCTGATGACGTTGCAGGACGACGACGGCTATCTTGGCTCCTACACCGATAAAGAACGCGTCGCCTTCACGGAGGAGACTGGCCGCATGATGGATCAGAATCCGGCCTTCGGATGGCACTGCCTCTGGAATCTGTGGAACCGCAAGTATCTGATATGGGCCATGTTGATGGTCGCGAAAGTCACAAAGGACCAGGCCATCATGGACAGCGTCGTCCGCCAGATGGACCAATGGATCGACATGATGCATCGCCTTGGCATCCCGTTGTATGTGACAGGCAACGACCAGATCATGGGCGTCGCCTCCATGTCCGTTTTGAAGCCGTTGGTCATGCTCTACGAAGAGACCCAAAACAAGAAGTATCTGGAGTACGCGGCGGAAATGCTTCCCGACTGGGACCGTGAAGACGGAAAAGGCCCGAACTTCTTCCGCAATGCCTTCAACGGGAAGGAGCTATGGCAATGGTACCCCAACGCCGCCGGCTGGGCGAAAAGCTATGAAATGATGAGCTGTCTCGACGGCCTGCTGGAATATTACCGCGTGACGGGCGAGAAACGCTGCCTGGACGCCGTCGCCGCCATCCATGAAAATCTTGCGAAGAGCGAGCTGAATCCCATCGGCGACGTCGGTTTCGTCGATAAATTCATCGGCGCGGCCCATTATCCGAACGCCGCCACGGAGCTTTGCGACACGATCCACTGGATCCGCCTCTCCTACGATCTCTTCCTGATCACGGGCGACGACAAGTATCTGGACTACATGGAGTTCGCGTATTTCAACGCGTTCCTCGCCGGCGTCTACCGCGACGGCTCATGGGCGGCCTTCTCCATCCGCGCCGCCACCCGCCACGAGCCGAATTTCCAGTGCAACTGCGCCTACAACCACTGCTGTGTCAACAACGTACCGCGCACGTTCATGGACATGGCCTCCGCCACCGTCGTCCGCGATCAGGACGGCGTGTTCCAAGTCAATTTCTATCAGGACGCGACGGCTACATTGGACGGCGTCACCTTCAAGATCCGCGGCAACTATCCCGTCGGAAACATCGTGACCGTAACAGTTAGCGACACATCCGCGAAAATCCGCTTCCGCAAGCCGGGCTGGTGCCCGAAACTCGATGTCTCCCAACAGGGGAATGTCTATATGCTGACGTTCGACATGGCGCCGCGCATCGTCAGCCGACCGACGGACAACATCGCGGCGGACGCCAACGATCCGAAAGGCTGGCCGTATAAACGCTACCAATGCGTCGCCATGTATTCGGGAGATGCCGTCATCCGCAACTACCGCTCCACGATGGCCGCGACGATGATGACCGGCCCGCTCGTGTTGGCCCGCGCACGCCGCGCAGGCGCCACGGCGGATCAGCTCTACAGCGACGACACGGTGAACGGCATGGCCTGCACGTTGAAGTTGTCGCCACGCAAGAACGACCTTTGCTGGGGCGCATGGGACGCGGAGATCATCCACGACGGAAAAGTCGTCAAGTCCTTCCCCGTGTGCGACTTCCAGTCGGCCGCCGATTCGCATTACGGCGGCCCGACGGGCAACACATTCTCCGTGTGGGTCTGATTTTTTCGGGCGACTATTTGCCAAAAACGGAAATAGTCGCCCATTTTCGATGGTCAATTTTCGGGCGACTATTTGCCAAAAACGGAAATAGTCGCCCAAATTTGACGGCCTGTTTTCGGGCGACTATTTGCCAAAAACGGAAATAGTCGCCCGAAATTTTCTTGATTTTAAGACGTGTTTTCTGCCATTTGGGCACTGGCAACCGATATTGCGGTCACACGTCGGATATGGCGAAATTTGATATCGACCCGTCAAATTGCGCGTAGAAATCTAGCCCCATGACGCGGCAGACACGGCGCACAACGTGGCGGTGTACGGCCATTTTCTTAATCCGCCAGCGTTCCCATGGGATCCCACGGCTTCAAAACGACGGGCTTGCGCTTCAGCAACGCCGCCTTGTCGCCAAGGTACTTCTTGTGGACGACCGCCTGGAAGACGTAGGAATCAAACCACTTGTCCGACATGAAGTAATAGCCTTTGTTCGGGCCGTCGGTGCCCCAGCTGTTCTCGATCTTCCAGCGGTTCGGCTTGCCGTTCACGACGTTCACGCCCGTGATGACCATCGCGTGGTTCATCGCGCTGAAGCCGTAGTCCAGCATCTCCGCCTTCGTCATCGTCAGATCGAGGCCCGTGACCGATTCGAAATCAAACACGTCCGGATCATAGAGGTTCTTCTCGCCGCGTTCGGAATATTTGCCGCAGTCCGAACCGAACCAGACGATTTCACCATCCTGCAACTGCTTCAGGACCAACGCCTTGAAATCATCAATCGACAAATTCAGATAACGGAGCGGCGCCGCTTCCGCGACGTTGCCGAGGAAGTCCACCGTGAACACTTCGTTGAACGGCTTGTCGTCCGTCGGGGCGTTGATGATGGAGACGTAGTCGTCCAGCATGTTGCCGAAGTACTTCTTCTTGAACGACAACGGCGTGTACCCCTTTTCGCAGTGGTACTTTCCGTCCTTGTCCTTGTATTCGAAATCGAACTTCGTCACGGGCTTGCCGTAGCAGGTCGTGAGGAACGTGTAGATCTTGGACATCATGTCCGCCTTCGCCGCCGCGATCTTCGCCGCGGTGGCGCGCTTCGCGACCATCTTGCGCAAGGCGATGGCGTCGACCTTCAACGCGCGGTTCAGCAACGAATTCATGTTGCCCGTGCCGCTGGACTGCGCCGTCTCGCCATAGACGCTCTTCGGGCAGATACCATATTTATTGATGATGTTCACGAACATGTCCCACTGGCCGCCGTCGCCGACGCCCGTGTTCAGAATATAGGCCACGACGCGGTCGTCAACCGGCAGGTTGGCGGTCGCCAAGATGCTCTCCAGGAAGTAGTTGGCGCGTTCGAACTTGTCCCAGAAGGCCAGCCAGCTCTGCGACAGTTCGAAATCGTCGAGCTTGTTCTTCTTCGCGACGATTTCGCGGAGGCAGTTCGTCGCCGCGAACAGCCAGCAGCGGCCGGACGACTTCTGGTTGGTGGAGGCCATCGTCTTGATGTCCGTGGAGAACACGAAGTTCTGCGCGGCCAGTCCGTCGGCGGAAAGGGCCATGTCGTTGATTTTCAGCTTGTGGAAAGCGTTGGTCAGCAGCCGCGCGTTCGGCGCGTTGTCATACGCTTTTGCGAAATCTGCCAGTTGCTTCGCGGAAATGCCGCCTTTCGGGAATTCGTTCATGTTGTTCTCCTTGTTAAATATGGATCGTGTTTTCCAAAAAAGTCATTATGATTAATATACGGCAAAAAAAATCTGCGCAACGTTTGCTGCGCAGATTTTTTCGTTTTTATCGATTCATGATGCCGTGGGCTTTATTTGGCCTCGACGGTTTCAAGCTCGCCGGAAGCGGCCTCGGCACGGCGCGACGCGCTGCGGAGGGACTTCTTGTGCCACGTGTTGATAAACGAGCTGGCGATGAAGATGGAGGAGTACGTACCGACGAACACGCCGAAGAACATGACCATCGCGAAATCCCAGACATCGCCGCCGGCGATGACCAGGATGGCGACGACGGCCAGCAACGTCGTCAACGACGTCAGGAACGTACGGGAGACCGTGTCGCACAGACTCATGTTGATGAGCGTGGAGTACTTCACATCCGGATTCAGCTTCTGCGTTTCGCGGATGCGGTCGAAGATAACGATAGTGTCGTTCAGGGAGTAACCCAAGATCGTCATGATGGCGGCGATGACGCTCGGCGTCAGGCGGCCACCCATCAGCATGAACAGGCCCGTGCAGATGATCATATCGTGCGCGACGGCGACGACGGCCGCGACACCGTACATGAATTCGAAGCGGAAGGCCAGATAGAGGACGACGCCGATGATCGCCCAGAAGGCGGACTTGAACGACGCGCTGCGGAACTGAGCGCCGACGTGGCCGCCGACGACACGCGTCTCGCCTTCGCCGAAGTCCGCGCCCGCGAACTTCGCGTTCAGTTTCTGGCGGAGCTCTTCAGGATCGACATTGCCGAGGGCGTCGCCCTTGGAGGCCATCGGGAGGACGATTTCCAGCATCTTGTCGCCGCCCTGTCCTTTCATCGTGCCGATGCGGAGGTTGTCCTTGAAGCCCTGCTCGGCCATGAAGGAACGGATGTCCGCCACGTCGGGCATGGTCTGGCCGCACTTGTACAGCAGCTGCGTGCCGCCGGCGAAGTCGATGCCCAGCATGTCACGGCCGCGGACGGCGAAGCAGACGATGGAGATGATGAGCAGCGCGACGGAGATGGAGACGGCCTGCTTGCGGTGCTTCAGGAAGTCGATCTTGACATCGACGAGGAAGTCGAAGGAACGCATGTTCAGGGATTTGAGGATATCCTTCTGGATGAGCAGATCGAAGATGGTGCGCGTCATGAAGATGGCGGTGAACATGGAGGCGAAGATACCGAAGCTCAGCGTGACGGCGAATCCCTTGATGGCGCCCGTGCCGAAGTTGTAGAGGAAGAAGCAGGCGATCAACGTCGTCAGGTTGGAGTCGAAGATACTGCTGAAGGCGCGTTCGTAACCGGCCTTGACGGCGTTCGGGAGGGCCTTGTTCTTCTTCAGTTCGTCGCGGATACGTTCGAAGATCAGGACGTTCGCGTCGACGGCCATACCGATGGTCAGAACCATACCGGCGATACCGGGCATCGTGATGGTGGCGTGGGTGATGGACATGGAGCCGAGGACCAGCAGCGTGTTCACGCCGAGGGCGATGTCGGCCAACAGACCGGCCGTCTTGTAGTACCACAGCATGAACAGGATGACCAGCGCGAGACCGACGACACCGGCCAGGGCGCCGCTGCGGACGGAGTCAGCGCCGAGCGTCGGATCCGTACCGAATTCGGAATTGATTTCGATGGAGACCGGAACGTTGCCGGAGGAGATGACGACGGAGAGGCGTTTCGCTTCTTCAAACGTGAAGCTGCCGGTGATTTCGGCGTTGCCGCCGGTGATGGCGTCATTGATGCGGGGGGCGCTGTAGACGCGGCCGTCGAGAACGATGGCCAGCATGCGGCCGATGTTCGCTCCGGTCACTTCGCCGAAGGCGATGGCGCCGCGCTGATTGAAGCCCAGGCCGATGGACCAGTTGCCGAACTGGTCCATGTTCGGGGCGGCGCGCGTCACGTCGCTGCCCTGCACGCGTTCGGCTTCCTTCTTGATGAAGACGATCTGCGTCGTCTCCACGCCGTTGCGCTCTTCCGTGATCTCCTTGCGGATCAAGTCGGCGGGAACGTCGAACTTGCGGCCGTTGTTGATGGCGTCATAATAATTCTGGACCAGCGTGGCGTTGTTTTCGGCGACCAGATGGAATTCCAGTTTGGCCGTGTCTTTGATGGTCTTGCGGATGTCGGCCTTGTCGCCTTCGTTGACGGCCGGCATGCGGACGGAGATCGCCGTGTCGCCGGAGGCCTTGATTTCAGGCTCCGTCACGCCGAGTTTGTTCAAGCGGTTTTCAAGAATCGTCTGGATGCGGTCGCGGATATCCGTCGCCACTTCGCCGTTCTTCAGGTTTTCTTTGTCGAAACCGACGACGAATTCGGTACCGCCCTGCAGGTCAAGACCGAGGACCATGCGGCCGGCGGTCTTGCGGCGCAAATAGCGCAGCACGATGGGGTTGGAGGCGTCCTTCATGCCGGGGACGGAGATGTAGTCGCTCAAATGGATCGTGTTTTCGTTTTCACCGCCCTGCGCGGCGCGTTCCAGAACGCGGAAGGGGGACAACGTGGGATTTTCGGCCTGGACGGAAGCGATGCGCGTCTTCAAATCATTGAACGTCTTGGCTTTGACGGCGTCGGCATACTTCTCCTGAAGCGCCTTGTATTCCTTGCCGGACTTGTCTTCCATCTTGTCCAGCTTCTCTTTCGCCTCTTCAAGCGAGCCGATGGCTTCGGCCGACTTGTTCAGTTTCGCCACCGTCTTGCTTGACAGTGAATCGAATTTCTTGAGGAAATCCTGCTCCCTGATCGGAAACATCGAGGCCGTCCATCCAATGATGACCGCCGCGATGATGATCATGCGAATAATCAACGATTTTTTCATAGCCAGTTCAATTCCTTGTTGACGTTTGATATATATGATGTTTATTTAATCAAATCCAGCGCGCCGTCCAATGGCGTTATTTTTTATATTCGTCGCCTTCTTTCTCTTTCTTTGTATCGTCTTTCTTCTCGTCCTTCTTGTCATCCTTCTTCGAGGCATCCGCCACGGTGTCTTCCATCACCTTGTCAACGGCGCCGCGCAGGAACTCAATGACCGTGTTCGGAGCGACTTCCAGCTTGACCGTCTGCTCGGAGACGTATTTGATGGTTCCCAGAACGCCGCCGACCGTACGCACTTTGTCGCCGACCTTCAGCCGTTTCAGCATTTCGGCCTGCGCCTTCTGCTTCTGCTGCTGCGGGCGGATCATCAGAAAATACATGATTCCCAGAATCGGGATGAAAATCAGAAACTGCCCCATCGCGCCCATGCCGCCGCCGGAAGCCCCGCCCGCAGCCTGAGCCAGAACACGCATACCATCCGTAAAAAACATATCCACTATTGTCTCCTTGAACAACCCTATGACATCAATGCGCATGGTGTTGACACGATGCGCCGACTATGACTAAACGAAAAAAGAATAACATATCATTAATCCGAAAATTTTCAATAAACTCACAGGAAAGAAATCACCGCGAACCGCCTGTCACTTCGTTTTCACGGGAAAACGGCCGATGTTCCGGAAGGGGATTTCCACAAAGGTCGGAATATGGGCCTGGATGATCTGCAAGCCGCGCAACGACAAGTCGATACGGGTCCAGTCAATGGGCTCGGCCGTCGGTTCCTCCTCCGTGAACCAGTTGTCCTCCGCCTTGAACAACGGCTTCAGCTCCTCCTTCATCACGAATCCCGCCCCACCGATGACGGCATTGCGGCAGGCTTCGTTGTGCAACGGCCATTCGGGGCGGTCCTGCATGATATTCGTCAGCTTCGGATACCGTTTGCTCCACGGCGGTTGCTGGTAGTTGACGGCCTTCAGCTTCGCCTCCAGATCCCATCCGTCCGCGTCGCCCGTGTTCCATTTCACGTTCTCGCGGCCACGCGCGTCCATGTACAAGGCGGTGGGGCAGTTGATGAAAATGTTGTTGCGCACGATGTTGTCGCGGCCGCCGCCGATGAAAACCGCGGTGCCCACGTTGGCGAAGACATTGCCTTCGATCGTATCTCCGCTGTCGCAATCGTCCAGACAGACGCCCATGGCCAGGCCGTTCAGCCCGGTGACATCATGGATGTAGTTGTGTCGGAGGATATTGCCTCGGCTGCCCCAATCGCGCGCTGTGTAGAGGGCACCCGTGTCCGACGTCTCCTGGCAGGCATGGCTGATTTCATTTCCGGCAATCCCATGGTTGTTGCCGGAATACATGACGGCGTAATGCGGAAAATCACGCAATTCACAGTTTTTAAGGGAATTACCAATTCCCTTCAATTTCACGCCGGCCGAATACGCCATCTGCCAGCGGCCCGTTTCGCATATCAAGCTATATCCTATCCGGTTTTCGCTCTCCTCCAATGTCTTCAAATCCCCGCCGTTCATGGAGACGCCATACGTGCCCGTCTGTCTGATGACGCATTCCATGATAAGATTGGTTTTTCCTTCAAGATCGACACCATAGTCCCCCGTATTCTCCACACGGCAACGCGACAGGAAATTATGGTCGCCGCGCACCAGAATGCCGCCGCCCAACGTATATCCAATCGTTAAATTATAGAGTGTCACATAGTTGCATCCATCCAACTGCACAAGCGGTTCCCGCATCCGCGAATAAATGATGCTTCCTGTCGCCAGTTCGTCTTTCTGCAACGGCGGCAGCCAGCAGTACAGCATGCCTGTCTTCGCATCGACAAACCATTCGCCCTCCGCGTCCAGTTCCTCCAGACAGTTGAGGACGCGGAAACGACGATGCGCCGCATCCGCCTGCTCCGATGCGCCCAGCCCGTAACGGCTTTGCGCGGAACAAAGCTCCACCGCTTTCTTTTCTGCGTCAACTGCTTTGACACGAATGATTTCGTCATACCAGTCATGGCTCCAGAAGCCCTGCAGCCAGACACCATTCTCCACCTTCCAACGTTCCGCGGGAACGACTTGCGGATCATATTCGAAGACGCCGTTTTTCGCGTCCGCGTCTCCCGCCTTGCCGCCGCGTTCAGCAATCGCCGCCGTCGTCGCCCAGCCTTCATTCGGCCAGCGTGCAAGCGTCATGGGACGGCCGCGGAAAAAGACCTCCCCGAACGGAGCCGCACCATGCGTCACATCGCCCATAGTCTCGAACTCCTTGATTTCAAACGCCTTCAAATCAACTTGCTGGACAAATGGCCGCGCCGCTTCAGGAAGGCGGTCCAATACATTCTGGTCAGTGACAGGCGAAAACGCCGTCAGCGGAATCTCGTCACCGCCAATCAGCTTCACATCTCCCTCACCAGCCCATTTAACGGTCGTGATCACCCCATCACTGGTGCTTGAAAACTCTCGAACGCTGTCACGTTTTGTGAAAACCAACGGCGACTTCAAGGCGTATGTCCCTTCTTTCAAGATGATTGTAACGCCTCCCGGCGGCATCGCCCCCGCGTTCAGCAACGTTTTGACCTGCTGCTGCGCGCGATGGAAGGTCGCGAACGGCATGTCCTTTCCGCCCGGATTTTCGTCCGAACCGAGATTCGACACGTAATACGTGAGCATCTCGCGTTCCAGAGGCGTCTCGTCCTCCGCCCGCCCGAACATGCACGCAAACACCAAAATCACGCTAAACCAACGCATAACAGACTCCGTATCTCTTAAAATACAGCCCTTCCGAAGAAAGGCCGCCGCTACTCTTCTGGAACATGGCCCGAAAGGCCGATTAACCAATCTACATTAATTTAATATCCAATCCATATTTTTCACTTGTCCGCCTCGCTTTCAAGGCAACTATTTTTCCATCCGCGCAAGACACGGCAAGTCTTGCTTTTCTTTCCGCTTGATTTTTTGCTTTTACACGATATTTTACAAGATTAAGTCTATACCTTATCATAATAAAAGGAGCACCATGGCCCATTTCAACTATCATTCGCTTGACGAACTCAAAGCCGACATCCATGCTTTCGGTCTGGAAGACAAGATTCCGTTGGACGACGACTTCTCCGTTTTCACCAAACCGTTGAAAATCAACGAGAAGTTCACCGTTCCGCGCCGTTTCGCCGTCCATCCGATGGAAGGTTTCGACTCCGATGCCGAGGGCAGGCCGGGCGAACTCGCCTTCCGCCGCTACGCACGCTACGCGCGCGGCGGCTTCGGGCTCATCTGGTTCGAGGCGACCGCCGTCCTCCACGAGGCCCGCTCCAATCCGTCGCAGTTCTGGCTTCATGAAGGCAGTTGGGAGACGTTCGCGAAACTGCTGGCCGAAACGAAAAAAATCGCCCGTGAAACGAACGGCTTCGAACCGCTTTGCGTCATCCAACTGACCCATTCGGGCCGCTACAGCCGTCCGGAAGGCACGCCAAAGCCGCTCATCGCCCATCATTCGCTCTATCTTGATCCAATCCACAAACTTCCGCCAGATTATCCGCTCGTGACGGACGACTATCTCGACCGTCTGCAGGACACGTTCGTGAACGCCGCCAAACTCGCCCAGCGAGCAGGCTTCGACGGCATCGACCTCAAGGGATGCCACCGCTATCTCATGTCCGAATTGTTCGCATCCCACACGCGTGAAGGGAAATACGGCGGCTCGCTCGAAAACCGCACGCGCCTCATGCGGGAGACGCTCGCCAAAATCAAAGCCGCCTGCCCGGGCCTGCTCGTCACGACGCGCATGAACATCTACGACGCGCTCCCCTACCCCTACGGCTTCGCCATGCAGAAGGACGGCTCCCGCGAACCGGACCTCAACGAAACAAACTGGCTGATTGCCTGTCTAAAGGAAATCGGCATACCGATCGTCAATCTGACCATCGCAAATCCGTACTACGAACCGTATTACGGGCGGCCGTTCGATACACCGATCATCGGCGCCCCCGACGCCCCGGAGCATCCGCTCCAAGGCGTCGCGCGATTCATCGACATCGTCGGAAAAGTCCAGAAGGCCAATCCGGACCTGCCGGTCATCGGCACTGGCTACACATGGCTCCGCCAATTCCTCCCGTATGCGGCGGCCGCCACGCTGAAGCTCGGCAAAGCCGCCATGATCGGACTCGGCCGCGGCGCGTTCGCCTATCCGGACACACCCAACGACGTCATCCAGAAAGGCGCCATGGATCCGAAAAAATGCTGCGTCACCTGTTCGCGCTGCACGCAGATCATGCGCGACGGCGAACACACGGGCTGCGTCATCCGCGACGCGGAGACCTACGCGAAGTCCTACCAGGCCGCCAAGGAGCATGCGTTGGCAAGGCTCAAGGCACAGCCTTGAACCTTGCGCTTATAAGTCTATTGTCATTGGCTAACATCTGAAATATTGCATTCCACATCTGGTTTACTCTAGAGCTTCTAGAGCTTCTAGAAAAAAGGAGATTCTTATGAGCTACGATCCAAATGAATACCGCCGCGCCGCGGATGAAAGCGTCTATATGCCGCCGCAAGAGGCGCATGCCGTCCGCACCGCATCCTTCATCAACAAAGTCTACGGCTTGATGACGCTCGGTCTCTTCCTGACCGCCTTCATCGCGCACAGCTTGTTCCACTATGTTCCGTTGGAGACGCTTGCGCGGATCATCGTCCCGTGTCTCGTCGGCGAACTGATTCTGGTCATCGTGCTGTCCGTCGCGGCCACGAAGCTTTCGGCGATGGCCGCCTTCCTCTGCTTCATCGGCTACGCGGCGCTCAACGGCGTGACGCTGTCTACGCTCTTCTACAGCTACCGTCTAGGATCGATCGCGCAGGCGTTTTTCATCACAGGCGGCACGTTCGGCGTCATGAGCCTCTACGGGCTTGTCACGAAGCGTGATCTGACATCGCTCGGCAACCTGCTGCTCATGGGGCTGTTCGGCCTGATCATCACAAGCCTCGTGAACATCTTCCTCAAATCCAGTGTCGTGGAGCTCGTCACGAGCGTGATCGGCATCATCATCTTCGTCGGCCTCACGGCTTACGACACACAGAAGATCAAGAAAATCAACGACATGGGGATCGACCACGGCGGTGTCGCCGTCATCGCGGCGCTTTCCCTCTATCTGGATTTCATCAACCTCTTCCTCTACATCCTCCGCTTCACCGGCCGCAGAAAGTAATTTTTTCTTTACCATAATATATAATAAAGGCAAAACATGAAACGATCCATCTGCTCCATCCTTTCCCTGTGCGCTTGCCTTTCCGCAACCGCCGCCGATTTCGCGTTCAATTTCAACACGGAAAGCGACTTCAAGCTCTGGCGAATCGCCTCCCAGAAGCTCGAGCCGCTCACGCCCGCGAAAGACTACGCCATCTTCAGCCTCAACAGCCTCCGCTTCAAGACGCCCAAATGGGTGAAAGGCATGCCCGAATGGCCGTCCTGCGAAGCCAAACCGCGCATTGCGGACTGGACGGAATACGACCGTCTCCTCCTCGACGTCACCAATCCGAATCCGGAGCCGCAGCGCCTCTCCCTCTTCATCTCCGACTCGAAGATCCCCTTCCGCCAAGCTCTCGGCGAAAGCTTCACCATAGAAGGCAGCGGCTGCACGCGTTGCGTCGTCAATCTTTCCAAATTCCCCAAGACCGTCGACCGCAAGGACATATCCATTCTCCATCTCTTCACGCAGCGCCCCGAAGCGGACATGGATCTTTTCATCGCCGACATCATGCTTCTCAAGAAAGGCGAAAAGCTTCCGGAAGTCCCCACGAGCTTCGTGAAGCAACTCACCGCCCTCAGCGGCCCCGCGCTCATCGCCGCCAAAGAGGCCGCCGAAAAAGTCGTCAATAATCTTGGCGCCCTCTGCGACATGCCCGAATTGAAGGACAAGCTCGCCGACGCCAAACGCACCATCCATCGCCGCCTCGGCAACTGCGAACGCAAACTCGCCAAGGAAGATCTCACGATGGACGAATACGCCGAACTTCGCCAGACATTGCTGGAAATGCCTGAAACATTCGAACGCCTCCCCTCCATCTTGAAATTCCAGCGCGACTCCATTCTCGAAGGCTTCGACAACCCGAAGATGCTCGTCGGAACCGCCAGCTCCATGGTCAAGATCCTCCCGAAGGACATGCCGTTTGACGTGCAGGTCGTCAAGACCGTCGATCTGTCGCTCGCCCGCAACGAATGGGAAAGCGTCCAGATCGCCGTCATGCCGCGCGGCAACAATGAACTGAAAAACGTGACGATCGACGTCACGCCGTTGAAAGACGATAAAGGCAACAAACTTGAAAAAGTCGATACGGACACGGTCGGCTACGTCAAGACCGTCAATCGGCCGCCCTACAAAGTCTCCTACGTCGGCTGGTGGCCGGATCCCATCCTCCGCGGCTGCCAGAACGTGAACATCAAGCCGCGCGACATTCAGACCTTCTGGCTCCGCTTCCGCGCGGGAACCGAACAGCCCGCCGGCATCTACACGGGCCAGGCCATCGTCAAGGCCGAAGGCGCCGATCCCGTCACGCTTAACCTCCAGATCAAAGTCCGCGACTTCAACGTCCCCGCCAACACCGCCCTGCCGACCGCCATCACGTTCGGATTCAACCACAAGCAGTGCTGCGTGAAGGAAGACTACGACACCATGAAGTTCAAATATTCCGACTTCCTGGCGGACTACCAGATCGACTACGACCACCTCTACCGCGGCGGCTCCCCCGACTTCGACATCATCCAGCGCCTCCACAAGCAAGGCCGCCTCACCGCCTTCAATCTCGGCAACGTCTTCAACGGCGGCGTCGAAGAAAAAGGCTTCGAAGAGAAGATGAAACAGACCATCGACCGCCTCCGCCCCGCCTATGAAAAGGCGAAGGAGCTCGGCCTTCTCGAATACGCCTACATCTACGGCTTCGACGAACGCGGACAGGACCAGTTCGCGATTCTCGAACGCTGTGCGCAAGCCCTCCGCAAGGCCTTCCCCGAAGTCCTGCTCATGACCACAAGCTATGACGCCACCTACGGCGCCAACTCCGTCGTCAAGACCATGGACGCATGGTGCCCCCTCACGCCCGTCTATCAGCGCACCGTCGACAAGATTCCCGCCGCCCGCGCCGCCGGCAAATACGTCTGGTGGTACATCTGCTGCGGACCGCACAATCCGTTCACCAACTGGTTCGTCGAATACGCTGCCATCGAATCCCGCCTCCTCATGGGCGCGCAGACGGCCAAATTCCGCCCCGACGGCTTCCTCTACTACCACACCTCCATCTGGAACAATAATAAAGGTATCGACTGCGCCGCAGGACCTTATACCACATGGAATCCTGTTTCATGGACCGTCTACCACGGCGACGGCTCCCTCTTCCACTGCGACAGCGACGGCAATCCGCTTCCCTCCATCCGTCTCGAAAACTACCGCGACGGACAGGAAGACTACGCCTACTTCTGCATCCTGGAAGACGCCGTCAAGCAAGTCACGAACAAGCAGCTGATTTCCGCCGCTGAAAGAAGATGGCTGAAGGAGGCGCAGGACGCCCTCGTCGTTCCGGAAACGCTTGTCAAAGGCATGGACGTCTATTCCCGCGACCCGCAGGAGCTCCGCAAGTGGCGCGACCACATCGCGGATCTCATCGAAGAATGCGGCTTCTCCGCCAGCATCAACCCGTGGAAGGGCGTCTTCGGCGTTCGTGGCTGGAGAAAGTAAACAGAGCTAAAAACTTGAAGCCGAAAGCTTAAAGCAAATGCAAAAAGCCTCACCGCCATAAAACCAATAGCGGTGAGGCATTTTGTAATACGATCCTTTATTTTCTTGTTTTTTGCAAAAAGCATCTCCGCGCGAGGCGAGGCATTCGTGTCCATTCGTGTCCATTAGTGGTTCTAACAAATTGAAAGAAAAGGATAAGCGCATGAACAACGTCAGAGACTTCGGCGCCGTCGGCGACGGCATCACAAAAGACACGGCGGCCATTCAGAAACTTCTGGCCAGCCCCGATCCGCAGGACTACAACGCCGCCGATTTCTGCCCGCAGAACTGGTTCTCCGTCAACGAAATCGCCAGCGGCGGCCATTTCATCGTCTGCCTTGAGCAGCACGATGTCGTCATCCGCGGCGGCGGCACCATCGACGGCAACCATAAGGCCTTCCTCAACGAACTGGAACCCAATGGTTTGTGGTACAAACGGACTTGGCGTCCCTCCCAGATGCTCTATTTCTGCGAATCACAGAACATCTGGATCGACGATGTCAATCTTCGCAACTCCCCCTACTGGACATGCTTCCTCCATGGCTGCGAATTCGCCACCATCAGCAACGTCCACATCCACGGCGACGTCCACGTCGCCAACCAGGACGGCATCGACATCGACTGCTGCCGTTTCGTCACCGTAACCAACTGCGTCATCGACTCCTCCGACGACTGCATCACCCTCCGCGGCGATGATGCGCGGCTGTCCGCGCCGAAGCCCTGCGAGATGGTCGCCGTCTCGAACTGCGTGCTCAAGAGCGGCTATGCCAATGCTTTGCGCATCGGCGTCGGTAGCGGCGTCGTGCGCAACTGCACATTCTCCAACATCGTCATCACGGAAACGCGCACGGCCGTCTGCGTCATCTCCAAATACGGCCCTAAAAGTATCAAAGGCGTCACGATTTCGGACGTCTCCTTCTCCAACCTCCAGCTGGATGTCGAACGCTTCCTGAATCTGAAGCTGGACAACAACGACAATTTTGAAATCAAAAGCCCCTCTTCCATCAGCCGGATCCATTTCTCGCAGATTCGCGGCAAGGCGACGCTGACGTCCTATATTCACGGCAACAACGTCGGAACCATCTCCGACATCGGATTTTCCGACATCGATCTGGCTTACGGCGGCTGCGGCCCATGCCCCGACAGAAACGCCAAAGGCTGGTGGGGCCGTTCCTCCACGGACGCCGCCTTCGAAATCAAACACAGCCAGTCCATTGATTTCGACAAAGTCCGCGTCCATTGGCTGGCCGACAATCCCGCCTGGACGACCGATTTCGACATCGTCGCCTCGCAGGACATTGTTGTCAACGACAACTGCCGCCCCGCCAAAGGCATCCGCAGACGGTGAGAAGCATTTGCATATCAAATCAATAATCAATCATCCCATCTAATTATTTTTATAGAATAGGAGATATTTTTTGTCTATCCTTATTGAAAAAAACAAAAAGGAATGCAAATTAACAAGACATAAATGATTTTCCGTCAATTTCAAGACTTTGAGATAGGTACAAAGGAACGCCTTCTGAAATCATGCGAGAACGAAGATGAGCGAACTAATAAAAAGTGACCAAGAATATAAAGAGTGGATTTCTGAAATCAGCAGACGTTTCAGACAATACCAGATTAAGGCGGCCATGGCTGTAAATAGCGGCATGCTTGCCTTCTATTGGTCACTTGGAAGGGACATTGTCAGAATGAAGGCCGAATTCCGCTGGGGAAGCAGTTTTTATGAAAATCTATCCATAGATTTGCACAATGTCTTGCCACAATCGAGTGGTTTTTCTCCCACAAACTTGCGTTATATGAAACGTTTCTATGAATTATACGCACCTTACGTCACTACAGGAATACAGCAAGATAATCAATACAATGCAATTCAGGCACAAGTTGTGCCTGAATTGAAAAAGCTAAAACGGGCACAAGTTGTGCCCGAAATTGAATTAGGCACGATTTTTTCCATTCCGTGGGGACACCATCGCAATATTTTGGTAAAATGCAAGGGAAATCCACAAAAAGCCCTGTTCTATATTCAGCAGACTAAGGCATCCGCAGACGGTAACGAAAATTCGCATGTCACATATATGGAGACAGCCATGCATCCATGACAAATGGATGTGTAAAAACTCGAAAAGTGGCGTTTAACGTTACAATTTTTCAAAAAAACGCAAAAAAATTGCAACGTTAATCACCATGAAAAGCTCATGACAGCGACAACTTATCCATATAATGAGTATAACAGAACAAACGGTTTCGCCTGTTTCCAGTTGTTTCTTCAATAATATCCAATTCCAGCAATCGCCTTAATGCACTGCCGATCGTGGCGTTTACAAGGCCAGTCATCTCCTTCAATTTGGCTATGTCAGCAATCGGATGACGCAACATGGCCTGATGCACCGCCAAGGCCGAAACGCCTCCTCTCCCAAGAGAAGCAATTTTCTTTCGATCACTTTGGATTTGCTCATGCAACTTGAAAATGACTGAGTTGCTCTCTTTGGCGGTTTCAATGATCGCATCCAAAAAGAAATCCAACCAGCGTTCCCAATCGCCATTTTCACGCGTGCTGTTTAGCAAATCATAATAATATTGTCGATAAGATTTGAAATAATAGCTTAAATATAAAAGAGGCAACTTCAGCATACCGCCATCGCAGAGCAACAAGGTAATCAACAATCGTCCGGTCCTGCCGTTACCATCAAGAAACGGATGAATGGTCTCAAACTGAACATGCATCAATGCCACCTTGATGAGAAGAGGAATGGATTCATCATGAAGGAATTCCTCCAGTTTCCACATGCATTTTTCAGCTTCTTCCGGTGGCGGTGGAACAAAAAAAGCATTGCCTGGACGTGTTCCCCCAATCCAATTCTGACTATGACGAAATTCCCCTGGATTACGATCGCTACCACGGCCATTGGACAACAACTTCGCATGTATTTCTCGAATCAACCGTAGTGAAATCGGAAAACCTTCATTCAAGCGTTTCAGTCCATGGTTCATCGCATCAACATAATTGCTCACTTCTTGTACGTCATCCACTGGCACACCCGGCCTTTCCTTCAATTCAAAAAGCAACAGATCGGAAAGAGACGATTGTGTTCCCTCTATCATCGATGACAATACCGCTTCTTTCCGAATAAACATATAAAGAAACAGACCGACATCCGGCAGCAGATTCGACGCACCGTCCAACTTCCCCAAAAGAAAGGCGGCGTCATCAAGTTTTTTATGCAAAACGCCTGTCACCTCCAATTCAGGAATTGGAGGCAAAGGATTGGGAATAAAGGCCTTGACATTTTCACCAATTGTGCTGACCGTTTGATAACGGCCTTGTAAACCGCGCTTCATGATTCGTCCCCATCTTAAAATAACACCTGTTCTTATTTTAAGATAATCCGTTATCTTAAAATAAGCAAATGCGATATTTTAATTTTCCATCATGACGAACGGATCAATCAGCCCGTCTTTCCGCCTGTAAATAGACCACTTCAGTCACCGACTTCAAACGCAAACAATCTGCATGATGGCGCGCCCCATGTCTCCGTCGGGACGATGCGGACGGCGCAGCCGTCGCAATCCAGCGGAACGACAACCAGTCGCTGATGGTTGGTCGTCGTTTCCCAAACCGTTTTCCACAAGCCATTTGCGTCTTTCACGTCCAATCTGAACGACTTCACCAGCGTGGCGGGAACAGGACGGTCCGGCTGGTTCAGCGGGTAGTTCGACAGCAGGTTGCGCTCTTCGTAATACGCACAGTCGCCCTGCCCTTTGCGATTCAAGTCGCTGTCGAAAATCATCCGCGCGCGTTTCAGTGGAACCGTCCGCCCGAAATCGTATTCCGCCCAGCCGTTCGGCTGGCATGACCAGACGTTCTCCTGGCCGTCCAGCGGCCGGTCGATGCCGTTTCGCAACGGCTCCGGATCGCCTTCGGAAGCACGTAGAATGGCGTTTTTCGATAATTCCGCAATCGGCCGCACATGCCACGGCAGATAGCAGTCGTCGTCCATGAGCGCATTCTGAAGTTCTTGAATCCGTTGCTCATAGACGCCTCGCGGCGTCAAGCCGTTGGCGGCGGCGATCGCCGCCGCGATGCCGACCGCCTGGCCGACCGTCGCGCAAGTCGCCATGACACGCGTCGAA
The DNA here is from genome assembly GCA_902776645.1 of uncultured bacterium. Taxonomy (GTDB): domain Bacteria; phylum Verrucomicrobiota; class Lentisphaeria; order Oligosphaerales; family Oligosphaeraceae; genus UBA1407. The sequence goes on along the minus strand of CACYQT010000002.1, from coordinate 9,198 downwards.
CTCAACGCCGCATGCGTCACGGAGATGTTCCGCCCCGCGAAGAACAGATTCTCCACGTTTCGCGAGTAGAGGCTTCTATAAGGGATGCCATACGGCGACGGCGCGGGATAGTTCATGTTCGGGCGACCCGTGCCGTTCATGCCCGCCGGATCGTGGTCGTCCATCGGCCAGCCGCCGTAGGCGACCATGTCGTCGAAACGCCCTCCCGCCTTGATTTCCTGCTGCGTGAGAATATGGTCGCCAAGATAGCGGCGCGACTCACGTTTGCCCGGCAGGAAGCCGACCCAATCCAAAATCCAATTGTCGGCCTTGTGGTCGCCATGATTTTTGATATGGTCCCACACGCCGAAGGCGACAGCGAGCAGGCGGTCGCGGATGACTTCTGTATCACGGATGGAATCATCTTCGCCACCCAGTTCGATCCACCAGAAATTGCTCAGGCCGCGGTAGCCATGGCCGCGGTTCGGCATGTCATCGTCCGTCAAATACTTGTTCGCCCATGCCGGCGGGATGAATTTCTTCGGCGAATCCGTCTCTCTGGCCTGGATGAGACAGCTCATGCCCATCGTCTTCAAATCGTCTTCATCCGGCCCGAAATCCTCTCCGAACTCGTTGCGGGCCTCGCGTCCGATGCGGAAATCCGCTCCGGACAACGGCGCGAGAATCGAATCGCCAGAACAATCCGCGAACAAATCCGCCTCCACGACATGCCACGTCTGCGTCGTCAGCTGCCAGCCTTTCACCGACGTGATGCGCATGCCGTCCATCGTCAGATCGTTCACGGAGCAGTTCAGAATCACCTCCAGATTCGGCTGGAAACGGACGGATTCGTAGGTGATGCTGTCCCATATCGACCAGCTTAGCTGCGGGTTGCGGTAGTTGTTCTCCAGCTTCAGCTCCTCCACGTAGCCTGTCTCATGGACGTCGTTCCGCGCCCCCGAAATCCACATGCGGCATTCGCTGGACGCATTGCCGCCTAGAACAGGACGATCCTGTATCAAAACCGTCTTCGCCCCATGACGCGCCGCCGCCACGGCCGCCGCCATGCCCGCCAGACCACCGCCGACCACGCAGAATTCCGCTTTATGCTGGATCGTTTCCATCATTCATTTCCTATGCCTGTCATGTTCAATTTCGTCCAATCCTTTCATTATAATGTCATTCCGATTTTTTGAAAATGAATCCACACGATTTATAGTAAAACGCTTTTTTTCAGACAACCTTTTTTCGTTCACCATTTATCAAAAAGGATCTTCCATGAGCAATCCAGTCTCCATCATGCCCTGCCTCGACATGCAAAACGGCCGCGTCGTCAAAGGCGTCCATTTCGTCGACATCGCCGACGCGGGCGATCCCGTCGAATGCGCACGCGCCTATTGCGCCGCCGGAGCCGATGAACTCGCCCTCCTCGACATCTGCGCCACCGTCGAAAACCGCGGCACCCTGCTGGACGTCGTCAAACGGACGGCGGCGGCCTGCTCCGTCCCGTTCACCGTCGGCGGCGGCATCAAAGATGTCAAATCCGCGGCGGAAGTCCTCAACGCGGGCGCCAACCGCGTCTCCGTCAGCTCCGCCGCCTTCCGCAAGCCGGAAATCATTCCGGAAATCATCAAAGAGTTCGGCGTCAACGCGTTAACCGTCGCCATCGACGTCGATGTCAATCCGAAACTGCCGTCCGGCTACGAAGTCTATATCGACGGCGGCCGCACCGCCACGGGCGCCGACGCCATCGAATGGGCCAAGAAGGTCGATGGCTACGGCGTCAATGTCATCCTGCCGACCTCCAAGGCCGGCGACGGCGCGAAGACCGGTTATGACCTGCCCGTCATCAAGGCGATGGCGGACGCTTGCAAGGCCACCATCGTCGCCTCCGGCGGCGCTGGCAAACTGGAGCACTTCCTCGACGCCGTGAAGGCCGGAGCAACCGTCCTCCTCGCCGCCTCCGTCTTCCATTTCCACATGATCGACATCGGCGAACTGAAAGCGTATCTGAAGGCGAACGGCGTTGCAGTGAAGTAAGTTCTAGGATTCTAGACTTCTAGAATTTTAGACTTCTAGTATTCTAGACTTCTAGTATTCTAGGATACAAGCCGCCTGCATTTCGCTTTAAGCTTTCGGCTTTAAGCTTTTAGCTACAAAAAAAGCCCCCAGCAACCGCTGGAGGCTTTTATATTGGTGCCCTCGCGCGGACTCGAACCGCGGACCAATTGATTAAGAGTCAACTGCTCTACCGACTGAGCTACGAGGGCACTGTGTTTTCAAAAAACGCCTAATAAAATAGCCCGGAATTGACTTTTGTCAAGAATTCCGGGCTGATTTTTCGTCTTTTACGACGTGATTCTGTGATTAGCAGTCAAACGCGTGGCCGGCGGAGCCGAGGACTTCGCGGTTCTTGCGCATGTACAGCTGCTTGAGGGCTTCGCGGGCCGGGCCGAGATATTTGCGCGGGTCAAATTCTTCGGGCTTGTCGTGGAAGACCTTGCGGACGGCGGCGGTCATGGCGAGACGGCCATCGCTGTCGATGTTGATCTTGCAGACGGCGCTCTTCGCGGCTTCGCGGAGCTGGTCTTCGCCGATGCCGATGGCGTCTTTCAGTTTGCCGCCGTTCTCGTTGATGATCTTCACGAGATCCTGCGGGACGGAGCTGGAGCCGTGGAGGACGATCGGGAAGCCGGGGATGCGCTTTTCGATTTCGTGGAGGATGTCCAGGCGGATCTTCGGATCAGTGCCGGGCTTGAATTTGTAGGCGCCGTGGGACGTGCCGATAGCGATGGCCAGGGAGTCAACGCCCGTGCGCTTCACGAATTCTTCGACTTCTTCGGGCTGCGTGTAGATGTGCTTCGCGGCTTCGACGTCGTCTTCCTTGCCGGCCAGAACGCCGAGTTCGCCTTCGACCGTCACGTCGAATTTGTGTGCGTATTCGACGACCTTCGCGGTCTGTTCGCAGTTTTCGTCAAACGGGAGCTTGGAACCGTCGATCATGACGGAGGAGAAGCCGTAGTCGACGCAGCTCTTGCAGGTCGCGAAGTCCGGGCCGTGGTCCAGATGCAGGCAGATCGGGATCAGCTTGCCGTCTTTCTGGATTTCTTTCGCGTATTCCGTCGCGCCCTGGGCCATGTAGCGCAGCAGCGTCTGGTTGGCGTATTCACGAGCGCCCTTGGAAACCTGCAGGATCAGGGGGGACTCGGTCTCGACGCAGGCCTGGATGATGGCCTGGAGCTGTTCCATGTTGTTGAAGTTGTAAGCGGGAATGGCATAACCGCCTTTCACGGCTTTCGCAAACATTGCGCGGGTGTTCACAAGACCCAGATCTTTGTAATTAACCATCTTTTTCTCCTGTTGGTTGATTTTTTTTACGGCCGAATCGACCGCTTATTGAAAAAAGCTTTTAATACTATAATGTAATACATCTTTCCTAATTATCAATCATTTTTCACCATCATATCTCAACAAGGCGCCCCATGAAACACATTCTTCCGTTGTTCTTCCTGAGCGCGGCCGTCATCGCCGCCCCGCAAATCGCACCGACGACGTTTCCGACCAAAGACGTGCCGATCGTGGACCGAATCTTCAATCCGCCGCCGCCAGATCAAGACGCCTCCCCCGCCCTGCAGGCCGTCATCGACGAACTCGCCAAAGCGGGCGGCGGCACGATTTTCATTCCCGCCGGCCATGTCCGCATCGCGACGCCGATCATCCTGAAGGAAGGCGTCGTCCTCCGCGGCGATTTCCTACCCTTCCAGCAGGACAGCCGCCTTGGCACCGTCTTCGACATCGTCTGCGGCAAAAACGAGCCGGACGGCAAGCCCGCCTTCGGCGTCGAACGCGGCACGGGCCTCCGCGAAATCGCCTTCTGGTATCCGGAGCAAAACGCCTCAGCCCCAGTCCCTTATCCATGGACCGTCTACGCCACCGCCAAAAACTGCGGCAACAACTTCACCATCTTCAACTGTGTCTTCCTGAACCCGTGGAAAGCCATCCACATCGGCCCCGAATGGAACGAATTGCACACCATCCGCAACACGCAGATCTTCCCTTTTGAAACTGGTCTCTTCATGGATTTCACGACCGATATCGGACGGCTTGACGGTCTCCACATCCTCTCCCCCGAATACGCCGCAAAAATCTACCCGAGCCTCCCGAATCTCGCCAATCCAAAACTGGACGGCATCAATTCCGTGGGCATCGACATCGGCCGTTCCGACTGGGAATACATCCGCAACATCAACGTGGCCGGTATGAAGATTGGCGTCCGCTTCCGCAAAGGCAGTAAAGGCGCGACGAACGCCGTCATGGCCTACAGCACGATAGCAGCCTGCGAAACGGCTTTGGAACTCAACGAGTTGGACGGTATCGGCGTCTCCCTCTACTCCTGCACGCTCGCGGGAACCAAGCAGGCCGTCCTGACGACGCCTCTTTTCGAGACGGTCGCCCAGTTCAACCGCTGCCGTCTCATCGATATGAACAGCGAGGCGATCGTACGCGCCAACGGAAGCGGTATTCTCACGTTTGACGCATGCGATTTCGGCAAAGCGACCGGCGACGGCATCGTCGCCGAAGCGGGCCGCCTGCAATTCGTCAACTGCGACATCGCCCTGCCGGGCAATCCGAAGGACATGAAGCCGTTCAGCATCAAGCTCGCGCCAAATGTCAAGATGGCCCATCTGCTCGGCGGCTCGCTCGCGCAAAAGGCCAACATTAAAAACAACGCCACGAACATCGATTACATTCAGTCGGACATCGACGAGACCTATCTGCCGCCACGTGAATACAAACTGCGCAATGTCACAACACGCGACTTCCGCTATTTCCAGTCGAAAAATCTCGTTCTGGCAACGGCTTACGGCGCATCGCCGACGATTGACGACAACGGCCCCGCCTTCCAGAAGGCGTTGGACGCCGCCGCCGAAATGGGCGGCGCGACGGTCTACGCGCCCGCGGGGCTCTATCGTTTCCAGACGAACATCACCGTCCCGTCCAACGTCGAACTGCGCGGTTGCTTCTGCGTCCCGCACCACACGGTCTCCGGCGGCACCGTCCTCATGCCGCTGCAGGGCAGAGGCGATGAAAACGGCACGCCGTTCGTCTCGCTGCAACCCAAATCCGGCCTGAACGGCCTGAGCTTCTGGTATCCGGAGCAAAGCACCGTCGAACCCGTTCCTTATCCATGGACCGTCCGAAGCCTCGGAGCGGACTGCTGGCTCGTCAACACGAACATCGGCAACGCCTGGCAAGGCGTCGACTTCCTGACGAACCCGTCGGACAACCACTACGTCAACTACTTGTCAGGCGGCATGATACGGCGCGGCCTGCAGGTCGGCAACTCCATGAACGGCACGGTCATCGACGTCCAGTTCAACCCGCACTACACGCACCGCCTGCCCTCCTATCTCCCGCATCAAAAACTGCCGGATTTCTTCGCCTTCATCGACTACCAGCGAGCGAATCTGGACGCCATCGTCGCAAAGGACGCCTTGAACGAGACGATGATCGGCAACTTCCTCTACGCCGCTCGCGACGGCCTCCGCTTCCAAGGCAAATGCACGGGCGACATTCTCATGCACGGCGCGGACACCGTCTGGAATCCTGTCGCGCTTGAATGCGACACCATTGACAACCGTGTCAACCTGAAAGACTGCGAGCTCCGCTTCGCCCTCGCGCAGCTTGTCCCGATGGGCAAGGGAGTCGTCGGTGGCATCGTGACACGGTCGCCATTCAGGGGAAAAGTCGTTTTCGCCAACTCGCAGCTGTGGGGGACGCCTGTCAACGGCCAGCCATGGACGGCACCCGCCACCGCCAAACTCGTCGGCAACGGCACAGTCATTCTCGACCAGTTCAATACGCTGACAGGTCCGTTGAACATCAATGGAGGCGATTGTCAACTCGTAGCCGCACATTTCACGAATCCCACGCTTTCACCGCACATCCATATCAGAAAGGGTGCACGCCGCGTTAGAAGCATCGCCGCGTCCACGCCAGGCAACTCCGTCACGGCCGAATACCCACAAGGAGCTGATGTCAAAATGGTCGCGAACTCACAGCCTGTTCTTCCGCCCATCCCGAAGGACGCCGTCGTCCCGAACTGGCGGGCCGATTTCGAAAGCGAATCCAATCCGCCAGTCGTTCAAGACACCGTTGCGCAGATCGGCGGCGGAATCAAGCAGGTCTCCGACTACTCCTGCCGCGTCGTCGAACGCGACGACGCGCATTCCGGCAACCATGCCCTCCGTTTGCAGGGCAACTCCGACGATCCGTCCTATTCCTATATATATTGTGAAATCTTCCGCGGCCCCTTCACCGTCATGCCGGACACCGTCTTCCGCTACTGGATCAGACTTCTCAATGAAAATAGCTTCCCCACGGGCCTCGACATCCATTTCACCAACGGCAAGGTCATGCGGGACATGGGCATCCGTTCGCGGACAGGCATGGTGCAGCATATCGGAAACGCCAAAGGCAAGACCGGCGAATGGACGGAAGTCGTCATCGATCTCGGCAAGACCGCCGCCTGCGGCATGACCATCGAGAAGATCATGGCCGCCTACGATTCGCGCAGCGGCGGCGGACGCATCGACGTGCTGTTCGACGACATCGCCCTCGAATCCTCACTGCCGCTGTCGGCCTGGCATGCGACCGTCAAGCCCGCCGGCGGCAACTACCCGCATGGCACGAAACTCACCATCGACAACGCCTCCGGCATGACCATCCGCTACACGCTGGACGCCTCCAACCCGACATCGTCCTCCCCCGCCTATGAAGGCCCAATCCCCCTTCCCCAAGGCACTTACGAATTCAGATACGCTTTCTTCGACAAAAACAACGAACTCATCCCCTTCATCTTCTCCCGCTCATACAATATAAAATAAACCGCTTCGCGGAGCTAAAAGCTGAAAGCTGAAAGCTGAAAGCAAATACAAAGTCTGGTTTCCCACTGCTTAGCGAGAAAATCGTCGCGAAGCGACACCGTGCGAAGCGCGGAACCATGCTTAACCACAGGCAAGCGCCCGGAGCGGCGCGCAGCCTGTGGGAAGACCTCTCTATAAAACAGCGCTCGCAAGAGCGCCACAATTCACACGAAAAGTCATTATGCTTCCAAATTTAATTATTTCCAACAACCGCCGTACTCTCGTCACCGATGACGGCAAGCCGTTCTTCTATCTCGCCGACACGGCGTGGGAGCTCTTCCACCGCCTCACGTTGGAAGAGGCCGAAATCTATCTGCACAACCGCGCCGCCCGCGGCTTCAACGTCGTCCAAGCCGTCGCCCTTGCGGAATGCGACGGTCTGAACAAGCCCAATCGCTACGGTCATAAACCGTTGACGGACAACGATCCGACACAACCGAACGAGCCCTATTGGCAGCATGTCGACACCGTCGTCAAACGCGCCAACGAACTCGGCCTCTACGTCGGCCTCCTGCCGACATGGGGCGACAAATGGAACAAGAAGTGGGGCGTCGGTCCGGAAATCTTCACGCCGGAAAACGCCCGCGCCTACGCGAAATGGCTCGCCAACCGCTACCGCGACGACGCCATCATCTGGATTCTCGGCGGCGACCGCCCCATCGAGAGCGACCTCCACCGCCAAATCACGGAAGCCTTCGCCGCAGGCCTTCGCGAAGGCGACGGAGGAAGCCATCTCATCACCTTCCATCCAAGCGGCGGCCAGTCGTCATCCAACTGGTTCGGCGACAGCGACTTGCTGGACATTCAAATGATCCAGTCCGGCCACAGCCACGGCCCGCAGGCTCTGAAATTCCTCCGTCACGACTGGTCGCTCACGCCGCCGCGTCCATTCATCAACGGCGAGCCCGCCTACGAAGCGCACCCCAACAACTTCAAAGGCGGCTATGAAGGCTGGCTGGACGAATCGGACGTCCGCCGCGACCTCTACTACACGATCTGTTCGGGCGCGGCGGGCTACACCTACGGAGCCCACGCCATCTGGCAGTTCTGCAATCCGCAACTGAATCCGCCCATCAACCAGCCGCGCCTCACATGGTTTGAAGCATTGGAACTCCCTGGCGCCAAACAGCTTGCCATCGCGAAAAAACTGCTTGCGGAATTGCCGACAACCTTGCGCGAACCTGCCGACAGCTTCCTGAACCCACAGGACAAACCGATTCTCCCGGCCGTCGCCTGCCGCGACGCGGAAGGAGCGTGGGCGCTTGTCTATCTTCCTAAGTCGCAGAATGTTGACATCAATCTCGGCATTCTTTCAAAACTTCCCGCGGAAGCCGTCTTCATCAATCCGCGAACAGGACAGATCACCGCCACGGAACGACTTGCCGCGAATGAAATAACGCATCGCTTCACGCCTCCCGCCAGTTTCGACAACACGCAGGACAGCCTGCTTCTGCTCAAATGAGCCGCTTCGCGGAGCTAAAAGCTTAAAGCTGAAAGCTTAAAGCAAATACGGAAGCATGCCATTCTCACTTCCGCGAAGCACATGGAAACCGCCGAGCCGCCGGAGCCGTTGACCGCCTTGACTTTCTGAATTCATTATGTCAATGAAAAAATCTTCTAAAAAATTGACGGCCCGGCGGTGAGGCTTATTGGTGTCCATTGGTGTTCATTCGTGGTTCTAAAAAATCATCGTCCAGTGATTTTTCGCAACAGCCAGGCCATGCGGGCAAGACGCTTAGCACCATGTTTTGATGCGATTTCCAGCGTTTCATTGCGGGCCAAATCGCGGTTGCTGTTCGCCAAGCCGCCAAGCTCCATGTTCACCTGCGGATCCTTCACATACGCCAATTGCAGGCCGGCCTTGTAAAAACGCCATATCCAGTCGTAATCGGCGGAAATCCTGTAGCCGACATTGTATTTTCCGATGAAATCATACGTCTTCTGCTTCACGAAAAGCCCCGGATGGGGGACCGGCATCATGAACGGCAGAAAAACACACAAGCATTTCGGATAGAACACCTTCTCTTCCTTGCCGTATTCGTTCACAAATCGCGTCGGGCAAGAAACGGCACCGCATTTCGGATGCGCCTCTAAAACGGTTTCCACGCTCTCCAACGCTGTCGATTCATACCAATCGTCGCTATTCAGCAGACCGACAACGTCACCAGTCGCTTCGGAAATCCCTTGGTTCCAAGCATCTGGAATACCAGCCGCATTTTCATGGCGCTCTTGCGCAAGAATGCGCACCGCCATATTCGAATGTTCCATCTTCGCTTTAAAATCCTCCAGAATC
>CACYQT010000001.1 GCA_902776645.1 uncultured bacterium | reverse complement strand
TTCAAATGGTTCGTGCCCGGCCTGAGCACGAAGACGGTCGGCTTCGGCGGCGAAGAGAGCGCGGGAGCCTCCTTCCTGCGTTTCAACGGCGACAGCTGGACAACGGACAAGGACGGCATCATTCTCGCCCTCCTCGCGGCAGAAATCACGGCGACCACCGGAAAGGATCCCGCGCAGCACTACCAGAAGCTTGTCGAGCAGTTTGGAACCTATTATTATGAACGGATCGACTCGCCCGCCACGGCCGAGCAGAAGGCGAAAATCACAAGCCTCACGAAGGAATCGCTTCCGTCGGACACGCTGGCCGGTGACAAGATCGAAGCCGCCTTCACGAACGCGCCCGGCAACGGCGCTTCCATCGGCGGCCTGAAGATCGTCACGAAGAACGGATGGTGCGCCGTCCGTCCGTCGGGCACGGAGAACATCTGCAAGCTTTATGCGGAAAGCTTCGTCGGCCCCGATCATTTGAAGCAGATCCAGGCCGAAGGCGCCGCCATCGCGGGGCTGTAAGAACCACGGATAATCCCAGAGCGGTCAAGTCGAAACCAAGTGATTGATATAAAACCACTAATGGACACGAATGGACACGAATGCCTCGCCGCCGGGCCGCTAATCTCCTGAAGATTTTGTTTGTTTATAATGGAATCTGAATGCTGGAAGATCAACGGCTCCGGCGGCTCGGCGATTGTCATCGCTTCTGTGCGTCCTGCAATGCAACGACAGCATCCCGCCGTCGCGCGGATGTGTCTGATTCTTATATTAATCTACATTTTTATTCATTTTTATGACTTCTTGTGATTCTCTGGTAATTGCCATGATTTTTAGGTATTATCAGCATGTTAAAGTCATATTATGATTTAATATAACTTTTTATGACTCTATTTGACACAAAAATAATAATCATTTATATGTCTTGACATTCCTTTAGAGCATGCTATAGTAATCTCAAAATAAAATCCACTTGATGCATGCCATAAAGGTGATATATTAATGATCAGACATAATATGAAAGGTATGGACGCCGCATCCAAGCTCCTCATGTCGAACAAGGCGGTGGCAAGGGACGCGCTCAATTTCGTCCTGAGGAACAGCGGCTACACGGTGCTCGAAGGCTCGATGCAGCTACGGAACCCGGAGGCCATCGCGAAGCTGCCCGGGCTGAAGAACCTTTACAAAAAGATAAGCAACGACGTCGTCTGGGAGCTGGACGTGACAAACGGCGGCCCGCCCGTGAGTCTTCTGGCCGCGTTCGAGAACCAGTCGTATCCAAGCCGCATCATGCCGATGCGGGGGCTGCTGTCCACGACGGTCCGCATGCTCGCGTGGCGGCAGGAGACGGAGGACGCGCACAAGGCGCGGCGCGAGTTTTCCTCCTATGACGAGCGTCTGGACGGCGTCATGGAGGGCGACACGCCGACGCCCGTCCTTCCCGCGACGGTCTATTTCGGGCAGAAGCCATGGCCGGGGAAAGCCTGCCTGCACGGCATGATGAAGCTGCCGGAGGGGCTGCGCGGGCATTTCGCGGACTGCCCGTCCAACCTCCTCTCGTTCAGGGACATGTCGCCTGAGGAGCTGGAACTGCTGCCTGTCGGGGCGCTTAGATGCGTGGCGAAGTGCATCCGCTATGCGGATGAGCCGACGGCCCTGCGACACGAATGGGAGACGGATCCGTCGTTCCAGCTTGTGGACACCATGCCGGACGCGGCGTACGACGTCGTGGCAATCGCGGCACGAATCGATTTGAGAAAAACCCAAAAGGAGGAAAACACCATGCAGAAGAAGATGTCGACATTTGAAAAGGTTTTCAGGGAAGAAGGCAGAGAGATCGGCAGAGAAGAAGGCAGAGCCGAAGGATTGGCGGAAGGCGAGGCGAAAGGAAGAGCTGAAGGCGAAGCGAAAGGAAGAGCTGAAGGAAGAGACAATACGGTTTTGGAGTTCATCCAAGGCAAGCGCGACTATCATGTCCCGGATATCCAGATACATGAAGAATTGCTGAAGTTCTTCAAGCTTGACGACGCAACCGCTAAACGGTATATGGAAACCAATTTAGCGAAGGCATAGGGGCAGAATCTATAAAAGACTTCTAACCCGAATATTTCATGAACATCGCCGTGAAACGAAAAAATCGTTTCCCATGGATGATGGCATGATTATCATGAAAAATCTAGCCTGAAATGGCCGTTTTTCATGATTCGGGACACACCGCTCCCTTTCCTCCATGGGGATTCGGCGGGGGGGCGCGCCGTCGCCCTGCTTAGGACAAAAGAAGGATTCTGCGGGCGACGGCGAGGAACAGGCCCTATACGGGGCACGACGAGAACAGCAAGCAGCAGAGCCGCCGCGTGTTGCGGCGCACGACCGCGCCGACACTGAAGTTCAGGCGGATCGCCCCGCAGGTCGCCTGCGCGAAAATCCATGCCTTTCAGAAGCAGCGCGCGGAAGCGCTACGATTGTGTGTCGCTTCGCGCGGATGTAACGACGGCGTCCTCGCCGTTGATGGCTTGTGACAGTGTTTCGCCATCGGGTACTGTAGCGACGATGCGCATGTATAATGTATAAGGGCATAGGCCCCCAACGGCGAGACGCCATCGCTACCTCGCGGGACGCCGCGCGGCACCTCCACAAAAAAGCTCCCGCCGCGGTTTTCATGTCCCGCGACGGGAGCTTTTTGTCATGGTTTCAAATCAAGCCTGTCTGATTATTTGACCGTATGGAAGACACCGTTGCCGTCATAGACGGAGGCCGTGTCCAGCGGCTTGCCTTCTTTGGAGTACATTTCCTTCAGACCAAAGGCGAGAGCGCCGTAGGTGGAATAGGAGCCGACATGGCCGTCAAAATAACCGAAGTTGCCGTTGGCGTTGTGGGCGATGCCGTAGCAGCAGTCGCCGTCGGGATTGCCGCCCTGGGAGGCGCGGGAATGATTGACATATGGGAACTGGGAGGAGCCGCGGCTGTTGATATTGGTCGGGCTGTAGGAGTCGCCGCAGGTGATCAGCGTGGAGGCGGATTTCACCGTGGAGCCAATCAAATACGTGCAGTAATACTGCGAGTTGCCGTCGTTCACATGGGTGACGAGATGGGACGGAGCGGAGAAGTTGTAGGTGATGCCGCCATAGGTGGTGTAGGTGTTGTTCCAGACAGTCGACGGGGGACGTCCGGGGCAGACGCCTTCGGCGGGCGTGGTGGAGGTCAGGTAGTTGTTGTACCGCATCAGATCCATCCACTGGGAGGACTGGAAGCGGACAAGGCCGAGCGTGTCGCCATAGTCCTGCATGTACATGCCCATGCTTAAGGTCAGCTGCTTCTGGTTGTTAACGCAACTGACGGAACGGGCCTTCTGACGGGCCTTCGCAAGAGCCGGCAGCAGCATGGCGGCCAGAATGGCGATGATGGCGATGACCACCAAGAGTTCGATCAAGGTAAAATGACGGTTCTTTTTCATGGTCGTGTCCTTTTTTGTTGATTGGTTGAAACAACTGGCATAAAACAAAAGTTTTATATGTTTGAATATATCTGCCGCTTTCAAGAAATCAAGCGTTTTTTTATCCTCTCCGAAAAAATTTTTCACACCTCATTGGTTTCAATGAAATGTGTTTTGCGATTTATTTCGCCCAGTATTTTTCCAGCCATTTGTCATAGAGGCCTGCGCTGTTCTTGAGCGTCTCGGCGGCTTTGTCTTTGAGATCGGGCGCGTCGCCTTCCTTCGGAGGATTGAGAATGGCCATCATGGCATCGCCTTCCGTCTTGCAGTAGCGGTCGTGGTAGATCGAGAAGACATAGCGGATCAGGAAGGCCGTGTAGCGGCCGCGGCGGAGATCGCAGCAGGCGCGGCGGTATGTCTGCGGCGGCTGGAAATACGGAACGGCGTTGCAGGCGCGGACGGCGGCGTAGATGTCGTCAAGCGAATTGGATTCGGCGAGAACGACGGTCGTGTTCCGGCTGATTTCGGAGAACGGGCAGACGCCCGTGCCGCCTACGGCGGGAACGCGCGGGCCGCGGTTGCAAAGGTCGAAATACAGGGCGATGTCGAGATTGGCGCGCGGGCCGCCGATGGCTTCAAAGGCGTCGTAATGGCGATTGGCCAGAATCGCATCTATTTCCGGTTTGGGAAGATAGGGGAAGCCTTCCGTGCGGTCGTTGGGATGTTCGACGACCATGAAGGCGTTGGCGCGGCGGCCTGCGTCGACGAGCACATTGGTCGTGGCGACGGCGGTTGAGGCGGCTGTTTTGGCCTTTTCGGCGTCGACGGCGGCTTTTCCATTGGCATTGAACCAGTTGAGGATGCTTTCAGAGGGATTCAAGGCGAGCAGTTTAGCGGACTGGCTGGGGATGAAGACCTCTTCGGCGGGCAGGATGGCCATTTCCGACTTGAAGGGGAAGTCCTGAATGGCCTTCTGGGCGGCGGCGAGATCGGGGGAGGAATAGAAGACGATGTCGTTGCCGCGCTGGCGGAGCGTCGCGAAATAATGGGCCGGCGAAGCAGGTTGCTGTTCGCCGAGAAGCTTGCTCGCCGCATGGAAGTTGACGCGGTACGGTTTCAGTCTAAAGAAGTCGGGCTCAACGGCGTAGACGTGATGATGCGCGATGACGACGGCGTCTTTTCCAAGCTTGCCGCTTGGGCCGGGCGTGACGAGCCTGACCGTGTGTTCCGTCTCGCCGACGATGCGGATGGGCGCCGTCGTGAGGACGTTGCCCTCGAGTTTGTAGGCGATTTTGTCATAACCGCGGCCGTAGTTCTTTCCGTTGGCGCGGACGGCGTCCATCTGGACGTACTGAAGCGTCAGCTTTTCGGGTTCCTTCAGGATCGGTTCATCCGCAAGGACGAGCGTGAAAACGACTTCCGAATTGTTGCGCACGACGCGCGGCCAGGAGTCCAAAAGACGGGCCTCGACGTGTATGAGACCGAGCAGTAAAAGAAGAAGCAACGTATATTTTCTCATATTCTGGTCATCCTATTTATTTCATAATTCAGCATTCAGCATTCAGCATTCAGCATTGATCAGCGCTGCCAATATTTCTCCAGAAGGGCGGGAACGCGGCCCTGTACCTTTTTGAGATTTTCGAGGGCGGCGGCGCAGGCGGCGGGATCGTCGATGTCGCCGGCCTTCTGTTTGGCGAGCGTCAGAAGCCATTCGCCCTCCTCCTTGCACCACGGGTCATGGCGGACAGGATAGAAGTTCTCCAGCAGGAAGTAGGCATAGCGTGCGACACGTTCCGAACCATGCGCGTAGTAGCTGTTAGCCTTCGGGATGTACTGGACGGCGACGGAGCGGCATTTTTTGATGTTGCGGATGATGTCCTGAATGCCGACGGTTTCAGACAGAACGAGATTGAAGGAGTGGATGAGACCCGCGGCGGTATGCGCGTCCGAACTGCTGAGCACGGGAATGACGGTGCCTTTGGCGGTCTGCTCATGATATTGGAGGATGCTGTGTTCGGAACTGCCGCCGTTGACGATTTCGATGACGTCGCAGTACATTTCATTGAAGAAATGGTCGGAGACAGGCTTCGGGATGTACTGGCGGGAGTCCGGACGCCAGTAGGGATGGCAGAAGACGGCCATGCCGCCACGGGAGCGGATGCGATCCCAGACGACATGCGACGCGGCGGTCATCCACATAAACTGCGACGGCAGCGGCTGGCCCATTTTGGCGAGTTCGGCCTTGACGGCGGCTTCGTATTCAGGCTGGTTGTTTTTGAACCAGTCGGCCATGCTTTCGCTGCTGCCGACGGACAGGATGTGGACGCTGTTGCCCTGGCTATGGACCTCCTCGCCCGGATAGGCTTTCATGTCGGTCGGAACGTGGTGGAAGAAGGCCATGGCCTCTTCGGAACCCGCGTAGGCGTTGTGGTCGGATTCGCTGGCGAAATCCTGTCCAAACTTGCGGCAGGTGGCGACCATGATGGAGCCTGTCTTCTCCGCTCCGTCGGAGAACTGGCTGTGCATGTGGAAGTTGCCTTTGAACGGACGGAGCGCGAAGAAGTCCGGCTTGAGGGAATAGAGCTTGAAGACGGCGACGGGCGTCTCCTTTTTATTATTGGTATCGACAAGTGTCAATGTATGGATGGTTTCGCCTGGAAAACGGAGCGTCGCTTTGATGGTGTTCCCTTCGATGACGAAGGGGATGGTTTCGCGGACGCCATACTGGAAAGGCTGCCCGTCCGAACGGAGGCCGTCATCGTTAAGATACAGCAACGCAAGGCGTTCGGGCTTTTCGAGCAACGGCTCGTTTTCGAAGACCATCGTGATGGTGGCGGACTGGTCGGCCCGGACCATCTGCGGCCATGCATCGGTCAGCGCGGCGGAGAGCGACGCGCACACAAGGAACCATAACGAACAGAGAAGTTTCAGCTTTTTGGACATGGCGTTCTCCTTTTTTGGGGGATATATGGGACTTCTGGGACTTCTGGGACTTCTGGGACAGAATGATCAAAGCTCTTCGGATTCGACCATCGTGCGTTTGCTTTGGATTTCGCCGGAAAGCAACGGCGCGTCGTCGTATTCGATTTCACCGGACTGGCTGTCGTAGGGATCGATGCGCATAAACTTTTTGGCGGGAACGAATTCCGCCTGGAACTCATGGTTGGCGGTGAGGCGGAAGCAGTCGAGATTGCCGAAATAGTAGTCGCGGCGTTCTTCATTGCCGGAACGGAAGGCGCCGCCGCCGTAGGACGGATCGCAGAACAGCCAGCCATAGGGTTCGACGTAGAACTGCGTCCAGTCATGGCTGCCGACGGTCGTGGGTGTCAGGCAGAAACCGGAAGCCCAGCGGGCGGGAATGCCGGACAGACGGCACAGCGTGATGAACAGCAGGCCCTGCACGCCGCAGTCGCCGCGGAGGTTGAGGGCGGCGAATTCCGGAATATTTTCGTAGAGGAAGTAATCGCGCATGTATGTGTAGCGCACGTTCTTCGTGATGAAATCGTAGTATTTGCGGGCCTTGGCGAGCGGATTGGTCTCCTTGCCGGCGAGGCTTTCTGCTAATGCGCGGAGATACGGCGTGAACCAGATGTGCGGCATTTCCTCCAGCAGATAGGAGCCCAACGGGTTGCCGTCGTGGTCGATTGGCTGGCGGGTCTTCGGCTCGAGTTTCAGCGGTTCGACGGCGGCGTTGTCCAATTTCTTGTAGTACGCCCAGCATTCGTAGGTGTATTCGACGAAGCACGGCGTGTTCGTTTCTGGAGCGGCTTCGAAATAAATCGTGCCCTGCGGGCCCTTTGTGTTGATGCATTTGTAGTCGCTGGCGGAGAGAAGCTTGAAGTTCTTCTGCCATTCCGTCTCGATGGGCAGCGGGATGTGGAGATGCTGGAACTGGTTCGGGCGGAAATAGTTGTCGCGCGGTGAGAGCGTATGGCGGATATGGTAACGATAGCCGCGGCGGCCTTTTTCCTTCATGATGCGCATGTTGTCGTCAAGCAGCGTGCTTTTGGCGAGCTGACGGGCCTTTTCGTCCGGATCCTTCAGACGCTGCTTGAGGGCGGGCGTGTTGATGAGCAGGCTGGAATAGAAAGCGTCCTGGAAGGCGATTTCACCGCGACGGTAGCGCCAGTCAATGACGCCCTGCACCATGTACGACTTAAGTTCCTCCGCGGTAAAGCCTTCGATATTCGCCTGGAATTTGGCGAGCGCTTCGTCAAACGACGTTTCATAGTCCTTCATCATGCCTTCCGCGAGGAGCTTCTCCATCTGGAGGCGTTCGACGAGCGGCTGCG
The DNA here is from genome assembly GCA_902776645.1 of uncultured bacterium. Classification (GTDB taxonomy): domain Bacteria; phylum Verrucomicrobiota; class Lentisphaeria; order Oligosphaerales; family Oligosphaeraceae; genus UBA1407. Next base: position 215,696 of record CACYQT010000001.1, on the reverse strand, counting down.
GAAGCGACCGTTTCAGAAGAGCGTCGATGAGTTCGATTTCCTGCTCGAAATCGCCGTTGTATTTCAGGCAGAGGACGTCTTGGGGAAGATTGTAGGCGAGGCTGGGGATGTTTTTCAGATTCATGGTGGTTTGATTTATTGTAAGGGATTAAAAGGGATTCAAAGGAAAAAACAAGTGATGGATTGAAGGGATAAAAACAAGCGGTTAGAAGACGATTTTGTCGCCGCAGGCGGGTACGATGGCGTCGTGGCCTGTGTTCCAGATTTTGCGGGCGGCTTCATAGCCCTGCCGCCATGTCCACCGCCATTGGTCGATGCGGTGGTGGAATTCCTCCAGATGGCTGACGAGCGTGACCTTCGGATTCAGAAGATTCGCCGCTTCGTCGACCTTCAGGCCGACGTAGGGGTGGACGATATGGAAGTCGATCTTCGGCGAACGGCAATGCAGCTGCTGCGCGTTGCAAGTGTCTCCGCTGGAGAAGATCACGCATGCGTCCGGTTCGCTTCCGCAGACGAATTCGACGGGTTGCATGAAGCGGCGGAGCTTTGGATTGTGGTCGGATTCGTATGTGGAAATCGTGATGTCGCCGATGGAGAACGTGCGTTCGGGGCCTTTGAAATAGCCGCTGTCGTTGTCGGTCATAGGATAGGCCGCGTTCGGATAGAAATTGGTGATAACAGGCTTCTTCTCGCGGTTCATCGCCTTGGCGAGGCGTTCCGTGTAATGGTCGTCGTGGTTGTGGGTGACGGCGATGAAATCAAGATACGGGACAAGCTCCTCCGCGCGGCGGTGGTGGAGATCGATGGCGAAGCAATGCTTCGACGTCTTGACGACGTAACCCATGTTGTAGACGTGCCATAGGACGGTCTTTCCTTCTGGAACGACCTCTTCCTTCACGCCCGCGAGAACTTTTGAAAACGTGCGGTCGTACCAGTAGAGCGCGGGATATTCGTCATAGATGGCGGGAAGCTCTTCAGGCGAGAGCGTCAGTCCCGCCAGGCAGAAATCGACGTAAACCTTTGGCGTGACCCGATCCTGCGCGGCCTTGATGACGTTGAGGGCTTTCAGGCGGTCTTCAGACGGTTCGCGGCAGTCCGTTTCGTCAAGAATGTCCGCGGCGGCGGTGATGTCCGCAAGGGTGGCGGGAGTCGGTTCTTCCTGCCCCGCGAGTTCGGAGAGGATTTCGAAAGGGAGTTCTGGATTGGTCATGGCGTGTGTTCCGTAGAGGGTTTTGTCTGGTGAAGCATGAGAGCGACACCGACGAGTACAAGAGCTATCGCGATGAAAAATGTAATGGTGAATTTTTCATTGACAAACAAAACGGAGCACGTCATGGCGATGGCGGCGGAAAGATAGCCGAACGATCCCAACTGGCCTGGCTTCAAATATTTGAGGGCGCAAATCCACAGGCTGTTGGCGAGACCGTAGGACAGCATGCCCAGATAGATTGCCCCCGCCCATGTCCGCCATGGCAGGTCGAGAATGATTTTCTTGTTGACGCACAAGGCGGCGGGCAGCAGGACGATCATCGCGATGACGAACATGACTTCGCCGCAAAGCAAGCCGCCGTATTCTTTGGAGACACGATCGCCATAGACCGTGTAAAGCGCCCAGCAGACGCCGCTTGCGAAAGCCATGAGGTCTCCTTTGAACATGGACACGCCTGTCGCGAACTGGTCGTTGCCATTGCCGAGAAACGCGATGACCAGCCCTATGAAGCCGAGAAGCATGCCGGTGATTTTCCGTCCCGTCAGCAGTTCCTTTCCCGCGAGCCATGAGATGATCAGCGTGGAGATGGGCGAGGCGTTCGCCATGAGGGAGGCGCGGGCGGCCGTCGTGTATTTCGTGGCACAGAAGACGAGCATGCCTTCGCCGACGATGCCGACGAGCGACAGCATCGCCAGAGAATGCAAGTCCTTTTTCATCAGGATCTTGAGTTTGTCACGGTTGTCTTTTTTCACAAAAATCGGCAGCAGGAAAAGCGCGGCCAGCGTGAAACGGATGAAGGTGAAATTCATCGGTTCGACGGAATCGCCTTCATAGCCGAACAGAAGCCGCGAGACGGGATAGAACCCGCCCCAGAACATGGTCGCGACAAGCCCGCAAAGCAGGCCTTTCATGGTATTGACAGTCGAAGATTTCACAAAAAAGACACGGATGGATAATTGTTTTTCATCATGATGAACACATATTAGGTAAAAAGTGTAATATAGCTTGGAGCGGCCTTTGCCGCAACCAAATCATTCATCAAGACCCACGAAAGGCACGAAAGAGCACGAAATTTCAAACCACAGAATACACTGAATACACTGAATACACTGAAAAAGCCTCGCCGCCGGGCCGACAAGCTCAGGAAGGCTTGTTTTGCAAAACGAAAATCCAACGGCAAATGGATCCAACGGCTTCGGCGGCTCGGCGGTTGTGAAAGCGCTTCGCGCGACAGAAAAGCGCATGGTAAAATCATTAGCAAAAAACAAGAAAACGAACTATAGTAGCACAATAAATCCTTTAAGTTAAAATAAAATGTCATTTTCATAAGGAAAGCATCCATGAATATGTTTGAAGAGACGAAAAATCCACGGCTTTTCAGCCATCGCGGCTTCACGCCGGTCGCTCCGGAAAATTCACTGGCGTCGTTCACGGCGGCGGGCCGTCTCGGCTACTGGGGGATTGAAACGGACATCCGCAAGTCAAAGGACGGCGTGCTGGTCTGCTGCCATGACACGATGCTGACACGCATGTTCGGCGTTCCGCTGAAAGTCGAGGAGACCGACTGGGCGGAACTGCGCAGACAGACCTTCCAGAAGGGCAACGGTTTGGACAAATGGCCTCTGGAACTCCTTCGGATTCCAACATTTGACGAATATCTCGACATCTGCCAGCGTTTCCATTGCGTCCCGTTTCTGGAGACGAAGGGCGAAGTCGTGGCGGACGTCATCAAACGGCTTGAAGAGCGGAAAATGATCGGCGAAACGGTCTTTTCGTCCATCATCATCGACCACATCCGTGAGGCGCGCCGTCTGAACAAGGAGATTTTCATCCACCACATCTTCAGCACGCCCGAACTGATGGAGGAACTGGCGGAACTTGGCAATAGCAGCCTGTCGTACAACTATCCGAATCCATGGGACGCTCCCGTGGAACTGCTGGAGGAAACGCATCGGCGCGGCGTGCGTTACTGCCTGCGGGCAGGCGACAAGTTGCCGAATATCAAGAAGATGGTGGAATTGAAGGTGGATTACATTCCCACGAATTGCATTGCGCCGTGGTACTAGCCACAGCTAAAAGCTTAAAGCCGAACGACTAAAGCTACTAGAAGGCTGGAAACTCTAAATAAATAACTGCCGCCACGTCTCCACCAGCTTCGGCCATGGGAAAAGGGCCTGGTTGGCGGGGCTGGTGGAGGGGAGGCAAACGGCATGGATGCCCGTCGTCGGGAAGACAAGCTTTTCATAAAGATTGAAGGCCGTTTTGCCTGTGGCGTAGATGCGCGTGATGCGCGTCCGGCGGAGCATCCACGGGATGTCGTTGGGGACGGGATTGCGAATGGATGCGTCGGAGGCTCCCGCGATGTCGCAGACGGCGAGAACGTCCCACAGGGCGATGTCGCGCTGGAGGACAAATTGTGTCTTCTCCTCTGGCGTCAAGGGCTTTGGCGCATTGAAAAGCTCCGCCATGAGCGGCCAGAAACGGTTCTGCGGGTGGGAGTAGTAGAAGCCGTGCTTCACGGATTGCGGCGACGGCATCGTGCCGAGCACTAGCCGCGTGGAAGTTTCGCTGAAGACGGGTTCGAAGGCATGTTCGCGTTTTTCGGTATTCATAGGATGTAACGGCGGCGTCCCGCCGTTGGCAAATAATATAATTCGTTGGATGATTCAAGCAGAATTTAGCTGATGAACGGTTGAAATCAATTGAAAGTCGGCAGATGGCGTATAAATTGGTAGGTGTTGTATTATAAATAATAGGTAAGAGTTTTTTGCAATGTGTTATCGACGGCGCAGACGCCGTCGTTACCACGAACGCCGACGGCGCAGACGCCGTCATTACACTCAACTAAAGGAAAAGATCATGCCGACAGCGGTGATAACATTTGATGATGTCGTTCGTTCGCAGCTTGAAAACGCCGTGCCTGTTTTGCAGAAGCATGGCTTCAAGGCGACCTTTTTCGTGTGCGACTGGTTCCGCGATTCCCGCATCCACGCGTTGAAGCAAGGGATGGACATGGCAGATCTTAAGACGTTGCATCAGTTGGGCTTCGAACTCGGCAACCATACGAAGGACCATGCGAATCCCGCATCCCTCTCCGTGGAGGAGAACAAGGCGCAGGTGGCGTACATCGAAGATCTCTTCAAAGAGCTGCAAGTTCCTGCGCCGAAAGTCTATGCGTATCCGGGCGCCCCGTATGCGGAAACGGCGGCGACAGCCGTCAAATCAATGGGATACATCGCCGCGCGGACTGGCGGAAACCGTCCGCTGGATCTGACGGCGCTGAATCCGTTCGACATGCCGTCGTATCTGCTTTGCGACGACCATCCAGAATGCTTTGACAAAGCCTTCGTGGCTTTGAAGGAAGGAAAAACCGTCATCTTGACATATCACGGCATTCCGGATGTGGAGCATCCGTGGTGCAACGTCTCCGTGGAGCATTTCACGGAGCACATGCAACGTCTGGCGGACATCGGCTGCAAATGCCCGACGTATTCGGAACTCATGAAACAGTGTCAATGATTGGACGTGAGACGCGAGATGCGAGACGTGATCTAGAGACATAAGACGAAAGACAGAAATTTGATTTAATAAATCACAAAGGAGAATTGAAGATGAAAAAGATGGTGACATGCCTGAGTCTGATGGCAATGGCGGCATTCGGACAGATTATCGGGCCGAATCTTGTGAAGAACGCAGGCTTCGAAGACGTGGACGACAACGGCGGCGCGACGTTCTGGAAGGGAAACACGGCGGTTTACAAAGTCGTCGACGGCGGCCGCAACGGCGGCAAATGCATGAGTTTCACGAACAACGACCCGAAGAACTACCAGATGTGCACCATTCCCGTCGACTGCGAACCGGGCATGATGTATGAATTCTCCTGCTGGGTGAAGACGGAGGACATCAAAGGCGACGACAGCGGCGCAACTATCTGCATCGAAAGCTCCGGCGAGAAGAACGAGCAAGGCGGCTATCTGGGCGGCGGCTATCCAGGCGGCATCAAAGGCACGAAAGACTGGACGCTCATCAAATCACGGTGGCAGATTCCCACAAGCGCCACGAGCACGCACATTGTCGTCTATGTCCGCAAAGGCATGACGGGCAAGGCGTGGTTTGACGACGTGACCTGCCATCGCTACAACCCGCCGCTCGTGCGCTTTGTGACGGACAATCTGTACCGCGGGCTCGTGGCGGAAGGCACAGTCGAATTCCGCGTCGGCCTGAATATCGCCACTTGGAAATGCAAGCCCGCCGACGTGCGCGGCAGCTTCGACATCTATGACGCCGACGGCAATCTTGTCAAGAAAATCGCTCCGAAGGAAATCGCCGAAACGTATGGCGCGGCCTCCATCGACTCCGCCGATCTGAAGCACGGCAAGTATCGCGTGGTGGCGGACTTCTCGCTGAAGGACGGAACGTATAAAGGCACGAGCGAACGTTGGTTCGAAAAAGTCGCGAAGCTTCCGGAAAGAAAGAACTACATTGATGAACACAAGCGTCTGATCGTCGACGGCAAGCCGTTCTTCCCGCTGGGCATGTACTGGAGCGGCGTAAACGAAAAAGATCTTGATTTGTACGCGAAATCGCCGTTCAACACGCTGATGCCATATGCTTCGCCGAACGACACCGCGATGCTGGACAAAATCAACGAACGCGGCCTGAAAATCATCTATTCCATCAAAGACGCGTACTACGGCACGACATGGTGCCCGAAGGCGATCACATCGGAGGAAACCGAAGCCGCCTATGTCAAGCAGAAGGTCGATCAGTTCAAAAACCATCCCGCCCTGCTCGCTTGGTACATCAACGACGAACTGCCCGCCAGCATGATCAACCGTCTGGCCGGCCGTCAGAAACTGATGGAAGAGCTTGATGCGGACCATCCTACGTGGGTCGTCCTCTATCAGTACAGGGAAGTCCGCGAATACATGGACAGCTTCGACGTGATCGGCACGGATCCGTATCCGATTCCGGGCGATCCGGGCAAGGCGGCCGAACAGGCCCGCACCGTGCGCGAACAGACCTACGGCCACCGCGCCTTCTGGCAGGTTCCGCAGGCGTTTGACTGGGCATGCTACCGCAAGACGGAGGAGGAGCGCAAAAAGGCGCAACCGCCGACGGAGGACGAAATCCGCACGATGTCATGGCAGGCCATCGTCAACGGCTCGAACGGCCTTATCTACTACTCTTTCTTTGATTTGAAGAAGCCGATGGTGAAGATTCCGTTCGAAGAGAGCTTCGGCCGCGTTTGCCGCGTGGCGGCGGAAATCAAGCCGTTCGTTCCCGTCATCCTGTCCATCGAGCCTGCGCCGACGGCGACGCTTGTGAAAGGCGACGGCATCGACATCCGCATCTGGAACTACGAAGGCAAGACGTATCTTCTGGCCGTGAACAGCACGAAAAATGCCGTCGCGGCGGAAGTGACGATGGGCAAAGCGTTTGCGGAAGCCAACAATGTTCTCGGCACGAAAGGCGGCGTGGCGTTGGATGGCGGCAAACTGGCCTTGCAGTTCGCCGGATATGAAGCGAAGATGATTGTGTTGAAGTAAACCTAAAGGCTTAAAGCTAAAGGTTTTATCCTTTTAGTCCCTTATGTCCCTTATGTCTCTGCGCATTCATAGGAGATGTTTTGCGGCATTGATTTTGAGAATACACCATGGCAGAAGAAACTACCCATACAGAAACAGAATCACAGGTCGGAAAAGACAGGCTGGAGCGGTGGCGGCAGAAACTGCTGGATCTGTCGCTGCGGAACCGTCTGCTCAACGTGCGCGACAACCAGTTCGTCATCCCGCTGATCTGCGAAGACATCACGAAACTGGAGGATACGCTGGCGGGCAACGATTCGCTGAAAGTGCAGTCGCTGGAAGCGGCGGTCGGCGAAGAGGCGTATTCCAAACTGCCGATCGATCCGGACGCCACGGCGGACCAAGTGCTGGAAGGATATAATAAGAAACTGGATTCCAAGCAGTTGTATGCGCTCACGACGGATAAGGAATTTCAGAAACGACAGCTGAAAATCTACCGCCAGACCCATGCGGACATGGAGGATGGCGGCGTCAACACGCTGTATCTGACCATCGGCTATCTCAAATGGAACGATCCCTCCTACAAAGGAAAGTTCTACATCGCGCCGTTGATTCTCATGCCGTTGCGCATGATCCGCAAAACGTTGCGCGAAGGCATCTTCATCACGAAATCGGACGAAGAGACCATCATCAACGTCACGCTGCTGGAGCTTCTGAAGCAGATGTTCCGAATGACGATCGACGGGCTGGATCCGCTGCCGACGGACGAATCGGGCGTCGATGTCGCCGCTATTCTGGACAAATTCCGCGAAGCCATCAAAGTCATGGACGGATGGGAGGTTCTCGACATCGCGAAGGTCGGGCAGTTCTCCTTCGGCAAATTCATCATGTGGAACGACATGACGGCGCGGGCGGACGAACTGCGGCAGAACAAGATCGTCGATCATCTTGTAAAAGGCGGCGGCCTGTTCGACGACGGCGTGGAGGTGTTTCCCGTCAATGAAATCTACAAGCATCTGGATTTGATGCACTTGTATTGCCCGATGAACGCCGATTCGTCCCAGATGGCGGCGGTGCTGTATTCGGAGCTTGGAAAGAGCTTTGTCCTGCACGGGCCGCCTGGAACAGGCAAATCGCAGACAATTACGAACATCATCGCGCACAATCTGGCCATCGGACGGCGTGTGCTGTTCGTTTCCGAAAAGAAGGCGGCTTTGGACGTCGTCCATCGGCGGTTGACGAAAGTCGGTCTGAAACCATTCTGCCTGGAGCTTCATTCCAACAAGGCCGGCAAGAAGGAAGTGTTGGCGCAATTTGCTGAAACGCTGCAGGTTGCGGAGCAGAAGCCGTCATCCACATGGGACAAACTGGTGACGGATCTTTCGAACACAAGAAATGCGTTGAACGACTACGTCCAGCAGTTGCACAAGCCCTATCCGAACGGCCTCACCGCCTACCAGTGCTTCATGCAGCAGGTCGATCGCGGCAAGGCGCGGGACGGACTGTTGCAAATCAACACGTTGACGCAATCGAAGGAAGACTACGACGCCATGCGGAAGGCCGTGACGGAACTGGTCATCGCTTTCGACGAAACGACGGACGAAAGCCGAAACGCCTTGGAATGTCTGTCGTTGAAGGAATGGAATCCATTGGCGCAGAACGAATTGGAAGCTTCCTGCAAAAAACTGCTGGAAAGCCTGCAGACGTTGCGGACGGCGTTTGACGGCGTTGCGCAGCCGCTCGCCATACCCGCGAATTGCTTCGAGACGAACGAAGCCATCATGAACGTCATGGAATTGACGAAAAAGCTGTCGTCGTCACCGGACATACCGGCGGCGTTTCTGACGTCGGAATTCGGCAAGCAGATGGATTTCATCGTCGATTTTGCGAACAACACGATCAAGCTGAACGAAAGCGCGGGCAAATTGACCGCCTTCAATCTGGACAATGTCGGCCAGCTGGACGTCGAAGGACTGCGGAAGCGGATGCATGAGAACAACAACAAGTTCTTCATCGGCAAATACTTCGCGAACAAGAAACTGCTGAAGGAACTGGCGGGCATCAAGAGGCTCGGCAGCACCGAACTGACAATGGCGGAACTGACGAAAAATCTGCCGCTGTTCGAAGAATACCTTAAATACAAGAAACTGACGGACGAACAGTCGCCCGCTGGCGCGGCTCTGCTCGGCGATTTATGGCAAGCGGAGAAAACGGACTGGACACGCGTTTCCACGACGTTGGACGCCACGCACGGCCTTCTCGTCACGATGGACAAACTCTGCAACAACGACGAAGCCGCCCGTGTCGCCATGCTCAACGCGTTGGCGAACTACCTGCCGACGGCGACGGTCTCCTTCAAGGCGGACACGGCCATTCATCAGTCGTTCACCACGTTGGAAAACGCCTGGAACGCGTTCCGCGAAGCGGCGAAGCAGAGCGCCGCGAAATTCGAGGAGCCGGCGGATTTGAGCTATCCTAAGTCGTTGACGGACAAGCTTGATGCGGCATTGCCCATGATGTCCGAACTGCGCCATGTCGTCATCTGGAAGCAGCGCCGCCAGACGGTCGAAGACTACGGTCTGTCCGGTCTGATCACGGCCCTGTCGGATCATTCGCTCAATTCTTCGGAAGCGGCGGAAGCCGTTGATACGGCGTATTATCGCGACATGCTCTACCAGATATTGGCGGAATCGCCCGCGCTGTCGCATTTCAGCGGCAAGTCGCATGAAGAGCAGATCCACCAGTTCTGCGAACTGGATGAAAAATACATGGAACTGACGAAGAAAATCGTCTTCTCCAAACTGTCCGAACGGCTGCCGAAGCAGGACGAGGCCAGCCCGAAGAACAGCGAACTCGGACTACTGAAACGCGAATGCGAAAAGAAGATGCGCCACAAGCCCGTCCGCGTTCTGCTGGAAGGACTTCCGACGCTGGCACCCGTTCTGAAGCCCTGCTTCCTCATGAGCCCGCTGTCCGTCGCGCAGTATCTGCCGCCTGATTCGTCTTTTGATTTGGTCGTGTTCGACGAAGCGTCGCAGATTCCCGTATGGGACGCCATCGGCGTGATCGCCCGCGGCAAACAGCTGATCGTCGTCGGCGACCCGAAACAGATGCCGCCGACCAATTTCTTCCAGAAAGGCGACACGGCGGCAGAGGACGATGACGACGAAGGCGTCGGCGAAGATTTGGAAAGCATTCTGGACGAATGCCTTGCGGCTGGTCTCCATTCCACGTTCCTCAACTGGCACTACCGTAGCCGCCATGAATCGCTCATCGCCTTCTCGAACGAGCATTATTACGACAACCGCCTGTTCACGTTCCCCGCGGCGAGCAACGGCGCGAATCTCGGCGTCTCCTTCAAGTTCGTGGAAGGCGGCATGTACGACCGCCGCGCGAGCCGTACGAATCGCGCCGAAGCCGAAGCCCTCATCAAACTCATACAGGAACGTCTTGAAAATCCGCAACTTAACAAGAAGAGCATCGGCGTCGTGACGTTCAGCCAGGCCCAGAAGGATCTGATCGACGATTTGATGGACGAATTCCGCCGCGAGCATCCCGAACTGGAGCAGTTCTTCAGCGAAAGCCTGGAGGAGCCGCTGTTCGTGAAGAATCTGGAAAACGTGCAGGGCGACGAACGCGACGTCATCATCTTCTCCATCGGCTACGCGCCGGACAAGGACGGCAAGTTCGCCATGAACTTCGGCCCGCTGAACCGTTCGGGCGGCGAACGCCGCCTGAACGTCGCCATCACGCGGTCGAAGGAGCAGGTCATCGTCGTGTCGTCCGTCCATGCGGAGCAGATCGACATGAGCCGCACGAGCTCCATCGGCGCGGCGCATCTGCGCGCATTCCTCAAATATGCGGAAAGCGGCGCGGCGGCGCAGGCGAAGGGCGCGACGGACGCCAAGCGGAGCGCAGGCGTCGTCCAGGCGGCCTACGACCATCTGACGAAGCAGGGCTACCGCGTCCATCGCGACGTCGGCTGCTCCGCCTACAAGATCGATCTCGCGGTGACGGATCCCAAAGACGAGACACGGTATGTTTTGGGCATCGAATGCGACGGGCCGTCCTACGCCCGCCAGGCGACGGCTCGCGACCGTGACCAGACGCGCCAGTCCGTCCTCAAAGGACTGGGCTGGAACATGTTCCGCCTATGGAGCGTTGAATGGGCCTTTGACCGCGACAAGGCGGAAAAGGAATTGGACGACGCCGTCAAATCCGCCTTGTCGAAGTGGAAATGACGGATGCATCGACGGCGTCTTCGCCGTTGATGGCAACCAACGGCGAGACATAGTCGTTACAACCGACGGCGAGACGCCGTCGTTACTTCATGCCGCGCAGGAGCTCGGCGGTGAAATCCGCCGCCGCCTGCGGCGAGACGGCGGTCGCTTTGACGAAGCCACTGCCGGAAATGACGCCGTCAGCGGCATTCGCGGCGGCTTTGGCGGCCGCGGCGGAGGCGATGCCGAAGCCGGCGGCGACAGGCAGAGACGTGTGTCGTTTGATCATCGCGATCCGTTCGGCGACTTCCGGCGGCAGCGTGTCCCGCGCGCCCGTGACGCCCGCGACATTAATGTAATAGACGAATCCCGTCATGCCTTCGACGATTTTCGCGACGCGATCTTCAGGCGTCAACGGCGAAACCAACGGGATGACGTGGAGGCCGTGCGCACGGGCGGGCGCGAGCAGTTCATTGCGTTCTTCCAGAGGCAAATCAACAGGCAGAATTCCATCGACGCCAGCATTGGCAAGCTGTTGGCAGACAGCGTCATAGCCGATATGCAGCAACGGATTCATGTAGCTGAACAGAATCAGTCCCGTCTGCGGATATTTAGCACGCAGACGGGCGGCGAAGGCGATGGTTTTCGGCAACGTCATGCCTTCTTTGATGGCGACTTGCGACGCAGCGGAAATGACCGGTCCGTCCGCCATCGGATCGGAGAACGGGACGCCCAGTTCGATGATGTCCGCGCCTTTTTCAATGGCGGCGCAGACAGCCTGTTCACTCTGCTCCTCCGTGGGATAGCCGACGCTTGTGAAAATGACGAGCGGCTTGCGTGCCGCGAAAATATTAGCGATTCTGTCCATGATTTTCCTTGTATTGTTTGATGTTGTCCATGTCTTTGTCACCACGGCCGGAGAGATTTACGACAATGATATGGTCGTTTCCGTGTTTCGGCGCCTCGCGAATGGCGTATGCTAGCGCATGGGAGCTTTCGAGCGCGGGGATGATGCCTTCAAAACGGCAGAGCGTGTCGAAGGCGGCGACGGCTTCGTCGTCGTTGGCGACTTCATAGGAGGCGAGTTTTTCGTCCGCCAGCATGCAGTGCTCTGGGCCGACGCCCGGATAGTCCAAGCCTGCCGAAACAGAATAAGTATCTAGCATCTGGCCATTTGCATCTTGCAGGAAGTACGCTTTCATGCCGTGCAGGATGCCGACTTTGCCGCCGTTGATGGAGGCGGCGTGCTGCCCTGTGGCGATGCCCATGCCGCCCGCTTCGACGCCGACACGACGGACTTGCGGCGTGTCTTCGAATCCCGCGAACATGCCGATGGCGTTGGAACCGCCGCCGACGCAGGCGACGACTTCGTCCGGCAGACGGCCGCACATTTCCAGACATTGACGGCGCGTTTCCTTGCCGATGACCGATTGGAAGTCCTTGACCAGCATAGGATAAGGATACGGACCGGCCGCCGTTCCGATCAGATAGAACGTCGTGTCGCTGCAGGAGGCCCATTCACGCAATGCCGCGTTCATGGCGTCTTTCAACGTGGCGCCCCCCTCTGTGATGGAACGGACTTTCGCGCCAAGAGCATGCATGCGATCGACATTCGGTGACTGCCGCGCCACATCGACGGAGCCCATGAAGATTTCACATTCCATGCCGAAGAGCGCGGCGACGGTCGCGGTGGCGACGCCATGCATGCCCGCGCCTGTTTCGGCGATGAGCCGTTTCTTGCCCATGCGGCGGGCCAGCAGAGCCTGGCCCATCGTGTTGTTGATTTTGTGTGCGCCTGTATGGTTTAAATCCTCTCGTTTCAAGTAGATGCGTGATCCGCCAAGATGCTCCGAAAGCCGTTTGGCATAGTAGAGCGGCGATTCGCGGCCGACGTAGTGTTTCAGCAGGTCGTCCAGTTCCGTGCGGAAGGCGGGATCGTCCTTCGCCTCAAGATACGTCTGCGCGAGTTCGCGCAACGCTCCCGTCAGCGTTTCGGGTACATACTGCCCGCCATAGATTCCATAATGCATGTTCATGGCAAATACTCCTTTTTCGCGCAGGGCAAAGCCTGCACCTCTTTATATTACTTTATGATGTTACAAAGCTTCTTTATTTTCTCATGATCTTTGATGCCTGGAACGGATTCCACGCCACCCGCCACGTCGATGCCGACAGGATGGACGGCGGCGATGGCCTCCTGCACATTCTCCGGCGTGATGCCGCCCGCCAGAAACACAGGACGCTGACGGGCCAGTTCGGCGGCGCGTGACCAGTCGCATGGTTGCCCTGTGCCGCCGCCTGAATCGGCGACGATGATGTCCGCAGGAAAATCCACGGCCTCTTGAAGATCTTCCAATGCATTCAGATTGAATGCTTTCCATATTTTCACATCTTTCAGGCGCATGGCGTATTCCGGTGTTTCATGGCCATGCAGCTGCACGGCGTACGGATGGATGGCGTCGATGACGGCCTGAAGCTTGGCCAGCTCCATATTTCTCACGACAAGAACGCTTTTCGCTGGTTCCACCGCCGAGAAAATCCGCTTGGCCTGCCCCGTTGTGACATAGCGTCTGGAAGTTTCCACAAGAATGGCGCCGATAAAATCCGCACCATTCTGCATGGCGCAAACCGCGTCTTCCTCCCATGTGATGCCGCAGATTTTCAGCAACATTGCAACAGCTCCTTCAGTTTCAAGCCCGGATGCTCCGCCCGCATGAGCGTCTCGCCGATAAGAAAGCCTTTCGCTCCCGCGGCCGTCATCATGTCCATGTCCGCGCGATTACGGACGGCGCTTTCCGCGATGGCGACACGGTCTTTCGGAATCGTGCGAATCAGTGCGGCGGAACGTTCCAGCGATGTTCCGAACGTGCGGAGATCACGGGCGTTCACGCCGACCAAATCCGCCGTCACCGCCGTCTTCAGCTCTTCTTCCGAATGCGCTTCGCCAAGAACGTCAAGTCCTTGGGCATGAGCATATTCCAATAACTGTTGGAAGCGTTCGGCAGGCAGCATGGCGGCGATGAGCAGCACGCATGACGCGCCCAACGCCTTTGCTTCGAGAATCTGGTATTCATCAAAGATGAAATCCTTGCGCAGCAACGGGATGGAAACCGTTTTCGCCGCAATGGCCAGATTCTCTTCGCTACCGAGAAAGTAGTTTGGCTCCGTCAGAACGGACAACGTCGCCGCGCCGTTCGCCGCCAATTCCGCCGCCAATGACGTCACATTCAAATCATTGCGGATAAGCCCCTTGGATGGAGAGGCCTTCTTCAGTTCGGCGATGATGTGTACACCATCACCGCGAAACGCGTCGGCGAATTTCGGTCTGGCGGGAGCCTGCGCGGCCTGTTCAGCCAAAACGTCCATCGGCAAGGCGCGTTTCCGCTCCTCCAGACGCGGCTTCAGTTTTTCAACGATTTCAGCGAGAATGTTCATGCGCGGCTGGCCTCCACCAGCGTCTCCAGTTTGTGGAGGGCGGCCTTCGTGTCTATGGAGCGTTCCGCCAAGGGGATGCAATCCGCCAGACTGCTTCCAAGACCGGCGACCATGCAGGTGGCGGCGGCGTTCAGCACGACCATGCCGCGTCTGGCCGTATGGTCGTTGCCGTCCAGAATCTCGCGCAGGATAACGGCATTGTCGGAAGGCGTGCCGCCGGCCGTATCGCCCTCCGTCTCTTCGGAAGGCAGCAGATCGGTCGGTTCGATGACGCCGTAGGTGATGTCGTCGCCGTCAAGCTGTGCGTAGTCCGTCGGGGCGGTGGCAGAGATTTCATCCAATCCGTCACGGCTGTGGACGACCAACGCGCGTTTCATGCCAAGGCCGCGCAGCGCCTCCGCGAACAATGGGACAAGCCGTGCGTCCCATACGCCGAGCACGATGCCTTCGGCATTTGCGGGATTGGACAACGGGCCGAGCAGATTGAATATGGTATGGACGCCAAGCGCCTTGCGCAACGGCGCCACCTTGCCCATGACGGGATGGAGCGTCCGCGCGAAGAGGAAGCCGATGCCGTCGCCGTCGATGGCATGTTCGACGGCGTCGCGCGGCATGTCCAGATTGTAACCGAGTTCGGCCAACACATCCGCCGCGCCGCTCTTGCCGGAAACGGCTCGGTTGCCGTGTTTTGCAACCGTCACACCCGCGCCCGCCGCGACAAACGCGGCGGTCGTCGAGACATTGAACGACGCACCGCCGTCGCCGCCTGTGCCGACCACATCGACACATGGTTTGGCGACATGGATCGCATCGGCGTGTTTTCTCAGATATTGCGCCGCGCCAATCAGTTCGGAGACGCTTTCGCCTTTCATTTCCAACGCGGAAAGAAGGGCTCCCGCCTGCGCGTAGTTGTCGGTGTTCGCCATTTTGTCGAGCATGTCGGCGGATTCCTCTTCGGTCAGATTCTGCCCGTTCATGACTTTTTTCAGTAAATCCTTCATGGTTGTTTCTCCTTGCTACCTTTATGTAAAATGGTTTTTGCTGTTTATTTTGGTATTTCCAAGGGCGGGACGCCCTTGTTACCCCTCCTCCCAAGGGCGGGACGCCCTCGCTACCCCTCCCTCCAAGGGCGGGACGCCCTCGCTGCCCCTACTATTTTAATATTCTACACGGCAACGATTAAGAAAATTCATCAACTGCTGGCGGCCGGCCTCCGTCATGATGGATTCCGGATGATACTGGATGCCTTCGATCGGCAGTTCCTTGTGGCGGACGCCCATGATTTCACCGTCTTCGGAGCGGGCCGTGATTTCAAGGCAGTCCGGCAGCGTGGCCTCTTCCAAGGCGAGCGAATGGTAGCGGACGGCTTTGAAATCCTGCGGGACATTCTGGAAGACGCCTTTGCCGTCATGGTGAATCGTGGACAGCTTGCCGTGCATGATGCGTTTAGCGGAAACGACCTTCGCGCCGAAAGCGTGGCCGATGGCCTGATGGCCGAGGCAGACGCCGAGCATGGGAATGCGTCCCGTCACCGCATGGATCAAATCGAGCATGCAGCCCGCGTTTTCCGGGCGGCTCGGGCCAGGCGATAGCAGGATGCCGTCCGGCCGCATGGCCATGATGGCGGCTACGGATGTCTCGCGGTTGCGTTCCACCACCATCTCCGCGCCAAGGGAGCCCATTAGGTGGACGAGATTGTAAGTGAATGAATCATAATTGTCAAGAACGAAAATCATTTGAGGTTCCTCCCTGCGAATTCGACGCTTTTGAAAAGGGCTGCGGCTTTGTTGATGGTTTCTTGATATTCATTGGCGGGTATGGAATCATAGACGATGCCCGCTCCCGCCTGGACGCGGATTTTTCCATTGCGGGCCTCCAATGTGCGGATCGTGATGGCCATGTCCATGTTGCCGTCGTAACTGATGTATCCGACGCTTCCACCGTATGCCCCGCGCGGTTTTGGCTCCAGTTCGTGGATGATTTCCATGGCGCGGATCTTCGGCGCACCAGAGAGCGTTCCCGCCGGGAAGGTGGTGGCCAAGAGGTCGAAGGCGTCGTATTTCGGATCGAGCATGCCTTCCACGTCGCTGACGATGTGCATGACATGTGAATATTTCTCGACGGCCATGAAGGATTTGACCTGCACGCTGCCGATGGAGGCCGTGCGGCCGATGTCGTTGCGGGCCAGATCGACCAGCATGAGATGCTCCGCGCATTCCTTTTCGTCATGGAGCAGTTCGTCCATGAGACGGCGGTCTTCGGCAGGCGTCGCGCCACGTTTGCGGGTTCCTGCGATGGGGCGGACGGTGCTGCGGCCATTTTCCAATTTGACCAGCGTCTCCGGCGATGAACCGACCAGCGTCTCCTCCCCCAATTTAAGGTAGAACATGTAGGGGGACGGATTGACAAGACGCAGGGCGCGGTACATCAGAAACGGCGGGATGGTTGTTTCCGCGCTGAAACTCTGCGACGGAACGACTTGGATGATTTCACCCTCCGTGATGTACTGCTTGGCTTTCTCGACCATTTGTTCAAAATACTCGCGTGTCATCTCCGGCTGCAGTTGGACTTTTTCCTCTTTTTCCAATGTAATATGCTTGGTCACAGGCGTCTGGATGCGTTCGACAAGCGCGGCAAGACGCTTTTCGGCGGCGGCGAAGGCGTCACGGTGATTGGCGAAATTATCCAAATGGATGTTGACAATGACCATCATTGTGTGGCGCATGTTGTCGAAGGCGATGATCTCGTCCGTCAGCATGAAGGCGCAGACAGGCATGTCCAGACCGGCCTTCGGCTCGGGCAGCTTCTCGAACATGCCGACCGCCTCGTAGCAGCAGTAGCCGATGGCGCCGCCGGGCAGCGGCGGCAGCAGCGGATCGCGGACGACCTTCTTGCCGGAGACCAACGCGCGAAGGGCGTCCAGCGGAAATTTGTCGTATTTTAGTCGTAGTCGCTGGCCCGCGACAAGCATGTATGGCTCTCCGCCCTCCACAATGAACATCCCGTGCGGATGGACGCCCAAAAATGAATAGCGACCGAACTTTTCGCTGTTCTCGACGCTTTCCATCAGGCAGACGTTTTCATCGTTGACAAAGCGCTCCAATACGGAGACGGGCGTCTCCATGTCCGCCGGAAGTTCCTGGAACACAGGCACGATCACGCCGTTTTCCGCCAACTTCTCAAATCTCTGGTAATCTGTTTTCCTCATCATGGCCTTTCTCCTGTTGATATGATTTTTGCACAAAAAAAGACGGACTGGCATCGGCCAATCCGTCTTCTACACTTGTTTTGAGTTCTATTTCACCTTCACATGATCAAACCACAAGGTAACGCGGCGTTGGCCTCCTGAGGTCACGCCACCACCAAGCTTGCGTATTGATTGTGAGGTTCGTGTTCATTGTGTCTTATTGTTGTTTTTTTGGGAAACGCCAAACAAGATAAACAGCTTTTGGGAAAATTCAAATCATTTTTTGAGAAAAAAATCACTTTTTTTCTGATGATGTATTATACATATGGTAGCCTAGACAGGCTTCGACTTGCCGACGAGCCGATGGAGCCATGATGTCGGCGTGACGAGTTTGCCTGCGACGATGTCGTCCTCCGTGACACGGTGCATGAAGACGTAGCCGCCTTCGCGCCGCGCGAAATCATGGATGATGTAGATGGAGCCGTCTGGCGCCTGCTTGCCGTCCGGATAGGCGACGTCGTGATCAACGGGATCGAGTGTGAGGGCGTAGGGCCATGTCCTGCCGTCGTCTTTCGACAGCCAGGCGGTCATTTTCGCACGTTTGGTATCGCTGTCGTTGTTGACGAGCAGGAGGCTGCCGGACTGGAGACGGCGGATGAAGAAGCGCGAATCAGGCCCTTTAATATTGGAAAGGACAGGTTTCGACCATGTGAAGCCTTTGTCGTATGAACGGCTGACGGCGACGCCTTTGTGGACGCGCAGATAGCAGGCGAGGCTGCCGTCGTCATGCTCGACGTAGATGTGTTCGTCGAATGTCGCGGTCGCGCCGCCTTCGATGTCGTGCATATCGACGAAGCCACGGTATTGGAACGACTTGCCTTCATCGGTGGAGACGACCATCCACGCGCCCTGCACGACGTTCAGCGATTCATGCCTGCGATATTTATCCCCCGTCCAGACGGAGCACGGAAAGGCCCATGTGCCATCGGAGAGAACAGTCGGCTTGTCCATCATGACGCCGTTGGAGATGCGTCGCGGCGGCGTGAAGCGGAAGTCCGCCGGATCGTCGTCCGGATTTTCGAGTTCGGAGATCCATGTTCCGACGATGCCGTCCCACACGTCCCAACTGCCGCTTTCGCCGCCGCAGCCCTGCCCCCAGATCCAGAAGAACTTGCCGTTCGGGGCGATCCACAAATTGGAATCGAAGGTGCGGACGTCCGGATGGGGCGGATCGACGACGGCGACGGCGTCGGACCACGTCTTGCCGTCGTCGTCGCTGACGACCATCATAACGTAGTTGTCACGGCATTCCGTCGTTCCGCCCGCGTACCAGACGGCGAAGAGTCGTCCTTTGGCGGTGCGTTCCATGCTGGGGATGCCCTGATGGGTGCGGAGTTCGGCTGCGGCATGCGGGCCGGGCTTCGTGACGGGAACAGGATCAAGAGAGGCGTAGGTGAAGTTCATGGGAAAGCCTTTTTCATTTTTCTAGAAAACTAGAATTCTAGAATCCTAGAATCCTAGTGAATTCTAAAAGCTATTTGATGCCAAGATTCTTCGCGTGGAATTCGATGGCTTCGCGGATGTGGGTGTCCCAGAAGTCCCAATTGTGGTTGCCCGGATATTCGTTGTATTCATGCTCGATGCCGAGCTTTTTGAGGAAGGCGGAATATTCGCGGGCCTGCGGGAGGAGCCAGTCTTCGGTGCCGTGGTCGATTTTGACTTTCGGGACGAGACCGGTCTTCAGGCAGTTTTCCGTGGCGGTGAACAGGTCGAACGGGCCGCCCGTGTCCTTTTCGCCGACCATCGCCCTGTATTCTGCTTCGCGGCCGGGCGTGCTGAATTCATATTTCACATGACCGTAGGTCAGGCAGCCGGAATGGCAGTTGACGGAGCAGTAGCGGCCCGGATTGCCCATGGCGAGCCGCAGGGCACCGTAGCCGCCCATGGAGAGGCCGCCGATGGCGCGGCCGTTGCCGTCCGTGCGGGCGTGGAATGTCTTTTCGATGAAATCAGGCAGCTCCTTGGCGATATGTTCGCCCCAATGCGGGCCTTGGGCGTGGTCGGTGTAGAAGCCGCGGCCGCCGTCGGGCATGACGACGATGAGCGGCAGCCCCGCGACATAGCATTCGATGCGTGTGCGGCGCATCCAGATGGTGTTGTCGTCGGAAAGGCCATGGAGGAGATAGAAGACGGGATACGGTCCTTTGACATCCGTGTCCGGCAGAAGGACCCATGTGTTGACGGCTTTGCCGAGGACGTTGCTGAACCAGTGCAGATCGCAGAATGACATGATGCGCTCCCTAATTTTTTATGGTTGGTTTGCTTGCGAAAGACGAAGTTGGAGATAATCTAGAATAAGAACAGGAGTTTTCAACAAAAAAAGAAAAAATGTTTTAAGGAGAAGTAAGATGAAAATCATTGACGCGCATAACCATCCGGACTGGCATGGCCACAATCTTGAGCGTTTTATCGCCAACATGGATCAATACGGCATTTCCAAAACGTGGCTTTTCAGCTGGGAATGCGAACGAAACGAATATTCGGAATCGACGGAGGCCGTGATTCCCGCGCCCGTTCTCGGCACGACGACGGGCCCGATTCCTTTCGCGCGTTGCCTCTCCTACGTGGAACGCGCTCCCGAACGCTTCATTCTCGGATACGCTCCGGACGCGCGCGACCCGCAGGCCTCCCGCAAGCTGAAGGCCGCCCATGACATCTATGGCGCAAAGTGCTGCGGTGAAGTCAAATGCCGCGTCATGTACGACAATCCGGACTGCCTGCGGCTGTTCCGCACGGCGGGCGATCTCGGCATGCCTGTCACCCTCCATTTCGACTACGACTTCCAGCTGACGCTGAACCAACCGCGCACGGAATGGTGGGGCGGCACCATCGACACATTGGAAAACGTCCTGAAGGCCTGTCCGGACACGACGTTTTTGGGCCACGCCCCCGGCTTCTGGGTCCATATTTCCGACGACGACATCTGGAAGACGGCCCGCTATCCGAAGCCTGGCACACCCGTCGTTCGCGAAGGCCGCATTCCGAAGCTGTTGCGGAAATATCCGAACCTCTATTGCGACATTTCGGCAGGCTCCGGCAATCTCGCCTTGAGCCGCGACCCCGAATACGCCGTGGAATTTCTGACGGAATTCCAGGACCGCATTTGCTATGCGCGCGACTATTTCGACAACGTCCACCAGACGTTCCTGAATTCTTTGAATCTGCCGCAGGAAATCCTGCAGAAGATCTACGCGGGCAATGCGGAGAAATTGGTGAAAGCGTAACCGAGACAAATTGGTGGAATTTGACTACTTTAAAATGGAATTATCTTGAAGCAGTCAAACCATTTAACAGGAACCACGAAAGGCACGAAAAGCACGAAAAATCAACATATTAGAGTCCACAGAACACACAGAATAGACAGAAAATGCCTCACCGCCGGGCCGACAAACTCCAAAAAGTTTGATTTGCAGAAAAAGAAATCCAATCATGCACAAAATCCAACGGCTCCGGCGGCTCGGCGGTTGTCATCGCTTCGCGAGTTGCAAAGGATGTCATGCGATAAATCTCTGTGGGAAAACAAGAAAATGAACGATACAATCATTCAGAAGATCTACGCGGGCAATGCGGAAAGGCTGGTGAATTGATTCACTGCGGCCGCGTCTGAGAGCAATGGTTCTTCAAGAATTCTGTAATGGCGGGTTTCGCCATTTTTCCTGAAGCGACTTGAAGAACCATCGTCGTGAAATCTTCATCCGTGGCATTGAATTCAACTCCGTTGACATCAAGAAACACGATTGCCGCCATTGCGCCTGTCCGCTTGTTTCCATCAATGAAAGGATGGTTTTCCACAAGATGAAACAAGTAGGCGGCGGCCATTTCGTAAATGTCTTCATGGAGCATGACGCCGCCGAAGGACATCTGCGGCATGGCGACGGCCGATTTGAGCAGATTGAGATCCCTGATGCCAGAACTTCCACCAAAATGCACCAGCTGGTAGAGGTGAATTTCCAGAACATCCGCCAACGTGAGAAATACCGGCTGATCTGTCATTTGGCCAGTTCCTCGAAAGATTTGCGATAGCGTTTCCCGATACGCTCAATGGAGGCGCGCGTCGCCGTCAGCTGTGCTTCGTCACGAACGGGTGTGAGAATCAGCGCCGTTCCATCCGTGGTTATATCGAATGTCGTGTTGATATCCGCATTGAGGAGTTCAAGTATCGGGCGTTCGATGACAAGTGCGGCGCTATTTCCATGACGTGTAAGCGTTTTTAGCATAGACAGGTTCCTTTGCTAATTTTTGTTATCACAATGTTGTTACAAAGATAATACGAAGGCCCACAATTGCAACATGTGATACAAAAAATCTAGAAATCGATATTCCGTGAAATCTCCAGCCGGACGTCATTTCCGTTAGTGTCTGGCTGGAGATGCCAGCGGATTTCCACGAGCTTGCGGAGGAAAAGTTCGTCATGGCTGACGAGCAGGAGGGCGCACGGGCAGTCCGCCAAGGCCTCCTCAAGGCATTGGATGGAAGGAAGATCCATGTGGTTCGTCGGTTCGTCCATGATGATGAGATGGGGGCCGCGGTTGACGCCGAGCGCGAGCAGGATCTTGCGGATTTCGCCCGGGCTGGACTGTTCGCTTTCCAGCAGACGGCCTGGGCGCGAGCCGAGTTCGCTGACGCTTGTCATGACGCGGCCAAGCTGGTCTTTCGGAAGACGCGCGACATCCGCAAGAATGTCGCGTGATTCGGCGGCGGAAATCTCCTGCGGAATGTAGATGAGCCGTTCTTCCGGCACGTTGACATGCTTGAGCAACTCCTTGATTAACGTGGATTTGCCGAAGCCGTTCGGCCCTGTCAGCGCGACGCGATCCGTCGCGCCAAGCATCAATTCCGGAAAATGAAGCGTGCGGCCACCGCCGAGCGGAAGTTCGCCGGCGGCGATTTTCAGAACATGGTTTCGCGTCGAGCAGCCGTTGTCCTCAAGCCAGAATCCCATCTTGTATTCCTTCCGGATGTTGAGGCCGTTTCGCGAATCGTCCAATTTCTGCGCACGCTTGTTGAGCGCGGCGCCCTGCTTCATGCCCCATTCGTCTTTATTCGAGAGCTTTGCGAGACGGCGTTGGAAACGGCCGTCATGGTCGTGCAACGGCGCGATCTTGTTGCGATCATTCTTGTGTTCGGCGGCCCGCTGCTGGGCGGCTTCACGCGACTGCTGGGCGGCTTCGCGGAGGCGGCGGGCGGCGCCGCTGGCCTGATCGTACTTTTCACGGGCGTCCGCCTGCTCACGGCGGTCCTCCTCCATGCCGACGGTCACGCCGCCCGAACGCATCACGGCGTTCGGCGGGAAGATGAACAGGCACTGGCGGCAGAGCGCGTCCAGCAGTTCGCGGTCATGGCTGACGAGCAGGCCGACGCCATGGAATTGGCGGAGGCTGTCGATGAGCAGACGCCGCGCAGCCGCGTCGATATGGTTTGTCGGTTCGTCCAACGCAAGCAGTTCAGGCTGTTTCCACAGGGCGACGGCGATCTGCGAGCGTTTCCGTTCGCCGTGGCTGAGCGTGTCCCAACGGTCATGCCAATCAAGAGAAATGTTGAGCTTGCGGCGCCATTCATCCGCTTCAAAGTCGTCGGATTCAAGGAACTCATGCCAGTCTTCCGGCGGATCATCCGTCCGTTGAAGGACATAGACGGACGAACCGAGCTGATGGATCGTTCCGCTGGTCGGCTCCAATTCGCCGGAGGCGAGGCGGAGCAGCGTGGATTTTCCGCAACCGTTCGCGCCGACGATGCCCGTCCAGCCGGGCATGAAATGCGCGTTGACGTTCTCCAGCAGCGGATTCAGCATGCTCGGATAAGTAAAAGAAACATTTTCAAATCGTAGAAACTGGCGCATAATCCCTCTTTTTTTTTGCATGCTGAATTGGCTTTTCAAATCACTATACAATATAATATGGAAAACCGTTTATGTATAATCATACTCAATCACCAATATCCACATAAGGAGATGCTATGAGACACATGATGCCGTTGGCGTTCATGCTGCTGACCAGTGCGTGCATCGGCGCGCAGCCCGTCGGCAAGCGGCCATACGAAATGGACTGGGCGAACCGCAAGGAAGACGACCATCCGCAGTTCGAAGATTTTGAAGCGGAGGCAGTTTGGCAAACGGAAGGCAACGGAGCCGTCGCGACGGCCGAACGGTCCCGTGAGCAGCAGCTTTTCGGCGACTATGTCCTGAAACTGGCGTATCGTGCGGACGGGCAAGGCACAAAGACGGTCACCGTGCGACCGCCTGTGAAGAAGGAAGTTCCCGCGGATTTCGACGCCCTCGGCCTGTGGGTCTATGGCAACAACTGGTATTGGGTTCCGGACGCGGGAACGCCCCGCGTGAGCATTTCCGTCCTGTTCATGACGCCCGACGGAAAAGAGACGGCTATTTTCCTCTGCACGGTCGGCTGGAAAGAATGGTTCCTCTGCCATAAACGCTTAACCGTTGCGGAACAGAAACTTCTGCATCAGCCGGGCACCGTGTTCTCCGGCATTCGCATCACGAACGCCGGCAATAAGGAGGACCGTTTTCTCTTCTTCGACAGCCTGACGTTGTTCAAAGAAGAATTCAAGCCATTGTCGTTTCCGCCGCGCGCACGGCGCGGCATCGCGTTGTTCCCCGGGCAGGATCCAGGCATCAACACGTTACAGGACAAGATCTTGCCCTTCCCGAACCGTGAAGACACGATTCTGCCGGACAGCGCCGCGGACGGTTCAAAAAACGCTGTTGAGTTGAACGGCCAGACGGCTGTTTTCAACTATGACGGAAGCGACGGAAAATTGTCGATCACCTACGAACCGAAGGCAGGCAATTGGACGGATTTCACCGCCCAATGGAACAACGAACCGTCCTTCAAGCCGTTGCAGAACGGCGGCGTTCTCTTCCCTGGAAAGGGCGACGGCGAGCTTCCGGACAAGACGGAACTCAAAGGAATACAACAAGTTGGAAATAAAATCTCCACACAGTGGCATGTCGCGAAAGGCGGCGTGGAGGCGAATGTTTCCTACACGTTCTCGTTGCGCGGCAAAACGCTGGTCATCGACACGATCGCGAGAGGCGGCAGGATCGGCGGCGTCTCCTACGGCGGCGTGACGGGGCTTGCGGACATGAAGGATGTGCGCATACCGTATTATTCCTACGGCAGCAGCATCGCGCCGGCCGTCGTCATGGCGAAGGCTGGCCAGACACCAATATTCGTGTCTGGCCATACGGACTGGTATCTTTCCAACGCGAGCACCGTTCTAGGCGCACCAGCCGCCAAGGCGGCAATGGCGTGGATGAACGGCGGCGTCTCCTACATTCCGAAAACCAACGGCGAACGCAACGACGTCTATGAACGTTTCTTCGTGACCATCGGGCCGAAGTTCGAAGAGCATCTGCCGAACATCCCGAACCCGCAGTCACCGTGGAAGCATGTGGCGGGCAAGGTGTTGTGGACATATTATCCGGCCAGCGTCCGCGAAAAGGACAAACAGTACTGGTATGCGTTCTGGCGGCACGGCCTGCGCCACTGCCTCGTGCGCGACCATGAAAACTGCTGGCGTGACGACGGCGAAAGCTTCACGTTCCGCATCAAGGCCGCCCCGAAAAAAGGCGGCGACCAGGGCTTCTACGACTATTCGCGCTACATGCAGGACACGCTCGGATTCTACTACGGGCCCTACAACAACTTCACGGATTTCGCCCCCGTGAACGAATATTGGAGCACGGACATGGTGGCGCGCACGGCGGACAACCAGCTGATGCCCGCGTGGGCCCGCTGCTACGCGCCGAAACCGCTGCGAGGCGTCGAATACTGCGAAAAACTTTCGCCGATCATCCAGGAGAAGTTCCATTTCAGCACGGCGTACTGCGATGTCCATACATCCGTAACACCTTGGGGACGTTGCGACTACGACTGGCGTGTGCCCGGCGGCGGGACGTTCGCGCAGGTCTTCTACGCCTTCGGCGAAATCATGCTACTGCAGAAGAAAGCGTGGGGCGGTCCCGTCTATTCGGAAGGGCCGCATTTCTGCTTCTACAGCGGCCTGACGGACGGCAACTATGCGCAGGATCGCTACTACAAGATCGCGGACCGTCCATGGCTCGTCGATTTCGACTTGCGGAAAATCCATGATCTGGAATGCAATGTCGGCATGGGCGACACAGGCATGTTCCTCAACGGAACAAAGGCCCGCGGCCGTTATGCCAACGACTGGTCCGCGCAGGTGGACCGCTTCCTGACGGCGACCGTGGCTTTCGGCCATCCGGGCCATCTGATCGGCAGCCCAAGCGGCATGAACATCGCCTTCAGAGGCTACTTCCTCCTCCAGCAGATCCAGTCGCGCTACACGCAGGTTCCCGCCACGAGCATCCGCTACGCCGATGAAAACGGCGGCCTGCACGACGTCACGGCGGCGTTGTTGAACGGCGCCATCAACCGCAGCCAGCTGGTGGTCGATTACGCGGACGGGACGCACGTCGTCGCCAACGGCAACATGGACGAGATGATGGACGTCACCCATCTGGGCCGTCGTTTCCACTTGGTTCCCAACGCTTTCGAATGCTGGACGGACGATGGGCTAAACACCGTTTTCTCCAACGAGCAGGACGGTTCGCGCGCGGATTACGCGGATTCGGAAGAATACATCTACATCGATGGCCGCAACAAATTCCATGCCTTCCCGAAGGCGGACGGCGTGGGAGCGGCGGTCTGCCGCGTCGATAAAGGAAACTACTGGGAGATCGTGCAACTGAACGGCGCGGACTGCGGTTTCGCGATAGACGGCGGCGACGCCCATGCGTTCGACTACGATTGCAAAGACTTGGGGCCAGCCAAGTTGCGCCGTTGCCGCGGGTTGCTCTACGTGGAGCCCGTCGAAGGTGCGTTCAGCTATCGGATCGACCGGACGTTCAGCACGCGGGAAACGCGGCTGTCGTCGGACAAATATCTGATCGCGGCAGGCGAAGACGTCGTCATCCAGACGCCGGACGGCCCTGTGACGAAGCAGTTCAGCGGAAAGCCCGGCGAACGCGTCTGGTTCAGACATGGCGACGACGACATCTGCTTCGTCATCGCCAATCTGCTGGACGTCAAAGCGTCGTTGGACAACGGCCGTCTGGTCTGCCGCCTGCGCAATCCGTTCCCGCATGATGTCAACGCGACGGCGACGCTCAATCTGACAAATGAAGAGAAGGCGGTCGCTATCGACGCAAAAGGTTCCGCTGACGTGAGTTTCAATCTTCCGGAACCGACGGAGGAAGGCAAGAAGCCGCTGTCCGTGACGTTCCGTTCGGGCAAGGTGGAATATGTCTGGAAGGGCACGCTCGTTTGTGATCTTGTCCACAAGATCGTCTATGACGGCTTCATGAAAGACTTCAAGCCAGGCGCGAGAGTCCGCGTCAAAGGAGGCGAAGAAGAGGCGTTCGACATGACGGAAGTCGGTGCGCATTGCGAAATCGCGGGCATGTCCTGCGGCGGTGTGTATAAAGACGCATTCTTCATTCATCCGCCATGGCAGAAAGGCAAGACCGGTTGCGCGTACGCACGCATTGAGACGACGCTGCCAGATGAAGACGAACTCGTCTTCCAGGCGTCACTTGGCAAGCGTGACAGGACGGACATTGGCGACGGTATCCATTTCATGTTTTTCGTCGTGGCGGAAGGCCAGCCGGAAACGCTGCTGGGCGAAACGACGCTGGCGGAGCACAAATGGATTCCGTTCACGGCGGATCTGTCCAAATGGCGCGGCAAGAAAGTGACCATGCGGCTTGTGTCGGACGTCGGCCCCACGGGCAATTCGACGGGCGACCACGCAGCCTGGGCGGATATGGTCATCCGCAAGAAGGAGAAGATTCTGGCCTATCGGCTCGATTAGTGGTTAGTGGTTAGTGGTTAGTGGCTAGTGGCTAGTGGCTAGAAGGCTAGAAGGCTAGAAGGCTAGAAGGCTAAAAGGCTAAGGCTGGCAAAGGTGAGATATTCCTTTTGGGAGGAATGATGATGGCTGATAAACTGCGTCCAAAATATCATTTTTCCATATCCGGCAACGGCAATCCAGGCGATTCCAACGGAGCCTTCTGGGATGGCCGCCGATATCATCTGATGTATCTTGTCAAACGGGACGACGGCTACCGCTGGGGGCACGTCTCCAGTACGGATATGGTTGATTGGGAAGGACATCCGGATGCCATCGGGCCAGGCGAGGCCGAACCGGGCGGCTGCTTTTCCGGCGGCGGTTTCATCGACGGCGACGGCACGGCCTATCTGACCTACTGGATGCTGTGGGGGCCGCGTGGTTTGGGCATCGCGAAAAGCCGTGCGCCGTTCGACCAATGGGAAAAACTTCCGCAAAATCCAGTCGTGAAAAGCACGGCATGGGGCTGGACGAAAGACGTCGGGCCGGACGGAAAGGAGCGTGTCTATGCTTCCGCCGATCCGTCGAACATCTGGAAAATCAATGGAAAATACTATTTCGTCGCAGGCAATCTGTGTCTTTTGAACGATTTGGGACGGACGGCGGACTCGCCTGAAAATCTGAAGGGTGATTGCGCTTATCTATTTGAAAGCGAAGATCTTGAGCATTGGGCCTACAAAGGCCCGTTCTACAAACGGAAGACGGATTCATACCGCGCGGAAGGCTGGACGGACACGGATGAAGACTGCATGTGCCCAAGTTTCCTGCCGTTGCCGTCGTCGCCCGACGGTGGCGCCATGACGGACAAACACCTTTTGTTGTTCATCAGCCACAACCGCGGCTGCCAGTACTACATCGGCGACTACCACGGCGATGCGTTCCAGCCGACAAGCCATGGCCGCATGACATGGCTTGACAAATCGTATTTCGCTCCCGAGGCGCTGATTGACGGCAAAGGACGGCAGATCGTCTGGACATGGCTGCTGGACAATCCCGCCGATGATTTCAAAACATACGGCTGGAGCGGTGTTTACGGCCTGCCGCGCTCTTTGTGGCTACAGGCGGACGGCACGCTCGGCATCGCGCCTATCGACGAGCTGAAACGCCTGCGGAAGAATGAAAAATCGTGGACAGATTTGCGGCTGGCCGATGGCGAAACCAAGCCGTTGAAAGGCTTCACAGGCGATTGCTGCGAGCTTGAACTGACGATGGACAATGCCTCAGCTGTGAATTTCGCGTTGAACGTTCGCGTCTCCAATGACGGAAAGGAAAAGACAGTTATCCGCTATGATGCTGAAACAAAGGAACTTGTGTTCGATGCCTCATCGGGCAGTCTGGAGCCTTTCAATGGCTTCACAGAGCATGTCGATGTCGAACGCGCGCCGTTCGCGCTGAAGAAAGACGAGCCGCTGTCATTGCGTGTATTCGTGGACGGACCAGTCGTGGAAGTTTTCGCGAATGGACGGCAGGCCATCACGCGGCGTGTCTATCCGACGATGGAAAGCGCAGGCGTATCCATTTCAGCGAAAGGCGGTTCCATTTCCTGCAACGCTTCGGCATGGGACATGAACGGCATCCGCACAGGCAATTGAAGCGGATGCCGTTCAAAAATCAGTCGCTCATAAAATGCCTGCGCGTTCGAAGGCGCGGGCGATGGCGAGGCAGTTGTTCGTGAGGAGGGTATCGACGCCCATCTTCATGTATTCAACGGCTTTTTCAGGGTCATCGCAGTAGAAGTAGTTGCAGAGGATGTTGTTGGCGTGGGCTTTGTCGATAAGCTCCTGGTTGATGCCGTCCATGAACAGCTGGACCTTGTAGCATTTCCATTCGATGGCGCGTTCGACGATGTCCCATTTGCCTTCGCCGGCGCCCATGCAGCGCGGGATTTCGGGGGCGATGTCCAACGCGACTTTCATGACTTTCGAATTCGCCATGATATAGACGTGCTCCATGCAATCATACTTTTTAAGTATGTCCACAATCATACGGAACTGATGGGGGAAAGTTGCGTCATCGCTCGGCGTGTTGCCTTCAAACGCCTTGAGATGCATGTTGAAAATCGTCTGGCGGGAGAAGCGTGCGCAAATCTCCTCGAAAAGCGGAAGGCGCGTGCCCGCATAAATCGGATTGAATTTGGAGCCGCAGTCCGCGACGCGGATTTCATCCCATGTGAGATCTTCGATATTGCCTTGCACGTCCGAATAATGATGGAGGGCGCGGTCATGGCAGGCCACGGGAACGTTGTCTTTTGTGAAACGGACGTCGAATTCGATTTCAGGCATGCCGTAGGCAACGGCCATGCCGAAAGCGGGCATGGTGTTTTCCGGAGCGGCCGCTTTGAAGCCGCGATGCGCGCAGATTCTGGGATAGGGATACTTGAGTTCGCCGTCGATGACCATGATGTCTCCTTGTGTTGAATGCAAATAGGATGATATTGATTTGTTTGAATCCTTATGAACGCAAGAAATATACTCGTTGAAAGCAAAAAGCCCAACGAATTAAATTGCAGTCATGCGTTGAAAAGTTATTTTATGACCGATGACCAAAGAAGAGGAACGAACATGACGGACAATTTCATCGATACGATTTTCCAAGAGGCCACGAAGCGCGCCCACACGCGTTTCTGGGTGATTTCAGATCTGCAGCAGGGCGTGTATGAACGGGCCGAACGCTACATGTCTTTTGCCATAAACGACTTGAACAATATTCCAGGCAAACTGGACGGCGTCTGCTATCTCGGCGACGCGTCGGAAGGGACGGATCTGGCAAATATTAACCGAATGATCGACATGCAGCTGGAGAAGCTTGACAGTCTCGCATTGCCGATCTACTACACCATCGGCAACCATGAAACGGAATACTGCCGTTTCTGCCGGAAAAACGGCGATCTGACGAACGGCCGGCTTCCGTTCTACGACGCCGTGCGCAACCGGCCGAACTGGCATGTGGTGAAGAGCCAGGAAGACTTCTGGTTTTCGGAGGAGATGCCGGAATACACGATGCTGTTCTTTTCGGACCATCTCGCGAAGGACGGTTCATGGATTGGATTCTATGAAAAGCTACCCCAAGCGGGCAGTGGCTATCCCTACACGAAAGCGGATTGGGAAGCCGTAAGAGACCGTTTTGCAGGCGATAAGCCTGTATTCACGTTTTCGCACTACGCTTTTCCGGGCGGAAACCGCGAGTCGGAATTTTTAGGCCAGATGCTGCCGTTGCCGAAGAATTACCGCGCGCATTTCCATGGCCATGCGCACATCGGAGACGCCGTCTGGGCGGGAAAAAATCTATATCGGCAGATCGCGGCGGTCGACGACCATCCGATCGTGCAGTTCGATGTGTCGTCGTTGGACCATTGGCGCGGCACGACGGTGCGCAGCGCGTTCTTCGACTACTACGGCGACGGCGAATACGGCGTGTTCTTCCGCGACCATGTGAACGCCCGCTGGGAGCAATTCTTCGTATCCTCCCATGACGCGCGAGATGCATGCATACCGGAGCAGTTCCAGAAATAGATGCTAAGTTGTTGATTAAAAACCATGAATGGACACGATTGAACACGAATGCCTCGCCGCCGAGGCCGACAAGTTGCAAAAGGTTTTGCTGCGGATTACGGAATCTTGAATACTGAAAACACAACGGCCTCCGGCGGCTCGGCGGTTTGAATATCACTTCGCGTATGTTATTTGCTTTTAGCTTTTAGCTACTTTATGAGACGGCTGTACACGTCTTCATAGATATCGACAAGATGCTGGTATGTAAACTTTTGCATGACCATTTCACGGCCTTTCCGCGCCATGGCGGGCAGTTTGGCCCTGTTCGTGAAAGCCTTGCGCATCTTGTCCGACAACGCCTGGACATCCTCTTTCGGGAAGATGTATCCATTGACGTCCTCTTCAACAAGATTCGGATCGACGGCGTCGCTTTGGATGACGGGAATGCCGCCCGCCCATGATTCCACGACGACCGCCCCCGAATTCATGAAACGCACAGGGATGACATGGATGTCGCTTTGTTTGAGGAAACCGATAACATCCTCTCGCTCAAGGACTCCAGTAAATTTAACACGATCTTCTAAACCTTTTTCCGAGACCAATTTTTCCAAATCCGCCTTGAGCTTCGGTTCATAGTCATTCCGCCCGACAACCGCCATGACGCTTCCAGGCATGTCATTGGCGGCGTCGACGAAGGCTTTCACGGCCAAATCCTGCCCTTTCAGCCGTGACACGCGGCCAAGCACCAGAAACAGCATCGTGTCTTTCGATATGCCGTATTTGGCGCGGACATCCGGTGTGTCTATCTCATATTCTTCAGGACGTATAGGCACAGGGGAATAACTGACATTTGGGTTGAATTTCGACAGGACGTTGATCTCCCTGTTCGAGATGGCGAAAATATGCGAACACCATTCGAGGCATTTGCGGCGGAAACCGCCAGGCTTGAAGCCTTTCAGGACATCCGGATTCACCGTTCCGGTTTTCCGTTCGATTTCCGCATAGTCGAGCAGATCGAATGTCGTCAGAATATAGGGGACTCCTCTGATTTTGGCGGCCAGCAGGGCAAGCATGTTGTTCTTGTTCAGGGCCGGAAAGACCTGCACGACATCAAAATCGCCAAACAGGATCCGGAAGAAGATACCGCCCATGAACGTATCGCGGTTGTTATTTGGAAACTTGGCGGGAATATTCTTCCAGTCTTTCAGCCTATGGACCGTGAAGTCACCGATTTTCTCAAACGCGGGCGTGTCGCTGCGTCTCAATGGCGTGAACACGGTCACGTCATGATGCTTGGACAGTTCGCAGGCCTGAAAATATAAATTAGTTTCCGCGCCACCCACTTCGGGATAGAAACGGTTGAGAACAAGAGCTATCTTCAGTCTTTTCATAGGTTGATCTGGAATAAACGGACGTGCGTGTTTTGCAAAAAACAAACAAGATGTTTCTTAAGTTAATATAATGACTTGAAGATGTCAATCAAGAAAGGAAAGCCGTCAAACAAGCATGGTCATACTGGATTCAACCATCAAAAAGTTTTCAGGAGATGATTCATTGGAATAAAAACAATAGCAGGAGTTGACTTCCCTATTAATCCATATACATTCTTCATGTGAACGGCCCAACATTATATTGAAATAGGATAAACAATAGGTACTATCATGAGCTGCAATGACATACAAGTGAAGACGCACGCCGCGGGCGGCACGCTGATATCCTTCAAATATGTTTCGAAATTGCTGACGCCCGGAGCGGAACGGGAGGTGACCGTCTATCTCCCGAAGGCGAACAATACGGCAAAAGATCTTGCCGTGCAAGTCTATACAGACGGCATGAGGGATTGCGAACCAGCCGTTCTGGAAAAAGTCGTGTCGGAAAAGGCGGTTCCGCCGATTGTCACCATCGGCGTGAAGCCCGGCGTCATGCCGTCGCTGATTCCGGGCGGGACGCCACGGCGGGTGCGTTCCATCGAATACGACAGTCTCGGGCCGGCCTACGCGAATTTCATCATCTATGAGCTGATTCCCGTCATCGAAAAGGAAATTCTGCCAAAGGGCACTACGCTGTCCGCATCATGCGACATGCATTCCATGTGCGGCTGTTCGTCCGGCGGCATCTGCGCATGGAACGCATGCTGGGAGCGCAACGACTTCTTCCGCCGCTGCCTCATCAACAGCCCGACGTTTTCATCGTTCCGCGGCGGCGAGGAGCTGCTCGCCTACATGCGCAAATACGAGACGAAACCAATCCGCTGCTACATGACGGCGGGAACGGATGACATGCGCAACTCAGCCGGTGACTGGCATTTGGAGGCGTTGACGGCGAAGGAGGCGATGGAATACGGCGGCTATGAATACGATTTCGAACTGTTCGAAGGCGGCAAGCATGGCGTCGGCTCCCGTGACGCGGATGTCATGGAACGCGGTCTGCGGTTCATCTGGAAAGACTGGAAGACGAAGCCTGTCGGCATCCGCCATCTGCCGGAGCGCGTAGCGGACATTGTGACGGCTGATTCCACATGGATCAAAAAATCGATACAGATAGACGAAGACGAACCCGCCACGGCTTACAGCCCGTACGGAATTTACAATCTGAGAGACGCCAAGAAGAAGCGTTGCGGCACGAAAATCTATCTCCATACAGATGATGAAGTCAAATGCATGGCGGAAGTCGACTTCATCGTTACAGGATTGGCCCTTTCCTGCGACAAATCATTGCTTTACGTATGTTCTCCCGAAAAGCGTTTCGTCTACGCCTTCCGAATAGCGGAGGACGGAAGCCTGCATGACATGTATCCATTTGCGCGGCTGCATATTGCGGACAATCCGGAATACATCGGTGCCGTGTCCATCTGCGTGGACGAGCATGACCGTCTGTACGCGGCGACGTCTCTTGGGCTCCAGACGTTCTCATGGGAAGGCCATTGCAACTGCATCCTGCCACTGCCTGGCAAGCCGTTCGCCATCTGTTTCGCCTTTGACAAGCCAGACCAATTGTGCTTGTTTGACACATGCCGTCAATGCTTCAAACGCAAGGTCGCCGGTCGAGCCGAAGCCGCCTGCCCCGCGGCTCGTATCCGAAAGCTGTTCGGCGGCCACCAGCTCGACGTCCGCCAGCTTCTGGACGACCATCTGCGCGATGCGGTCGCCGCGGGCGACGGTGAAATCCGCAGGGCCGGCGTTGATGAGAATGACGCCGACTTCGCCGCGGTAGCCCGCGTCGATCGTGCCCGGCGTGTTGAGGACGGTGATGCCGTGCTTCAGCGCGAGGCCGCTCCGTGGACGGACTTGCGCTTCGTAGCCGACAGGCAGTTCCATGAAGACGCCTGTCGGCACGAGCGTGATCTTCCCGCTCGGGATGACGGCATCGACACGGGAGCGAAGATCGAAGGCGGCATCGTCTTCGTGCGCCTTTCGCGGGAACAAATCCTCACAACCGTTGTCCATATGAATCTTGATGGCTAAACTCATAAGAAATCCTATCGTTTCATTAAAACTTTGTGTAATTATTTGATTATTCTGTCTTGCATGTTACATTTTTTGATATTATAATACGTAAAAAGCGCAAAGCAAAGCAATCGACGCGGGAAACCGCCTGTCGAAAATGTGAGCAACCAGCCTCTGGGGGTGAAGGAACTCATGGAAACAAGCACTGAACAAATTGGGAATGTACTGAAAATAAAAGTGATAGGCCGTCTGGTGGCGGGATGTGCGGAAGAATTCAAACAAATGCTTATGTCTTCCGCCAACACAAACAACCAGATCCTGCTGGATCTGTCACAGATGAACTATATCGACAGTTCAGGGTTGGGTGCGCTCGTGTTCGCCCATCAGGAGATCACGCATCAGGGAGGCCAGCTGAAAATCGCCAGCCTGCAAGCCAAACCGCGTGTCGTCTTCGACATTACGAAAGTCTACCGTATCTTTGACATCTACGACGATGTCGAGACGGCGATCAGTTCATTCAAATAACGGCTTTCTTTCGGCCGCCGAGGTATGGAGCCATGCCGAAAGTCAGCATTGTCATTCGCTCCCATAATGACTCCGCATTCATATCCGACACGTTGAAGGCATTGCTGTCACAGGATTTCAAGGACTTTGAAATCATATCCTGTGACGATGCCTCAACGGACGGGACGGCGGAGATCATCGCATCCTTTCCGCAAGTCATCCGTCTGGAAAGGCCCGAAGGGCGATACGTTCCCGGCAAGACGCTAAATCGGGCCATTCCGCAATGCCACGGTGAAATCATCGTTTTCAACAATGCGGACGCCGTGCCCTGCCGCCCTGACTATCTCACCAAACTGCTGGAACCGTTGCTTTCCGATTCTTCCGTCATCGCGGTCTATGGCAACCAGCTGCCGCGGGACGACGCCCAGGCATTGGTGCGGAAAGATTCGGAACGCGCCTTCGGCGACGGCAAAATCTCCGCCAACTGGCGGAATTTCTTCTCTCTGGCGAGTTCCGCCATACGGCGTCAGGCGTTGCTGGACTATCCGTTTGACGAAGGCATCCAGTATTCCGAAGACATTGAATGGACATGGCGGAGCCGCCAGCGCGGCGAGCGGATCGTGTATTGCCCGGAAGCGTTCGTGAAGCATTCGCACAACTACACAATCCACCAGCTATGGGTGCGTTTCTTCAATGAAGGCCGCGCGGACGGACGGATCTACGGCGAGATTCCGTCATTAGCCGTCTGCTGCCGTCGTTTCGTCATGGAATGCCTCCGCGATTACGCGTATCTGCTCAAGCGTGGCGCATTCAACGAATTGCTGATGCCCCCCATACGGCGCTACATCCAGATATTCGCGCATCGGAAAGGAACAAGGGATTATCTCCTGTCCGAAGGCGGCCAATGACAACCGCGCATGGCCAGACGGTATGCGTTTCAAGAACGGAACGGCACCGAAAATGCGGTTATGCGGTGGCAAAGTCGCCACTTGGGATATATTATTAACGTAAAGGGCGCGGAGAACAACGCACGATGATCGAGACGGAGCTGAAATTTTTGCCGAAGAACGATGGATGGCGGTCGCAGGCGACGCGCCATGTCACAATCAGACAAGGCTATTTC
This sequence comes from uncultured bacterium, assembly GCA_902776645.1. Lineage (GTDB taxonomy): Bacteria > Verrucomicrobiota > Lentisphaeria > Oligosphaerales > Oligosphaeraceae > UBA1407. The sequence continues at coordinate 179,604 of CACYQT010000001.1, read as the reverse complement.
ACGCGGGCGGAAGACTACAACGTGCGTGTGCGAATCGTGGACGGCAAGTCCGCGAAGCTGACCATCAAATCCAGAAAACTGGAAAGCGGCATCAGCCGCTATGAGTTTGAATATCCGATTCCGCTTGAGGACGCCGAGACGATGATGGCGGAATTCTGCAGAGGGCGGGTCGTGGAGAAGACCCGTCATTATGTGGATTTCGCAGGCCACCGCTGGGAGGTGGACGAGTTCTTCGGCGCGAACGAGGGGCTCGTTGTGGCGGAAATCGAACTGGAGAGCGTCGACGAAACATTCGAGAAACCGGACTGGGCGGGGGAGGATGTGACGGCGGACAGCCGCTACGGAAACCAGAATCTGGCGGACAAACCATATTGCGACTGGAAGCGCTGACGGCGCTTCCAAGCCAAAAAGGAAACCATCATGACAAGAATCGCCTTCATCAGTGACATACATGCGAATATGGAAGCCTTGAACGCCGTGCTGCAGGAAATCGACAAGCATGGCGCGGACATGATCATCTGTCTGGGCGACGTCGTCGGATACGGCCCGAACCCGAAGGAATGCATCGACATCATCCGCTCGCGCGAAATCCCCACCATCAAGGGGAACCATGACGACTACTGCTCCATGCTGTTCGAGGCGGACATCACAAAACGCCTGCGCGACGACATCAAGACGTCCATCGAATGGACGCAGACGCAGCTGTCGTTCGACGATGTCGACTGGCTTGCGAAACTGCCGGAATCGCTTGCGTCCGATGAAGATTTCAATCTGATCCATGGCTCCAACACGCCGAACCACTACAACTACTGCCGCGACGAGGAGACCATCAAGCTGAATTTCGACTACCAGCAATATCCGCTCTCCTTCTGCGGCCACAGCCATTCGCCGCTGATCGGCCTGGATCGCGGCGCGGAGCTGCCATATGTCGACTACATCCGCAAGCAGACCATCAAGCCTGACGCAAAAGTCTTGGTGAACGTGGGTTCCGTCGGCCAGCCGCGTGACGGGGATCCTCGCGCCACTATCGTCTACTATGAATATGAAGAGCGCGCATTATCGATTTCGCGCATCCCGTACAATATAAAAATCACGCAGGAGAAAATCCGCGCGGCGAACCTGCCGGAGAAATTCGCGGCGCGTCTCGCCGTGGGCAAGTAACGACGACGTCCAAAATAACGACGGCGTCCCGCCGTCGAACGGCACAAACGAAAATCTGCACCATCATTCACTATAATTCCAGATATCCCATAAAATAAAAAGGAAACAACCATGAAGATCACAAGCGACATCCATACCCACACGTTCTTGTCCGCCTGCGCCGCGCGCGACTCCTATCCACAGGACTTCATGCGCATCTGCAAATCTTTTGGGATCAAGACATTGGGATTTTCGGACCATCTGTGGGACAAGGCGGTTCCGGGCTCCTCGAAATGGTATGCCCCGCAGGATGTCGAGCATGTGCTGCAGTTGAAGGAACTGCTGAAAGGGCCCGAATGCCAGGCTCAGTGCGACGGCTTGAAGATTCTCTTCGGCTGCGAAACGGAATTCCTTGGCGGCAAGCATGTTGCGTTGAGCCGTGAAGCGATGTCCGTCTTCGACTACGTGCTGATTCCGCCGGACCATTTCCACATGAAAGGCTTCACGCGGCCCGCCGATCTGAACGATCCGCAGGGCATCAAGGAGCTGATGATCCGCCGTTTCATGGAAGTCATGGAGCTTGGCATGGCGACGGCCGTCGTCCATCCGTTCCACGCGATGGGCTGGACGCCTGAAATGCCGCGTCTTATCCAGTCGATGATCACGGACAACGAATACATCGAATGCTTCACGGCGGCGAAGCAGGCGAATTGCGCGATTGAAATCAACACCTGCGCAATCGCGCCAATCACAGCCGACGACGGCGTCGGCGACGACAAGTTCTCGCCCGAATACGTCCGCATGATGACGCTCGCCCGCGAGACCGGCTGCACGTTCTCTATCGGCACGGATTCGCACAACCCGAAGGGCATCGAAAAATCGGGCGGCTACGGCCGTTTCGACCGCTTTACGGACCTCTGCGGCATCACGAAGATTTTGTTCAACGATTAATCGATGATACGGACACGCCAAGGCGTGTCCGTTTTCATTTAAACGACATGGTAGGAGAATGATGGACAAACGCATATTCCTTCTGGCGGTTCTTTTTGGGACGTTGGTTTTCGGCCAGCAAGCCGAAAACTTATGGATCGACGGCGGCTTTGAAGCGAACGGCGTTCCAGGCGGCCGTAGCGGCAACTGCGGCCGTCTGCAGTCGGACACGAAAGTCCATTGGAAAAGCATCTACCAACGCACCATCAAAGTGACACCGTTCGCGACGTACGAGCTGTCCGCCTACGTGAAAGGCGAAACGGGAAACGCGCTTGCCCTCTATTCCTATAATTATAATTGCTACGGCTGGTATGGCGCAGGCGACCCGCAGCCTGTCGTGAAGAACATGAAGGAATGGACGTTCGTCAAACGGCGGATTTTCACCATTCAGGACACGATCACCGTCATGCCGCTGGCGTTTCTGGAAGGCGGCCCTGGCGAGGCGTTCGTCGACGACATGTCGATGATACAAGTCTCGTCACCGGAAGAGACTGTGAAGCGGATTGAAGCCAAGGCGGTCAAGACGTCGCACGAACGCCAGTTGCTGATGCGATGGCGTCTGGACCATGGCGACGCACAGGCGGCATGGGCGGCGATCGATCCGAACGACCGCCGTGAAGTGGCGGAATACCACTGCCTGTTGGCGCAACGCGCCGCGTCGGAAGACGATAAAATGGAGCATGTCACTGGAATGCTCGCCGCCGGCTGCTATGACTTTCCGGACGCGCATCTGCGCATGGCGGAACTGCTGAAGGACGTGCCCGCCGAAAAGCGGCTGGACGCCTGCCTCAAAGGCTTGAAAGCCTACAAAGGAAAGAACGCCAGGCATTTGCAATGTCTCACGGGCGACATGAAGGTCCCGAACGGCACATGGGCGGAGAGCAAGGCGCGTCTGGAAGCGCTGCTGAAAATGCGCGGCCAGATCAAGGCGTTTGCGGAAGAGCAGTCCAAACTGCCTGGACGCGAATGGCTTGCGAAGGCGGGAGACAGCGTGGACGACGCCATCGAAGCCGTCGAAAAATGGCTTTCCGAATATGGTCAAAGTAAGATTTCATTCGCCGGCAGGCCTTTGGAGCAGTGGGTCATCGTGCGGCCCGTTGACGCGACGCCGTCGGAAAAGAAAGCCAGCGAAGAGCTTCAGATGCGTCTGGAACGCCAGACAAGACAGCTTCTGCCAATCGTCGATGGCGACGCAACTGACGGCAAGCTACCGATTTATGTCGGCCGCGTTCCCGAAACGAAACGCGCCGCATGGCCCGTCGATTACGGAAAATTGCGTTTCGACGGCATCCACGTGGAATTGCGGCCTGACGGTCTGCTGCTCGGCGGTGGACAGCGTGGCGTCCTCTACGCCACATATGATTTTCTGGAAGAACGACTTGGATGGCGTTGGTTCACGGACGACTGCATCGTTTTCCCGAAAAAGGACGTCATCGTCGTCGCGCCGATGAAGAAAATCCATGTTCCGCCCTTCGACTACCGCCGCACAAGCTACATCCACATTTTCCGCAATCCGGAGATGATCGTCCCGCTGAAGCTGAGCGCCATGGACATGGATCGCGACGAATGGGGCGGCAACTACATGTACCGCGGATGGGTCCATACCTTCAATTCATTGGTGCCGCTTTCCAAATACGGCACGACGCATCCCGAATATTATTCTTTGGTAAAAGGGAAACGGCTGCTTGAACGCACGCAGCTTTGTCTGACCAATCCGGACGTGAAACGCATTGCGACAGAGACAGTTCTGGATTGGCTCCGCCATTCGCAGAAACTGCCGTTCGCCGTCAGCGTCTCGCAGAACGACTGGCGGAACTACTGCGAATGCGAAAACTGCACGGCACTCGCGGAGAAGGAAGGCAGCCAGGCAGGCCCCCTGCTCCATTTCGTGAACGCCATCGCGGCGGAAGTCGAAAAGGAATTTCCGACAGTGAAAATCGACACGCTGGCCTATCAATACACGCGGAAGGCGCCAAAATTCGTGAAGCCCGCCCACAACGTGATCGTGCGGCTCTGCTCCATCGAATGCTGCTTCGCGCACGGGCTGGACGAATGCGAATTCAACCGCTCCTTCGTGAAGGATATCGAAGACTGGTCGAAAATCGCGCCATATCTGTCCGTTTGGGACTATTCGATCAATTTCGCGCACAGCACGCAGCCCTTCCCGAACCTGCGGACGCTCAAGAAGAACGTGAAATTCTACCAGAAGTGGGGCGTCCGCGGCCTGTTCGAACAGGGCAACGCCTTTACGAAGGGCGGCGAATTTCAGGACCTGCGCCCTTATCTCATCGCCAAGCTGTTGTGGGACAGCGACTTCGATGTCGAGAAAGGCATCCGTGAATTCACGGACGCCTACTACGGGCCAGCCGCGCCGTACATCCGTGAATACATCAACTACATGCACGACTGGCTTTGCAAGCCGACCAGCCCCCATGTCCGCATCTACGCGCATCCGTCCGTCTATCTGAACGACAAGGTGAAACTGGCCGTTGCGGACGCCATGCTGGAATTGGCGGAACAGGCCGCGGCGGGCGACGAGACGTTCGCGCGCCGCGCCGCCGTCGCCCACATGCCGTTGTGGTACACGAAGTTGCAACTGGCCACTTCACGCTATGCGTTGCGTGGCGACAAGCTTGTCGCCACAAGTTCCACAGACTGCGCCGCCATCGCGAAGCGGTTTGAAGCGGCGGCGGCGGCCGTCAAACTGACGGCCATCCGCGAAGGCGGCAACCATGATCAATACATGGCATGGCTGAAATCGAAAGCGGTAACCAGCCAGAAGGAAATCGAACTTGTGAAACTGTCCAACACCCATGGAAGCGTGACGGTCATCCCGTCCATGGGCGGCCGCGTCTGGAGCTGTAAAGACTTGGGTGGACGCGAGATGATGAAAATCTTCGGCGACGACACGAAAGGCTATGATCCGCTTCACGACGGCTATGAGGAGTACAGTTCCGCCCAATACCAGTCCGCCGGCTGGCAGGAAGTCTATGACGTGACGGAGCGGGATGCGTCGCATGTCACGATGAAAGCGTTACTTGGAGACGGCAAGACGCTGACGCGCCGTGTCGAGTTGCTGCCGGATCGCGCAGGCTTCAAAGTCATCAGCGAACTGGTCGGCAAAGGCCAGCAGGTCTTGCGGACCCATCCCGCATTCGCCACGGATTTGCTGAAGAACACGTCTCTTGCCATCTTCCATGGCGACAAGTCGGAGGACGTGAAACTGTCTGATACGGAAAGCACGAACCGTTATTTCCGCGATGGCGACCGACCGGACGGCAGGTGGGCCTTTGTGAACAGAACGACCGGTTATGGCGTTGTCAACACGTTTGACGCCAGTCAGATAGACTTCTGCTACGTGAATGCGAAGCATGAAGAGCAACGCCTGAATCTCGAGCAGTGGAGCAAACCGAAAGACGGCCGCGTGACCGTAACAAATACCTATGAGTTTTGGAAATAACAAGAAAAAGGAACCCACCATGCGCATGAATCGTTTGCTGTCGCTTACTCTCACTGGCTGTTTGGTATTTTGTGTTTCTTGCCGTATATCTTATAAATCTAAACAAATAACTATAATAGAAAAAGGAGCAAAAGAAATGAACACGAGAATGAATCGCAACCGCCTGAACATCGGAACGTATTTTCTGAGACCGTACGCCTGCTCGGAGGCGCATGTCAAAGATCTGGCCGACTGCGGCATTGATTTCGTCGTCTGCATGCAGAACGATCCGAAAACGTTGGATCTGTTCACGAAATACAACGTCGGCGCGATTGTGACAGGCATCCTGCCCGGCTGGTGGGGCGGCGACGGCGACAACGCGGGCACGATGCGCGAAAAGAACCCGTGGAGCGCCTATGAAAAAGGCGCCGCGTCATTCAAAGACCATCCCGCCATCTGGGGCATCGACACGGGCGATGAACCGTCGGCCCTCGATTTCCCGTACTATGGCGAAGTGCTGAAATTCGTGGAGAAGAATTTCCCGAAACAGTTCCCGTACTTGAACTTGTATCCGAACTACGCCTCCGTCGCGAAGAACAACGCGCAACAGACCGTCAACCAGCTGGGCACGCCGACCTACGCAGAGCATATCGACCGCTATTGTGAAAACATCGCCGCGGACTACATCTGCTACGATTTCTACATGTATTCGGCCTCCGTGGCGGGCCATTACGAAAATCTGCGCATTGTGGCGGATGCCTGCCGCAAGAGCGGCCGCAGTCTGTGGATCGTGCTGCAAGTGAACTCCAACAAGGCTGATAAATGGATCAGCGAGAACCAGTTGCGCGCTCAGGCCTATTCCTCCATGGCGTTTGGTGCGGAGAACATCATCTGGGCCTGCTACACGGCCGGCTGGTGGCATAACCAAGTGCTTGATGACAAAGGAAATAAAACACAGCAGTATGACAAGCTGAAGGCCGTCAACGCCGAACTGCACGCCTTGAGCGACGAATACATGCGTTTCCGCAACGCCTCCACGCATTTCGTAGGTTTCAAGGCGGATTCTCCGTGGCTCGCCAAATTGCAGAACACGAAGCCGTTGGAAGCGTTGAACACAGGCGTGTTCCGCGACGTCAAGGCGGCAAACGGCGCTGAATTGATCATCGGCCAGATGGTTTCCCGCAAGGCCGACGGTTCCTACGCGTTGATGGTCTGCGCGGCGGACGATCCGCAGGACACGGCGAACAAGACGTTCGACGTGACATTCCGTTGCGACGATTTCAAGGTGAAAGCGGTCGGCGCCCCGTTGACGAAGCTTGCCGACGGTTCCTATTCGATTTCCATGAAATCCTGCGGCGGCGCCCTGATCGTCGCGGAGTAAGTCAGGAGGAAGTATCGCTATGTCAGCAAGATACATGGTTAAAATGCGCTATTCATACTGCTTGGTATTCTAAAGAACGAAGCCATGAAATACAAAACAAGTAACCCCACAAGTAACCCCACAAGTAACTTCAAAAATAATCTTACATTGTTCTGTTCCAAGAACCTTGCGTGAAATTATGGATTGCATTGGCTTGAAAGACAGAAAATACTGTTTTATTCATGTATTGACTCCCTTGTTGAAAAGTGAAATACTAGAGCCAACTCAACCCAATGCACGCCATAGCCCAACTCAAAAGTACCGCCTGACAGCCAAAGGAGAAGAATTAAAAAAACAATTAGAACATGATGGCCAAAAATAAATTTTGAAATAGGTATTTCTTATTTAAAATATAATAAAGTATCAAAGAAATATAACACTGCAAGATTAAAAAGGTGTACAATGTCCCCACGATACATGGTATGTCTATTGACGGCGTTGACAGCCGTCTCCGCCCCCGTTTCCGCACGGACGAGCCTCGTGAAAGGTTTCGGCGACACGACGAAAATCGAATATTCAGGCGATGTGAAAATCGCGGAGGACGGCCAGTCCTTCACGGCGGACACGCTGAACGCCCCGGAAGACACGGCGTGGCGACCACAGCTGTGGCTGAAGACCGGCGTGCTGAAGCCAAACACACGCTATATGCTCAAGCTGCGGCTGAAAGTCGAGCCCGGCCGCGCCGAAAAGGCCATGCTGCAGATACTTAGCCGCCCGCGCTCCATTTGGAATCCGACCAAAGACACGTTGTCGAAAACCATCCGCGAAAGCGATGGCGCACAAGTGCAGGAAATGCGTTTCACGACAGGCGAAGACGCGGACTATTCGCTCCAGTTCCATACCCACAACCGCATCAAGTTCACCGTATCGGATTTTGAAGTGTTCGAAATGCCTGGAGACCAGTTCCTTCCAGCTGGCGGCGAACTGTTCGCAAGCGACTATGGCGACCTGCCGAAAGGCGCGGAGGAGTTCGACGTGGAACGGCCGCGCGAGACGGGCGGCCCTGTCGTGAAAGCGGCGGATTTCGGTTTCTCCACGGAGAACGACCACAATTTCGCGGCCATCAACAAGGCGATCGCCTATTGCCGTGAAAACAAGGCGTCCGTCTTGGAACTGGCTCCCGGAGACTATCGTTGCTTCGACGACGACAATCCCATCAAAGTCACGGATATCCAAGACTTTACGTTGGACGGAAAAGGCGCGCGGTTCATCTGCTACCGCAAACGCAACTGCAGCATGTTCATCAACGGCTGCGACCGCGTCGTCGTGAAGAACATGAAATTCGACTGGGACTGGGAGCGCGAGCCGCTGGCGAGTCTTGTGGAAGTCGTTGCCACGACGAATCAAAGCTACGATCTCAAATTCATCCACTACGAAGACTATCCCGCGAAGGATTCGCGCATGGCGTTTTTGTCGCCATGGGATCCCGCCGTGAAATCCATCGGCTACGAAGGCGACATGGAGCGCGCCTTGGAGATGTTCAAAGGCCGCAATATACCAAATTTCGAATGGATCAGCGGCAACGTCATGCGCATCAAACACGCGCCGAACGGCTTCAAAGTCGGCCAGATCTACCGCCTACAGCACTATTACTATGATATGAACTGCACGAACATGTCCAACAACCGCCATCTGACGCTGGAGGACATCGACATCCTCTCGACGCCCGGCCATGCGACGCTGATCACTGGAAAGCAGAAATATACGCAGTTCATCCGCGTCAACATCCGCCCACCGCAGGACGACGAACGCCGCGTCATCTCCTGCACGGCGGACCATTGCCACATCGGCCAGTCGCTCGGTTATTTCAAAATGCTGAATTGCGATTTCTGCTACGGTTCCGACGACTGCCTCAACGTCCACGACTGCTCGGCGTTCTGCCGCAAGACGGGCGAGTATTCCGTGACGACGCAGAACGCCCGCAGCACCATGTGGAGCTTCGTTCCGGGCGCGCCGCTGGAACTGCGGCAGGGCGACTATTCGCCGAGCGGCTTCAAGGCACCGATCAAATCCGTGAAGATTATCGACCGCGCCACGGGAACGGTCGAAATCACGTTCGACCAGCCAGTTCCGGAGCAGAAGTTCGACGGCTTCATCATCTTCAACTGGAACTTCAACTCCCACAACGTCATCCTGCGCGACTGCTTCTTCCACGACAACCGCGCACGCGGCATCCTGCTGCTCGGCCACGACATAACGGTGGAGCGCTGCCGCTTCCGCCACAGCCAGATGGGCGCCCTGAAGATCGAGACAGGCTACACGTTCAACGTCTGGAGCGAAGGCTATGGCGCGGGAAACATCGTCGTACGCGACTGCTCCTTCGAGCAGTCCGACCCCAGCGAAGTGCGTAACGACGGCAAAGTCAGAGACATCTACATGGGCGTCTATATGAAGACCGACCCCTCCACGGAGCGTACGCGCTATCCGATCCTGCACGACATCCTGTTCGAAAACAACACGTTCACGGACAGCTACGGCATGGTCGCCTTCATCAGCTCCGTCGGCAACGTCACGTTCCGCAACAACACGTTCCGCAACCCGCAGAAACGCAAGAGGCCGAAGGACTACCGCGGCTGCTTCTACCTGACGCATGCGGACAACGTGAAGATCGTGAACAACACGTACATCGAGACGCCGAACGTCCCGAAGCCCGGCGTCTACATCGATCCGGAAACCGTCACAAACTGCGTCGTCACAGGAAACAAGATAGTGAAGGAATAAATCCATGCAAAATTTCACGTCCCCAAAGGATTTTCTGGCAGTCAACAGAGTAGCGCATGAAGAGGCGTCGGATGGCTGGCGGCTACGGGTCAATGACGTTTCTGTCTTGATTCCCAATGACTTGCGGACTGTTCAGTTTTCACGGAAGACAAACTGGGAGCTGTCGTCCGCCGCGTCGTCCATGCTCGTCGCGAAGGATGGACAAAAAATCGACGTGATGTTTTCCGATGCGAAAAACCGCCGCGCCACATGGGAGGAATTCGGGGCAGTCGGCGGCTGGCGGATCTGCCTGGACGGTTTCGCGAAAGACGGTGTGGAACTGAAGCTCGGCGTCGTCCTGTTCATCGGCCTCGACTGGCAGACAAGCGATATCCTATTGGAATTCCGTGCTTTGGAAAATCAGGAGGAGCGTGTGAAGGAATGCCGCTGGCCCGGCGGTTTTTCAAACGACCGCGTCGAGACGACTGTCCTGCCGTTCATGCAGGGGATGCTGATTCCGAAAGACTGGCCGCGTGAAATCGTCGGTTATCCGGACACGCTCGATCCGGAATCCAACATCTTTTTGGCCGATACACGCATCTTGACGATGCCGTGGTGGGGCGTCGAAAACCATGGTAGCGCCGCCATGATGATCATTGAGACGCATGACGATTTCGGCGTCGTGTTCCATCATCCGGCAGGCGGCCCGACGCATCTGGAAACACGTTTCATTCCGCAACTTGGGGAATTCCGCTATTCGCGGCGCATCCGTATCAAGGCGTTCGCGGAAGGAAACTACGTGACAATGGCGAAGGCCTATCGCGAACATGCGCAGATGACGGGCCATTTCATGTCGTTGCGGGAGAAAATCGCGCGGTCGCCGAAAGTCGCGAAAATGATCGGCAGCGCGGTCATCCATGCAGGCATCCTGTATTGGTATCAGCCGGACACACGCTCATATAAAAAGGACAAGCCTGAAAACAACTACCAGTATCTGCCGCCGAAAGACATCGTCGCGAAGCTCGGCAAGCTGTACGACAACGGCCTGCGAGACGCATACATGCATCTGGACGGATGGGGCTTCTGGGGCTATGATTCCCTCGAGCCCGATTCCATTCCCATCGGCGAAGCCGCAGGCGGGGCGGAAGGCGTAAAAGCCATCAATGAAAAATGCCATGAGCAGGGCTATCTGTTCGCCCTCCATCAGCAGTACCGCGACTACTACGAACGCGCCGCAGGCTACAACAGCGACCACCATGTCCGCCATTTCGACGGTTCCCGTTGGCTTGGAAACTACTGGTGCGGCGGTTACAACGGCTTCATTTGCAATCGTTTCTCGCCGGAGTTCGTCCGTCGCAACAACCGCTATTTCGCGGCGGCGGGGCTGAAATTGGACGGCACCTATCTGGATGTCTTCTCCGTCGTCCAGCCGGACGAATGCAACCATCCGGAGCATCTTGTCACACGAACGGAGGCGAAGGCCTACCGCGCGGAATGCTTCGGCTACATCCGCCACGCATGGGGCGTCGTCAGTTCCGAAGAAGGACAGGATTGGACAATTCCGTACATCGATCTCGTCCATCATCTGCCGTTCAGCTTCGCAATCGACGGCAGCGGCGACTGCCAAGGCGTTCCCGTGCCGCTGTTCAATCTCGTCTATCATGACGCATTGATCACGCCATGGGCGTCGTCACATCAGCCCAGCCCCGGCAGCTGGATTCCGAAGAACCGCATCCCCTACCTGTGCGGCCTCCTCAACGCGGGCATCCCGTATGTCTCGCTAGACGCTACGGCGGAGGAAGTTGCGGATCTTCAACCATGGCGTGACCTCAACAAACGCGTCGCCTTGCTGGAGATGACGAACCATCGCTTCCTCAGCGACGACCGTCTGGAGGAGGAGACAACTTTCGCCGACGGCACAACCGTCCGCGTCAACCACCGCGACGGAACATGGAATATTGCAGCTTCGCGGAGCTAAAAGCTTAAAGCCTAAAGCTTAAAGCAAATACAACCGCTTCGCGGAGCTAAAAGCTAAAATACTAGCCTTCTAGGTTTCTAGAATTCCAGTATCTTATTCTTCAAGCAATTGCAGCCATGTGTGAATCCACACGTCATTCGGAATGACGTTCGGTATCGTGTTGCCCGGATTGGCGACCATCACCGTGTCCATTCCGGCGGCTTTCGCCGCCTGGAGGCCTGTCTCCGAATCTTCAAACGCGAGGCATTCCTCCACGGGCAGGCCGACCATTTGCGCCGCCAGCAGGAAGATGTCCGGCTTCGGCTTGTACTGCTTCGCGTCGTCGCCGGTCACGACATAATCCATGACGCCCGTCAGATTCGCGCGTTCCAACGCCATGTCGATGAAGACGTGCGGCGAATTCGTCGCAAGGGACAAGATCTTCTTTCCCTTGTACTTATGCAGGAATTCCGGCACGCCCGGATAGACGATGGCGCGGAAATCCTCCTCCGTGTAGCGGCGTTTCAGAAGCGTCACGTCCCACGGCGTCACATCCGTGCGGCCGAGTCGCTTCAAAATCTTCTCCGCCAGCCACATGCTGGTGTTTCCCACGAAATCGAGATAATCCTCCTCCAGCATGTCGTAGTCGAGCATGTCATGGATGGCGCGGGCGAACGCGCGGACATGGAACTGCTCCGTCGCCACCAGCGTGTTGTCGAAGTCGAACAAAAAAGCCTTGTATCGTGATAAATCCAGCTGACGCATCATAAAAAACCGTCCTGACAAGTTGATGAATCCATTTTCCCATTTACTTTAAATAGTTTTGCGTTTTTAGCCAGTCAGACAGAGAAAAAAGGACCTCCGCCGATGCATCCGTTCAACAACGACCTATATCTTCAAGAACAGACCAAGCACATCATGGAGCGCGTCGGCGATTCCGGCCAGCGGCTCTATCTGGAGTTCGGCGGCAAGCTCATCGGCGACTTCCATGCGGCGCGCGTCCTGCCCGGCTTCGATCCGAACGTCAAAATGCAGCTTCTGCAGAACCTTTCCGCCAAAGCGGACATCATCATCTGCATCCATGCGGGCGACATCGAACGCAAGAAAATCCGCGCGGATCTCGGCATCACCTACGACAACGACGCGCTGCGGCTCATCGACGACCTCCGCAACCGCAACGTCAACATCGCGGGCGTCGTCATCACCCGCTTCAACAACCAGCCGTCCGCCATGGAATTCAAAAAGCGTCTTGAAAAATACGGCATCGGCGTCTTCCTCCACCGCGAAATCGCCGGCTATCCGGAGAACTTCGACTTCATCGCCAGTGAAAACGGCTTTGGAAGCAACCCCTATATTCCTGTGAAGCAACCGCTTGTGGTCGTCACCGGCCCTGGCCCGAACAGCGGAAAGATGGGCACCTGCCTGTCGCAGATCTATCATGAATACCGCCTCGGCAACCAGGCCCACTACGCGAAATTCGAGACGTTCCCCGTGTGGAATCTTTCGCTGAACCATCCCGTCAACATCGCCTACGAAGCCGCCACGGCGGATCTGCAGGACGCCAATGCGTTGGACCATTTCCATTACGACGCGCATGGCATCGTCGCCGTCAACTACAACCGCGACCTGCAGGCCTTCCCGCTCCTCAAATCGCTGTTGTCACGCATCACCGGCAAGGAATGCCCCTACCAGTCGCCGACGGACATGGGCGTCAACTGCATCGCGGCCGGCATCGTCGATGACACGGCCGTCAGCGAAGCCGCCAAGCTGGAAATCGAACGCCGCTATTTCCGCATCAAGGCCGACTACATGCTCGGCCGCGGAGAGGAGAACACGTTCAACCGCATCGTCGAAATCATCGGCAAATCGAAGGTCGATCCCGAGCAGCGGGATGTCGTCGTCGCCGCCCGCGAGGCCGCCAAACTGGCCGCCGAACGGGACAAGGATGAACGCGGCATCCACTGCGGCGCCGCCATCAAGCTGCCGGACGGCACCATCGTCACCGGCAAGAATTCGCCGCTCATGCATGCCGCCGCCGCCATGTTCCTCAACGCCGCCAAGCATCTGGCGGGTATCATAGACAGCCAGCATCTTCTTCTGCCGGAAATACTTGAAGCCGTTGCCAATTTCAAGGCCGGCCTGGGCTCGCTCCGTCAATCCAGTCTCAATTTGTCCGAAACGCTGATCACGCTCGTCGCCTCCAGCAACCGTGACAAATGCGCACAGGCCGCCATTGATTGCATGTCACAGTTCCATCAGTGCGACATGCACCTGTCCCACATCCCCAGTTCGGGCGATGAAGACGGCCTCCGCCGCCTCGGCATCAACTACACCTACGATCCCGTAAAAGCCACGAAGAATCTGTTTAAATAAAAAAATACAGATATCCCAGATATCCCAGATATCCTAGTCCATTAGCCAAAAAAAACGCCTCGGCGATGTTGTCGCCGAGGCGTTTGTCAATTTATCACCAATAAAATTACTGGTTGATCATCGGGTTCGGATGCAGTTCATAGGCACCGAAGTCGCGGGTGTTCAGACCGGCGAAACGGCGGCTTTCGCAGTGGCCGTCCAGGAAGACGGCGTTGTTCTGGTTGCCGTTATGGACGGATTTCACGCGGTTCCACAGGGATTGCTGGCCGGTCGCGTCGCCGCCCCAGTCCCAGATGTTGTTGTTAAGGCTGTAGTTGTCGATATGGGAGATGATCTGCGACGGAGCCTTGTAGTAGGATTCGTTGACTCGCTTCTGGTAGGTGCGGGCATTGCCGTCCGATCCGCCGTTGCCGATGCCGACGATCATGCCGTAGCCGAAACCACCGGAAGCCGTGTTACGGCCAGCGCAGCCTCTGAGGATCTTGATGTCGCCAATGTACGGATAGATGAAGCAGAAGGAGGCCCACTGGCCTTCGCCGACGGCGGCCTTCAGATCCGTGTACAGGTTCGCGTTGGACGTGTACATCAGATAGTCGTCATTGTCGTCCGCGTACATGCGGGCGGCCGTGCCGATCTGCTTCAGGCAGGACGTGCAGGAGATCTGGCGGGCCTTTTCACGGGCCTTCGCCAACGCGGGCAGCAGCATGGCGGCCAGAATCGCGATGATCGCGATGACGACCAGCAGTTCGATCAGGGTGAATTGAAGTTTCTTAATCATGTTTGTTTTTCTCCTTTTTTGTGATTTATTGGGTTAAAAAAGTTAATTTAATGTTAAATTATATAGGCGACTGAAAAAGTCAAATAAAATTTATGGAAAAAACATGGAAAAATGTTTTTTTCGGAGGCGGGACGGACATGGCGGTCTTTTGCCCTAATAAACGGCAGGACGGCATGGATATTGCATGCCGTCCTGTTTTTTGCCAGCCGCTTCATGGACAAGTGAAGGGATTCAAGCGATCTTAGCGAAAGGAGAATGAAGGGATTCAAGCGATCTTAGCGATACAAACAAATGGCTTTAAGCTTGCCTTTTGTCTTTCGCTTTAAGCTTTCAGCTTTAAGCTTTTAGCTCTAATACGTGCCTAGTTTGAGGCCGTAATCCACAAAGAAGCGGTAGGAATCGTAGTTCGTGGATTCCGGAACGGAATGGTCCGTATGGAGGATGAAGCCGTAGTTCTGCTTCACGAAGGGGATCTTCGAGTCGAGCTCGCGGCGGATGCCGTCGATGTCGTTGCTGGCGACGGGGCGGACGTCCAGTCCGCCCATGAGGGCGATCTTCTCTCCATATTCCTTATATATACGGAGCAGATCCATGCCGGCCTTCACCTCCATGGCCTCTAGGCAGTCGATGCCCGCTTCGACCATGCCCGGCAGCAGCGGTTCGATGAAGCCGCAGGAGTGCATGATGACCTTCAGGCCGAGGCCATGGCAGTAGTCGATGATCTTCTTATGGCCGGGCAGGAGGAGTTCGCGGTACATTTGGGGGCTCATGAACGGATGTTGGCGGAAGCCCATGTCTTCGTACAGCCAGATGCCGTCCGGCTTGCCCTCCTCCGCGAAGAGGATCTCCATCAGATTGATGTTCAGATCCGCGTAGGTGTTCGACATGTCGATGATCCATTCCGGTTCCATGGCCATGCCGATGAGCATGTTCTCATGGCCCGCGATGGGATGCATGTTCTCGAACGTCGGCACGCCGGACCAGCAGAAGAAGCGGCCTTTCTCCTTGCAGTGGGCCTTCCGCTGGCGGTAGCCGTTGAAGTTGATACGGCGGCGGTCCGGCGTAAGGAACGGCTTTCCAAGACGTTCCCAATCCGCCTTGTCGCTGATTTCGTAGCCGAGATGCTCCGGCGTGCTGGCGTGCTTCTTGTGCGTGCGCAGTTTCGCGTGGTTGCGGTTGAGGACGAGACGCGTGTCTTCGTCCTCTTCCAACACGATGTCCTTTTCATCCGGATGGAGCGTGTAGTCGAACGTCCACAGGGTGTCCATGTCCATGTTGAAATGGTCGATGACGGATTCGCCCTGCTTCATCTTCCCTTCGGCGACCCAATGGGGCACGGTCAGCCCCCAGAACTCCTCCGAGACGGCGATGCGATCCACGCTCTGGTGGTTCAGCTGCCTGGTCATTCGTTCAATGCCGTTCATGCGACACGCTCCTTAGATTTTACCTATAAACGCCGACGGCGCGGACGCTTTCGTTACACAAACGCCGACGGCGCGGACGCCGTCGTTACGCAAACGCCGACGGCGCGGACGCTTTCGCTACACAAACGCCGACGGCGCGGACGCCGTCGCTACACACGAAGCGGTTATCTCCCGCAGCACTGCTTGTACTTCTTGCCGCTGCCACACGGGCAGGGATCGTTGCGGCCGACCTTCGGCGTCTGGCGGCGGACGGTGATGCTCGCCTGCGCGGGCGCCGTCGAGATTTCGGAATCGCCGGTGCCGCCGAACTGGTCGAGGCTCTGATGGACCTCCTGCGTGTTCTCCGTCCTGCGCGGCGTCTCCTGCTGCTCGATCTGCGTCTGCAGCGTGAAGCGGAAGACATCCTGGCAGATCTTGCTCTTGATCTGCTCCATCAGGCCGTCGAACACCTTGTAGGCCTCCGCCTTGAATTCGACCAGCGGGTCGCGCTGCCCGTAGGAGCGCAGCGACACGCTCTGCCGCAGGGAGTCGATCGTGTAGAGGTGGTCCTGATAGAGGTCGTCGATGGCGGTCAGCATGATGTAGCGTTCCACGAAGGCGATGGCCTCCGGCCCTTCCTGCGCCTCCTTCTGGGCGAAGGCGGTCTCGATGCGGGACATGATGGCCTTCGAGCATTCCTCCGCGTTCGCGTACTGCGTCGTGAAGAGATCCGGCGGGAAGCCGATCGGGAACGTCCGGATGAGCCACGCCTTCACATCCGTGAAATCGACGGGCTCGCGTTTGATGCGGGACGCATAGGCGGCCTCCACATGGTCGCAGATCGCCGTAAAGACGTAGTCCAGAACGAGATCCTTCGGATTGTCCGTCGTCAGGATCTGCTTGCGCAGTTCGTAGATCGTCGCGCGCTGCTTGTTGACGACGTCGTCGTATTCCAGCGTGCGTTTACGGATGGCGAAATGCTGCTGCTCGACGCGGCGCTGCGCGTTTTCAATCGTCCTGTTCAGCAGCGGATGCTCCAGTTCTTCGCCTTCCTGCAGGCCGAGCTTCTCCATGATGCCGGAGATGCGATCCGAACCGAACAGACGCATCAGATTGTCTTCCAACGAGATGTAGAAACGGGACGAGCCCGGGTCGCCCTGACGTGCGCAACGGCCGCGCAACTGGCGGTCGATTCGCCGCGAGTCATGGCGTTCCGAACCGATGACATGCAGGCCGCCGACCTCCTTCACGCCGGGCCCGAGCTTGATGTCCGTACCACGGCCGGCCATGTTCGTGGCGATCGTCACGGCGCCCAGCTGGCCCGCCCGCGCCACGATTTCGGCTTCGCTTTCATGATGCTTCGCGTTCAAGACGTTGTGGACGATCCGCTGCCGCTGAAGCATGCGGCTCAAGAGTTCGGACACTTCGACGGAAATCGTGCCGACCAGCACGGGCTGCCCCTTCTGGTTGCATTCCGTGATCTCCTCCACGATCGCCTTGTATTTCTCGCGCTGCGTCTTGTAGACGCGGTCGTTGAAATCCTTGCGCAGGCATGGACGGTTCGTCGGGACGACGACGACGTCAAGATTGTAGATGCTCTTGAATTCGTTCGCCTCCGTTTCGGCCGTGCCCGTCATGCCGGCCAGTTTCTCATACATGCGGAAGTAGTTCTGGATCGTGATGGACGCCAGCGTCTGCGTTTCGCGTTCGATCTGCACATCTTCCTTGGCTTCAAGAGCTTGATGCAGACCTTCGGAGAAACGGCGGCCCGGCTGCGGACGGCCCGTGAATTCATCGACGATGATGACCTTGTTGTCCTGCACGACGTAGTGGACGTCGATTTCGAACAGACAGTAGGCGCGCAGCAGCTGCGAGATGTTCTGGATGATCTCCGACTTCTCGTCGAAATCGTCCTGCGCCTTGCGGCGTTTTTCGATCTTCTCGTTGTCGTCCAGCGTGTCGTCCGCGTCGATTTCGGAGAAAATCGCGGGGAGGTCCGGAATGACGAAGGCGTCCTTTTCGCCCGGACGGAGAAATTCACGGCCCATGGCGGAGAGGTCGGCCTCGTGGCTCTTCTCGTCAATGGCGAAATACATGGTGTCCTTCACCTTCTGGAGGAGGCCGCGATTGTTGTCGCTGTGGAATTCCAAATCCTTTTTGTCCAACGCCTTGCGGATGGAGGCGTCTTCCATGAGGCGCATCAGCTGCTTGTGCTTCGGCATGCCCAGCTGGACTTTCGCCAGCAACGTGTAGGCCTCGTCGGCCTCCTCTTCCGTATGGTCCGGCTTGTCCAGAATGTTCTTCGCCTGCTGGACCCAGTCACTCATGAGCTTCATCTGGCGGCGGTACAGTTCCGCGACGGACGGCTTCAGCTTGTCGTACATGTGCGTCGATTCCTTCGCGGGACCCGCGATGATCAACGGCGTACGGGCCTCGTCGATCAAAATACTGTCGATTTCATCAACGATGGCGTAGTAGTAGTCGCGCTGGACAAGCTCCTCCTTGCGGGTGGCCATGCCCATGTCGCGCAGGTAGTCGAAACCGAATTCGCTGTTCGTGCCGTAGGTTACGTCGCAGTTGTATTGTTCGCGGCGCTGGTCCGAATTCATGCTGTTCTGAATGCAGCCGACCGTGATGCCGAGCCATTTGAGCACATGGCCCATCCATTCCGAGTCGCGCCGCGCCAGATAGTCGTTGACGGTGACGAGCTGGACGTTGCGGCCCGTCAAGGCGTTCAGATACAGCGGCATGACGGCGACGAGCGTCTTTCCTTCACCGGTCGCCATTTCGGCGATGTTGTTCTGGTGCAACGCGATGGCGCCGATGAGCTGCACGTCGAACGGAATCATGTCCCACGTCAGGATATGGCCCGTGACCTCCACCTGCGTGCCCATCAGGCGGCGGCAGGCGTCCTTCACGACGGCGTAGGCCTCGCAGAGGAGGTCGTCCGTCGTCTCGCCTTTCTTCAGGCGTTCCTTGAACTCGGGCGTCTTCGCCTGCAGCTGTTCATCCGTCAGCGAATGGTATTCTTCATACAGCTGGTTGATGCGCGTGACCAGCGGCTGAATTTTCTTCAGCACTCGCGCATTGCGGCTGCCAAAAATCTTTTTTGTGATCCAAGCTAGCATGTTGTGTGTTGTTCCTTGAGTTCCCTTGTTTCATTGTGTTGAAAACACAGTGAAAGAAGTTGCGGATGTTAAGAGAGACCGCCATACCATCAACGGCGAGACGCCGTCGCTACAACGCCGTCGCTACTGCTCATTTCGAGCCGGGCTTGTAGATTGGCACGCCCTGCTTGCACATCGGGCATTCCGCCGCCTCGTACGTCGGCAGCTGCAGTTTCAGCAGGGAGACCATCGGAATGCCGAAATCGACGTCGCCCGCGGAACGGTCCACGAGAACCGCCACGCCGACGGGATTCGCCCCATGCTCGCGCACGAGATCGATCGTCTGCTGGACGCGGCCGCCTTTCGTCACGACGTCCTCCGCCACGAGCACGCGTTCGCCTTCATGGAAGGAGAAGCCGCGGCGAAGCACGAGATTCGATTCGTCGTCCTTTTCCGCGAAAACGGCCTTCACGCCCAATGCGCGGCCGACTTCCTGTCCGACGATGATGCCGCCGATCGCGGGGCTGATGACCGTCTCGATCGACATGTCCTTGAAGGATTCCGCCAACGCCGCGCAGAGCTTCGCCGCGACCAGCGTGTGCTGCAGAAGCAGCGCCGCCTGGAAGTAGCTGTCGCTATGCAATCCGCTGCGGAGCAGAAAATGACCATGCAGCAACGCGCCGGTCTCTTCGAAGTCTTTGATGATTTCACTCTTTTCCATGAGTCCCTTCCATGCGACTTGTCTGTCGTGTTATTTTTTGTTGTGATTTGGATTTCAGCGATTACGTTATGTGTTGGCGTTTTGACGCCGCGGCCTCTCCCGCCGTCCACGACACTCCCGCAATCTGACAATATAATCTTGAATCTTTTTATTTCTATAAAGTAATAAAAATTATGCGCTGCAAGTTTCTTCCTTTTCTTCTTTTTGCGTTATTTTTGAATGCCTTTTCGCTTGTCGCCGCCGAAATCACGGCGGCGGAGGCCGACGCGGCCGTCCGCCAGCTCTGGCTGGACGGCTTCCTCAAGATGTCGCGAGCCGCCCAATTGGCCGACCAGGGGAAGCCTTTTCCCGCCATGCAGGGCTACAACGACGCGATGAAGATGTTCGAAGACGTCCATCGTCGTTTTCCGAACTGGAATACGGTGATGGTCACCTATCACATCTCATCCTGCCGCCTCCGCATCCAGCAGCTGGAAAAGACCATTCTGCCGGATCTGGGGCAGCTTTCCGCCGAAGAACTGCGGACACGCCTGAAGGAGGAGATCAACCACAACGCCGCGCTTTCCATGGAACTGCAGGAAATTCGGCAGGACAGCCGCTACACGATCAGCGACACGCGTCTCCATGATCGCGAGGCGCTGATCAACGCGCTCCGCCAGCAGATCACCGAACTGGAAGTCAAGCTCAAGCTCGAACAGACGAAACTCTCCCGCATGAAGACGGACGACGATTTCACGAAACTGCACAACGAACTTGCCGAACTCGCGATGGTCAAACAGAAAGACGATGAAAAAATCAACGCCTTGACGCATGACCTCGAAGACGCCAACAAGAAAATCGACACTCTGGAAAAACAGCTTGCGGAAGTGGACAAATGGACGGAAGCCGCCCATTCGACCGACGCCGTAAAAGACGAAAATGCACAGCTCAAACAGATTATCGCGGACCAGAACAGGAAACTCGCCTTCTTCCAGGAGAATGTCGCGGTCTTCCTGCAGAACAAGAAGGAGATCGACCAGCTGGAAAGAATGGCTTTCGATCTCGAGAACAAAAGCGACATCTCCTCCGCCGCGCGATACTGGCACACCATCTCAAACAAATATCCGGACGCGCAGGAGCCGGCCCTGCGCGGCGCATACTGGTATTGGGCCATCGACGACCATGACAACGCCAACATGCTGCTGGACCGCTACTTCACGACGACCGGCCGCAACGCGGACGCCATGGTCCTCATCGGACGCATCTGCCTGGACGAGAACAACTGGCAGCGCGCCTTGGCGTTGACCTCTTGGGCCACCGTCGCCGCTCCGGACAACGTCAACGCGCAGTTCTCGCTGGGCGCCGTCTTCCTCTCCGCCGCACAGACGTCGCTCGCGAAGGCTTGCTTCCGCAAAGCCATCGCATTGGAGCCGAACCACGGCGAATCGCTGATGGCTCTCGCCATCATCTACGCCACTGTCGAGCCACGCAACTTAAAGGAAGCCAAAGAGTTCTATGATAAAGCCGTCGCGGCCGGCCAGCCGCGTGACGAAGCGTTCGAGGCCGTCGTCAAATAACCAGCCGAAGTGACGACGGCGTCCCCGCCGTCGAACGGCAACCGCCAGACGTTTGAACGAACGACGGCAAGATGCCGTCACAACTATAATTGCTTTAAAAACACCATGAAAAAAATCATCGTCATTTTCGCATGTTTGATTCCGTTGTTCGCCATGGCGGATCTCGACAACGTCCGCAACGAATGGATGAAAGGCTACACGAAACTGGAGGCCGCCGACAAGGCGTCCAAGGCGAAACGCAATCAGGAGGCCATCCCGCTCTACCGCGCCGCGCTGGCCGTCTTTGAATCCGTGCAACGGCGTTATCCGCAATGGAATCCGACGCTTCTGAACTACCGTATCAACTACTGCCGGCAGATGCTGGAGCAGTTGACAACCGTGCAGGAAGTCAAGCCGGAATCCCTTTCGCCAAACGATCTTGTGAAGCTCAACAAGGAATACGCCAACACGATCGCGCAGCTTTCGGAGGAACGGCGGTTTCTCGAATCACGCGTCGAAGTGCTCACGGAATCGCTGGACAGGGCGCGTGCGGAGGCCGCGAAGGCCGCCAGCGTCGAGGCGAGCCTCTCCGCCGCCTCCTCAAACCGGAAGAAACTGGAGGAGACCAACAATCTTCTCCAGCTTCGGCTCCGTGAGGCCAATAAGGAGATAGAGGCCTTGAAACGAGCGTCTTCCGCCGACAGGGATACGCTCAAAACCGTCCAGAAACTGCAAAAAACGGAGGATCTGCTGCGCCAGTCGCAGACCGATCTGGGCAGGATAACGGAAGATCTGAAAAGCTCCCGCGACAAGGTGGACGCCCTCAACAGATCGTATGACAAGTTGCTGCGCGAAAAAAACGAACAGGCCGAAGAGCTTGAAAATGCCCGCAAGCTCGCCCAGAACAGGCTGACCGACATTGAATCCCTCCAGACACGGCTGAAAACGGCCCAGAAGAACGCCACGGAGCTAGAAAAGACGTTGCAGAAACGGGAGGCCGCGTTGGAGAAGATGAAAAAGAAAGGCGGCAAAGAGAAGGCAGAGGAAGGGGGCGAACTGTCGGAAGACCTGCAAGTCGCCCGCGCCAAAAATGTCGCGCTTAGTGAAGAACTGCTGACACTGAAGGCCGAACATGACAAACTGAAACGCCAGCTACAGGCCTCTGAAGAACAGCGGGTCATCCTGTCGGACCGCATCACCTCCGACACGCAGGGCTGGAAGGATTCCGCGAAAGACGAGAAGGTGAAAGGCAAGCAAATAGCGCAATTGCAGAAAGATCTGGAAGAAGCGCAGACCACCGCGAAACAGCTCCAGCAACGACTGGACGCCCAAATCGAACTCACCCGCAGGCAGGAGGAAAACATCACCGCTTTGACAACCGATGATTCCGGCAATCCGAATCTCGCCCGGAAAACCATCCTCCAGAAAGCGCAGATCGACAAGCTGGCCTCTGAAAACAACGCCTTGCATGAACAGCTGAAAGACGCGGACCCATTGGCCCGCAAGAGCTTGGCCACCATCAACCGCCTCAACCAGCAGATCGCCGACAGCAAGAAAAAACTTGAACGCGCCGCACAGGAAATCGCCGAACTCAAGGCGAATCGCGACAAGGAAACGAATGGGCAGAGCGCCGCCATCAAGAAAGCCATGGAGGAGCTTGATTCACAGAAACCGGACCAGGGCTCGCAGGATCTGGATGCATGGAAGACGCTCTACGAAAAGAACTTCGCCCTTGCCAGGCAGGCGTTGGACAAAGAAGCCGAATCCCAAGAGCGAATCCGCCGCCTGGAAGACCGTTATCTGGAGACGCAGGAGCAGTTGGACGAACGCGAAAAGGAACTGGTCGCCGCGCAGAACGCGTTGGTCATCGCGGAAATCGCCGCCCGCGAAGCGCAGTCAAAACTCGCCGCCGCGGACATGGCCGCCAAGACGGTGGCCGGCCAGACGGGAGCCGCCAAAGGACTCTCGACCTCCCTTGCGGACACGACCAGGGATCTCCAAAGCAAGAATCTGGCCATCAACACGTTGCAATCGAAAATCTCCGTTCTTGAAGCACAGCTGCGCGACGCGGATGAACGCGTCACAACGCAGAACAAAAATCTCTCCGCGCTCGCGGACGGAAGCGACGACAAGACCAAATGGATTGAGCACATCAAACAGCTCACCGCCAGGCTCGAACAGGAGCAGAAACATCGCCGCGCCCTCGAAATGGCCTTGGCCGAAAAGGAAACCTCCGTGCAGGATGCGACCAGAACCGCCGACCAGCAGAAGATCGACAACGGACCGGACATGGTGGAGGAGCGCCGCCGCCGCGAACGCGAAAAGGACGCCGTCCTCAAAGGATATCTGCGGCAGGCCATCGATGCTGAGAAGCAGGAAAAGGTCGAAGCCGCCCAGTGGAACTACCAGAAAGTACTGGAAATGGAGCCTGAAAACCGCATCGCCCTGCAACGGCTCGGCATCATCGCCGCCAATCTCGGCAACGACCAGGATACCATCAAATATCTGCAGCGCGCCTTCCGGCAGGATCCGGACGATCCAGACACGCTGTTCGCCCTCGGCTATTCGCTGATCCGCCAGTCGGAGCCGGACTGGGCCGTCTCCATGCTCGCCCGCGCCGTGGCGCTTAATCCGAAAAATCCCGATATCGCAAGAACTTACGGTATGGCTCTCGCAACGCTTGGCTGGACGCAGGCGGCAGAAATCCAGCTGGAGAAGGCGTACAATCTCAAGAAGGAGGATGCAGAGGCGCCGCTGGCGCTCGCCATTCTTCTTGGCAGCTCCAAGCCGCCACGCATCGATGAAGCCAAAAAGTGGTATCAGATCGCCCTCCAGAACGGGGCTCAACACGACCCCGGACTGGATGCCGTCCTGAAATGACCACCTGTCATTTTGCCAAGCTAAATCCTTGAAGCAAAACAAGTTCAAAGGTGTCCCATCGCCTCCCGTCTCCGCTCGTTTCATGTCTCTCATCCCATGCCACCCTCCCAAAAGCAATCTTGATCGCTTTCTCCTTTCCTTCCCCCGGAGGAGCGCAATGGTGTTGCCATTACGCAGTTTGACATGAAATTTGAGACATGAGCCGCGAGCAAAAGACGTAAGACGACAAGACAAAAAGAACAGAATGGCGATGACCACGGCACAGGCCGCAATCACCAGACCATCCATTGCGCGCAAATCATCGGCCGCGCTGGAGCGCAGCCCTCCCCCCCGACCGGCCACGCTGGAGCGCAGCCCTCCCGACTAGCCACTAATCACTAACCACTAGCCACTAATCACTAACCACTAGCCACTTAACTAGGCCTGCGTCTTGCGGGAAATGACGAATTGCGGCATCTTCGGCGGTTCGTCGGGAGCCGTCTCGTTTTCGATGACGAGCTCCTTCTCCTCGACGATCTGGTCGATGTGAATCGTGGAGCGCTTCTCATTCATGAGATCGAAGCTCGCCCCTTTGCGTTTGAGCAACGCTTTCGTATTGCCACGCCGTCCCCGACGGGGCTTCGGCGGCTCTTCATCATCATCGGCTTTTTTGACATCGTCGCCGTCGGTCTTTTCGATGTCGACGTCATTGTCTTCTTCCACGGCATTGCCGTCATCTCCGTCGCTGTCGTCGTCATCGTCGTCATCGTCGTCATCGTCGTCGTCGTCGTCGTCGTCGTCATCGTCCTCGTCGTCATCGTCGTCATCGTCGTCATCGTCGTCGTCGAGATCATCGTCATCGTCGTCATCGTCGAGATCGTCGTCATCGTCGTCGTCGAGATCATCGTCGTCGTCGAGATCATCGTCATCGCTGTCGTCGTCGTCATCGTCGACATGATAGGTATCGTCGACGGTGTCGGTGGAGTCAATAAGACCGGCGACGTCGAAATCCTCGTTGTCATCATCGTCGTCGTCGTCATCATCGTCGTCGTCATTATTGGTGAGACGGTTCATCAAGGCCTCAGCCTTTTCGGCGGCCTTTTTGGGGGATTTAGCCCCTATCATGACGGCGAATACGCCGGGACCAGTGGCATCAAACGTCATAAGGGCTTTGACCAGCATGCAGCAAATGAACACGGCCATGCCGTCCTCTTCTTCGTCATGGTGAGAGGCGATTTCGGCAAAACCAAGACGTTGATAGTAACGGACTTCTCCGTCGTCGCAGTCCATTTCCATGGCGCCGGGCGCCAGACGGTAGTTCAGCCTTGTCAGATATTCAGCCACAAGGCTGATGTTCTTCTTGACGATGGTTTCGGATCCGACAATGATCGTCAGGAACTTGTCGAAAATGTAGATGCTCATTTTAATGCTGGCATAAGCATACACAGGACGCCATTTGATGGTGAAAATATCGTCTTCATCATCGTACTGGTACTTCCACGACAGTCTCTTAATCGCCTTCTTTACCAACGCAACCGCTTGTTCTTTGATCATCTTTTTTCTCCTTATCCTATCTGCTTCAACCAGAGCATGGAATGTCGCCTCGTTGAGCTACCCTCAAAAAAACACTCCGGCCCCTCGTGATGTGTAAAAATGCATCAGGAAGAGGTCGAAAAAAAAAAGCCCGACCTGTCTTTGCCCGAAGGCAAATGAGAGGCGGACTACTACGCGCGGACGATTTCGCAATGGTCCGCAGCGGTGAAATTTCCAAATCCTCTCCCCGATGACGTTAAAATCAGTATTTGTTTTTAAACATTCATGCCTTCCCGTGACATGATCGCCTTGTTATAAGGCAATTTTGTCTAACTGCGATAAATTTAACGCATAATTCAAGGCTTTCAAACGAAATCCATCAACAAAATGCGATTTTTTTTGATTTTTTTTTGATTTTTTCTTCAAAAACCATGTCTCCCACCCTCTTCCGCTGACCAAATCACTCCACTGGCGTGAATTTGATCCAGTCGAGATTGAGGCCACGGTCATCGACATTGGTCATCGTGAAGACGTGGCGGCCCGCCTTCAACGGAATGAGCAGCGGACGGCGGTTCTCATGCGCGAGCCAGACGTTCCGCCAGTTGTCCTCCGTGTTCGACCAGCCGCCCGTGCCGGGCAGGAGGAACGGTTCGCCGTCATTGACGGCAACGCCATCGACGGCGATCGTGCGGCGGACGTCTTCGGAAGCAATATGGCAGAGGCGCAGTTGGACGGCGTAAGTCGCATCCTGCTGGATATCAACGGTCCAAGACAGGGCGTGGCCTTTTCCGTTCCACTGCTTGAAGGCCATGCCGTCGGAAGCGATCTTCTTCTCGACAACGACCTTTCCTCCCGTCTCTTCGGCGATATTCTCCGCCTGCACGGTGACGGTCTTTTCCATCTGAAGCTTCACTTTTGACATATCGGGAGCATGATAGAAGCCCGGCAGATTCTCCAAATCAGCGTTCGCCGGCGTGAACGTGATCGTGATGGAGGCCGTCGTCACGGGCTGTTTGAACGCGACGGCGATCCGTTTCGGGGCGGCGCGGTTCGGATTGACCACTTCGCCGACGGTCATCGCGAGCTCTCCGCCTTCGGCGGCGACGGTCGCCTTGACGGCGCCTTTACCATTATACGCAAGATATTCCTGTCCAGAGAGTTGGTGAATGGATTGCGTCGTAACGAGGCATGTCTCGAACGTCTGCGGCGAATCGAAGGAGACATCGTCGCGGACGGTGACGGACGGAACCGTCCGGTCAAATGTGAACGTGCGGCGGAGAGATTTCAACGATGGGGCGTCCAGATAGGCGTTTTTGATGTCCGCGACAATCACGTCCTTTTCGTCGGAAAATTCCGTGGAGACGAATGTTCCAAAGGATTTGGCGCCAGTCGTCTGCAATTTTCCCGCGACGATCGGCACCATGTGGCCGTAGGAATTCAGCATCTGGCTCTTGTAGCGGTCTTTGGAGAATGTCTGTTTCGTATAGGCCTCGCCGCCCGGATCCAGAAAATACTGCTTGCCGTTCAGGACGACTGTGAACGAACCGACGTCGTTGTGGTTGTGCTCTTCGCCGTTATGGCCCGCCTTGAACGCCGTGCCGAAACGGCCGATGGCCTCCGACGTCGAACGGCCGATGTAGATTCCCGCGTCTTTGAAGAGCGATCGCGGCGGGAAGACGCCGATCTGCGGCAGATTGTCGATCGGATAAAGATGGTCGTAAAAGCAATGGAGGGCGGTGGTTGCGAATGATGTGGACGGAACCGTCTGCGGCGGGATCGCCTTGAAGACGGCGGACGGGTAGCGACGCTGGATGTACGACATGAAGGCGGTGGACGGCTTCGCGGAGACGCCGCAATCCGCGAAGGCGGGGCACACATTCTCCTCTATTTGGATGTCCCGCGCGAATGCCGCGACTTTTTCAAGACGCGGGTGGTTGTAGAACGACAGCTTTCCATCCGTGGCGAGAAGAAGCGTTTCCGCCATCTGGAGAAAATGGCCATAACCGTAGTTCCAGTAGCCCATGCCTTCCGAACAGTATCCGTCCGGCGAATAACCGTTGATGTAGAACGGCATGCCGTTTTCGGCACCGGCGATGATCTCCGCGCGTTCACGGCGGTCTTCCAACAGGATGAGTGCCGCGCGGATCATGTTGTCATGGCAGACGGCGTTCCAGTTGTTCCGTCCGCGCACCCACCAGAAACCATCTGGTATCACGCCATTTCGGACAACGGGCCAATATGGCCCGAAGATGCGACGATTCGTCTCGCGGCGGATTTCGGCGCGGATTTCAGGGGAAAGCTTCTCGCCGAGCCACCAGTCCGTATAGGCCAGATTGGCGGCGATTTCCGTGCTGAAGAGGGCGGCATGATGCGAACGGTTGTAGAAATCATCGAGTTTCTTGTCGTGGGCGGGAAGATTCCAGCTTTTCACGTTGCAGATGGCGTGGATGTCGCTTTCTAGCGTCGGAAGGAAACGTCCTTTGTATTCAAGGGTTTCCGCAAGTGCGAGAAGGTTCAGGCGGGTGGTTCGTTGGAAATAGACCGCCTCGAAACGCGAACGATTGCCGTTCTGTGAAAATTCCAGATAGCCCTCATCGGTGAGCGGCGGCGGCTCGACGCCGATGTAGGCGGTCGCGCGTTTGATGATGCTCTCCGCCGCAGGTGTATCCATAAGTGGTTGCCAAGCCGTGCGATCCGACGCTTTCGGGCATGGTCCGGTCGGCTTCTCCGGCAGCATGGCGGCGATTTCCGCGATGCGTTCCGCCGTTGGCACGGGGAAAGCGGCGGGCTTTGCGGCGTTCAGCTTCTGGATAGCGACTGTCTTCTTGATTTCAGCGGCCTCCTCCGGCGTGATGACGGCGATGGAGAAATCGTCTATGTCCGCTTGGGAGAACGCGTTATTGACGGAATGAATCCACAGGGCCAGCTGCGTCGCGTTATCAGGGGCTTTCGCGACGGCGATATGTTCACGCCACGCCGTCGCTCCGGAAGCGACATATGTGATGTTGTCGTTGCCAAGCTTCTGGCCGTTGAGGCTTTTGCCTTTGGCGTCGACGAATCGCAGATAAATTCCTGTCTTATGGCCATTTGCGATGGAACGCGCCCAGAAGCGGACGACAATGTCCGTTCCACCGGCGACATCGATTCGCGGCGCGAAAACGGATGCGCCGTCCGTGTCCAGGTCGTCTTCGATGCGCAGTCCGAATTTTCCCGTATGCGCGGCTTCCGGAATGATTCGGCAGAGTTGGTTGAGCTTCCATGCCGGGGCTTTTTCTTCAAATCCTGCGTTCGGAAATTGCAGCGCGGTTTCGGCGGCGAGAGCCCCGCAGAGGAGCATGGCAAAAAGCTGCAGGCGTTTCATGATGATTCAACCCCTTTATTTACATAATGGTATACGGATGGCGGCCATGGATGTTTTTTTGCAAAATTTAAGAAGAATTTTCAACACTTCAAGGAACACTGGCGAAAAAACGTCGGTCATAATATCGTGCATAATGAAAGAGCCGGCACTTTTTCATTTGACGGCGCCAAGCCTCGGGAGGGGCGCAACGCCAGACGAAAGAACCGTTTGTCAAATAAGGAGAAAAAAATCATGAAAAACTTAATGCTTTGCGCATTGGCGGTATTGTTGGGCGTGTCATTGTTCGGCGTGAAGGCGGCGGCTGAGCCGTCGGAGGCGTTGAAGATGGCCATGCTGGTTGAGGACGCGTTTTCTGAAGTCGTTGACAATTCGAAAGATGCCGTCGTGACGATTCTGAACAAGCAGTATCGCCGCGCGTCGCAGATGATGGGCGATGTGCCGCCCGAACTGTTCATGTTCCCGCAGTTCCGCGGCTACCGCCGCCAGATGCCGCGCAACGACGAGAAACGCCTCATCACCGGCGGCGGATCCGGCGTCATCATCGACGAAAAAGGCTACATCGTCACGAACCACCACGTCATCAAGGACTATGACTTCCTTGAAGTCAAACTGGCGGACGGCACCGTCTATGACACGCAGAAGGACAAGGATGCCGTCACCGTCGTCGGCGTCGACGAAGAGTCCGACCTCGCCGTCCTCCAGATCGGAGACGGCAAGAAGAAATTCCACGCGTTGACCTTCGCGAATTCCGACAAGCTGCGCATTGGCCAGTGGGCCATCGCCATCGGCGCGCCGTTCGATCTGGAGCACTCCGTGACCATCGGCCACATCAGCCAGACGGAACGCCAGAACATGCACATGTCCACGTTCGACGACTACATCCAGACGGACGCCTCCATCAACCCCGGCAACAGCGGAGGCCCTCTGCTGAACATCAAAGGCGAAATCATCGGCATCAACCAGTTCATCGTCACAGGCGGCATGTCCCGCGGCAACGTCGGCCTCGGCTTCTCCATCTCCAGCAATCTCGTCAAGCAGATCGTCAACTCCCTGATCGAGAACGGCGAAGTGAACCGCCCCTTCCTCGGCATCTCCATGCAGGAAATGACCGATGAGCTGAAGGAGCAGTTCGAAGTCGATTACGGCGTGATCGTCAGCGAAGCCCTGCCGGACACCGCCGCCGAAAAGGCCGGCGTGAAGGCGGGGGACATCATCCAGAAGGTCGGCGGAAAGAAAGTCAATTCGCCTCATGAAATGCTTCTGGCCGTGACCTCCTTCAAGCCCGGCGACAAAATCCATCTGGACGCGAAACGC
Source organism: uncultured bacterium (assembly GCA_902776645.1). Taxonomy (GTDB): domain Bacteria; phylum Verrucomicrobiota; class Lentisphaeria; order Oligosphaerales; family Oligosphaeraceae; genus UBA1407. Next base: position 148,974 of record CACYQT010000001.1, on the reverse strand, counting down.
GGCGACAAGGATATCACGTTCGACATCGTCGCCGGCAAACGCGACACCAACGCCCTCTATTCCAAACGCTCCACGCGCGGCGGCGGAGAGGAGAACATCCAGTTCGACAAACTCGGGCTGGAGCTTCTGGAAAAGGACGGCCGCGTCTCCGTGGAGGAGATCCTGCCGAACGGCGCCGTCGATGCCGCCAACACCAAGAACGACAACGGGATACGCGAAGGCGACTTCATCATTGAAGTGAACCGCATGCCCGTGCGCAGCGTGGACGATGTCATCGCCGCCATGAAGGCCTCCCACAACAACACGGTCGTCTTCCTGATCGAGCGGAAAGTCCGTGGCGACCAGCCCCGCCGCTTCTTCGTCGCGATTCCGATCAAATAACGACGATACAACAAGATAGATAAACCATTCGGCCGCCGGGTCACATGATCCGGCGGCTTTTTTGCGCATCGTCCATTTGGAAGAAACCGTTTTTATTTGCAAATAAAAAATGCAAAGCTATTTTAAACTTCCCCAACTGAAGAAATGAAAAGGTCAATCCACAAGGATGCGCAATGTTGAACAAAGCCTTTGAATCAGATTGGGCGAAAATCTACAAAATGGACAGCGACAGCCCCGTCGAACGCTATATCGCGACGACGCCTGAGACCCGCGCCATCTGCAACGATCCGAAAATCGCCGGCATCGACTACACGGATAAACTGCAGCAGGCCTGCGTCGCCGTTCTCAAAACGTTGGATCTGAATATCAAGGAAAGTTCCGGCGTCGTCGTCAACATCCTGCGCGGCGGTTTGAACTACGGCTTGCGCCACGCCTTGCACGACGCCTTTGGATGGAACCGCCATACGACCTGCTTCATCAGCGCCCAGCGGGCCCGCGACAACGCCGACCCGGAGGAATGGCACATCACGGAAAACGCCTACCGCAAGGTATATCTGCCGCGCGCCGCGTCGTTGTTCATCGGCGACGTCGTCGCCACCGGCACGAGTCTCCGCTACGGCCTGAACGAACTGATCGCCTCCGCGAAATCCATGGAGACGGATCTGCAGGACATCGTCTTCTTCACCATCGGCGGCGCCATCGCCGGCAAGATTCTGGAGGAAGTCGATGCCGAATGCCGCCGCCTGTTCCCAAGCTACCGCCGGACGGTATTGGTCTATTTCGAAGGCTGCTTCGGCGTTCCGGATCTGGATTCACGGCTCATGATCCGCCTGACCGGAACGGACTTGACGCGCGGCGACGCCGTCATGGCTCCGGAATTCATTGATTCCCAATATGATAACCCTGCCTACCCGATTGAACGCTGCACGATTTACGACGCGGGCTCCCGCGCCTTCCACGTCAGCGAATACGCGGAGGATGTCCGCGGCTACTGGAAGCAGGTCTTGGATCTGGCGGACCAGGGCGTGACATTCGAAGCCTATCTGAAAGACCGATTCCCGAGCCTCGACGCCGGCCGTTTCGTCGGAACATCGCTTCGCGACATCGCCGTCAAACAAATCAACGCGATGACGACGCTTCTCCAAATGCAATGATTTTTACAGGTCCCGTTTTCCCGACGGGACTTTTTTTTGTGTCGCACCAACCAAAACAAAGAAAAAAGGAAAAGGACAATGGCGGAAGATCATGATTATTCGCAGTCGAACGTGCCGCAGGAACAAAGACGTGGCTTTTGGGCCATGTTCGTGGTCATGCTTGGATTCACGTTTTTCTCGGCGTCCATGTGGACGGGCACGACGTTGGGCAACGGCCTGACCGTGTCGAAATTCTTTCTGGCGGTTCTGCTGGGCAATCTGATTCTGGGAGCCTACACGTCGGCGTTGGCGTACATGGCGTCGTCCACGGGTCTGTCCGTCCATCTTCTGGCCCGCCGTTCCTTCGGAAAGCGTGGTTCCGCGCTGCCGTCCGCCATTCTGGCGATCACGCAGATCGGCTGGTTCGGCGTCGGCGTCGCGATGTGCGCGTTCCCGATCGTGACGTATTTGAAGGAAAAAGGCATTGAATGCAACATCTGGATTCCCGTGATCATCTCCGGCATCCTGTTCACGACATCCGCCTATTTCGGCATCAAGGCGCTGACCATCGTTTCGCTCGTCGCCGTTCCCGCCATCGCCATCGGCGGCGGTTTCTCCGCCCTGAAGGTCTTCTGCGACAATCCGGACGCATGGAACACGCTGAAGAATTTCACCCCCGCCGGCGACAGTGCCCTGACACTCAGCGCGGCCGTCGCCCTGACCATCGGCTCCTTCATCTCCGGCGGTACATGCACGCCCGACTTCGTCCGTTTCGCGAAAGACCGCAAGATCGCCGTCAGCACGACGGCCATCGCCTTCTTCATCGGCAACAGTCTGATGTTCCTCTTCGGCGCCGTCGGCGGCATGTTCTACAAAACGAACGACATCTCCAATGTTCTTGTTGCCCAAGGACTTCTGATTCCCGGTATCATCGTCCTGACGTTCAACATCTGGACGACGAACGACAACGCCCTCTACACCTCCGGCCTCGGCCTCGCGAACATCACAGGCTTCCCGAAAAAGTATCTGGTTCTCATCTGCGGCACGCTCGGCACGATTTTCGCCGTCACGCTGTACAACAACTTCTGCGGCTACCTGAACATTCTGAACACGTTCATCCCGCCCGTCGGCGCCGTCCTGATGGCCGACTTCTTCGTCGTCCGCCGCAAGAACATCAAGAGCAACGCTGTGCCCGGCAACGGCAAGCCTGCAATTCTGGCCTGGGCGATCGGTACGCTGGTGGCCAACTTCGTGCAGTATGGCTTCAAGGCCATCAACGGCATGATCGTGGCGTTCATCTTCTACGTGTACTTTGTGAAAGTCTTCGGCGGCCTCAAGGAAACGGCAGCTCCTGCGGAAGAAGCTCCTGCGGAAGTAGCCCAACCCTCGAATGACGAGGAAGCAAAGAAAGAAGAAGTGAAGTAATCTTCTGGAAATTAGATTGTTGTAAAAAAGAAAGGGGGCTGTTGCTTGGTTTTGCAACAGCCCCCTTTTCTTTTTACTGGGATATCTGGGACGTATGGGACATATGGGACGTATGGGACTATCCACTCCCCACTCCCCACTACCCACTACCCACTAACCACTAACCACTATGGCAGCGCTTCCATCACCATCTGCTGCGTCTTTTCGCGCAACGCCTCGATCTTCGCCTTGTGATCGTTGAAGATCTTCGTGTTCTTTTCGTTCTGCTCCGGGCGCGTCTGGATCCATTCCATGGCGTTCTTCATGGCCTCCTCCAGATCGGCCTGTGCTTTCTCGAACTCCTTCGCCTTGTCTTCAGACTTCAGCTTGATGAGCCGCAGGATGATCTCCTTGTCGAAGGAGTCGCCCATCTTCTCCAGCTCTTCGTTCAATGGGGCGGCGACGGCCTCATGCTTCTTCTGGGCGGCTTCGATTTCGGCCTGCAGGATCTTGTCAGCCTTCAACAACTCCGCTTCCAGATACTCCTTCCGCTCGCCGCGTTTGCGCAACGTATTCGCTTCTTCCGCAGGCAGTTTCGCATAGACTTTCTCCAATTCCGACGGCGTGTAGAGAAGGCGCAGGCGGATGAGATTCACGAACTTTTGGGCCGTGATCGTCTTCTCGGCCTCCAGCCGCGCAAGTTCCTTGCCGTTGTGGTCCATCAGAATCATCGTCGGATACCCTTCGACCTCCATCTCCCTCTGCAGCTTCTCGTTGCGGGCCTTGTACTTCTCGGGCACCAGCTTTTCATCCTGCGGGAAGTCGATGTAGGCCAGATAGAGATTGGCCTTCGCGTAGAGCTGCCATTCAGGCTTCGAGAAGACCTGGTTGTCCATGACCTTGCACCACTGGCACCAGTCGGATCCCGTAAACAGCACGAACAACGGCGTCTTCGACTCCTTCGAAGCCTTGACGGCCGCATCGTAGTCCATTGTCCAAACGCCCTTCACCGCTCCGTCCTCCTGGACTTGCGGCGCCGCCGGCAGCATCGCCGCCAGCAAGATGATGACCAAACACAGTTTTTTCATGTTTTTCCTCCGATCTGTCGTTGAATGTCCTCTAATATCCTCTCCCCATGTCCTCTTTTATCAAAAATATAAGCTCATCATTTGAATTTTCCCATTCAAGTGATTAATTGATTACAAGTTTTTCTTTATGACACCATTATTTACAACCGAAGGAACACCAGATGAAAAAAATCCTCCTCCTCCTTTGCCTCTGCCTCGGGTTTGCGGCGAACGCCCTCGAACTGACGGAAGCCCATGAAAAAGCCATTGAAAACACCGTCAAACATTATCAGAACATCCTCAAGCAGGATTTCAACGCCAACATCAGCTGCCCGCAGATCTTCGGCTTGATCAACGCCATGCTCATGATGCAGGCCAAGGCCGCGAACGCCCCCAAGAACGTGCCCGTGCCCACCATCAATTCCGTAAGACGCACGCACAACGCCAAAAAGAGCACGGACAAATATTCCGTCAACTGGGGCCGTCTTCCTAAAGAAATGGCGGACAAGCTCTCGGAAGGCATCGACGAAAAACTGGAAGCCTTCGGCGACGTCTGCTCCGCGCTGACGCTTGACGGCCTGAAGGAGATCGCCGAATACGCCAGCGACAACGACGCCAAGCTCATGCAGGAGAACCCCAACCAGTTCGTCGTCTCCGTCACGGGACTTGACGAGGAGCTTGTGGAAGGCGCCAAAATCACCGCCGCCAACATCTGCTTCAACAAGAAGTTCTTCACCGTCGACTATGTCAAACTGGTGCTTCTCGGCGGCAAGTCCATCGAAATCGCCATCGCCCACCAGAAGGTCGGCGGCGGCGAAGGCAGCAACAACAATCTCGGCGCCGTGCCGACCCGCATCGTCGTGAAGAACAACCTCCAGACGCAGGTCGAAGGCATGGCCATCCCGCCGCAACTCAATTTCAATATCAACTATTCCTTCCAAACCACGGACGGTACACGCAAGTCTCTGAGGGAATGGGAAGAACAATATCAACACCGTTAACCTTGGCGGCAACGGCATGGGCATGCCGTAAACGGAAGAGGCGCGCTCCTGCGCGACCACTATCCCTTTCCATCCTCTATGCCGCTTATACCCCTTTAATTGCTTTCATCCCTTTCAATACCAAGGAGTTATTATTCATGAAATTCGCGCTTTTCCTCGGCAACCGCGGCTTCTTCCCCGAACGCCTTATCGTCTCCGCCAAACAACAGGTCATTGAACAATTGACCAAGCTCGGCATCGACACGCTCTGTTTGCCCGAAGGCCTTACCCACTACGGTGCCGTTGAAGGCTATGCCGAAGGCCTCGTCTTCAACCAGTTCCTTGAAAAGCACAAAGGCGAATTCGACGGCGTCGTTCTTTGCCTCCCGAATTTCGGTGACGAAACCGGTGCTGCCGAAGCACTTCGCGACTGTGGCGTCCCAATCTACATTCTCGCCTTCCCGGACGAACTGGACAAGATGGACTTCAACTCACGGCGCGACGCGTTCTGCGGCAAGCTCTCCGTCATGGATGTCTTCCACCAGTTCCGCATCCCTTACACCGCGTGGGCGCCCCACACACTCAGCCCTCTGTCGCCCGTCTTCCTTGACCATATGCGCCAGTTCGCCGCCGTCTGCCGTATCGTCAAGGGAATGAAGCGTATCCGCATCGGCGCCATCGGCGCGCGTCCCACCGCCTTCAAGACTATCCGCTTTGACGAAGCAACCCTCCAGAAGTACGGCGTCACCACCGAGACGTTCGACAATTCCGACCTGCTCGTCAAGATGGACAAGCTCGACGCCGACAGCGCCGACATCCGCGCCAAGATCGATTTCTTCAACAACTACTCCAACTTCTCCGAAGTGCCGAAGGACGCCATGATCTCGTTGGCGAAGGCATCCGTCGCCATCGACCAGTTCATTAAAGATTATTCATTGGACGCCATCGGCCTCCGCTGCTGGAACGACCTCCAGCTGACCGCCAAGATCTCCCCCTGCGTCCTGCTGAGCGAACTTAACGACCGCGGCATTCCCGCCGGCTGCGAACTTGATGTCTGCAACGCCGTCGGCATGCTCGCCCTCCATCTCGCGTCACAGGAGCCCGCCACCTGCCTCGATTGGAACAACAACTACGAAGACGATCCCGACAAATGCATCCTCTTCCATTGCGGCTCCATCCCGCAGAAGCTCATGGCCGGCAAGGGCCTTGTCGTCGACCATGCCATGTTCAAAAAGGCACTCGGCCCGGGCTTCTCCTTCGGCTGCAACACGGGCTTCATCCGCAAGATGGATTTCTCCTTCCTCTCGACGATGACCGAAAACGGCACGCTCCGCTACTATTCGGGCGAAGGCGATTTCACGGGCGAACCGCTCGGCGAAGGCTTCTTCGGCTGCGGCGGCGTCGCGCATATCGACGACCTCCAGCGGAAGATCAACCGCATCGGCTACGCGGGCTACCGCCATCACGTCAGCGTCACGTCCGGCCATTGGGACTTCGCCATCAACGAAGCCTTCCAGCGTTATCTTGGCTACGAAAAGACCGAAATCTGATTAGCCTAAAGCTGAAAGCGAATACGTGACGAACGTCTTATCGTCTTCAGTCTCCGCTCGTCTCTTGTCTCATGCCAACCATTCCTTCATGGTCGTAATGGCGTCGCTATTACGCGGTTTGGCGCGAGACGCGAGACGCGAGACGCGCATAAAAGACGTTAGACAGTTAGACACAAGAGACCTTTATTGATTTAATCATTAATCATTAATCATTAATCATTAATCATTAATCATTAATTGTAAATTGTTAATTATTAATTGTTAATTGCATTATGAATCCGCTTATTCTGGCCTTGGCGGCCTGCATCGGGCATGGCTTCTGCGGCGCGTTGATTTCCGTTTATATGAGCGAAATCAGCGCCCGCAAAGTGCAGCCGTTCGTCTTCTATGCGCTCTCCAATCTGCTCGGCGGCGTGCTCGCATGGTGCATCGTCCCGTTCTGCCATGCGGAAATCCCTGAACGGCTTCCGCTTCTGTCGTTGATTCTGGGGGCTTGCGGCTTCACCTACGTCGTCGCCCTCTACGTCCAGATCCAGTGCTTCACGATCGGCAAAAAAGGACTTACGAGCGCCTGCACGACGTCCGCCATCATCATTCCTTTCCTTTTCGGCGTCATCGCGATGGGCGAACGGCCGCGGCCGCTCGGCTATCTGGGCGCCCTCTGCCTGCTTTGCGGCATGGTCGTCTGCGTTCTGACGGGCAAGCAGAAGGAGGAGGAGACGCAGGCCCAGACGCAGGGCAACTACATGAAATGGTTTGCCTTGACGATGCTTTGCATCGTGCTCAACGGCTGTGGCGCCATCCTGCAGAGCCTTTCCTCCTGGATGGGATTCGACAATGTCTCCGGCATGTTCCGCGCCGCCCTGCTCATGGTGCTTTCTGGCGTCGGCAATCTCTTGGCCTGCGCGGTTGTCAGGGCGAATCCGCTGAAAGGCATCAAATCCATCCTGCCATGGGCGGCCATCTGGGCGGTCGTCGGAACGGCGACGAATCTCATCTTCTTCGTCGCGATGGACGCCATGGCGAAGGTCGGCGCGGGCTCTTTCACGACCTGCATCAGCAGCACCGCCGCCCTGCTTTTCTTCTTCCTCTACACCTCCGTCCGCTTCCGCGAACGCTACCGCCCCGTGACGATTCTGGGCATCATCATCTGCCTGCTCGGCATCTTCGCCATCGGATTAGGAAAGTGACGGAACCATCACCAATTATCGTCTTTTCTACCACTGTCATCCCTTCTGTCCTTTTTGTCCTTTCTAACATAAAACGCAACTGTTGCTATTTCCAATGAAGTTAAGAAGGTCGCACTTCTGCGCGACTGTCGCCTGAAGGGCGATATTTTGAGACGATATAATACCCATCTGTCTGAAGGACGATATTCGTCCGTTATCAACGGACGAATTCGCCCAATGCCATTGGGCGAATCGGAAAAAACAACCATACACGAAACAATTTGTTTCGTGTAAAAATGCAAACGTTTCTTATCATCAGCAAATTGCTGACGATAAGAAACTTAGACAATTTTGCCACATGTTGTGGCAAAATTTGCCTGAAAACACATCAAATGTGCCATAAATTATGGCGTACTATAAAAAAGATAATTTTTTATCTGATTCCAATGCATCGGTATTTCGTTGTGGAAGTAAAAAACAAGAATTTCAAGCCGGAATTTCTCGGTCAGCTGCAAGGTTATGTCGCCGCCTGTAACATGAAACTGAACACGCCGCAGGAGAATCCGGCCATCGGACTTCTCGTCTGCCGTGGCAAGAATGCGCCTCTTGCAAAGTATCTTCTCGGCAAAATCGACATGCCGATTGGCATTTCAGACTACCATCACCTAAAAGACGATATTCGTCCGTTATCAATGGGCGAATTCGCCCAATGGCATTGGGCAAATCAGAAAAGCGCCCTTACACGAAACAATTTGTTTCATGTAATAAAAAGCAAACTATTTCTTATCATCAACAGCTAGCTGACGATAAAAAATTGGGCAATTCTGTTACAATTTGTTGCAAAATTGTGTAAAGACACATTAAATGCACCATAACTTTTGACACATTATGAAAAAAACACTTATCGGCAACAAGTTGTTGCTGATAACAAAAAGGTTGAAGTATTGATAATCTACAGCATATGCGATGATTTTACCTACTGTATTCTTCAAAGGAGATTTACGCAACGGTGTTTCGTAAATTGAATGATCACGAACATTAAGAGATACAGACTCGTAAATTCACTTTTTCGATAATTCCATTATGTCATGCTTAATCTTTTTCATTTATATATCCAATTCCGCAAACCACATTTGCGGAATTGGACATTTATTTTGCCACACTAAGAATATCATTTACTTCATAAAGAGCCATGCAGCTCTTTTTATATTTGATGAATATATTGCTTTGACATAACATTTATTTTCATTATCATAAAACCAAATGTTGTCATGTTCCAATTGTGGGTAAGATTCTGTCCCAATAAGATTCCATCCTCTTTTAAGTTTTTCGGGAATCGTTTCAAAACCTGTAACAACTACTTTTTTGTTTTGTGGAGAATATATCCAAAAGCCCTGTCCTGTTTCGTAGGAAGTTATTTGAACGAATTTGCCATTATTCCATCCCCAGCATACACCAATTTGTGATAATTCGTCTTGACTGCCCTCATCAGCTGTAAATGGCAATGCACATAGATTCCATCCACTCTTCAATTCCAACGTAAATGATGGTGCTTCCCGTTTGACCACAAGCAATTGTGGCTGGCCATTGTTGTTGGTGTCAAGATTTGATGCAGCCGAAATAAATGATATCCAAGAACCATCTACGGAAATCGACGGTGACGTACAGTCGGCATCCGCCTCCACACCTTCATTGTTCTGGCTGATCAATGTCGTCGTGCCTTTTTGACAGTCGTATTCCATAATTTGTAAACAAGATGCCCCACGCGCCTGATAGACGATATACCGACCGTCCGAGCTGATGGCTGGACTACGAATCTGTGTTCCATCGATGATGGTCTCATTCCACGTTTTATCCTCCAGAGAGCAAATAGACAGGCTACTTGTCGTTTTCCGAAATGTCACATGTGAGCCATCATGGTTCACAGCCACCTGTGCATCATTAATGCTCCCACTGGCAGTCAGCCCCGTATCAATAACTTTTCTTGTCGCCATATCTACATAGCAAACAGTACGTTGTGATGTGCCATCCCGTGCCAAGAACACCTTCGATCCATCGCCTGTAATTACTGCTGTACCTGTCTTATAGCCAGCATCCAACACTGTAAACGATGTCAAATCTGTCGTTGGTGAATCATATAGCCGCAGGCCAATATACTGCCCGCAAGCAACTAGCAGTTTTCCGTTGTCAGCAAACGACACATGGCACTGCGAAGCTGACACACTACCCTCTGTGGAAGTCAACTCCACTTCCTGTAATGGATTGCCAAACGCATCGACTACGGCCAGCCATGTGCCCATTGAAGTCGGAACCGTCACATCTGATCCCTGCGGTGTGCTACCCGATTTGATTTTCTCGACGATGAGGGCGAAAGCCGTGAAATCATGATTGGCCGAAAGCCTCACATTCGTGGTTTTCGAATAAACATGAAGGAACTGTGCAAGCTCTTGCAAATAGCCTGGATAAAGTGTGACAACATGCCCGCTATCCAACAAAAAACTTGCATGGAAACCGTTAGTTTGGCTGTCTGTTCTGTCCTCCATCGGCGCAATAAACGCAACCATCCCGCTGTCCGAAATGGTTGCCGCCGTACTGCACACGCCATTCATCATGGGTTGCCCAAAATTATTCAGGCTAACGATACTGATATCCGCATAAGCCAGTCTTCCCATCAAGAAGACTATAAGAATTTTGAAAACATATTTCATATTGTTAAATAATCTAAAGCCCGCATCATACAATTGATAAGACTTGTATGACACGGGCTTTCAATTTTACCCGGGATTTATAGGAGACTTCAAATTCTGAAAAGAACCAACTCTTATCAGAATGCGATAAGCAGTTTCAGCGCACCGCCAAAACCATTGAGATCTTGTTTGATATCCTTCGTCTCAACCTTTTCAAACGCCGCATCATAGCGGATTTCGCAGGAAAGACCTATCTTTTCATTGAACCAATATGCCATACCTGCTCCTGCATAAAGACCGAAGATGAAGTCTTCATCTGAATCATTGCGGCCATCGACTTTGGATTCAGTATCTGCAAAAGTTAGCGTCGGACCAACAGCAGCGAAAATTTCAAAGGATTCGCTGAAAGCATAATCACCTTTCAAGCCAAGATCTAAAATATACAAATCCATGTCCATCTTTGCCTTGAAGTTGCCCCCCAAAACATAGATATTGCCAGTTGCACTACCAAAATCAGAATGCTGCACAGCTGTGAAGGTATGTGTTTCTGTAGTCGTGCCATTGATGCGGCGAGAATTGTCGAGGCAATAATACTGGAAATCACCAATCAATGACAACGTAAGGGCTTCCTTCTGCCAAATTCCATATTCAAGGGAGATGACAGGGCCGAAGCAATCAATGGTTTCAACATCCATTTTGCCGGAAGTGCCAGTGGAAACAATGGAAATGGTTTCTTGCATTGCACCACGCCCCACTGTCGTAACAGTACTACCACCTGCAATACCTTTAATCTTCGTGTTTTCAAAATGACGGGTAATGACCCCTGCACCGAATTTCACGCCATGCTCAGTAACGGACACCACAGGTTCGGCTGTCTGCGCAAAGCAGCAGAATGCGGAGGCAATAATAGCCGCTGTCGTTTTCAAAATATGGTTCATTTTTGATTTCCCTTTATTCTTTAGTTTGATTTTGTATGGGAGATTCTAATATACGGGAGGACGCGCACACACGCGTCCTCCCTTGTGATTATTCAATGTACATTTCAATGAATTTGGATTCAGGTCTCGTGACAGGGCAAATATACAGATAGCCATTGGATGCATTAACACCGAGATCAATGACGGTCTGGCCATCAACCACTTGCAACGTCTTCTCCAAAACTGTCCATGTGCGAGTATTCAGCGAGAAGAAGAAAATCTGATACGCATATGCACCATCCGAATAGCCTTCTACCATCGTGTCATAAGCAAGTCGGATGGAGTTTCCATCCGCCAATCCATCAATGATGACAAGAGGAGTGCTTATAACTCCATAATGGAAGTCAGAGGATGTTTCAGCATCATGAACTGTTTCGTCTTCATTCAATGCCGTAACATTCCAGACGTATGAATCTTCATCAAGCCCTTCCAGTGTGAATGTGTTATTCTTGGTCGTTGTGCTGAAGGTCTTCGTTCCATCATAACTGGAAACCGACAACAAGTATTTCGCTGCTCCACGAATCTTTGGCCAACTGAACATAATCGACAAATCACCCTTTTCACGGAAATTCATATAATCTTTTGGCGCATAGAGCTCCTTGTCTTCTGGCCATTCGTCATATTGTCTCTCGTTTGCATCTATATAGATGGCAGTGACAGTAACAGCTTGCGCCGGCATTGTGAACACAGTGCTGTAGGCCTTAGCATCGGCAAAAACTCCAGCCTCTGCCTCCCAGTGATCGAATACTTTTCCTTCTTCCGCAGGCATGGCCTGGATTTCAACTTTTGTACCAGGTATATAATCACCATCTCCTGTACCGCCGTCAACGATCAAGTTATAGGCTCTTTCAGAAACCGTAAAGTCCAATGTAACTATCTTATATCCATTCACCCATATATTCTCACCATTCTCATCTTCAATTTGATACAAATTCTCCTTCACAGGAATCTCATAGTATTCTAGTACCTTGTCATTCACATCAACTATACAGACCAAACGATATTGACCGGCTGGCAACGACCATTGGCAACATTTATGCGGAGGTACATACATTGCAGTTGATAAACTAACATAGGAAACTTCTTTATATGAAATTGGTTCGTCAAGATCTAAAACAGAATACAGTTTTACACCTACTTCGTAAGGTCCTGAATCCGAAGCCGACCAGTTTATGATTGAGATGTTCACAAAAAAATCCTCATTTGCATAGATTGCATCTGCTGGTTCAACACTATCATCACTGTTGGAAAGAGAAATGTATCTCCAGTTATGAACGCTCTCTTTTTGATTTAAAGGATTGAAGAAAAGCTGGGACTTCTGCTTCCAAATAGCATACAATTGAAGATTAGATGTCACAGTTGCTCCGACCTCATAATGTTCCCCGCCTCCATCAGCACGCGTATTCCATTCTGCAAAATAAAAACCTCCACTAAAATAAACATCTACAACTCTACTATCGAATACTTCTTCAGGACTCAACAACTTCGTCTGATCTTTATAAGAGAACGTTCTGTTCCAACCATTAAACCAATCTGCATTTTCATGATACTCCACATCATATTCATTATAGACATTTACGGTAAATTTCATCGTAAACTCATTGTCTGTTTCTCCTCCTCCTTGCACACCTTCATTATCCGTTCCAATTACTTCCTCAACAGTTTTATCAGTGTCAAGAGATACTTGAACCGTATAATCGCCGACGGCCAGTTTGCCCATGTCCAAACAAACCAGAACATGTTCCCAGCGATTTCCATCAGAGTGAAGGCCGTTCGCAATGTAACCATTATTATAATCTTCAGTTATTGTCCTATAGAAAAGATCTTCTTCGTAAAATTCTCTCCGAAGAACAGTTCCTCTAGATAGAACGACAGACTCATCATTGTCCTTGGTAAGTTTGACTATAACTTTAAAACTACCTGAATCAATGAATCCGTAATTAATCATTCGGAACCAAAGATATGCATTTTCATTTGCATGTACCTTGCCAGTTCCCAATGTATTCATACTATTGCTCACATTCAGGCATTCCTCTTCCTTATCAAAAATAGCCGATTCTTCTCCTATTTCATTGTTGAAATTAAAGTCTGGTCTAACAATTCCTGCGAGAGTCAAGTCAGGATAGTATTCCCAAATTGCATACAAATGAAGAGTTTCCCCTGCCTCCAATGTCACTGTCTCCCCTTCTTGATATACAATAGGCGCATTAAAGATTTCTTCTTTTGCCCAACCTTTTATAGCCATGCCTCCAAATGGGAAAAAATATGCACTACCATTAATAGCAATATCACCAGCATCATATTCTACAGTTTTTGACTTGGGAGAAAACACGGTGAAATAATCTTCAGGAATGCCAACCCCTGTATGATAAACAATAATAGCTTGCCCATCTTCTTGTTTCCAATTGGCTACAAGAGTAATATCATTTTCATCGATGTCAATTGTGTCCCCTACCATTTTGTTATTCCAACTCCAGCCGACAAAAATAGAATTATCCTTTTGTGGCTTCACAGTCGTCACCGTATAAACGGAACCAGCATCTGCCTGGACTTTCAGCGGTGCCTCAAATGTCGCCTCCGCACCTGGCTGGTATGTAATGGTGACTTGATTTCTAATCCATTGTGCATAAAGATTGATATTTTCATTTACTATAATTGTATTAGCAACATTATTTTTGTTCTCATCTTTCCATCCTGCAAAACTGAAGTATTTGTTAACAAACCTGTTCGCATCCAATAGATATTCGGTCCCTTGGAGAATCTTTTGGCTCTTATAGTTTGTATTTCCGTCATCAGTAATGCCTCCATTACCAAAATAGGTAATCTCATATTCCTCAATCTTGTTTTCCTCCCATTGAGCATAGAAACTCACATCGGAATTTGTAATCGCAAAATTCACATTTTCCGCGTAAGCTTCCCCCTTGCCATCCGACTTTGTATTCCAATTGACAAAAGAATAATTATCCTTAGAGGACAATCCAGTTTCTCCAAAGGTCAATGTAGTATATTCGCCCGGTGCCAATTCTGTGATTTTATATGGTTCTTCCTCTTTCCCATTATTTGAATAATAATATACTGTGAATTTATCCTCTAGCGGCATGTTATCCGCCATAATGGCATTCGCACCACCTATGGGATAAGATGCCGTCACTACTCTCATCGCTGTGCCTCCCTCATCCGCCGGTAAATAATAACCAAGAATGACATTACTTTCGCTACCCCAGACAAGATGCCCAGTGGCTGTCTCTGGAATGGTCACTTTATAGGAGTATTGCAACGGGAAATTTCTACAAACAAGTTCCCCTGTTTCATCATCTTCGTAATGGTAGTCATAGGTAACTAGAATCTTGTTATTTTCTTCTTGCCTTTCTTTTTCCTTAAAGTCACCTGGGATGAAATTAGTCTTCCCCCATAAAACAGCACAATCACTAGCGATATATTCCTCATAATTTACCTGAATAAAAAATCCTTCTGTATTATCATTGACATTTTGTGGATATTCTTTGTTTGTACCAATATAATCAATATCCAAAGTAACAGTAACCGTCGTCGCCTCCCCTGGCGTATATGCAGATTGGGAGAAGGAACGTTTCACAGAAAGCCCTACTTCCCCTTCTGCGAAAAGTATTCCAGAAATCAAGAAGGCACACATAAAGAGACAAATACGATTTTTTCTGATAAACATGTTTTACTCCTTGGTAGATATTTTGAAATTGGAAAAATTACAGAAGAGGCGATCATCAGAAGCAAATTTTTTTGCTTCTGATAATAGACTTCATTTCACAATGAAACCAGATCCAAAGCCGTATTTCTCCTGCGCTTCTTTGCTCCTATTTTGAGCCTTGTCATATTTCTTCAAAAGAAATCCTCTTGCATTCGTAAACTCCGTGGAATCAATAAACCAGTCTTGATTCATGTCAATGGAGTGAGGACGACTATTCTTATATAGTGAGTATTCATCCTTATTGGCTGACACTGAATAAAGCCGCTTACCATCATCATCCAGACCGACACCATAGTATTTCAGCAGCATTCCTCTCAATTCCGTATATTCTTTTCCGTCAATTTCACCGTCTTCATTTCTGTCAAGGTCAAATAGCAAGCTGGCGAAGGTTGCGTTGTAGGTCTTGGAACATGTGACGTTGTCAGGTTCCACCTCAAACCAACTTGCCTGACCTGGATATCGATTGGTAATGCGCGGAATGACAATGTTCTTATAGCTACTTCCACGTGGGACGAGTTGAGTCAAGACCGCTTCTGACTGACCCGGAAGAAGTTCTGCAATCATAGAGGATTCCACGTCGTTGGATTTACTGGTCAAATCAAATGTTATAGTGTACATTGGCTTGTCCTGAGCATTGTTTCCCGTGACATGAATCGGAAGAAGAACATTGTTTTTCAATTCCCTAATTGTATAGGTTTCATTAGCACGCCGTGGATTCATCTCTCCTTGTTCCATACCTTTGTCAAAAACTTCAAAGAAAACTACAGTATTGTCTGGCAGGGAAGAGTAGAAGGACAAGGGGATATGCGCTTCATCGCCGACGAATAACAATTCAGTATGATTACCATTTGAAATACGTTGGCGAACACCGTCTGCGTCATATACAAATGCAGCAACATATAATTGTCCATCCCAAGAATTGATTGTTTCTCCAAAATAGTTTAACTGGACTTTATATGTTATAAAATCTGTTCCATTATTTATATCTGGATTCCAAGGAGTCCCTTCATTCCAGTAATCAGGGAGTTCAGCGTTCTGAACAAGTATGGAACGCGATGCCGCCAAGGCATGTGTGGATACAGGATTATATGTGAAAGTCATGTCTCCAGAATTATCTTTCGAATACACCCAATAAACATCTCCCGGTTTCAAAACGGTCAGTGTACTGGTACCAGCTTGAGATGTTGGATAGAACACACCGCCTGAAGAACTTTCAATTCTAAGAAGTTTGAAGTTATTATCGTCCACAATTGGGGCAAATGTTTCACTAGGGACGGATGTCTTCTGTGGAATGTATGGTAGCTTACTGATATTTCCTTTGCCTTTTAAAGTAAATGAATAATCTTTTTCCTCACAACTTGTACCCTTGAGCTTTATGGTTGATGCAGACTTCATCTTGACCCAATAGAGGATGCCTGCATCCAATTCATTCAACTCATATTCTTCCAAACCTGGACGTACATCATACCACTGATGAGTATTGGTATTCTGGAGAACTTCCACTTTGGAAAGTTCACTTCCCCATATTCCCTGCAAGGAACTGTCTTCGGGTATCAGATTCAATGAGAATGCCGTCCAGTCTTTATTGAGATTTAAAGTCAACGATTTTTCATTATCAACTAACAACCTCGCTGGTCGCGTCTTGGACCCGATTTCATTTCCGTTATCTTCAAGCAAATCAGCAGGCGTACTATAACCATTGGTCTGGTAAACTGAAATCATTGCATCGTATTCAATACCTGTCTGAGTTCCGTTCACAGCATCAATATCGAAAATCTTAAACGTGTACTTTTCCTTCTCCTTCTTTCTTCCAATATGCAGGATTGTATAATCACTTCCTGCTGTGACACGCGAGACAGCGCGCAACTCCGTACCACAATATACCACGATAAAGTCCCCTACACCCAATTTGTCACCATACAATGTACCCGTAACATATGCCTTTCTTTCTGACAAAGGACAAGTAACTGGTTCGCCGTATGGCGATTGTGCATATCCCACATTCACATTCAATGGATTCGTTTTAGTATAATTTAATGTTTGAGAAGGATAGATGGAAACATTTTCAGCAGAAAGCACCTGTTTCCTTGCCGAATCATAAACCTTAAATTCAATTTTATCATTTGTTGTCAAATAGAAGATTTTCAGCATGATTGCTTCGCCCGCGCTTGCACCGACTAACTGTGCCTCTCCACAACGTGTTGCACCACAATATGCTGCAACCCAATCGCTATCTGTGGCACGATGACCATCAATTGTCACATTGACATAGATTTTCAATTCAGATTGGCGTCCTCCATAATCTTCCAAATTCCCTTCAAATGGAGATTGGGATGCTCCCACATCATCTGTATAGGTGGCCGTTACGGTGATGTCCTTTGCTGGCATTGTAACCTTCGTGGATGCCTGTGTCACATCACTAACTGCACTAACGTCGCCAATCCATTTGGCAAACTTTTTGCCCAGCGGAGCAGTATTCGCTGCGATTTGTATCACACTTCCTTTCGGCCCTTCCGTGCTTCCTGTTCCATCTATCACTGTCAATTTATATACGGTATTTGGCAAATCCCCAGCATATCCCATTGCTACTGACGAAAAATTAGAAGGCGAAGAACCATTCATACTTGCGCTTGCACGAACAGAATAATAGTATTTCTGTCCTGCAACGATAGAAGTGTCATAAAGTTGTAACGTCGTCTGCCATGGTGCATTCTGTATTTCCACAGGCGTTCCATCGGCGGAATCTGACCGATATACTCTATAGTATGTTGCACCTTGTACTTTATTCCAGGAAATGAGAACCTTGTCATCATATGTGCCTTGTGATGCTGTTACACTTGTTGGTGCATCCAAGGTATTTGCCGCTTGTGAAATCTTAAGTCGATAAGCAAGGTCTGGAATTATTAAGAAGCCATCCCAAGAACGAACCGCTCCTGTTGTATTAGCAGCGAGAGCAATTGTCAAAGTTGCCTTCCCCGTGAAAGATATCCAAGCCGCATTGGAACCAGTTATCGTAGTGACTTTATTGTTTGCATCCGTCACGGTTATCTTTGTCACCCAATTAGGACGGTTTTGAGGATAGAAAGTCCATTTGTCCTCCTCATCGCTATTTAAATCGACATCGACTGTCGTAGCAGTCGAAACCGCGCCTAATTCAAGTATTTCAACTACAGGAGAATCATCGCCAATCCAATGTGTTACAGTATAGTATAATGATGATATTTCACTCCATCCAGTTACAAATAAGTAATATGTATCAGCATTTTGAGGTATAAAGGAGACATGAAAATCATATGTTCCATCATATGGTTCCTCCGCATCAGGCACGATATCATCATTAAAACCAAGTGTATTGCCATCTTTGTCAACAATAAATGCCCTCAAATCTTTCTCGCCAAAGGCAGAACCACCTTCAATGTTAGACTTGAAATGAAATATTTTTCCACAATCAGCACTCGTTACTGTGAATTTGAAGAAATCGTGAGTATCAAGTTCATACCCCGTACTTACGGCATCATACACAATGCCATGCCTCAATGTGGTATGCTTAGTTGTGGAAATAGACAATTGATCCATTGTACCGCTCATTTCATTGTCAGAAGGCTCCCACAGATCAATATATTTTACATCAGGTGTCTTCACCCAACCGGTAGCCATAGTGCTGTAACCAGTTGCATTTGCACCAGAGCTATTACTGGCGGCTTGAACCCAATAATAATAATTCTGATTTTCCTTCAACCCACTAGAGTGAGTAAAGGTAGTGGATGTCTGCCAATTACCTAAAGCTGTTTTCGTGCCTGTTGATGAAGTGCTGTAAGAAAGTCTATAGTGCGTCGCCCCAGTAGATGCATTCCATTTCACAACTATTTTATTTTCATATTCCCCTTGACTTGCTGTAAGTCCACTTGGGATTGACACAACTGCTTCGGAAATGGCAGCGCCGACATTCAGGAAACGGGAATTTTGAACTTTCCCATTCAGGAAACTCAACGTGCTTGCCTTTTCATAAAGCCTGTTAATGATGTTGATGTAATTTTCAGATGGATATTTTGCAAGAAGGAGCGCAGCAGCTCCTGTTACATGCGGAGCGGCCATGGAAGTTCCGGACCACCAGGCATAAGAAATTAAAGATACCGTTGTGAAATCGCTGTCCCAAGATGCAATTGGAGAAAGAATACGCTCGCCAGGAGCTGCGATCGTAACAGATTTTGTCCCATAATTAGAGTTTGCGAGTGTAGAACCAAATGCCACATCACGATCCGTAGCCGCCACAGATATGAAATTGTCATAACTTGTACAAAGATCAGAAGGAGAGTGTTTGATGGAATCATTATTGGAACCTTCATTACCAGCTGCACACACGACAATAATTCCCTTGGATTTCATTTCAGCAGCACTAGCAATTTCATAGCTGGCAGGGCTCCCCGGCCCTCCCCAGCTATTATTCAATACTTTGGCCCCTTTCGACACTGCCCATGTCCAGCAATACAGACTATCAATAACTGAAATTGATCTGGAACTTCCGTTATTGACACGACATCCCATTAATTTAACATTCCAATTAACACCAACAGTTCCAACCGTATCATTTCCCTTCGAACCTATTATACCCGCACAATGCGTCCCATGTCCATTAAAATCAAATAACCCCTCACCTTTCTCAATATGTTGTCCATTGTAAGCCCATATTCCCCAATTGTATCCATTGCTATCGCTAACACTTGGATTGTGCCACATATTTGCTTTTAACGCCTCATGAATGCCCAGAATTCCGGTATCAATAACGGCAACTATGACACTGTCAGCCCCTGTACATACATCCCAAGCGCTTGGCATTTTGATGGGCGCTAAATCCTTTTGTTGACCTGAATAAGTAACATTATTATTCTTGAAATCCAAATAGAACTGGTCATTTGGAATTTTATTGAAATGCCTCACAAAGTTTTCTTCTACAATCAAACAATACCCAGAGTCCATCAAAAATCTTTTACCTTCTGAATAAGAATCCAAAGTAGCATCCTTTGTGCTCAAAACCAAATATGAATCTCCTTTGTCCGTGGTAAGCAACACTTCATTGACTGTCAAGCCGCCCGCTTTTACCCTCTCTTCGAAATCAACTAAACTGTGTTCCACGCCAACTCTTGCCACCAATGAATCCGCTACGAATTCACGGCGTTCTTTCAAGGTCTCCGTACCATCTGCGTAAGAATCTACCCTTTCTTCCATTTTGACAGGATATGCATCTTCTGTTTCCTGGAACAGCCATTCTCTGATAGTAATTCCCAGATAATTAGCATCAGCATTGATTTTAGGCTTTATAAAACTCTCGCGGTAGTCCAGAATTATCAATTCCTCAGCATCGTTATAATCATTACCTGGAAGTGGTGGAACGTGGTCAAGATCGACATTCGTCGTTTTTAATGGATTATGGGCGATAGGAAATTCGGTACGTTTCGGCATTAACTCAATTTCCATTTTCCGCCTTTCATAATTCTTCTTCCAATGTTCCTGCATATATGCATCCGTCTGGATAACCTTCCGAGTAGCACGTAATAATTGTTGTTCTTCCTTCAGGTTTTCTACGATAGTTCGACTTGTATCTCGGCTTTTATTATCCGCCTGATTTTTAATATTTTGATAATTATTTTTTCTTTCTAAATGATTATTATAGAAGATATCGGACTCTCTTCTTCCAGATTTTAAATATAACAATATTAGTATAACAACAAATATTCCAATACCTGATAATAATGAAGCGATAAGACTACGTATACACCATTTCATCCCAACTGTCTTTTTCACGTTTATTGCTCCTTTCTTCATCGTTTATCTTATTTGACTAACCTTTTGTAAAAACAAACATTATGATGCACTGCTATTTATTTTATTTTTCATGTTATTAAAGTGCCCATGTCACATTCATACCTATTCTATACTCTTCTTATTCCTTCGAAGCAGCTTTTCCCAGTCCTTATTTTGTGTTTCTTCTTGCCTCCGAGACTATTTCTTCAGAAACAAAAAAAACGCCGGACGCCGCCGATTTCACTTTGCCCAAATACCTGCAAGTGAAAACGACAGCGGACGGCGCCACGGGACGCATCCGCAGGAGAACTTGTGTGAACGAAAAGAGTAAGGTCGCAGTTTACAGGTATCCGCCAAGTGAAATAAACGTTGGATATTCTCCAACTATGTAGTGCAAGGACGTGTGGTTTTATTAATGCGTGGTGAGAACCTCCCGATGAGGAGAAAGGCAAAAAAAACAAAAAAACGAGCGTTGTGCTTGTTTCGTGGATACCTGAGGCCTGCGACAGCCCGTCAACACACACGAAACACGACAACGCCCGAAGCGCAGCATGCTTGCATCGCATTTGTATTGACAAGGTATGTAAGGGTCGCAGTTTACAGGTATCAGTCACAACTAAACGCTGAACATTGGCATTCAGCTATGGATAAACTCTTCTTGATTCGCCGTCGTCTAGAAACTATCCTTGAATGCATACCACTTCCTCCCTTAATTTATTACTGCCATAAATTAATGTCTCTGTCATGGATTTCAAGTCTCAATCAACAAAAAATGTCTTCCATTGGGAAAAAACTTCCATCTTGATGTCACTCTTTCATTTTATTGATAAGCATAAATAAATGAAAGCGCCACAGAATGTGCGATGTCAATGCTATTCCTGTAGATTGGACAGCAATGGAACTTCAAATCCATCATGATTGATTTTCCTTGCCCTATACCATACATTAATATAAGAGCAATAATTCGAGCATTCGCTGACCTTCTGGCACGTCAGCAGACCACAGGCCATCACCAAAAACGAAAATGCGGAAATTCTATTCATTGGAAGAAAGCGCGGAGCAACTGGGAGTCACCTACCAGCTGGTCTACGCCTTGTCCGCACAGGGGAGATGCCGGCCGGCCGCATTGGAAAAGTTTATCGTGTGTCAGACCTCGATCTTGAAACATATCTCGGACGCCAGCGGGATTCCATGCAGAAGGAAGTACAGGCTTTGACTTGTGCACGATGCGGGAAGACATTCCTCAGCGCCCAGTCATTGGTTGGAGCCTGCAAGGAATGCGGCGCACCGCTTTGCATCAACTGCGTTTCCATCGACCATGTCGAATATTGCGAAGCTCATGAAAAATCTGAGAAAGAAGAATAATCACCCCCGTCATTCATTGACAGCGTGATGAATAATCAGTTGACATATCTGTAACATTACGAAATATCCATTAAAAACCACATGAAGCGGTTCAATACAACAGGTGTTTGCCTTTCCAGCCAGCATTACATGGTCGATTTGACGGAACGTGTCAAGGAGATCAAGGCAATGATTAACTGCGGGAACTATTTCTGTATCAACCGCGGTCATCAATATGGCAAGACAACCACGCTTGATGCGTTGAAAAATGCCTTGGCCATGGACTACACCGTTTTTTCCATCAGTTTTGAAGGTATTGGCAATACGCCATTTACATCTGAAGAACGGTTATGTGCAAAATTTTTGGATCTATTGCAGAGACAAATCAAATACAAGGCGGTCAGCCAGGCCTCTGAAAATCTGATCAAACTTCTGGATACCTACTGCGCAAACACGGCGGCTGGTGTTTCGATGGATTTGCTAGGCGAACGCATCTCGGAGTTGTGCATGGCCTCCACCAAGCCTGTCGTCATCATGATTGATGAAGTGGACCAGGCGTCGAACTAGGAATCATTCATCAAATTCCTTGGCATGTTGAGAAGCAAATACCTTGTCCGCATGAATGCACCGACTTTCCAGTCCGTCATTCTGGCAGGCATTTACAACGTCAAGAATCTCAAGGCGAAAATCCGCCATAACGAAGAGCATCAGTACAACAGCCCATGGAACATCGCCGTCGATTTCGACATCAGCATGGAATTGTCCGAGAACGGTATTGCAGGCATGCTGTCCGACTACGAGCAGGATCATCACACGGGTATGGACATCCAGAAGATGGCTCGTCTTCTTTTCGAATACACCGGCGGATATCCGTTTCTCGTGTCTCGGCTATGCCAGATTATCGATGAAAAACCTCTTGGACACACGATCATCGAACCATCGCAGCGTTGGACAAAAGAAGGGTTGCTTGCGGCGGAGAAGCTCTTGCTATCTGAAACCAACACGTTGTTCGACGATTTAACGAAAAAAGTGGATGAAAAGCCGGAATTGAAATCGTTGCTATACGCCATCCTCTTCGGCGGCGAACCCATTCGTTATTCACCGTATGACAAAGCGCAAAGCTTAGGTTTAATGTTCAATTTCATCAAGAATATGGACGGTTTTCTCGCCGTATCAAACCGAATATTCGAAACACTGCTCTACAATGCCTTCACTTATGAAGAGGAGAAAAAGGACAGGACATTTGGAGCCGCAGTCGGGAAAGAACGTGAACTGTTTGTGCAAGACGGGCATCTGGACATGCAGAAAGTATTGGAACGGTTCAGCTTCCATTATGGCGACACATTTGAGAAGCGTCGAGTTCAGCGAGGAAGCCGTCTGAATGAAGACGATGCACGAATCAGCTTTCTCATGTTTCCGATTCCAATCATCAACGGAACAGGCCATTATTATGTGGAGACTGGTTTGGTGGATCGCAGTCGCATGGATGTCGTCGTGGACTACAATGGCGAACAGTTCATCGTGGAGTTGAAAATATGGCGCGGGGCGGCTTACCACAAGCGTGGTGTGGATCAATTATGCGGCTATCTTGATCAAATGCATACCGACAAAGGCTATCTCCTGACATTTAATTTCAATGAAAAGAAAACGCCTGGCATTCAAATTCGGCAGGTCAATGGCAAGACGATTGTTGAGGTCATGGTATAAAAAGACGCAATTGCGTTATAAGTCATCAAAGCATCCAGTATTGCGAAGACAAAAAACCGCCCGCCACAGGTGCAACACCTTGCGGCGGGCGATCTTCCAAATATTCCGTATTTTCAGCGGATTCCTTCAGGATCCGTCAGTTGTTGCCGCCGTCGCGGTTGCCGCCACGGCCAGGGCCGCGGCCGGGGCCACGACCACCAAAGCCGCCGAAGCCACCGCCAGGGCCGCCGCCAAAACCACCACTACCCGTCATTTCATAAATCTGACGGACAGCCTGCGCGGCGGAATTGTTGGCATACTGGTCCAAAAGGGCTTCACGCACTTTGCCGTTCAACTGCATCATTTCGCGGCCGGCCTCCATCATGGCGCGCCAATCGCCGTTGCTGTTCTGCTGTTGCTGCATCAACTGCTGGTAACGCTCCACGGTCTCGCGCTGCTCGGCCGTCATCTTGGACGTATTGATGTTCGCGAAGAAATCGTTGCGCTTCTGCTGACGCTCCTCCTGCTCCTTGCGGCGACGCTCCTGCTCCGCAACCATCTGCTCGTAGCGTTCCGGATCCTCTTCCTTGAGGCGATTCATCCATTCCTGCGGATTGAAGTTGCCGCCACGGCCGCCGTTTCCGCCGCGTCCCCAGCCGCCGCCACGGCCGCCACGGTCGCCACGGCCTTCATTGCCGGCGGTCGCTTTCATGCGATCGTATTCCTGCTTCATGTTGGCCAAATCGGACTTCAGCCGCTCATTCTCTTTCTTAAGCTCTTCCGATTCATTGGCTTCCAGCATACGTTTCTGCTCCGCCTTCAGCTTCCCGTTCTCCTGCTCAAGCTTCTTCACGGATGCAGACGCCTCGTCCAATTCCGCTGACTGTTCGTCATACTGCGTCCGCAGACTGGAATTGTCCATGAAGAAATACACCGCCGTGCCGCCGCAAATCAGCGTCGTCACCAAAAACAGGCCCAACAACGTCGTTTTCAATTGTTCGCTCATGTTCCTTTCCTTACTTTATGATCTTGATCTGATTCATCTTCCATCATGTCGAAATCATTTTCATTCTTGTGCAATAAACGTTGAAAATCATATTAAATTGTAACGGCAACGGCGTTTTTTCAAGGCAATCCTCCATGAAGCGGTCATAAAAAACACCTTTTGTACAATCTTTTTTTCCAATAACGGGTATATTATAGATGAGGTAATTTCATTTTCACCATTCATTCAGTCCAAAACGGGAAGCACGATTCATGGAATCCGTAAGACGCGTATTTGTCGAAAAAAGACCAGGCTTTGACATCGAAGCGCAGCATCTGCTGGCCGGAATTCGGGAAGACCTTGGCATTAAATCAGTTAAAACGCTCCGCATCTTCAAGCGCTATGACTTTTCAGGCGTGACGGACAGCGAGGCGACCATCGCCAAAGATTCCATCCTCTCCGAGCCGAACTGCGATTTCGTCTATGACGAAACCCTCCCCGCCATGGACGGACTGCAGCTTTTCGCCGTCGAATCCCTCCCCGGCCAGTATGACCAGCGGGCGGACTCCGCCGCGCAATGCGTCCAGCTCCTCACGCAGAAGGAACGCCCTGTCTTCAGAACCGCAACGGTTTACGCTTTTGACAAGGCCATTCCCGCCGTCGATCTTGACAAAATCAAAAAGCATCTCGTCAATCCCGTCGAAGCCCGCCAAGCCTCTTTGGACAAGCCCGAATCGCTTGAAATGAAGGCAGATAGGCCGGCAGATGTCCGGATCATCGACGGCTTCTGCCAATTCACCAAAAAGCAGATCCAAGACATGGTCAAAGATCTCGGCATGGCCATGTCCGCCGAAGATCTCGCCTTCTGCCAGGAGTATTTCCGCGACCAGGAGAAACGCGATCCGTCCTTCTCCGAAATCCGCGTCATCGACACATACTGGTCGGACCACTGCCGTCATACGACGTTCCACACGGCCATCGACGAAGTCGAATTCGAGCTGTCGCCGTTCACGAAGCCTGTCATGAACGCCTATTCCACCTACAAGACGCTCCGCAAGGATCTCGGCAGACAGGACAAGACGCTCTGCCTCATGGACATAGCCACCATCGGCGCACGCGAATTGAAACGCCTCGGCAAACTGGACAATCTGGATGCATCGGACGAAATCAACGCCTGCTCCATCGCCATCACCGCCGACGTGGACGGCGAAAAGCAGGAATGGCTCGTCATGTACAAAAACGAGACCCACAACCATCCAACGGAAATCGAGCCGTTCGGCGGCGCGGCGACATGCCTCGGCGGCGCGATCCGCGACCCGCTCTCCGGCCGTTCCTACGTCTATCAGGCGATGCGCATTACGGGCGCGGCGGATCCGCGCACGGCGTTGGAAGACACGCTGCCCGGCAAGCTGCCGCAACGGCAGATCGTCCGCACCGCCGCCGCGGGCTACTCCTCCTACGGCAACCAGATCGGCCTGCCCGCCGGCAAAGTCCAGGAAATCTACCACCCCGGCTTCATGGCGAAACGTCTTGAACTGGGCGCCGTCATCGCCGCCGCCCCGCGCGAAAACGTCGTCCGCGGCGTCCCGCAGCCGGGCGACGTCATCGTCTTGATCGGCGGCCGCACAGGGCGCGACGGCTGCGGCGGCGCGACTGGCTCCTCCAAGGCCCACACGGGCGAATCGCTCAAGACCTGCGGCGCGGAAGTCCAGAAAGGCAACCCGTTGACGGAACGCAACATCCAGCGGTTGTTCCGCAATCCGGACTTCTCGAAACTCGTCAAACGCTGCAACGATTTCGGCGCAGGCGGCGTCTGCGTCGCCATCGGCGAACTGGCCCCCGGCCTCAGCGTCGATCTGGACAAAGTCCCGAAAAAATACGAAGGCCTTGACGGGACGGAACTTGCGATTTCCGAATCGCAGGAGCGCATGGCCTGCGTCTTCACGAAAGAGGACGCCCCGAAGGCCATCGCCCTCGCGGCGGATGAAAATCTGGAGGCGACGCCTGTCGCCGTCGTCACGGAAAGCCCGCGCCTCGTCATGACATGGCGCGGCAAGACCATCATCGACATCGCCCGCTCCTTCCTGGACACCAACGGCGTCACGCAGCATGCGACCGTTTTCGTCGAAGCCCCCGATGCGGACGCCAATCCGTTCTATGCGAAACCATCCTTCATGAAAGACGCCCAGACCGTCAAAGACGCATGGATGGGCTGCCTGCAGGATCTCAATATCTGTTCGCAAAAGGGTCTCGTCGAACGCTTTGACGCAACGGTCGGCGCGAGCACGGTCATCAGCCCGTACGGCGGCAAGACGCGTCTGACGCCCAACGAAGCCATGGCCGCCAAGCTGCCCGTCGCAGGCCATACCGACACATGCACGCTCATGTCCCACGGCTATGACCCGTACCTCTGCGAATGGTCGCCCTTCCACGGCGCCCTCTATTCCGTCGTCGAAGCCATCGCCAAAATCGCGGCGGCCGGCGGTGACGCGTCGCAGGTCCGCATGTCCTTCCAGGAGTATTTCGAACGGCTGAACGACGTTCCCGAAAGTTGGGGCAAGCCCTTCGCGGCATTGCTCGGCGGCCTGCGCGGCCAGCTGGAGTTCAACGCCGCCGCCATCGGCGGAAAAGACTCCATGTCAGGAACTTTCGAAAACATCCACGTTCCGCCGACGCTTGTCGCCTTCGGCGTCGCCGTCCAAAACGCCGCGGACATCCGCACGCCTGAATTCAAGGCCGCCGGCCACCGCGTCGTCCTCCTGCCCGCCGTCCGTGACGAGCAGATGCTCCCGCATTTCGACCATCTCCGCGACAATTTCGCCGCCCTTCACAAGTGGATAACCGTCGACAAATCCGTCATTTCCGCACAGACCATCGGCCATGGCGGCATCGCCGCCGCCGTCTCCAAGATGGCCTTCGGCAATCTCATCGGCTTTGAATTCGACAAAGTCTGGCGGAAGGCCGACATGGGCGACTTCTTCATCCCGTCCTACGGCTCCATCGTGCTCGAACTCGCCCCCGAATTCAAAGGCGAACTGTCCGGAACCATTCCGCTCGGACAGACCATCGACGAACCCGTCATCAAGATCAACGACGATAACATCATCAAGCTTGACGACGCCATCGCCGCCTGGCAGAAACCGCTCGAAACAACCTTCCCGACCACCGCGCAGCCTCCCGCCGCCGCGAAACCGATCTGGAAGCCCTACACGAAGGGCGGCAAACGCAAGACCACGCTGACGACGTTCGCGAAACCGCGCGTCTTCATCCCTGTCTTCCCCGGAACGAACTGCGAATACGACACGCAGCGCGCCTTCGAACGCGCGGGCGCCGTCGTCACGCCGGTCGTCATCCGCAACCTCAACCCGCAGGCCATCGAAGATTCCATTAAAGATATTCTGGCTGCCGTCAACAACGCGCAGATCATCGCCTTCCCGGGCGGTTTCTCCTCCGGCGACGAGCCCGACGGCTCCGGCAAGTTCATCGCCACCACGTTCCGCAACCCGCGCATCGCGGAAGCCGTCCAGAAGCTCCTCAACGAACGCGACGGCCTCGCCATCGGCATCTGCAACGGCTTCCAGGCCCTCATCAAGCTCGGCCTCGTCCCCTACGGCCAGATCAAGCCGCAGCTTGCCGCCGATGATCCGACGCTGACGTTCAACACCATCGGCCGGCATGCCGCGACAACCGTCAACACGGTCGTTGCCTCCAACCTCTCGCCGTGGCTCATGTACGTCAAGCCGGGCGACGTCCACGCCATTCCGATCTCCCACGGCGAAGGCCGCTTTGTCGCGACAAATGAACAGATTGCGTCGTTCATCGCCAATGGCCAGGTCGCCTTCCAGTATTGCGATCTCGACGGCAAGCCCGTCGCCGACATGCCATGGAACCCCAACGGCTCCGCCTGCGCCATCGAAGGCATCACCAGCCCCGACGGCCGCGTGCTCGGCAAGATGGGCCATTCCGAACGCGTCGTCGACGACCATATCTGCTTCAACGTCCCCGGCAGCCATGAGCAGAAGCTCTTCCAGGCTGGCGTTGATTACTTCAAATAATTCAATCGCAACAGTTTGAAACTGAAAACAAGCCTCCCTTGGACAGCATTTCCAACGGAGGCTTGTTTCGCATGTGCCCTGTTTTCACGTCATCTATAGTGTCAATATTTTTTGACACTTTGCCCTAAAAACCATGGAAGTGTCAATATTTTTTGACACTTTTCAAGAAAAACCACATCCTCAGAAGGGAACATTTTCCTGACGTCAGGAAAATGATCATGAGTTACAACTTATTTATTATCAATATGTTGCAAGGTGACTTTCCGCCGGGGAGAGACAAAAATCGCGAAAAATGAGACCATTTTCCTGACGTCAGGAAAATGGTCATGAGTCACAACTTATTTATTATCAATATGTTGCAAGGAGACTTTCCACCGAGGAGAGACAAAAATCGCGAAAAAATGAGACCATTTTCCTGACGTCAGGAAAATGGTCTGCGTTCCTATCTTCTTGATTATCAATTCTTTTCGCGGAACTGCTGGTGGTAGAGTTGCGAATAAAGGCCGCCAGTTTGGAGCAATTCGTCATGGGTGCCCTGCTCCAGAATGCGGCCGTCCGAGATGACGGCGATCGCGTCGGCGTTCTTGATCGTGGAAAGACGATGGGCCACGACCAGCGTCGTGCGGCCTTTGCACAATTCGTCAAGTGCCTGCTGGATCATGATTTCCGTCGTGTTGTCCAACGCCGACGTGGCTTCGTCGAGAATCAGTATGGGCGGATTTTTCAGGAAGACGCGGGCGATGCAGAGGCGCTGCTTCTGGCCGCCGCTGAGCCGCACGCCGCGTTCGCCGATGACCGTGTCGTAGCCTTCGTCCAGCGTCATGATGTAGTCGTGGATGTTGGCGCGCTTCGCGGCTTCGACGACCTCCTCCTCCGTCGCGTCCAGCCGTCCGTAGAGGATGTTGTCGCGGATGGAGGCGTTGAAGAGATAGATGTCCTGCTGCACGATGCCGATGTTCCGCCGCAGAGATTCCATCGTGATATCGCGGATGTCCATGCCGTCCAACAGGATGCGGCCTTTTTCGACTTGATAGAAATGCGGGATCAGATGGCAGATGGTCGTCTTGCCGCCGCCGGACGGGCCGACCAAAGCGAAGGTCTGGCCGGGCTTGATCTTCATGTCGATGTTCTTCAGGACGTCATGTTCGCCGTCGTAGGCGAACATCACGTCGTCAAATTCGATTTCGCCCTTTAGCCGCGGCACGTCCTTCGCACCGTCGCGATCCATTTCTGGCTTCATATCAAGCACTTCCACGAACCGTTCGAAGCCCGCCACGCCGCTCTGATACTGCTCCATGAAGCGGATCAGCGTGTTCACGGGGCCGAGAAACAGGTTGATGGAGACAATGAACGCCGAATAGTCCGCGAACGTGATCTTTCCGTCGTACAGGAAGAGACCGCCCGCGATCAAAATGACGACGTTGAAAATGTCCGTGATGAACGTCGTGCCCGAATGGAACTGGCCCATGGCCTTGTACGCGTCGCGGCTCGCTTCCTTGAACAGCGTATTGCCGTGTTCGAACTTCTCCGTCTCTTTCGCCGCGTTCGTGAAGGCTTTCGTCACGCGGATGCCCGAAATCGAATTCTCCAACGAGGCGTTGATGACGGCCGTCGCCTGGCGGCTCCGCGTGAACGCGCTGCGCATCCGCGTCCGCATGTAATTCGAGATGCCGATCAAAAACGGCACCACCATGAACACGATGATCGACAGCATGACGTTGATGTGCATCAGATACGCGAACGACACGATGACCGATATCGACGCAATGATCAGATTTTCCGGACCATGATGCGCAAGTTCCGTAATGTCAAACAGATCCGTCGTCATTCGGGACATGATCTTGCCCGTCTCGTGTTGGTCGAAAAACGAAAACGGCAGCTTCTCCAGATGCGTGAACAGATCGCTGCGCATGGCCGCCTGCATCTGCGTGCCCATCATGTGGCCTTTATATTGGATGAAGAAATTCAGCCACATCCGCACGAGATAGATGACCAGCAGCGTCAGACCGTAGATGACGATCATGCGGTATTGGCGGTTGGGGATCAGATCGTTCAGCATCGTGCGCGTCACGACGGGATAGACGATGCCGGAGAGCGCCACCAGAAGCGACGCCCCCATGTCCAACGAAAACAATAATTTATGTGGTCTGTAGTAGCTTAAGAACTTTTTGAGCAGCCTCATGTTCCTCTTCTTTTTCTCTCTCCAGGAAGATTCCGTCAGTGTTGCTCTTTCGCCGCATGCTTGCCCAGCAGGAAGAATGTGCGCGGATCGACGATGACGACGCGCCCTTTCGTCAGCTCCTTCAGCCGCCGGCCCGTCTCCTCATGCCAGCTGGGCGATTTCAAAATGCTGCGCACCATGATGAATTTCACGCCCAGTTCGCCTTTGAAATTGTCAGCCAGTTCGTTCGCGGCTTTCTCCGGCTCGCCGTAGATGTCTTTGTACATGCGCACGTATGGCACGCCGTTCTGCGTGCGGACTTCGCCCTGCGGCTGGTCGTCATAATAGACAAAGCCCTCAGGGGAGAATTTCGCATATTCCTCCGCGACACGGCGGACCTTCGGATCGGCGCCCGGATCGATGATGAATCCCGTGATGCTGATGTCGAACTGGTTGTAGCCTTTTCGGCAGATGTCCGACCAAGCGCCCCATCCGTCCGGAATCTCCGGATCAAGCCGTGGCGCAGAGAGCTGTGTCGGAGCGAGATAGCCATAGCCGTTGTCGCCCGCGATGAAATAATCCGTCGGCGCGGCCTTCGTGCGGACGTAGTGCATGGCATGCGGCGCGCGGATGGCCAGCGATGGGTCGAAGGCCCATGCGCACATCGTCTTGCCGTGCATGGGATCGCTCCACCATTTCTGCGCATGGCGGTTCAGCCAGGCGGCCGAATCGTAGTCGCCCATGTACCATGTCATGTAGATATGGTCGGTGACCTCTCCCGCCTTGTTGAGATAACCCGCATCGACCAAATCCTGCTCCGTTGGAGCGTGATTCGGTTGCGGATACTTCTCCTTCAACGGGAAGAAGCGGTAGAACGACGCATTGACCATGCCCGACAGACCGAGCGCGTCCGCGTCCTTCATGCCGTTGAACGATGAAATGATGCGGCAGTACTCCCATTCCGTCTGCACGGGATGGCGGCGGCCGTCCGGCGAATTGTGGCGATGATGGCGGTCGGCGTATTTCCACGCCCACGGCGGGAAGCCGCCGATGACGAACGTCTTGCCGCCGGCCCGCTGGTACTGCTTTTTCAGCAGCATCAATAGCGTCTCACGGTCGATGCCGCGCGGCTGGCCCGGATCATCGAAAACAATTTCATCGCCCCAGACGCCGAGATCGAAGAAAAATGCGCCGTGGCCGATGTAGAAGTCATGGTTCGTCAGCGTCGAATTGGAGAACACGCCGCCCTGCCCTGGATCCGTAAGCCAGTACATGTCAATGTAATACGCCATGTATTCAGGGCTGCACATATCCGTGTCCAGATAGCGTTCCTTCGCCCAGCGGATGGCGTCGTTCTTCGGCGATCCCGTGGAGCCGCCTTTGGGAACCATCAGTTCCGCCGTCAGTTTCAGTTCGTCCTTCGGGCGGTTTTCCAGTTTCATAACGTCTTGATAGATACTTCCTTCGCTTTCGTCGCGCCGCAGGGCGAGCCTGCTTTCCACACCGGCGACCGTCGAAGCGACGTTGCTGCTGGCAAACGGCTTGTCCGGATAGGAGACGATTCCCTTGAAGTCGTCTTTGAACACGCCGATGAGCTCCAGCAGCCCCGCGCGGCCTTCGTGGCGGATGACGTCGCTGCCGGTCAGCCAGCCGGACTCCTTCGTGCAGTAGTCGAACCAGAAATCGTCCGGATCGGGCATGAAGCGGATGAAAAGGCGCGGCCCCTTGCGGTTGACGATGCCCTGCAGGCTCGCCGCCAGATGCAGCGTGTCCCACACTTCCTGCGTCTGCTGGGCATTCCGGATATTGTATTTGTTCAGATACGTGATATCCAGATAATGAAAGGATTCCGCAAACATCGACATGCCGCCCAGGCAAAGCGACAGCATCAATCCCAATCCAGGCCTTCTCATTCTACGATGCTCCTATTTATTGATAACGAAATTCAGGGAAATATTAGCGAGACGCCGTCGGCACGTCCACGCTCGACGGCGGGGACGCCGTCGTTACACCAAAACCGGAGGTAGCAAGGGCGTCCCCGCCCTTGACAAGGCGGTTTACGCCGTCGTTGCACCGTCAATCCATGTAATGGATGCGGTCCGCGTTCTTCTTCAGCATGCGTGCGTTGAACTCGTCGCCGCCTTCCATGTTGGCGCTCATGAACACGGGCGGTTCCTGCCCCGCATCCACCAGCAGCTGAACGGTTTCCGCAATCATCGCGTCCAGACATGCGCAACCGCCGACCGTCGAGACCGGCCCCACCTTCTGCGGGAAGCCTTCGATCTCGCCGACGGCGTCGCCGTACGGCGCGCCGTTGTCCAGCAGCACGTCCGCCAAATCGCCCAGCTTCTTGCCGCTTGGATGGCGGCTCGTCACTTTCGCGGAGTATTCCTTCGACGTCAGCACGATGATCTTCGCGCCGCGTTCACGCGCCGCGAGGGCCATGTCGATCATGACCGTGTTGCGGCCGGACGTCGACGTCAGAATGATGGCGTCCCCCGCCTTCAGCGGCGAATGCTCCAGATAGATGCGGCCGAGTTCGGGCAACCGCTCCAGCTGGCTGGTCATCGTCATGGGGCGGACCGTCAGATTCATGCCGTGGGAGATGATCGGATTGACGAGCATCAGCCCGCCGGAGCGGTAGACCAGCTCCTCCGTCATGATGAACGAATGCGTCGCGCCGAAGGAGAAGATGGCGTTGCCCGCCTGGATCGTGTCGCTCAGCAACTTCGCCGCCGCCTTGATCTGCGGAAGATTCGCGCGCACTTTTTCGAGCGCCGCCATCGCGCCGCTCAGATAACTTTCGGCTCCTTTCATATCAGTAACCTCTGCTGTTCAGCTTGTCCCATGTCTTCTTGTAGGCCTCTTCGCCGCCCGCGCGGTTGAAGCTCATGAACACGGCGGGACGGTCCTCTTCGGGCAGCGTGCCCATGATCTCCATCACGCGGCCCCACAGCATCCAGCCGCTGACGACTTGCGCAAA
Source organism: uncultured bacterium (assembly GCA_902776645.1). Lineage (GTDB taxonomy): Bacteria > Verrucomicrobiota > Lentisphaeria > Oligosphaerales > Oligosphaeraceae > UBA1407. Next base: position 114,886 of record CACYQT010000001.1, on the reverse strand, counting down.
GCCCGACAGCGGAACGAGTTCGCCGTCATAGCCCGGAATCATCAACGCGCTGTCGCCGTACGGCGTCATCAGATCGATGACCCAGTCCGCGCATTCATAGAGGCTCTTGCCCGAATCATGCAGCGATTTCGTCTGCTTCGCATAGTCGACCGACGTCATGACGATGACTTTCGCGCCGATGTCATGGGCGGCCAAAGCCGTTTCGATCGGGGCGATGTTGCGACCGGAAACGGAGCCGGTGATGAAGATGTCGCCTTCACGCATGTTGCTGGCGCGCACGGCCATACGGGCGAATTCCTTCTCCGCCTTGAAGCCTGAGGGATTCGGGCGGTTCTGCCCGGCCGTCGGCATCGGATTGTTCACGCTGAAGCTCCAGCTGAACGGACGGACGTTGCCAAGACCGCCCGCGCGGTTGATGAAGTCGCCCTGGATGCCATGGCCGATGGCGGAGCAGAACACATAGTGGCCGGTCTTCATCGCCTCCGCGATCGCTTTTGCCGCGTCGTCGATCACCGCGCGGTTGCCCTGCAATTTCACCAGCTGTTCGCTCAAGACTTTCTGATAGTCGTCGAAAAACATCGTTTTCTCCTTTGATTAACTCTTCTTGTTGTGAATATTATGATAATTTGCAAAGAAATCGAGCATGACGGCGCGATAGTTCACAGGATCCAGTTTCATGAATTTCGCCACGACCTGCCCGCAGACCTGCGGACGCGGCGCGCGAATCAATTTGGCCTGCGGCATCTCCCGTTCGAGACGCTCCTTCATCGCGGCGAAAACCATGTCGTCGTTCATCAGCACGCTGCCGGACGCCAACACGGGAAAATCCATCTTGTAGATCCCGCTTCGCCTAGCAGCGCGGATCACGCTTTCCGCCAGATCGCTGCCAGCCGACAACAGCACGTTTTTCGCCAGTTCGCTGCCGTTTTTCGCACAATCGCCGCAGACGCGGCTCAGCGACGCGATGATCGAACGATCCGTATACGTATAGATGAAATGGCTGAGATAACGGTAGTTGTCCGACAGTTTCTTCTCGTCCGGTTTGCGTTCGATGCCTGAAAACGCATCCAGATGCGCGCAAACCGCCTGCATCTCCGCCAGCGGTTCGTTCTGCGACTCCTGCTCACGATAGGCGCGGCGCAGGAAATCGAGGCCGATGCTGTACGCGCTGCCCCAGTCGCCGAGAAGCGGTCCCACGGCGTCTATCAGCAACCGCCCGCTGTTCGCAAACTTCACAACGTCCGCGACACGGCCGTTCAGAAGAGGCCCTGCCGTCTGCTTTTCCTCCGGCGGCCAGACCATTCCGACCGTGCCCGTTCCCGCCGAAATGGCGATCCCCCACGTCATGGCCTGCGAATAGAACACGCCGTCGATTTCACCAATCGGCTGATAATCCTCCGCCGTCAGCCCATGGCGCGCCAATCCCTTCTCCACCATTTCCTTCGAAATATTTCCTGTCGGCAGAAGCTTTTGGAAATCAAGTCCTTTCAGCATTTCATCCAGACAGTAGCCCAGCACTTCCGCCGTGCGGCCCGCCCCGCCAAAATTCTCTTTTGGGCGACACGCCGCCGGAAGCGAACCCGCCTGATGGCGGACTTCACGGATGATTTCGCCTGTGGCGGCGTCAACCGCAAGCATTTCGCATTTCGTCCCGCCGCTGTCGATGGCGAGAATGACAGTCCTGTTCGACATAACCTTTTGGATTCCGTTTTTTCATCTCACCCGCTCACCCAATTAATAAAGTAATACCGTTTTATATAAAATAAACTTGCCAAACGGCTCATTTTACCCTAAATTATTGTTTTTCCGAAAAAACCATAAGCCATAAGCCATAAGCGCCGCCATAAGGCGGCAACATCCTATGTCACACAAAATCATTGTTTTCTCCTGCGACGCCATGGTATGGGAAGACGTCGAGAACCTTCTGAAGAACGACGCACGCTTCAGCGAATTCTTCCAGCACGGCTCCATGGTCAAGCGGATGCGCACCATCTATCCGTCCATCACCTATCCCGCCCACGTCAGCATGATGAGCGGCTGCTATCCGGACAAGCATGGCGTCATCCACAATCTCGAATTCCATCCGGGCATGCTGAAAGCCGTTCCGTGGAATTGGTGGGCGAAATGCATTAAGGTGCCGGACGCGTTCACTGTCGCCAAACGGCTTGGAAAAGTCACCGGCAATTCCTTCTGGCCTGTCACCGCCAACCATCCGGACATCGACTACAACCTGCCCGAATACTGGCCGCAAGGGCCAAACGATACGAAGGAAGCCGCCTACAAGCGGGCGGGCTGCTCGGACAAGCTTTGGCAGGAAGTCGCCGAAAAGCACATGCGCAATGTCACGATCCGTGTACAGCCGGAAACAGACCAATTATTGGTCAATTGCGCATGCGAAATAATCGGAAAATACAAGCCCGACTTCTTCGCCATGCATACTGGCTGCGTGGATCATTACCGCCACAAGTCCGGTATGTTCAGTGACTTGGTGACAACGGGCGTCAACCTCAACGCCAAATGGTTCTTCGACGTCGTCCAGGCTACCATCGATGCGGGAACGTTCCAAGACACGAACTTCTTCCTGACGTCCGACCATGGCCAGATGGACATCGTCCGCTCCGTCAACATCAACGTCCTTCTTGCCGACCACGGCCTCATCACCGTCAACGACGACGGCTCCCTGAAGGACTGGCAGGCCTATTGCCACTCCACGGGCATGTCCGCGCAGATCAAACTTAGAAATCCCGATGACAAAGAGACTTGGAAAAAAACATACGATCTTCTCAACTTCCTGAAGAGCGAAGGCGTCTATGGCGTCGGCGACGTCTTCACGGCGGAGGAAGTCAAAGAGCGCGACCATCTGGCCGGCGATTTCTCGTTCGTCATCGAAACCGACGGCTATACGTCTTTCTCCGAAAACTGGAAACGCCCTCTCATCAAGACGTTGGACTTCTCGGACTACCGTTTCGGATACGCCACGCATGGCTATTATCCGACGAAAGGCCCGCAGCCTGTCTTCCTCGCCGTCGGCCCCGACATCAAGCAGGGCGTCGTCATCGAACGCGGCGACACGGTCGACCAGGCCCCCACCTACGCCAAGCTGCTCGGTGGCGAAATGCCTTGGGCGGACGGCAAACCGATCGATGATTTCATTCTCAACCCATTGCCATAGACTAATTTAACAAGAGGAGACACACATGGACTTTCTGCAACTTGCCAAAGCACGCTACTCCCTGCGCAAATACAGCGACAAACCCGTCGAACCGGAGAAAATCGACGCCATCATGGCCGCCGCCTCCCTCGCCCCGACTGGCTGCAACAATCAGCCGCAGCGCATTCTGATCGTCGACGATCCCGCCATTCTCGACAAAATCCGCCGCTGCACATCCTACCAGTTCGGCGCCCCCGTGACGCTCGTCGTCTGCTATGATTCCAAAGCCTGCTGGTACAACCACGAAGGCGAGCCCATCGGCCCCATCGACTGCGCCATCGTCGTCGACCACATCCAATTGGAAGCCGCCGAACAGGGCCTTGGCACCTGCTGGGTAGGCAGTTTCGACCACAAGGCGTTGCAGAAAGAGTTGAATCTTCCCAAGGATTATGTTCCCGTCGCGTTGGTTCCGCTGGGCTATCCTGCGGCGGACGCCAAGCCCGCCCATCTCCATGCGGAGCATCGCCCCGCCTCCACATTCGCCTGGAAGAACCATTTTCAGGCGTGACTACCGCTTAGGCTGATGGCGTTAGCAGTTATCAGTCTTTCCCTAGGGTTCTGGAATTCTAGTCTCCTAGCCATCTAAATGCTTGATATGCAAATAAAAAAGCCTCCCCTTGCGCAAAGGGGAGGCTTTTTTGATGAATGCGATGCCGCGGCGGCCGATTAGTGGCGGCGGGCGTTGACGGTTTCGTTTTCGCCGACGGCGTTCAGATAGAACGGGCACTTCTTCGGATTGTCGCAGCAACAACGATAGGCGTTGTTCAAGTCAAAATAACGATAGGCGCTCTGCATGCCGTTCTGCTGGGCGACCTTCATGCCGACGGCCTTGACGGCGCCGCAGCTGCCGGCCACGCCGTTGTATTCGGGAACAAGATTGCCATCCGGGCCGACCTTCGTCGTCATGATGGTCTTCATTTCGAACAGCGGGACGAATTTGCACTTGTTGTTCTGCTTCAGCACGCCGATCAGTTCGGAAGCGGAAAGACCTTGCGCCCATTCCGGCGTTTCCACGCGACGGCCTTCGAAAACCTGACGGTTCGTCGGACGCGAAACGGTGGAATTGTTGGTGGGGGGCTGTTGTCCCTGTGGCTGGTTTGCTGCTGGAGCGGTCGTGGGAGCGGGGGCCGCAGGTTTCTTGCTGCCGCCAAACAAGGCTTTGAGAGAATCAAGGAATGACATGCTTCTGCACCTATTTCTGTCTGATGTTACTTCTGTCGGCTGGGACGCCAACGTTCGAGATTGATTTTTTATTGACTAAAAAACTCAGTTTTTTCTATAAATATAGCGCTATTGTTTTAAATTGTCAATAGTGAAAAAAAGGATTATTCGCAATGGCGAATAGATTGTCGTTTTTTTTGCGGATATCGTCATTTCGTTCCCGCCGGAGCGGGACCCTCCTGTTTTTTGATGATCATTCCGCGTAGAGCTTCAGCTGCGCGGAGAAATCCAGGACGCGGCGGCGGATCTCCTCGCGGTTCGTCTCGCCAAGCCTCATAAGAAGCTTCTGGACGGGCAGAAGGCTCTCCAGCTGCGGGTTCGAATACTTGTACAAATTGGCGGCGACATGGACGAGCCCGCCTTCGCCTTTCATGACAGGCGTCTCCAGAATGACCGTGCAGGCCTCCGTCAGCCGTCCGCGAAACGTCTTCGTCTCCGGATAGCCGAGCTCATGGAAGAGTTCATCCAAGACGGGTTCGATCTCGTTGTAGAGGGCCGTCGCGGCCTGCATGTCGATGGACCGCAGGGCGTCCATGGCGGTCTTGTAGCGCGCGATGGCCTCCACCGTGACGACGAGCAGCCCCACGGCGTTCAGGGAGGCGGAGAAAGGCGTCTTCGGCTTCAGAAAATCCAACGGCTCGATCGGAATGTCCCCCGCCGCGATGGAGTCGACGGCCTTGACGCAACGGAGCAACGCGTCGTCCCTTGCGATGAATTCCAGCCACAACTCGTTCTGGCTGATGGTCTTCGCATGGGAGACAAACGCTTCGCGCAACTTGTCGGTCTCCTCCGCCTCCTCCGTCTCTTCGTCTTCCGTCTCCTCCGTTTCCTCCGTCTGTTCCGCCTCCTCCGTCTTTTCGTCTTCCGCCGCCTCTTCCTTCGTCGCTTCCTCTTTGTTTTCAGCGACTTCCGGTATGACAGGCGGAACAGACGCAGACGGGGCGGACGCGACCGGTTTCTTCGGGACGCCCTTCTGCGGCTGCGGCGCGTTGAGCATCAGAATCGTCGCGACGACTCCGAGAATCAACGGCAGGATGTAGATGAAGAACTTGCTCTTCATGGGAGGTTTTTATTCGGCGATGTATGGCCTGATTCGGTATGAGAAACTGTAGACGCCCGGTTCGAGGCGGTACTGCGGCAGCGTGTCCGGCCCGCAGCTGGCGCCGCCGAGGCCGCGTTGGCCGTAGTCGAGATTGACGAACACTTCGCTCCGCGGATCGAGTTCGTTGATGTGGGTGGCTTTGAAAAGGTCGTCCGCCGTGAAATGGCTCGCGGAGCATTCCAACAGGCGGTTTTCGGCCTGGAAGAGCAGCCCCGCGTCCGACGGGCCCGCCTCCAGCGCCATCCATCTGACATCCGTTTTGTTGCCATGTTCCTGCGGGACGACATACGGCACGTATTGTTCCGTCACGGTCCCCTGCCAGACGCCTACGCGCGCGCCAGCCTTGCGGTCGCAGTAGGATTCATGCGGGCCACGGCCGAACCACGCCAGATTCTCCAGCGCGGGCGCCAACGTCATCGTGACGCCGACGCGCGGCAGATCCGGCAGTTTCGGATCAATCGTGATGAGATTTTCGACCAGTATTTCTCCGTCCGGCAGAATGAGATAGCGATGCTGATGGCAGATCGGCGCCTCCGCGTCCGCGCCGATCCATATGTTGCATAGATCGGCGACGACCGCGCCGCCGTCGATGGTCTCGACATCGCAGGAGGCCGTCTGGAGCGACAGCTTGTCCAGCCCCGCCTTGATCCATTTGCCCAGCGGTTTCCAGTTTTGCCCGGACCAGGCCTTGACGCCGTCGTTGTCCGTCGGCCCGCGCCACAGGTTGAGCCGCGGCCCGTCGATGATGAGCGCCTTGTCCTGCCAGGAGAACGTCTTGATGCGGGCCGTCGAACGGTCGATGGTCAGCTTGAAATGGCGGCCGCTGATTTCGATCGGCGAGGCGGATTTCTTCAGCTGGAGCTTGCCGAACGGCGCGGCGGGGAGGTCCGGCGGCGCGGAGAACGGCATTGCGAACTGCTCCCATGCGACTTCATGGCCGGCCTCCGCCCAGTCGTTGGCGTCCTTTCGCGTGAACGTGAAATTGACGAAGGACTCTTCGCCCGGCAGGAGCTCCGGAATCTGCAGATCCGAAAGGACGATCTCGCGGCTTTCGCGCGGCGGGATGCCCGCGATGTCGATGTCGCCTTCCTGCAGCGTCCGCTGGCCGGTCGTGAGCGTCCAATGGCATTGCAGATCGTCCAACGTCGTGAACCAGCGCTTGTTGCGGATGACGAAGGAGCCTTTGTTGAGGTTCCGCGCCTCGACGGCGAGCGGCTGGACGAGCTTCTTGAATTCGTACATGGACGGATGCGGCGTGCGGTCCGGCCAGATCATGCCGTTGATGCAGAAGTTCTTGTCGTTGGGCTCGTCGCCATAGTCGCCGCCGTATGACCAGTATTCGCGGTTCATGTCGTCGAGATTGAGCAGGCCCTGATCGACCCAGTCCCAAATGAATCCGCCCTGCAGGCCGGGCAGGTTTTCAAAGGCCTCCCAGTATTCCTTCAGATTGCCGTTGGAATTGCCCATGGCGTGGGAGTATTCGCAGCAGATGAGCGGGCGGTTGTCCTTTGAATTCTTCGACCATTCCTTCAAGTGGTTGATATCCGGATACATGGGGGCGATGACATCCGTGGCGCGGGCGCCGATGCCGTCCGGCCAGCCCTGATAGCCTTGGTGGAATTTCGTCAGGACGCCTTCGCAGTGGAGGAGTCGCGAATCGTCGACGCCGCGGATCCATCCGGCCATGGCGTCCTGATTGAAACCATAGCCTGTCTCGTTGCCGAGTGACCAGAAGATGACGGACGGATGGTTCTTGTCCCGCTGGACCATGTTCATGGCGCGGTAGAGGAAGGCGTTCGTCCAACGTGGGTCGTCGCAAAGATTTCCGTAGTAGTGGTGGGCCTCCAGATTCGTTTCATCTATAAGGTATATGCCGTATTCGTCGCAGAGGTCATACCAATACGGGTCGTTTGGATAGTGCGACGTGCGGACGGCGTTGAAATTGAACTGCTTGAGAAGCTTGATGTCCTGCATCATCGTCTCGTGCGGGACGGTCTTGCCGTAGCGTTCATGGAAATCATGGCGGTTGACGCCTTTGATGAGAACAGGCTTGCCGTTCACAAGCAGCTGGCGTTCTTTGATTTCCACCGTCCGGAAACCAAAGCGGACGGATGTGCATTCGACGACGGCGCCTTCCGGATTGAGCAGTGAAACGACAAGCGTGTAGAGGTTCGGCGTTTCGTCCGACCAAAGCGCCACATCGTTGAACTGCAACGTCTTTTCGACACGGTTGCCGCGATTGCCCGCACCTGCTCCGAGCGATGGCGGAATCGCCGCATCCATCACGCCTTCAGGAACTTCCGCACCATCCGGCCCGAAGACGGCCGTGGCGAAACGCCAGCCTTCCACGGGCTGCGCGCCGCCGAATGACGCGCGGAGCTCAAGACGCAGTTTGCCGTCCGCCGCGCCGCGGGCGAAAACGTCCGCGATATGGACGCTTTCCGTCGTGTAGAGATAGACGCTGCGATGGATGCCCGCCATCCACCAATGGTCCTGGTCTTCGATGAACGACGCGTCGCTCCAACGGATCACCTTGACGGCCAACGTGTTGGAGCCTGTCTTCACGAACGGCGTCAGATCGAATTCGGACGGTGTGCGGGAATCCTTCGCGAAACCGACCTGACTGCCGTTCAGATAGACGAAATAGCAGCTCTCGACACCGCCGAAATGGATGACGACGCGGCGGCCTTGCCAGTCCTTCGGAAGCGTGAACGACGTGCGGTAAAGCCCTGTCGGATTGTCGTTTGGAACATTCGGCGGGTAGTTCGGGAACGGCATGACGACGTTCGTGTACCACGGCTTGTCGAAGCACTGCGTCGTCCAGTTGCCGGGCACGGTGATGTCGTCCCATCCGTCTGTTTTGACGGACGGTTTCATGAACGACTCGCATTCGATCGCTTCCGGATTATCGACGAGCTTGAATTTCCAGTCGCCGTCCAGCGAGACGACCCACGGGGAGTCCTGCGGGTTGCGCGCGCGGGCGAGTTCGGGCGTGGGATACGGATGGAAAGTCGCATGGGCGGGAAGCCTGTCCAGACAGCAGATTTCCGGCGTTTCCCAAGGCTTGGCGTTGAAAATGAACGATTCTGGCATGATGTCGTGTTCCTGTTGAGGGCGCAATAAGGCATAGAATGGGTTGGTTACGGCATAAAATATACTTGAAAATTTGCTAAAAACTATTCATGTATTAAATTAAATGACTTTTTCCATGCGATTAGTCGCCTCCGGTCATCCGTTTGGCCGGAAACCCAGGCTCCACGATGGGGCGGGGACGACAAAAGGCGGCGCCAGTTGACATCGCGGGACAAGAACAGACATAAAAGGAAAAGACCATGGCTGACGAAAAGAAGAAAGTGAGTGTGAAAGGTCCGAAGCACACATTGTGCCGTCGAGTTGGCTACTGCCTGTGGGGCATGGCGAACTGCCCGGCCAACACGGGAACCGCCGGTGACGGTGGACAGGGCAGCGGAACCGCCGGAAAGGCGCGTAACTATCCTGCCGGTCAGCATGGCCCGACCAAACGCCGCGGCAAGCTCTCCACCTACGGCGAACTGCTTCTCGAAAAGCAGAAGTTGAGGACGTTCTACAACCTGACCGAGCATCAGCTCCGCTTCATCTATGAGAACTCGAAGCGCGGCGAAGGCATCACGGGTGACAAGCTCCTCCGCAATCTGGAAATGCGTCTGATGTCCGTCGTCTATCGTTCCGGCCTCGCCAGCACGATTTTCGCCGCCCGCCAGATCGTGTCGCATCGCCACATCTTGGTTGACGGCAAGATTGTCGACCGCGCCAGCTACCGCCTGAAGGCTGGCCAGGTCGTCTCCATCAACGCGGAACGCTCCCCGAAGATCGCGGAAATCGCGAAGCTGAACGACGCCGTCCTGCCGCCGTATCTTGAAATCAACAAAGACGAGATCAAGGTCACGGTCCTCCATGAGCCGCTGGTCGAAGAAATCCCGACGAATATTGAAATCACGAAGGTTATCGAGTACTACGCTCGTTAATCCTTAATGGTAAGATCGCACAAAACAGCCCGCAAGCCTTCATGGCCTGCGGGCTGTTTTTTGTTTCTAGAAGCTCTAGCGGTTCTAGAAGTTCTAGAAGTTCTAGAAGCTCTAGAAGCTCTAGAAGCTATAGAAGATCTAGAATTCTAGGCGTTATAATTTCACCCAAGCATTGTCTCTAGCGGATTGCCGCACTTTTTCCAGCATCCGCTGGACTTCCACGCCGCGCATGAGGCCCGGATTTCCGGGCTGTCCGTTGTGGACGGCGTCCAGGAAGTTGTAAAGGCACTGCATGTGGCCGCGCAGCCAGCCGATGGCGAATTTCGGGCCGGGGAAGTTGGCGGGCGCGGGGAAGCGCTGCCCTGTGTCGATGGTCGTCCATCCGCGGCGGCCGCCGATGGGCGAGCCTTGCGCGGAGCAATCGTAGAACTGCAGGCCATGCGGCTTCATGCCGTTGAAGCGGAGAGCGCCTTTGGAACCATGGATTTCGACGCGGATTTCATCTTCCGCGCCTGTCGCGATCTTGGAAGCCGTGACCGTGCCCGAAGCGCCGTTGGGCAGGCGGACGATCACATTCATATTGTCCTCCGCGTCAACGGGAACCATCTTCGTGGGATCGTCCGCTGAAGGACGCATGGGATAGGCGATGTGCGTCGTCGCGAGCAGACTGTCAAACGGTCCGATGAGATGTTCCGTCAAATCCAATATATGGCTGCCGAGATCGGCGATGACGCCGCCGCCGGCCTTGCCGGAGAGCTTCCATTTCAACGGCGCCTTCGGGTCCGCGCTGCCCGCGTGGAGATACGCCGTACGGAATTCGAGAACGTCGCCGATGGCGCCTTCTTCAATGAGCTGCTTGGCGCGTAAAGGCGCGGGCAGGAAACGGTTCTGCAGCGTCATCTGGGCGGTGCCATGGTAGTTTTTCAGGGCGGCTGCGATCTGCTCGGCCTCCTCCAGCGTGGCGGTCAGCGGCTTGTCGCAGTAGATGTGCTTCCCGTTGGCGATGGCGGAGAGGATGGCCGGGCAATGCTGGTCGTTGGGAGTGCAGATATCGACGATGTCGATGTCCGGATTTTCCGTGATGTCACGGAAATCGGTGGTGGTCTGGATGCCGTCGCCGATTTTGTCCGCATTCTTGCGGGCGCTTTCCGGATGGGCGGCGCAGACCATTGTGATCTTTGATTTGTAGCCCGGCAGATCGAAGAAAAGCGGGATGTTCAAATGTCCGTAAGCGTGGACTTTGCCGATGAATCCACAGCCGATGAGGCCGACTCGGTAAGTTTTCATAGTTGCTCTGTTGTTCTGTTTTTATGTGGAAGTTAAATTTTCTAAATGGTCAATCCCTTGGGACCCAGCGGCGTTTGCGGCTGGATTCGGGGCGCTTGTGGTCGGATTTGAAATGGATGCCGTCGGCGGAGAGAAGCCGTGCGGCCGCGTCGCGGAAGACGGCGGTGTTGTTGATATGGAGGTCGTCGCTGCCGGAGAAGACGACGTCGCCCGAATTGCAGATCATGCAGAAGACGAGCGGCGTCTCGCCCGGATTCTCCTTCACAAGTTGTTTGATTTCAGCAAGTTTCTCCGCCGTCATATCCTTCTCGTGAAGACGGAGGTGGAGCGACGACGTGAACATGTCCGGCGCGGCGGAGATCGGAATGACACGCTGTCCGATAAGCTTCAGCGGCTCGTCTTCGTCACGGCGGGAGACCTCCCCTTCGACGAGCACGACCGTGTTGGGCGTGAAGACGTCCGGAAATTCCTGCAACGTCTTCTGGTAGGCTTCGTTGAAGACGAGGCATTCCATCGTGATTTCGCGCGTCTCCAACGTCAGAATCACCCACGGCTTGTTGTCGTTTTTTGTGAACTTCTGGACGACGTGGCTGAGGAAGCCGCCGACGCGAACGGTTGTGTTCTGCGGCAGGCCGTTGAGCTCGCTCAAATCGTCCGACTGGAACGTATCGACCTGCTCCTGGAACTCCGCGATGGGATGGCCGCTGACGTAGAATCCGAGCAGCTCCTTCTCATAGTCAAGCTTCTCCTTGATAGGCCATTCGGGGATGTTCGGCGCGACGACCTTCGCGAAGGACTGGTCTTCCGGAGCAAGGAGGTCGAAGAGCGAGCCCTGCCCGGACTTGCGGTCCTTCTGGGAGCGTTGCGCGGCGGCGAGCGCTTCATCCGACATGGCGAGCAGTTGCGACCGCTTGAGGCCGAAGCAGTCCATGGCGCCCGCCTTGATGAGATTCTCCATGAGGCGTTTGCCGTTGCCTTCGACGCGTTCGCAGAAGTCATTGATGTCTTTGAACGGACCGCCCTTTTCGCGTGCGCTGATGATGCCGCTGACGGCCGACTGGCCGATTCCCTTGATGGCGGCAAGACCGAAGAAGATCTGCTCGTTGGCGACAGAGAAACCGACATCGCAGACATTTACGTCCGGCGGCAGGATTTTGATGCCCTGCTTGCGGCATTCCTTCAGGAGGAAGGCCGTCCGTTCGGAGTTGCCGAGTTCGGATGTCATGTTGGCCGCGAGGAATTCGGGCGCGTAATGTGCTTTCAGGTAAGCAGTTCGATACGACATGAAGCCATACGCGGCGGAATGCGACTTGTTGAAGCCGTATCCCGCGAAGATCTTGATCTTCTCCCAGATCTTATCCAGTTTCTCCTTCTCATAACCGTTCTTCTGACCGCCTTCGATGAACTGGGCGTACATGGATTCCATGAGCTTGAGTTTCTTCTTGCCGATGGCACGGCGGAGGATGTCCGCTGAACCAAGCGTGAAGCCAGCGACGGCCTGCGCCACCTGCATGATCTGCTCCTGATAAAGCATGATGCCAAATGTCTCGGAAAGAAGATTTTCCATGACTGGCACGTCATAGTCGCACGATTCACGGCCGGCCTTGCGGTCGATGAAATTCTGCATGAACTGCATCGGGCCCGGGCGATAGAGGGCGATCAACGCGATGATGTGTTCGATCTTTTCAACGCCGAACTGGCGGCACAATTGCTGCATGCCTGTCGATTCAAGCTGGAAGACGGCGATCGTGTCGCCTTTGTTGAGCAATTGGAACGTCTTGGCATCATCGATTGGAATATCGGATGATTTGATTTTGATGCCGCGTGACTTTTCGATAAGGTCGAGCGTGTCTTGGATGATGGTAAGCGTACGGAGGCCGAGGAAGTCCATTTTCAGCAGGCCAAGATGCTCGCAGGGGATGGCGGAGAACTGCGTCGTCGGTTCGTCGCTGGCGCCTTTGGAGATGGGGGCGACCTCCGCGACGGGCATGTCGCAGATGATGACGCCGGCCGCATGGATGGACATGTTGCGGTTCAGGCCTTCCAGAACCTTTGCGAACTTCCACAACTCCTTGTATTCAGGATCATTATCGACAAGCTGCTTGATTTCGTCACTGCCGTCGTAGGCTTTCGCGAGCGTCATTTTCGGATCTGCCGGAACAAGTTTGCAAAGGCGGTTGCCCTGCTCGAAGGTCATGCCGAGGGCGCGGGCGACGTCTTTGATGACGGCTTTCGCCTTCAGCGTTCCGAACGTGCCGATCTGCACGACGTTCGGTGCACCGTACTTTTCGCGGACGTATTCGATGACGACGTGACGGCGGCGTTCGCAAAGGTCGATGTCGAAGTCCGGCGGACTGACGCGTTCAGGATTCAGAAAACGTTCAAAAAGAAGGCCATAACGAATCGGATCGATGTCCGTGATGTGCATCAGATAAGCGACGATGGAGCCTGCGCCCGAACCACGGCCCGGCCCGAGCGGGACGCCGACCCTGTGGCCGTAGTTCAAAAAGTCCCACACGACCAGGAAGTAGCTGATGAATTTCGTCTTCTTAATAATGCCGATTTCATAGTTCATACGGTCGATGACGACCTGCTGCTCGGGAGTGAACTCCTTCGCCTTCGGATCGAAGCCGTACCGTCCGGGAATGCCTTGTTCGCAGATTTCACGAAGATACTGCTCGCGATCGGTGCCTTCGGGAACGGGATATTCCGGATAATGGTTGGCCGGCGGCTTGTCGTCGACGGTCGGCAGATGGACGTTGCAGCGTTTGGCGATATCGACGGTGTTGGACATGGCCTCCGGCAGTTCGGGGAAGAGCGCGGCCATTTCGTCAGAATCTTTGAACCAATATCCGTCGCCGTCGAAACGCATGCGGTTGGGGTCCTTCATGGTCTTCTGCGTGCCGATGCAGAGGAACAGCTCATGGGCCTCCTTGTGTTCCTTAAGCAGGTAATGCGAGTCATTTGTGACAACCAGCGGGATGCCTTTCTTCTTCGCGATCTCCACAAGGAATTTAGCGGTTTCAGCCTCCTCCTTGATGCCGTGGTTCTGGATTTCAAGGAAGAAATTGTTGTCGCCGAAGATGGAGGCGTATTCCTCTATGGCGAGAATTGCGCCTTTTTCGTCGCCGTCGAGAAACTTCCGCGGGATTTCGCCGGAAATACATGCCGAAAGGCAGATGACATCTTCATGATACTTGCGGAGGAGCTCCTTGTCGATTCGCGGATGGTAGTAATAGCCTCGAATCCAGGCCTCTTCATTCAGATGGCACATGTTCTGATAGCCTTTGTAGGTTTCCGCGAGGCAGACGAGATGGAAGCCCTGATGGTGGCGCTGGTTGGCGTCTTTTTGGAGGTAATTGCCTGGCGCGACATAGAATTCGCAGCCCATGATGGGATTGATTTCGTAGTTTGGCGCGATCGTGGAGAGTTCGTAGCAACCGCTCATGTTGCCATGATCCGTAATGGCCAGGGCAGGCATTTCGAAGTCTTTGCATTTCTGGAGCATGGCTTCGATTTTTGCAGTGCCGTCCAGCAGGCTGAAATCGCTATGGGTATGGAGATGGACGAATGGTGTGGGCATGGTGTTTTCCGGAAGGTTCAAAAGGAAGTCTGGAAGCTGTTTTCTTTAATATAATGGTAAAACAAAAGAGGCAACTGGACGGCGGAGATTTTTAGGATTTTTTACCATTGTGTGGAAATGAGAAATCTTTCGACGAATCAATCATCCGATTCCAGTTCCTTGACAAACAAGTGATCGGTCCCGCCACCGTAATTGACGATATCCCGAAGGTAGGAGTAGCCATAACGTTCGTATAGTCCGAAAAATTCTGACGGGATATAGCTCCTGCTGAATCCATGCTTTTTCAGATACTGGTTCGCATAGGCGATCAGCTCCCCGCTGATTTTCCGTCCACGGTATTCTTCGGAAACAAAAATGCAGGACACCCATGGATGGATATCCGGCAACGGATAATAGTCCGTCTTCATTGCAGAAGCCATGCCGACGATTTTCCCGTCATGGATCGCCGCGAACATGGTCTCCCAATCAGCAAATTTCCAGACTCTGATTATTTCGGCGATATGCTCTTTGGCATCATTCCATGAACATTTTTCCACGTATGCCAGAAGCATGTTCGCCAAATCCGTGCCCTTGTCGACTTTCTGGATCAACATATTACTTTTACAGGGAGGTTAAACTTCCAGAATAACGGCATTTTCCCAAAAGCCATGACTCATAATCGGCAACTTGTGCAAAATTTGCACAAGTTGCCTCCTCGGCCAGTTCGCCTTCTGTGAAAATGTTTTGTAAATGCTTAGTAACTATGCTTCTATCGACATCGAACAATTTGGAAACAGCCATCTGTGTCAACCAGACATCTCCATCTTGGACACGGACTTCAATGCCTTCTTCCTTGGCATCGCGTGTGAATATTAGAAAGTCCACTGTACTGTTACGTATTTGTAGATTTTTGTCTGCCATGGTCTCTCCTATATGGCATCATATCTGGGTTAGCTGAAAGTTATGCCTGTTTTTCAATGCGAATACGTTTGGATTTTTTATCAATCTAAAGCAAATATAGCATTGTCATAGCAAAATGCAATGTTTATAAGCATGAATAACTGATTTCATTCGTTATATAGCACTCATTCAATGCTTTTCATGCTTATTTTGAAAACCGCCCTTTTACATGAAGACCATCAACTTCTTCCTGTTTGTTGTGGATAACTTGCGGAAAAGGAGTATATTTAATCAAAACAACCATGGCATGCGCAGAGGCCCATTATGTTCAACAGCGCTGGCGAGATAGAAAAACTAGAACAGTATTTTGCCGAGTTGTTCCGACGGCTCGGACATGGCGCCGCCACGGCCACAGGGGAGAAATTCTTCCGCATGTGGGAGGAAGCCTGCAATCCGTTGCCGTTCATCGTGCCGAAGGAAGGCCTGCGCATCGGCGAGACGGTGCTGATTCAACCGGAAAAGGACAAGGATGCCAAACGTGTGGCATGCCTGTCATGGGATGCCGAAGGGCAATGCCCGTCGCTGCTTGTCGAGACGGCGGAAAAAAGCGTCATCCATCGGCTAGGCTTCAAAGACGACACCATCGTCTTCGGCGAATCCATTGAAATCGACGCGGCAATGCCGGAGGAATCCGAAGGCGAAAAGGTGGAGGTTATGTCCGCCGTTGCGAAAATCATCAAACGCGACTATCCGCAGATAGACTTGAAAACCGTCAAGAAGGAATACATCAAAAAGGCGCTGATAGAATTGCAGGAAACACAGCCGAGCAAGACGGCGAAAAAACTAATTCGGCGGACAGGCCTGTATAAAGAGCTGATGGCGAAAGTCTTGTCGGAAATGGCTGAAGACGAACGGGATGCGCAGTTGGCGTTCACCTTTGACAATGATCCTCCGAGCAGCGTTGCGGCGGCCGTCAATCCGGAGGGGGCGCTGGAAGGCGTCCTTCCTGTCCGCGGCGACTGGGAGGTGAAGCGCGATCTGGATCTTCTGTGCGAGACGGAGAACCGCCAGCTGCATTGCGAAGAGACGTTCGAGCTGTCCTTTGAAGGCGCGAAGGTCATCGTCCCATGCCATGACGGCATGGAGGTCGTGCAGCTTCCGTTGCCGACGGATTTGTCCATTCCTTTGCGCGAAGGCAGCCGTCTGGAGCTGTATCCGGCGGGCATGCCGAAGGCGACGATCGGTTATTTCACGGTTGATGTTTTGGACGAATCGACGTTCATCGGGACGATTGGATGGAGTGAAAACGAGTATCAAGTCGACGGCGAACTTCGCGGCAAGCCGCGCAAGAGCCCGCAGGGCTATGTGACACGCGTCGTGAACATGATGCGCGACACGACGCAGGACCGCGCGATGACCGGCCAGCTGGCCCTGCGCGGCATGCTGGGCATCATGCCGCTGCCGTATTTCTATCCCGCGGAGGAAACCACGGCGGATTTTCCGATGCTTGACAGCCAGCAGGCCCGCGCCGTACGGGCCTGTCTGGACATGCGGAACGCGGTTGTTCTTGTGCAGGGGCCGCCCGGAACGGGCAAGACGTCCGTTTTGGAGCAAGTCGTCCGCGAACTGGCCAAAAAGCATCTGCGGATTCTCGTGACGGCGCCGTCCAACACGGCCGTGGACAACATCTGCCGCCGCTTGTTCGATCTGCCGCTGTTGCGCCATTCCGCCTCAAAGGAGTCCATGCGCAGCGATGTGGCGGAACAATGCTGGTGCGGCGACGCGAACCTTTTCAGCCGTTTTGTCTTGAAGACGAAAAAGATGCAATGCGAAATCCACGCGGGAACGCACATCGGCATTTTGCGGTCGCCGATTTTGGCGTCTCGCATCGCGGACGAAGGGCTGTTCGACGTCATCGTGTTCGATGAAGCGGGCATGTCAGGAAGCACGGAAGTCCTTTCCTGCGTGTGTCTTGCGAAAAGGGCTTTCTTCTTCGGCGATCCGAAGCAGCTACCGCCCTTCCCGCTTTCGGATGTCGTCTGGGAGCAATTGGAGGAAGAACATGCGTTGACGCAGTTCCAGCGGTATTTCATCGGCGGCGGCTTCATGGGCTGGCTGCAGGACTGCCGCAAGTTCCCTGTCATCATGCTGAAGACATGCTACCGCTGCCAGAATCCG
Organism: uncultured bacterium; assembly: GCA_902776645.1. GTDB lineage: Bacteria > Verrucomicrobiota > Lentisphaeria > Oligosphaerales > Oligosphaeraceae > UBA1407. The sequence goes on along the minus strand of CACYQT010000001.1, from coordinate 97,421 downwards.
CGGCTCATGCACTTCTCGTCTCAACTGTTTTATGATGCGCAGGTTATGACGAACGGCGCGGCGGAATACTACAAGCTTTCCTACAAGGAGCGCGAAGCGAAATACCCCCCGCAGACGTTGAAATTCATGAACACGTCCGGCCTTCCGGACTGGCTGCGGCATGAGCAGTTGCGGCTGGAAGGCTTCCAGCCGGGCTATGAAAACTACGCGGAGGCGGTGGTCTGCACGTCGCTCATGCTGTCGTTCATCAAGCAATATCCAAAAGAGGAAGTCTGCCTGATCACACCGTACAGGCGGCAGGCGAAACTGATCCGCGTCATGATGCGGCTGAATCGGCCGGATGATATGGATGAAGCGGAATGGGAAGCATTTACGCATGACCGGATCTCAACCGTCGATAGCTTCCAAGGCGGTGAAAGCGATGTCGTCATCGTGTCGTATGTCCGCTCCGGCGAACACGGCATCGGCTTCGTGAACGACGCAAACCGCGTGAACGTGACGCATACGCGGAGCCGCCGCGAAATGGTCGTCGTCGGCGATCTGGAGCATCTGACGGATCGTTCAGACAACCGCATGTTCACACGGATGCGGCGCGGCTTTGAACGCGACGGCGTCGTGGAGGAACTGACGCTGACGGACTACAACCGCTTGGCGGCGGATGTGAAAACGACGCCCGAACTAAGCGCCCATGTGCAGATGCCTTCAACGGAAGACGGCAAGCCGCTTCAATTGCAACTGTTTGAATGACAACGATCAGGAGATGAAATTCATGAACATGCGCGGTTCGTTTCTTTCAGCGGTTTTGGCGATGACAGTATTGAGTGGATGCAGAAAAGTGGATCCTGTGAATGATTGGATCTATCAACTGGATGACAATCAACTAGCCGTCCTGAAGTATCTTTGTCCTCTTTCGCCTTTGCAATCTCTAATTTATAGACGGTCCCCCTACATTAAGGATGATCAGTTTCTTCGTGATCCCAAATTCCTGCCTGTGCATTTTCTGGTTGACGGCAAGTCTTCCGATGATTTGACGTGGGTGGAATCAGGCCGTGAAGGCGCATTGCACAATGACCATCAGGATAAAGCGACAGCGAATCAAACGCGTTGGATCGATTGCGTGTTCTACAGTTGCCAAGAATTTCCCCTGCGGCTGGAGGTGACGCTGACTCGTTATCGAGAGTATTCCGTCATTGAATACGATGCTGTCCTGACCAATAAACAGGACGGTCAATCGCCGCGCATCCAAAATCTACAGGCCATCGATGAAACCATCGGCCATCAGGCGGGAGCGTATGTGCTTCATGCCGTGCGTGGAAGCATGTGTTCCTTCACGGATTTCGAGCCGCTCTGCCAACGGCTGAATGGCACCACCAGCTACGCCGTCACGAATGGCAAATGCACAAGCGACTACATGCCATGTTTCAATTTGGAAAACGCCACGGTTGGGACGGGCATCATCGCCGTGCTGAACTGGCAGGGCAACTGGAAGGTCGATTTCACAAAGGAGGCGGACGGCGTTCGCATGACAGGCGGACAATATCAGACGGATTTTGTGTTGCAACCGCATGAATCCGTGCGATTTCCGGGCGTTGTTTTGATGCCCTACAAAGGCGATTGGCTCGACGGGCAGAATGAATACCGCCGTTGGCTGATAAAGGAGAATCTCTGCCGTTACCAGTGGATCGACATTCCGCCGACCAATGCTTTGATCTGTCCGGACGCCCCGACTGAAGCAGGCGATCTGGCGGCATTCGAATTGTACAAAAAGACCGGCGTGACGAAACTGTTGGACAAATTCAACAAAGACGCCGGCTGGTATGACACGGAAGGCCATGACTGGCCATTCACGGGCAATTGGTTCGTCAAGAAGGAAAACTATCCGAACGGCTTGAAACCGTTGAGCGACGCCGCGCATGGAGAAAACCTGCAATTTGCGTTATGGCTTGAGCCTGAACGAATTGTAGCGGGAACAAAGGCGGCGAAGGATTTGGCGGGAAAGGTCATCGCCTTGGGAGCGGACGGAAAGGCCGTCGATGACACACAAGTGCCTGTCGGAACGACGCTTCTCGTGAATTATGCGGATCCGTCCGCCGTGGATTATGTGGTTGACATGCTGGACAAAGTCATCACGGAGCATGGCGTCGATCAGTATCGGCAGGATTTCAACATGTTTCCGGGGCCGTATTGGGCGGCATGGGACGCGAAGGAGGCGGAACAGCTGGGCTGCCCGCGCACGGGAATCACGGAAAACCATTACACGGAAGGCTATCTGCGCGTCTTCTCCGAACTGCTGAAACGCCATCCGAACATGTTCATCGACGCCTGCGCGAGCGGCGGCATGCGCTATGATCTGGAGACGTTGCGCTACGCCTTCCTCCATACGCGCTCCGATTTCTGGGCGGATATCGAAAGTGCTCAATGCCAGACATTTGGATGCGCCTCTTGGATTCCCTACTGGGGGACGGGATTCACGAATCTGTCGTTGTATGACGTGCGCTCCCACATCGGCAACAGCATCGGTGTGGGCGCAAGCGACGAAGCAGGAGCCGCAAAGCTGGAGGAGGCGTTGATAGAATGGCGGTCGCTTGCCAAGTATCTTCAAGACGACTATTACCCGCTGACAGCCTACGCAGGCAAGAGCCGCAATCTGATGGCCATGCAGTTCGGCAAGGCCGAAGAGGGCATGATCATCGCCTATTTCCGCGAAGACGGCAGCGTGCACGTCATGCCGCGCGGCTTGATTCCGGAACGCAAATATCAAATTTGGAACCGCGACAAACAGGAGGAAACCTTACGGGAAATGAGCGGAGCGGAAATCATGGGAGGGCTCACGATTGAATCAAAAGCGGCCACGGCCATTATTATGCAGTATAAGCTTAAATAGTTAAATAACAACAACAAAGGAAAGAACTCATGATCGAAATCACGAATTATCGTCAAGGCGCCATTCTGAACCACAACCACGGCAAGGAAGGCAAAAAATCGTTGAAAGTGACAGTGCAGGGCATCAGCGAAGGCGGCTGGCCCGTGACGGTCAACGAGCAACCCGCCGTCATGGAAGGGCGGCATTTTTCGGCGGAAGTCGAACTGACGCAACGCGTCAACGTCGTGAAGGCATCCGTCGTGACGCCGTACGGGACGTATTCGCAGGAACTGACGCTTGTTTGGGACAAAAAGTCGTTCAAACGTTTCAACTTCTTCATCGACGACCACAGTTTCTTCTACACGGATCTTGCCAAACAGCGTCCGAAGAAAGCCTTCGACCATTTCTATCTGGCCGCGCTGAAGAAAATCCATGACAAATACGGTTTCAAAGTGACGCTCAACACGTTCTATCACAATGATCATCATGATTTTTATCTGAAAGACATGCCCGACATCTGGAAGTCCGAATTCCAGGACAATTCCGACTGGCTGAAATTCTCCTTCCACGCCTATAGCGAATTTCCGGACCGCCCCTACGCGGAGGCGACGGCGGCGACCTTCGGCAAGCATTGGGACATGGTGCAGAAGGAGATAGAACGTTTTGCCGGGCCTGAATGCTTCATCGCCCCCGTCGTCATCCACTGGGCGAACGTGCATCCGGCCGTCGCGCAGGAGGCGATCCGCCGCGGCGTGACCGCCTACAGCAACAACTTCCGCCTGCGCGTAATGGGGGGACCGAGCCTGGAGGACCGTCAGCGCGGCGGCAACATGAAAACCATTGAGAAGCGTAGCCTTTCGGGCGTCGATTGCGGCAACGAACTGGCGGGCATGGCCATGCACTACGGCATGCAGGAGGAGAAGGACTTCATGGACAAGAACATCGTCTATTACGACCCGCAGCTCGGCGTCAGTTTCTTCCACAACACCGTCTGCTGCAACCTTGTGCCATTGGCGGAGATACCGAAGAAATACGCCGTCGCGATCCAACGCAACGAAGAGCGCGGCACGGAGATTCTGGGCGTCGCCAGCCATGAGCAATACTCCTTCCCGTATTACGACAACTACCTGCCCGACCACCTGAAACGGCTTGAGACGGCGACACGCTGTCTGGTCGAGGCAGGCTACCAGCCTGTCTTCTTCTCGCAGGGCTTCCTTGGGAATCCCAATGCCTGATAGCAAAACAAACAATCTTTTTCACCAAACAACAAATAACAGCACAAACAACCCATGAAACCGAACATTCTCATGATCGTGGCGGATCAGCACCGCCGTGACTGCGTCGGCGTGAACGGCCATCCGTTCCTGCAGACGCCGAATCTGGACAAACTGGCGGCAGGCGGCGTGAATTTCACGCACGCCTTCACGTCCGCGCCAATTTGCGTTCCCGCCCGCAACAGCCTGCTGCACGGCGTGTGGTCGTGCAAGCATCTGGCCATCGCGAACGCGGACACGGAGGCCTGCCGTCCCGCGGCGGACATCCCGTCGTTCCCGCAGGCCATCCGCGACGCGGGCTATCATCTGAGCTTCATCGGCAAATGGCTGGGCGGCAAGGCGAAATCACCGCTGGAATACGGCTTCCACGACTACATTCCGGAATCCGACTACGGTAAATGGCGCGCCGCGCAAGGCTTGCCGCCGCGTCCGTCCGGCATGCCGTTTTTCGGTTTCGACGAAGCCATCACGCCCGAGCAGTCGCGTCTCTATTGGGGCGCGTCACAAACGATCGAAACATTGAAGAAGCAAGCCAACAGCGACACGCCGTTTCTGATCCGCTGGGATCCCTCCGAGCCGCATCTGCCGAACGTCGTCCCGCAGCCCTACGCGGACATGTACAAGCCGTCGGACATCCCGCCATGGCCGAGCTTCGGCGACACGTTCAAAAACAAGCCGTACATCCAGGCCCAGCAGCTCCGTTCATGGAATCTCGACGGCTGGACGTGGGAGCAGTGGGCGCCGCTGGTCGGCCGCTATCTCGGCGAAATCTCCCTGCTGGACGCACAGATCGGCCGCATCCTCAAAGCGTTGGACGATTTGAAGTTAGCGGACAACACCATCGTCGTCTATACCTGCGATCATGGCGACATGTGCGGCGCCCATGGCATGATCGACAAACATTACATCATGTATGAAGACGTGACGCGTGTGCCGTTCATTGTCCGCTGGCCGGGCGTCGCGAAAGCGGGCACGAGCTGTGACGATTTCGTCGTCCACACGATCGATCTGGCCCGTTCGCTCTGCGAGATGGCGGGGGCGGAAGTTCCCGAAACGTTCCAGGGGAAGAGCATTCTGCCGATGCTGAAGGGCGAAGGCCACAACGGCCGCGAAGACGTCCATTGCATGTATCACGGCAACCAGTTCGGCCTCTACAGCCAGCGGATGGTTCGCGACCGCCGTTGGAAATACGTCTGGAACGGCACGGCGGAGGACGAACTGTACGATCTGGAAACGGATCCGGGCGAACTTGTCAACCGCGCGACGGATCCCGCCTGCCAGGAGCGCATCGCCGCCATGCGCAAACGTTTGCATGAATGGATGCTGGAGACGGGCGACCCGCTGAACAACGGCTGGGTCCGCAACCAACTGCTCAACAACAAGAAAATCTGATAAACGGAAAGATCCCGCAGGAGCGGGACCCTCCCATTAAAAAACGCCGGAACCAATTGGTATCCGGCGTTTTCCATTTACAATGAACGTTTCGTCCTATTCATTCTTGTCGTTGTCGTTCCACTTGAACCAGTGGACGACGTTCTTCGTATTGACGTTTGGACCGAAGGCTTCCCATTTCTGTTGGTCCACATGCCCGTCCAGCCACAGCATGTTGGCGGAATGGTTGTGATGGGTGCCGACGCAGTTCCAATAGTTCTGTTTGGCGAGATTGATGCCGGCGGCGGTTCCAGGCGCGAAGCTACGGCGCTCTTTGGCGGCGACATCCTGCGCGTAGCCGTAGTTGCCGTCGCAGACGACCAGCTGTTCGCTGGGGCTGTCCTTCATGTCGGTCAATTTGCGCGGCTCGCAGGTTCCGCTAGGCGTCGGCACGTCGCTCCACTGGGTACGGTTCGTGTACCAGTTGACGACATAGTTGTTCATGCACTGTCCGAAGTTGGAGGTGTAGGCGTAGGTGAATTCCTGCGCGGGGCAGAAGTTGTTCAGGCCGAGAGCCCTTTCGAGCTGGGCGCGGTTGTTCACGTCCAGTTCGATGCCGCTGTCTATGGAGGACAGGATATGGAACCAGCGGAGACCGGAATTGATGCCGGTGGCACCTGCAGGCTGCGCCTTGAAAAAAGTGGGAACAAGATAGCTGTTGTAGTCGCCTGCGTACATCATGTAGCGCATTCCTATCTGCTTCAGATTGTTCGTGCAGGAGATGGCATGCGCCTTCTGCTGGGCCTTCGTCAGCGCGGGAAGCAGCATGGCCGCCAGAATGGCGATGATGGCGACGACGACCAGCAATTCGATCAACGTAAACTGAAAATGTTTTCTCATGTTGAACCTCATGTTGTTATGAAATGTTTCCATGGGCGATACGATGGCGGTTCGGCCTATTCGTAATTGTCGTCGTCGTTGAAATTGAACCATCTGGTGCACTGTTCGGTCTTGGCATCCGCGCCAAAAGCGGACCAGGCGATGGAGGAGCTGTGGCCGTCCAGCCATGTGACGTTGGCCTTGGCATCATGATGTGTGCCGACGCCGTACCAGTAATTGAGATTGCTAGCCGTGCGGCCGCAGCGGTTGCACGGTGCGAAATTACGGCGTTCCTGCCAGGAGGCGTCTTCACCGTAGGAATAGTTGCCGTCCATGATGATCAGCTGTTCGGAGGGGCCGTGCTGCAGCCACGTGACGATTCGCGGGATGCTCATGCCGTTCGGCGCGGGGGGGATGCTGTACTGCGAACGGCTGTTGTACCAGTTCGCCACGTAGTTGTTCTTGCACTGGCCGGGATTGCGGCTGAAGGCGTAGGTGTTCTGCTGCAGGGGGCAGTGCCACGACTTGTCCATGGACTTCTCAATGGAGGCTCGGTTGTTCACGTCCAGGGAGATGCCGGCTTCGCTCGCGGCGATGATGTGGAACCAGCGGAGGCCCGTCGTGATATCCGTGGCGGAACCGGGGGACGCCTGGAAGAAGTTCGGGACAAGACGGCCGCCGTTGTCGCTCATGTAGAGGGCGAAACGCGTGCCGATCTGTTTCAGATTGTTCGTGCAGCTGATGCTTTGCGCTTTCTGGCGGGCCTTCGCCAGCGCGGGCAGCAGCATGGCCGCCAGAATCGCGATGATCGCGATGACGACCAGAAGTTCAATGAGTGTGAATCGTCTCTGTTGTTTCATGTTGACCTCGTGTTGTCGTATCCTTGTCGTTGATGAGGGCCGCTGTTTCTACAAACAATCTGCCCCCAATAATTAAAATATTGGCTAAATCTAACAGTTGTTTCTACAATGTCAAGCGTTTTGGCATATTATATATGGAAAAGAACGCCTTTATTCACTTTTGGTTCAGGAGGCTGACGGCCTCCATGAGCATGCAGCCGGTGAGATGGGCGGTTAGTTCGGAAGGCGTGTCGGCGGGCTGCGGCTCATGCCAGCGGCCGCCGTAGATCATCGTCTCGCGGTTGAGGCCTTCGTCCGCCAAAATACTCGCGAGTCGTGTCAGATAATCCGCATAACGCTGACGTAATTCCGCGTCCAAGGCCGGTTCGCGGAGGAGTTTTACAAAATAACGGATGAAAATGCCGTTGAACAAGGCCCCGTCGCCACGGGTGGAATCGGACAACGCGCCGCCGTTGTTCGATTTGTGATGGATGACGTAATCGGCCGTCTTGCAGGCATCCAGAAGATACTGCTTATTGCCCGTCAGGCGGAACAGCTCATGGCAGGCTCCCAGATAAGTCCCTTGGTTATAGGTAAATGCGGCACGGTTGATCTTGCCCTCCTTGTTCATGTTGTCGAAAACCGCCCCGTTTTCAGCGTCAACCAGATGGGCCTGCATCCAGCTGATGATTCGGACGGCCTCCGCCAGATATTCCTCCCGCGACTTGCGGTCATGCTCCTTGTCGACATCCGCGAACTGCGCCAGACGCGCGGCGATGATGGCGGCGGGGCCGTTGCTGCAGGCGTTTTTGGAAGGCCCCGTGTCCGTCTTCCACGTGATGCCGCCATGGAACGGCGTTTCATGTTCGGGGCTCCATTGCGTCCATATCCAATCCGCGTACATCTGCCGCGCCTTGTTCAGATAGAGCGTCCTGCCCGTCGCCTCGTACATGCGTATCTGGGCGAGCACAATCCATTCCATGTCATCGACAAAGACGTTCCACCACGGATCCTCCTTGCGTTTGCAGAAATTGAACCGCGGGGCACCTTCCCACCACTGGTCGAACAGAGCAAGATACTTGTCATCATGCGTCCGCAGATAGGCGTCCACGATGACGTCCATGGCGTGGGCCTGCGGCCAGTAACCGTTGGTGGCCATGTCCGCCTGATGGCTTTTCTTGTTGAAATAGAATCGGTTGGGTGTCTCCTTGAAGCTTGCGCCCCAGAAGTTTTTGATGAGCGCGGCCACCATGCCGTCCGCCAGTTTGTTCCAGTCATGGGCGTTTTCCTGCGCGTTGGCGTGGAGGCTGAAAAACAGACATGCAATCAACAGAATACCTTTTATCATGTGCGATCCTCCTTATTCCCCGCCTGAAGGCGAGATTTTGTTTACATTGCAATTATCAACAAAACACTATGGCGTTGCCATTACGTGAATTGACGAGAGACGAGAGACGAGAGACGAGAGACGAGCGAAGACGCAAGACGATGAGACAGAAAGACAAAAAATTTATGTTGCCTTATCTTGCGTCTTGTTGTCTAATGTCTTTTGGTCGTCTCACGTCTCACGTCTCATGTCTCATGTCAACTTCTCTGTCTTTCATGGTTCTTTTACAACAAGTTCCGTGGATCGACATCCGCGTAGATGGCCACGTTCTTCGGCTGCTTGCGCACGACGATCATCGACCGCAGCAGCCGTGACAGGCGGCGGATGTTCCCGCCGCGCAGCAACAGCTGGTAGCGGAAGAATTTCTGCACTTTCGAGAGCGGCGCGGGCATCGGGCCGATGACCTGCGTCTTCTCCTCCAGCAGCGGTTTCAGCTCCTCCGTGAAGGCCTCCGCGGCGGCGGCGGCCAACGCCTCCTCCTGGCTGCGGAAATGGATCATCACCATGTGCGAACATGGCGGAAAATCGAGCATCTTGCGGCTCGGCGCCTCCTCTTCGTAGAACGCATGGAAATCCTGCCGAACGGCTGTCCGCAACGCAAAGTGATCGGGCGTATAGGTTTGCACGACAACTTTTCCGGGCGTGTCACCGCGGCCCGCGCGGCCGGCCACCTGCGTGATCAGCTGGAAGACGCGTTCGCCGCTGCGGAAATCCGGAATATGCAGCCCGATGTCCGCCTGGACGACGCCGACCAGCGTGACATTCGGGAAATCAAGCCCTTTCGCGATCATCTGCGTGCCGATCAGAATGTTGACGCGCCCCGCCCTGAATTCCTCCAATACCTTTTTATAACAATCTTTCGTGCGCATCGTGTCCGAATCCATGCGCGCGATCTTCGCCTTCGGGAACAACGCCTGCGTGATCGTCTCGATCTTCTCCGTCCCGAAGCCCGAATAGCGGATCTCCGGATCGCCGCACTGCGGGCAGACCGTCGGCGCGGGAATCTCCGCGCCGCACATGTGGCAGGACAGCGTGCCCGCATGCTTGTGATAGACGTAGGACACGCTGCAGTTGTCGCACGTCGCCACATAGCCGCATTTGGAGCACATCATCTGCGTCGCGAAGCCGCGGCGGTTCAGAAACAGGATCACCTGCTCCGCCTTCTGGAGACGGTCGAAGATCAACTCCTTCAAGCGGTTGGAGAAAATCTGCGCCTTGCCCGCCATGGCGGCCTCCTGTCCCATGTCGATCAATTCGACGGACGGCAATGGCTTCGTGTCGACGCGTTCCGTCATCTCCACCAATTTGTAGCGGCCTTGCTCACAGTTGTAATACGATTCCAGCGACGGCGTCGCGGAGCCGAGCACGATCGTCGCGTTTTCGTGTTTCCCGCGGACGACCGCCATGTCCCGCGCATTGTATCGCGGCGATTCGTCCTGCTTGTAGCTGTTCTCATGTTCTTCATCCACAACGATCAAGCCAAGATTGCGGAACGGCGCGAACAAGGCGGAGCGCGCCCCGACGGCGATGCGCGAACGGCCTTCGTTGATGCGCGTCCATTCATCGAACCGCTCGCCGTCGCTCAAGCCGCTGTGCAGCACGCTGACCATGTTGCCGAAACGGCGGCGGAACCGTTCGCACGTCTGCGGCGTCAGTGAAATTTCCGGAACCAAAACGATGGCCTCCTTGCCATGCTCCAGACAGCGCGAAATCGCCTGCAAATAGACTTCCGTCTTGCCGGACGCCGTCACGCCGTGCAGCAGAATCACGGAACTGTCCGCCGCGTCCTGCGATGTGTTGATGACGTCAAGAGCCTTTTGTTGATCTTTCGTCAATTTTTTGGGTTCGTCCGGCTGGACGACGTCGTCCAGAAACGGATCGCGTTCCACGACGCGCAGCTCCTTGCTCAGCCACCCGTCCTCGCACATTTTGGAGATAATCTGCGCGCTGGCCAGATTCAGATTGACCAGCTCCGACAGCGGACGGGCCCCCTCCCGCCGCAGATACTGGATTACCTCCTTTCGCTTGTCCGTCAATTTGTCGAATTCATCGCCTGGATTCGCGGCCTTCAGCGTCAACGAGACGAACAACGCCTGCTTGTGCTTCATCTCGCCGCTGCGCACGACGGCCGGCAGCAACGTCCTGACGGCGTGCTCCTTCGGGCAGCAATAGTAATCCGCCATCCAGTCCGCAAGCCATACCAGCGATTCCGGAATCTGCTCCTTCTCGCTTTCCAACGCCAGCAGCGGCTTCAGCGGCCAGTAGTCGGACTGTGATTTGATGGCGACGACATAGCCGCTTTTTTCACTTGTGTTGAACGGCGCCCGAACACGGCTCCCCACGCGTACGCGACCGCGCAGCTCCGCCGGAACCAGATAATCGAAATCACGGTCCAGCGACAGCGAAAACACAACTTGCGCTATCACGGCGTTCTCTTCCATTTTCGAGATTTTTTCCTTTTTCTATTTCATTTTAGTAGAAAGAAAGTATAATAAAGTAATATACGGGGTAGCAAGGCCGTCTCGGCCTTGTCAAGGGCGGAGACGCCCTTGCTACCTCCTGCCCGACGGCGAGACGCCGTCGTTGCTTTTGTATAATGTGATGTCAAACCACGATAACGTCAACAAACCATGAAATCATTCGCACTACTTTTTCTTGGCTTCGCCATCGTCCTCTCCGCCCAACCGCTCGACATGACCACGCCCATGCACGGCGAAGTCGTCTATCGGGAGAATTTCGACAAGACGGCCACGCTGGACGGTTTCACGCTGTTTGAAAGCAAGCAGTGGAAAATCGAAAACGGGAAGCTCGTCCATCCCATCACAGGCGGAATGCCGCAGCTCCTTCTGCCGAAAGCGACTTTCGGACAGGACATGGCCATCCAGGCGGACGTCACGATCCTGCAGGCCGCCAACGAGACACGCTGGGCGGGCATTTTCCTGCGTCATCTGGATGACAAGGCCGTCTTCACCCACATGCCCGTCCGCTACAACCGATCGACGGAAATCGCCGACGCCGTTATCGACGAGAACAAGCACTTCAACTGGCGCGTCTATGCGCCTACCTTCAAGCGGGACGGCAAGCCCGCCACCGCCACGCGGACGCACCGCCTTGAAATCCGCGGCAACATCGCCCGCGCGTTCATCGACGGAAAATGCGTCCGTTTCGCCTTTGTGGACAGTTCCAGCGTCCATCCGGGCCGCGCGGGATTCAGCCTCTCGGCCGTCCAAGTCGAAATCGACAACATCGTCGTGGAGAAACTGCCGCCTGTGAGCCAGAAGGAGAAGATCGCCATTTCCAAAATGTACACGTCCATGCCGTTCGTCATTGCCCACCGCGGCTTCTCCGAAAGATTTCCGGAGAACACGCTGGAAGCCATCAATGGCGCGTTGGAGGCGGGAGCGGACGGCGTGGAGATCGACGCGCGAATTTCGAAGGACGGCGTCGTCTATTGCCTCCATGACGACACGCTCAACCGCACGACCAACGGCACGGGCCCCGCGCGGCTCAAGACCATCGCCGAACTGCGCGAACTGGACGCGGGCGCCAAATTCAATCCGAAATTCGCCGGCGCGAAAATCGCTCTGTTCGAAGACGTTGTGAAATACGTGAAGGAAAAGGACTCCGTCGTGCTCGTCGATCTGAAGGAGGTCGCCGCCGTGGACGCCATCTGCGACATTCTCATCAAGCACAAGGCCACCCACAACGCGCTGCTGGACACGGGCTCCCCGAAGGTCGCCCAAAAATACCGCAGCCGCATTCCGGACGCCACCGTCATCTGCATCACAGGCGTTCCGGGGGCTTACAAAAACGATTTCGCACGAAGCCTGAAGTCCAGCGGCTTCGACGCCCTCTTTGCGCAGTTCCAGAGCCCCGTCCTTCTCAATCTCACTGATTTGCGATTGCAGGGGCTGTCCATTTTCTTCTGGACCATCAACAACCCGAACGATGTCGTCAACGCCTGGAAAGTAGGCGCGGACGGCATCATCACAGACCGGCCGACCATGGTCCGCGAAACGCTGGACCGCATCGCCGCCAAAATTTCGGACATGGATTTCAGATGAGCATCATCCGCGTATTGTCAGCAGAAGTCGCCGGACGGATCGCCGCCGGCGAAGTCGTGGAGCGACCCGCATCCGTCGTCAAGGAACTCGTCGAGAATTCCATTGACGCAGGCGCGACGCGCATCCGCGTCGCGGCGGAGCAAGGCGGCCAGCGGCTCATACAAGTCACCGACAACGGCTGCGGCATGGACCGCGACGACGCCATCATGTGCTTCGAGGCCCACGCCACCAGCAAAATCTCCACGGAGGCGGATGTCGGGCAGATCAAGTCGTTGGGATTCAGGGGCGAAGCGATTCCGTCCATTTCGTCCGTCTCACGGTTCATCCTGCAGACGCGGCGGAAGGAGGACGACGTCGGGACGGAAATCGTCGTGGACAACGGCGCCATCCGCGACGTGCAGGACTGCGGCTGCGCCCCGGGCACGAACATCAAGGTCGCCCATCTCTTCGGCAACCTCCCCGCGCGGCGGAAGTTCCTCAAAGGGCCTGACACGGAGGACGGCCACATAGAGGAAATGGTTCTGCAACTGGCACTTGCGAGGCCGGACATCTCCTTCTCGCTTGTTTTGAACGACCGTGAAGTCATCCGCGCATCCGCCACGAACGACCTTGGCGCCCGCATCCTCATGCTGCTTGGAAAGGATGTCTACGAGGCGATGCTGCCCGTCAACTACCAGGAGGACGGCGTCTCCGTCCGCGGCTTCATCAGCAAGCCGGGCTTCACACGCGTCTCCCGCCGCGACCAGCGGACCATCGTCAACGGCCGGACCGCCACGGCGGACACGGTTTTCTTCGCCATCCGCGACGCCTACGACACACTCGTCGTCAAAGGCCGCTATCCAAGCACCGTCCTCTACATCGATCTGCCGCCGGACCGTGTGGACGTGAACGTCCATCCGACGAAGCGGGAAGTCCGTTTCCGCGACCCGCGGCAAGTCGGCGGCATCATCGCCGCCGCCATCCGCGCCGCGTTGCGGCAATTGCAGGGCGGCGAAGATCCGTCCATGCAGCCGTCTCCTGTCCATCTGCCGCCCGCCGAACCCGTCATCGAACTTCCGCCACCGCCCGTTGTCGAGCTTCCGCCGCCCCCCGCCGTCAAGCCGCAACCCGTTGAAAACAAGCCATCGGCGTCGCCAGAAAAAACCGCCCCGCCCTCTTCCGCGACGGCCATTCCGGCTCCTGCGGCGACGCCCTACCCTCTTCCCGCCCCGCAGCCGTTCAAGCCCGAACCGCAGCAGATTTCACTGCCGCTGCCAGACCGGCCGGCCTCCGTCAATCCGCCCGCGTCGCCGCCCAAGCCGTCGGACACGCCTGTCCAGCAGCAACCGCAACGGCCCGTCAACAGCGATCTGGCCTCCCTGCGCATCTGCGGCCGCCTCGGCAACCGCCATCTGCTGGCCGAATCCGCCAACGGGCTTGTCGTCATCGATTTGCGCGCCGCCCATCAGCGGATCCTTTTCGAAAAACTCCTCGCCAACCTGAAGGAGCAGAAAATCCCGCAGCAGCCGCTGCTGATTCCCGTCACCATCAACCTCGGGCAGGAGGAAGCGCGTTTTCTTAATTCGCAACTCAAGCATTTCCAATCACTTGGGTTTACAATTGAACATTTCGGCGGCACGGCTTTCATCGTCACGGCCGTTCCCGCCTCCTATCCGAATCAAGACATCTCCCAAACATTGCGCGACATCATCGACGATCTGCGGCAGTCCCGCACGACGAATGTCCAAAGCGCCATCCATATCGCGCAGGCCGCCTGCCGCCATGCCATTTCGCTGAAGGCCAATCTGGCGGAGAAGGAAGTCAGCCAGCTGATTTCCGATCTCGCCCGCGCCACGATGCCGTACGCCGACCCGAACGGCAATCCCACCATGATCCACATCACCTACTCCGAACTGGAAAAACGCTTCAAAGGCTGATAATAACCAATTGAAAAGGAACACCATGAAAAAATCACATCTGTCTCTTCTCGTTTTCGCATGCGTCGCCATGCTCTCCTTGTGCGCACAGGAGAAAAAAGCGGAAAGCCCATGGAAGGACGCCGAAAAGCTCTTCCCGGGCATCAAGCTCATCAAACTGGACAAAACGGAGCCGCGGCTGATGAAAATCCACATCGTCCGCGTCGATCTGAAGGACGGCAAATACGGATTCTTCACGACGCCGAAACCGGCGGAATGGGGCCAGAACATGCCGGAGGAGAACGCCAAAGACCTGAAGATCGTCACACGGCGTCAATCCGCCAAGGCCTTCATGAAGCAGGCCCATCAGCCGAAAAAGGAAGGCGGCTACGGCGTGGACATGCTCGTCGCCGTCAACGCCTCGCCGTGGACGCCGTGGAAGGAGCCGTGGAACCACAAGTTCGCCTGCCACATGGGGCTGACCGTCGCGCAGGGCGAGATTCTCGACTCCAACGACTTGGGCCGTCCGTCGTTCATCGTCTATAAAAACGGAAAGGTTGATTTCCGGACGGACAAGAACAAGGCGACCGTCAAGAACGAAGACCTCTACATCTCCGTGCCCGGCTTCGCCGTCATTCTGGACAATGGCACCGTAACACCTTGGGCCGCAGATGACAAGAGCGTCCATCCGAGGACGGGATACGGTCTCTCGAAGGACCGCCGCTACCTCTATTTCATCGTGGTCGACGGCCGCCAGAAGGACTATTCCATCGGCGCCACCACGGGTGAAATCGCCCAACTGCTGAAGGAATACGGCGCGGAAGACGCCCTCAACATGGACGGCGGCGGCTCCACGACGCTCGCCGTCTGGAATCCGCAGGCGGCCGACAAAGACGGCAAGACACCGGATCCCGTGAAGATCTACACCCATCAGGCGGGCGGCTGGCTCCGCGCAAACGCCAACAATCTGGGCATTTGCCTGAAGAAAGAGAAATAAAGGGATACAAGGGATTCAAGGGATACAAGGGATTCAAGAGATTCAAGGGATACAAGATTAAGGGATTCAAAGATTATCGCTTTCCCTTTCTTTTATCCCTTCTATCGCTTGAATCCCTTCGTTTTCGTCTTTATCGCTCTTTATCACAGCCTTTCCACAGCCGTCCGCCGCAGGATGTCCTGCGCGGCGGACGGCTCGAAGACTGAAGGCGTGTCCGTCAGGCAGGAGGCGGATGCACAGGCCAACGCCTCCGCGAAATAGCCCGGCATCGACATGTCGTCGGCCTGCGGATTCTCCGCCAGACGGCGGGCCATGATCGCCGTCGCGCAGTCGCCGCCGCCGATCGGGCTGACGATGCGTTCCAATAACGGCGTTTTAAAGCGCCATACGCCGTTTCGGGACATCAGATGGGCTGGCTTGCCGCCATCCGTCACGGCAAGCCATGAAAGCCCCTTGTGACGCGCGAGAAGGGCCTTCCCCGCCTCGACGGCATCCGTTTCGCCGTCGGCGGCCAAAGACAGTTCCTCCGCGTTGATTTTCAACAGCGTGACGCCCTCTTCCAAAATACCGCCGATATCTTTCGCGGCGTCCAGAACAACAGGCATGCCGCATTTGACCGCCATGGAGGCGATTTCCGCATAGAACGACGACGTCACGCCGGGCGGCAGGCTGCCGCACAACGCCACGACGCCATGCAGCGGCACTTCCTTGGCCAGCAGCGACCGCATCCGCTCCAATTCACCAGCGGAAATCGGCGCGGACGGCTCGATCAGTTCCGTCGCCTCCCCGCGGGCATGGTCGATCACGGTAAAGACACAGCGCGTCGTCCCTTCGCAATCGACAAGAAGCGGACGGACGCCAGTCTTTTTAAAATCCTGACGGAGACTTTCGCCCGGAAATCCGCCGATGAACGCCGCGACGGACACGGGCCAGCCCATCAGGCGGAAGACGCGGGCCACATTCGTCCCCTTCCCGCCGCCCGTTTCATGGCTTTCAAACGCGCGGTTCACGGCGCCAAGCTCCAATTTATTGAAACTGAGCGTCTTCTGCCAGGCCGAATTCAGGCTGACAGCCAACGCGGGACGTGGCTCCAAGTTGACTTTCATTGGATGGAAAGGGACAAAAGGGATAAAAGGGACAGCTGAAAATGATGATCAAGTATGGTAGTCGGCGTTGATCTTCACATAGTCGTATGTGAGATCGCACGTCCAGACCGTGTAGTCGCCGTCGCCCGCGCCAAGATACAGATCCATCTTCCATTCGCGGTTCTTCAGGACTTTCACAAGATCCGCCTCCGGCGTGCCCGCGTCGACGCCGCCGCGGACGACAGGAACGCCGTCGTAGAACAAATCCGCCTTGGACGGATCAAAGGAAATGCCGCAATAGCCTGCCGCGCAAAGGATTCTGCCCCAATTCGGATCGGCGCCGAACCACGCCGTCTTGCAGAGGGCGGAATTCGCGATCGCTTCCGCGCAGGTCTTCGCGTCCGCCTTGCTGGCGGCGCCATGGACATTGACCTCCACGAATTTGGAGACGCCTTCGCCGTCGAGAACCATCCGTTTCGCCAAATCGGCCATTACGTATTGCAGAGCTTCGCCGAACGCCGCGCATTCAGGCGTGCCCGCCTTGATTTCATCGTTTCCGGCGGCGCCGTTCGCGAGGACGAGCACCGTGTCGTTCGTGCTCGTGTCGCCATCGACCGTGATGCGGTTGAAGGAGTTGCCGATGGCGGCGGACAGGCAGTCGTTCAAGGCGGCGCGATCAATGACCGCATCCGTCGTCAGATAGCAGAGCATCGTGGCCTGTGGCGGCTGCATCTTCAGCTTCGGTGCGATCATGCCCGCGCCTTTCGTCATGCCGCCGATGCGCACCGTTGCGCCGCCGATTTCCAGCGACACCGCGAGATGCTTCGGAACCGTGTCCGTCGTCATGATGGCGCGGGCGGCCGTTTCGCCGCCGTCCGCCGACAGTTCCTTCACGCACATCTCGACGCCTTTCTCAATGATGTCCATCGGCATCGGAACACCGATGCGGCCCGTGGACGACACAAGAATCTGCGACGGATGAAGCATCATCAGCTTGCCGGCCAGCTCGGCGGTCCGCTTCGCGTCCGCCAGGCCCTGCTCCCCTGTGCACGCGTTCGCGTTGCCGCTGTTCACAACGACCATCTGAACGGGATTGCCGGAGGCGACGATCGCGCGGTCGTATTCCACGGGCGCCGCCGCGAACAGATTCGACGTGAACGCACCCGCCGCGACACATGGGCGGGGGCTGTAGATCATGGCCATGTCCGGAGCGCCGCTCCGCTTCAAACCGCAGACGACGCCGCAGGCCTGGAAGCATGCCGGGCTGGTCACGGAACCGTTTTCGATAACGGAAAATGACATAACGTTTCCCCTTCAAAAAGGAATATTCAATTTAATTCAAAATAATACCGTATGTTTCAGCGGCTTCACGGAATTTTGCAAGCAGCGCATTGCAGCTTGGCATTCGTTTGTCGCGTCTCATGATGGTGCAGTTGCGGATGGCTTCGGCAATCAGCGGCATGTCATTGAGGCCGGGAACGTTCGACAAGGCGGGAATGTCCGACTGGTTCATGTGCATGCGGGCCTCTTCGCGGGCCGAATGCGTCAGCAGTTCATCCTGCGGCTGCGTCAACGGCTGGCCGCCCATGAACACGCCGAACGCGATGCCGAGGGCGAAAATGTCCGTCCGTTCGTCGATCGTGTCCTTGCAGATCTGCTCCGGGGAGAGATAGCCGCCCGTGCCCGTGATGGCCTTCGACTGGTAGCCGCTCATGACGGAGACGCCGAAATCGATCAGCTTGATCTTCCCATTGACCAGCATGAAATTCGACGGTTTGATGTCCAGATGGATAATCTTCTTCTTATGGAGGAAATTGAGGGCCTGGATGGCCTGGTACATGACGCGGATCTTGTCCTCCAGCGGCAGGACTTTGTTCAGGACCTTGTCGCCGAGGTCATGGCCCGTCAGATATTCCATCATCAGATCGTATCCGAGCTCGATGCCGAATTTCGTCACTTTCCGCAGGGAATAGATGCGGACGATCGGCATCTGGCCGTCTTCATTCAGCATCTGGGAGATGGCGAATTCATTCTGGATATGGCGCACCTTGGTGCGGTAGGCGACGTTGTCCAGTTTTTCGGAAGCCTTTCCGGCGGCTCCGAGCAGCTTGTTCCAATTATTGCGGATCGCCTTCGCGCAGAACGTGAAGGAGCCGCAGACGGAGCGGTAAAGCACCGCCTCCGCGCCACGCGCCATCACTTCCTTGATCTCATACGGATCGTTCTCAGCGGCGGCTTTCATCAACTGCGCCGTCCGCAATTCGTCATTGCGGTTGAGATAGCGCCGCCTGGACAGATTGGCCATGAGGCTCGACGTCGTGGAATTATCCGTTTTCGAATGGTTCTCTTCAGATTCCGGATTCTTCACGATTTCGGATTCGTCCTTTTCGGCTGCCTCCGATTTCATTCTGGGGCCAATAACAAGCTGATCCCCTTTCTCCGGATTGTTCGACTTGTTTTCGTTATCTTCTGACATGATCTTGACTTGGCTTGATGACTTGATTTAAATGCGAATTTCTTTAGACGGACAACGGCATTAAAGCTTTCCGATTCGCCTCAGACTATTCAAAACTTCAGAATTAATGCCTTTTTCCGCCCCGGCGCGTTTCGCCTCGTCATCCATGTCAACGGCCACTTTCTGGAGATTGACATACTGGTTGATCGACCTTTGGACAATCGCATCCTTGTTGTCGACATTCTTCTGGTTGTATTCCTCCAGCACTTCGATCGGCTTGCGGGAGTACAGCATCGAAAGCGTCAGGAAAGGACGCTGCAACGCGGGATTCTCGACAACGCTGTAAACCGGCGGCGATTTCAATTTGCTGTAATATTGCATAATGTCATAGAACATCGTATGATCTTGGCCTGGCGGAACTTCCAGCAAGAACATCACTTCGATCGCCTCTTCCGGCGGAAGGAGGAGCGAATTTGCGTTCGCCTTGATCTGGACACCCAGATCCTTCGTCCTGTCATAATCGAAATAACAGAAATGATTGAAATACGGCTTCGCGATGTAGGCCGCGAAATCCTCCTGGTCGATATGGAGCTCCAGAAGTTTCATCGTCTCATTCTTCTGGGGAATCGCCATGAAGACATTCAGAGAATCGACAATCATCTGGTTGTAGGCGTCCTCGCCGATCTTGTCCGCGAATTTCAACTTGTTGCTGAACAGCATGATATTGCCGGTGCAGCCTTTGTCGATGACACCCGCGAGCGTGTCCGACAGGAAATCGATGCTGTTTTCAACATATTCCCGCGTTTCCGAATCATCCGGCAGGAGAAGGCAGAACATCGTCTTGTCCTGAATCGGCAGACCATGGCCGCCTTCCGCATGTTCATCCAATTCCACGATGTCCTCAAGAATACCCTTCGTGATACCGTTGCCGGTGCCACCGCCGGTGGAGCTGAAGACAATCGCGCCGCGAATGTTCTCAAGCATCCGGCGGCGAATCGTCCGATAGGCCTCAAGACCGATTTGCGGCTCCTTGCGCGATCCTCTGAACTGACCGGCAATCGACTGGATCGGCGCGACTATCCGCTCGCCTCCGCCGACAACCTTGTCCAGCTCCGTCTGCGACACGTTTACCAGAATGGCGTTCTCGCTGTCCATTTTCGCAGCGATTTTACCGCCTGCGCCGCCAATACCTATGACCTTCATGATTTCAAGTCCTCCATAGATAGAGACTTTTTAACTGTATAACGATTAGATTTTATCAATTTCTCCAAAGCTTTCGCACCATGTGACGTAATGTAGATATTCTTGCGATTCCGTTCTTCGCGTATATCCACATAGCACAAGGCCCACAGCGTTTCCACAATCGAAACCGCTGTCTGCTTCGTCCGCGTTATGTTCGCGTGTTTCAAATCATCAAAACAATTCGTTATATTGTATTTGATGGATTCGGCCTCGCTCATCGAACACCAACAGAGAATCTGAAAGTGCCCCTCGCCCAGCCGATTCAGCTGGTCTTGGAACAGATCATCTGTCAATTCCGCGCTTCTGGCCATAATCTCACCAAAACAAATCCTATACCTTATAATAAGTCTTTCTTTTTACCCATCCGGCCGCTCGGCCATCATTGGACATTCGTCCAGAAAACCGACCGTCCATTCTCAACGTCGCCATCATTAAGACGGCATTAATAAAACTATACTACACTATTTTACAAAAACAAGAAACCTTGCCTTCCCATCCTCTAGTTTTCTAGTCCCCCATCTGACAACCACTTCCCGCCCTATGCCCTCTCCATCCCATTTAATACTATACTATACTTTATTTTACTATAGTATAGTATAGTGTAGTATAGTTCATAAGAGAGGGGAGGGGGCCTCCGGAGGGAGTCGCACAATGGGACATTTAACTTTTCCTATGTGTTGAATATCAGGTATTCCATACTATATTTATAACGAAAACGAACAATAGGCCCTTCTAATCCTAAATCCTTGCATCATGGCTATATCCTCTTCCAGATTCTGTGTCGGCATCGACCTTGGCACGACGAATTCCGTCCTCTCCTATGTTGATACGCAATCCGACAATCCGATTCCCCAGACCTTGTCGATCCCCCAGCTGGTCGCCCCTGGTGAAATCGCCAGTCTCCCTTCCCTGCCCTCTTTCATCTATCTGCCTGAAGACGGCGAAATCGATCTGAAGCTTCTGAAGCTTCCTTGGCAAAAATCCGGGGAGAACATCGCCGTCGGATCGTTTGCATTGGACATGTCCGCCATATCTCCAGACAAAGTCGTGTCTTCTTCAAAATCATGGCTTTGCTGCGATAAAATCGACCGTCATTCTCCTTGTCTTCCAGTTTGCCCGGAGGGTGTAAATATGCGCCAAATATCTCCGGTTGAGGCAGCTACGTTGATTTTGAACCATCTGAAACAGGCATGGAATCATCTTATGGCGTCCAAAGATGCGTCAAATCGGCTGGAAAATCAGGAAGTCATCATCACGGTCCCTGCTTCATTTGACGCCATTGCAAGGGATTTGACGGTCGAAGCCGCCAATGCCCTTGATTTGCATTTTACCCTTCTTGAAGAGCCCCAGGCGGCCTTCTATTCATGGCTTGCCCATAATCAGGAGTCTTGGAGGAAACAAGTGGAAGACGGCGATGTCGTCCTTGTCTGCGACATCGGCGGCGGTACCTCCGACTTTTCCCTTATAGCGGTCATGGGAGAGGAAGGCGATCTGACGCTTCAGCGTCTTGCCGTCGGCGACCATACACTTCTTGGTGGCGACAACATGGATTTGACGTTGGCGTACACGATTTCGACCAAATTGAAGAAAGAACGCGGTATTTCATTGAACCAGAGACAGTTCGCCGCTTTGACGCATTCCTGCCGCAAAGCGAAAGAAGCCTTTGGCTCCGGCAATACGGACGATCAGGAACTGGTCATCCTTGGCACTGGGTCCGGGCTTGTCGGCGGAACCATTACGACCAAAATCTCCTATGACGATTTGAAGAACGCCATTCTTGACGGTTTCTTTCCTTCATGCGCTATTTCTGACAAACCATCGGTTTCCCGTCATTCCGGCCTTCGCACGATGTCTCTTGACTATGCGGCCGATCCTGCCTTCACCAGACATCTTGCCTCTTTTCTTGAACGCCATAGCTTCCATGATGAAAACGGCAACACCCTTCTCCCCGGCGTCGTTCTTTTCAATGGCGGCGTGACGAAACCCGCCCTGTTCCGTGACCGTATTGTTGAAACGATTCAGTCATGGCATGGCGAAAATGCCGCTGAAGTCGTTGTCCTGCAACAGGATGATTCCGATCAAGCCGTCGCCATGGGCGCCGCCTGGTATTCCTATGTCAAACGGATTGGCGGAATCCGCATCAAGGCCGGCAGTCCAAGATCCTATTATATTGGCGTTGAATCATCTATGCCGGCCATTCCCGGAATGGAACCGCCATTGGAAGCGCTTTGCGTTGTCAATTTCGGTCTTGAGGAAGGCTCTTCGGTGACGATCGATGCACAAGGCCTCGCCTTGGTCGTCGGCGAACCGACGGAATTCCGTTTCTTCTCTTCCACTGTCCGTCATGACGACAAAATCGGCGACAGAATCGACGCCAACGACTGCCCGGATCTCGTTGAACTGCCTCCTTTGCAGGTCATGCTGACGCGATCCGAAGAGGACAGTTCCGTCAATCTGATTCCCGTCAAGCTCCGTACGGATCTCACTGACATCGGCACTCTCCAACTGTGGTGCGAAGAGATAAAAGGCGAGAATTCTTGGAAACTTGAATTCGATATCCGTTCGGATTCTTGACATTGCACTTTTACCATATATTTATATAAGCATGTTCAAGATTCTTAAAAACGACAGTTCCAGCTTCGGCCGCCGCGGCGTCCTTTCGACGAACCACGGCGACGTCCAGACGCCCATCTTCATGCCCGTCGGCACGGTCGGCACGGTGAAAGCCATGTCGCCACGCGAGTTGCATGAACTACAGACGCAGATCATCCTTGGCAACACATACCATTTGAATCTCCGTCCGGGCATGGACATCATCCGAAAAGCAGGCGGCCTCCACAAGTTCATGGGATGGGACAGGCCGATTCTCACGGACAGCGGCGGCTTCCAGGTCTTCTCCCTTGCCAAGCTCGGCAAGAAAACGCCGGACGGATTCCATTTCCAGTCCCATTTGAACGGCGAACACTTATTCATGGGTCCTGTCGAATCCATGGCGATACAGCGTACTCTTGGATCGGACATCGCCATGACGTTTGACGAATGCACCTCCTATCCCGTCACGTGGGAGACGGCCCGTGATTCCCTTGAATCGACTCTCCGCTGGGAGGCAAGATGCCGTGAACAGCCCCGCGCGGACGGCCAGCTCGTCTTCGGCATCGTGCAAGGCAATGTCTTCGAAGATCTTCGAGCCAAATCCATTTCCGAAGTCCACGCCATGGGATTCGACGGCATGGCCATCGGCGGCGTATCCGTTGGCGAATCGGAGGCTGAAATGGTCAAAGTCCTGAAATTCTGCGCGCCGTTGCTGCCGAAGGAACTGCCGCACTATCTGATGGGAGTCGGCACGCCCAGGCAGCTGATTCTAGGCGTCATGAACGGCATCGACATGTTCGACTGCGTGCTGCCCACCCGCATGGGCCGCAACGGCAGCGCATATACGCCGGAGGGCACCATTCCCGTCAAGGCGGCCCGCTACAAGGAGGATTTCACGCCCATCATGGAGGGCTGCCAATGCTATGCATGCCAGAACTTCACGAAGGCCTATATCCGCCATCTGCTGAACGCCGACGAGATTCTCGGGGCGCGTCTGCTGACCATCCACAACCTGCATTTCTTCCTTGATCTCATGCGCAGAGTACGGGAATCGATAGAGCAGGGGACCTTTGCCGAATTGGCGGCCGACGTCATCGCCCGATATCCGGAAGCCATGGGCAAGCCCATCGATCCAGAAACAAACACCATCATTGATAATCGCAACGCCAAAAACTAGAATTGGAGGAACACCATGGACAGACGCTCATTCCTTAAAGGACTTGGAACCGCCGCGGCCGCGGCGCCCTTCGTTTCCATGCCCAAAATTCTCGCCGCGCCCGCCAATGACCGCATCACGGTCGGCGTCATCGGAACAGGCGGAATGGCCACGGGCCATTTGAGAAACCTCCTCAAAATGCCCTCCGTCCAAGTCATCGCCGTCTGCGATGTCGATTCCCGCAAGATGGAGAACGCCTTCAACCTGACGGAGCAGGCATACGCCAACCAGAAGAAGTCGGGCCAATACAAAGGATGCGCCAAATATCGTGATTTCAGAGACATGCTGGCCAGGCCGGATCTGGACGCCGTCGTCATCGGCACGCCGGACCACTGGCACGCCACCATGTCCGTCATGGCCGCCAACGCCGGAAAGGACATCTACTGCGAAAAACCGCTGACGCTGACCATCGGCGAATCACGCGACATCATCGACAAAATCCGCCGCACGGGCTGCGTCTTCCAGACCGGCATGCAGCAGCGCACGTCATATGGCGGCAAATTCATCACGGCCGTCCAGCTCGTCCGCAACGGCATGCTCGGCAAGATGATCTCCGCCTACGTCACCGTCGGCGGCCCGTCCTCCGAATGCACGCTGCCCGCCGAACCGACGCCTGAATGGATGGATTGGGACATGTGGCTCGGCCCCGCCCCCTACAGGCCCTACAACAGCCGTCTCCACCCCGGAACATGGCGCTCCTACCGCGACTATTCCGGCGGCGTGCTGACCGACTGGGGCGCCCATCATTTCGACATCGTCCAATGGGCCATGGACGCCGACCAGAGCGGCCCCGTCAGAATCTGCCCGCCCGGCCATAACGGCTGCAAGACTTTGACCTACTGGTATTCCAACGGCGTGCGCGTCGAACACGGCGGTTTCGAAGGTAGCGGCTACGGCATCACGTTCGTCGGAACAAACGGCAAGGTCAGCGTCTGCCGCGACTGGATCCGCAGCGATCCCGCCGACCTGCTCATCAATCCGTCCTCCATGCCGGGCGACCTCCAGCTGCCGGACTGCAGCGGCCATATCGGCAACTGGCTCGACTGCATCCGCACGCGCCGCCGTCCCGCCGCGGACGTCGAAATCGGCGCGCGTTCCGTCACGGTCTGCCAGCTCGGCTGCATCGCCTACTGGCTGGACAAGCCGTTGAAATGGAATCCGAAGACATGGCATTTCGAGAACGACCCCGTGGCCGAAGCCTGGATCGACAGGCCAAAACGCGCCCCGTGGACCCTCTGAATCAACTGACAACTAATGAAGAAGCCGTCTAGCTTGCCTGCTAGACGGCTCTTTCTTCTATCGAAAGTCACAATAATGTCCTTTCTTTATCATTTTTTTGAATAAAAAAGCAAAAAAAATAAGAAATGACACTTGTATTCGTTTTTTTACGGTGTAGTGTATATCTTAGACAAAATAAAAGTTCTTGGGATTATTGTGTCTTGAAACTATTCAACCTAGGAGAAAACATGAAAAAAGCACTGTTTCTTGCAGCTGTCACCGCGTTGCTGATCGTATCAGCCCGCGCCGACCAAGTCAATCTGAAAGACGGTTCCGTCGTCAAAGGCAAAGTCGTCCAGATCCTGGACGGCAAGCTTACCATCAAGACCGACTCGCTCGGCGAAATGAAGATTGACTTCAACAAGATCGCGAATTTCACCACGGATGAGCCGATGGTCGTCTCGACCACCACCTCCGCCGCAACCGTCACCGGCAAAATCGGCGCCGCCGAAGAAGGCAAGACCGCCGTCAACGGCACGGTCGTCGCCACTGCCGACATCAAGAACATGTGGCGCCCCGGCGATCCCGATCCCTCCATTCCGCTCGTGCAGCCCCGCAAATGGAAGTATGAAGTCGCATTCGATGTCACCGGCAAGACCGGCAACACCGAAAAGACGACGGTCGGCGGTTCCGCCAAAGCCACGCTGGCAGGCCCCGATGACAAGCTCGAACTCTATGTCCGCGGCCATTACGCCAAGGAAAACGGCGTGAAGAACGAACAGGAAATCGTCGCCGGCGCCGACTATGAACGCCGCCTCAACGGTGGATCCCATTCCTTGTACGCCCGTCTGCAGGCTGAACAGGACAAGTTCGACAATTACAGATTGTACACCACGGCTGCCGCCGGTTACGGCTTCTACCTCCTGGACAAGGAGGACTTCAAAGTCCGCCTCCGCGCCGGTCTCACCTACATCCACAAGACGTACTATGAAGAACTGGACGACAGCGACGACATCGGTGTCGAGTTCGGCTACCATCACGAACTGAACATCCGCAAACTCTCCAAGATCGATGCCAAGCTCGTCACGGACGTGACCTACACGCCTGTCTTCGACGATTTCATGGACGACTATCGCATCTACCATGAAAGCGCCCTGGACATCCCGCTGACCAAGAACGGTCTCTGGAGCATCCGCCTCGGCGTCAGCAACGAATACAACAGCCGCGTCGCCAGCACCCAGAAGCGTCTGGACACCACGTACTTCGGCCGTCTGGTCATCACGTGGGAATAAGCTATAGCCCTGAAATAGCCTGAAATCATCAAAACGGGCCGGAACTCTTCGTTCCGGCCCGTTTTTTTTGTCTAGGGGAGGGATCTCCTAGAAAACTAGAATTCTAGAAGACTAGAAGACCAGCTTGACCAAAAAAAACGCCCCTTGGAAGAACTCCAAGGGGCGTTGGAAACATGCTTTACAGAATCAGTGCCGCATTATTCCTCCGTGCGGGGACGACGGTCCTCGCGGTCACGACGGGGGCGGAAACCACCCTGGCGCGGTTCGCGCGGCTTCGCTTCATTGACCGTCAGAACGCGGCCCATGTGCTCCTTGCCGTTCAACGCGTCGATGGCTGCCTGCGCTTCATCGTCATTCGCCATTTCGACAAAACCAAAACCTTTGCTGCGGCCAGTTTCGCGGTCGGTTATCGCACGAGCGCTATCGACTTTGCCATACTGTGAGAACAGCTCGTTCAGGATTTCGTCGTTAACGCTGTAACTCAAATTCCCGACATACAAATTCTTCGCCATTTTTCAAACACTCCAATCTCTGGACTCCGAATCCTTTTTTTCACTTTCCGGACTCTTATTTAGAAAGTGACCGCAAATCGCGGTCTGACAACGGCACACTCATTGTACAGTTGACACAAAACTATGTAAAATAGTCAATAATCCTCTCAATGCAAATAATTTTTTTTAAAAATGAACAAAAACTTAATTTTTTTTGTAAGTCACCTTATACAGATTGGATAAAGGCTTGAAAAATCTTCTCTTGCGGGGGTTGGTCCTGAATGCGCTCCGGATGCCACTGGAGGCCGACGACGAAGCGTTTTTCAATGCCCTCCACAGGCGTGATCGCCTCGACGCAGCCGTCGTCCGCCCATGCGACCGCCTCGAATCCCGCGCCAGGCTTTTCCACGCTCTGGTGGTGGGACGAGTTCGCCGTCAGCTCCGTCACGCCGAAGATCTTCACCAGCGGGCTGTCCTCCTTGAAGCGGACATGATGCATCGTCTCCACGCCCGCCTTCATGCGGCGGTGTTCGACCGTTGTTCCGATATCTTCCGGAACATGGCGGAAAAGACTGCCTCCCGCCGCCACGTTCAGCTCCTGGATCCCCAGGCAGATGCCAAGCAAAGGCTGCTTCCCGTGGTCCAAAGCCTCCTTCGCCAACGCCAGATCCCAGTTCTCCTTCATCGGATGCATCAACGACATTTCAGGATGGTTGCGTTTGCCGTAGTTGAAGGCGTCGATGTCCGGCCCGCCGGAGAAAATGATGCCGTCCAGCTTCTCGACCTGCCGTTTGACGATGTCAAGATCCGTCATGCAGGGGATGACGACGGGCACGCCGCCAGCCGCCGCAACAGCCCTGAAATAAACGCCATAATTACCGCAAAGCCCTGATTCCGAGCTATAAACGCCTGTAATGCCGATAATCGGTAGTCTCATCGTGGTTCCTTTGTTGTCTTCTCTGTTGATAGATTGCGAAATCAATCCAATTTATATTGTACATGATTTGATTGACATTTACAACAATCAAAAAGAAAAATGTCCTTTTTGACTGCTGATTTTTGACTTTTCGCCAATCGGCAGGACATTAATCTCCATCATTCGTCATCATCCATCCTTAAATCATCCATCCAAGGAGCCACCATGCAGATTCTCTTCCTCGGCACGGGCGCCGCCGATTGGCCGAATCCAGGCCCGAAAGTCGGCAAAGGCCGCCGTTTTTCATCCCTCCTCCTCAACCAGACCATTCTCATCGACTGCGGCCCCATGGCTCTGGACGCCATCCGCGAATTCGACGTCAATGTCAATCTCATCACGGACATCGTCATCGGCCACGGCCACGGCGACCACATCAACATGCCCGTCATTCTGCAAATCGCCAAATTGCGGCAGGAAGGCCTTCCGCCGCTCCGCCTCCATGTCAACAAAGGCACGGCGGCCATCCGCTGCAAAGTGCCCGAAGACTGCACGAAACTTCTGGAAGTCATGTCGTTCATGCCCGGCGACACGTTCACCTGCAGTGAAAACACGGTCTTCAAGGCCTATCCCGCCAGCCATCCCGTCAGCAAGGATGAACTGACCACGCATTTCATCATCAGCCTGCCCGAAGGCAAGACCATGTACTACGGCCTCGACGGCTCATGGTTCCCGCCCACCACATGGCACGCCATGCAAAAGGCCAAATTCGACGTCATCGTCTGGGAGCTGACCTGCGGCAATCTCGACGACTGGCGCCTCGGCGAGCATTCCAATTTCAGCATGCTGAAAATCTGGAAGAACGCCTTCACAAACGACGGCGCCATCTCCCCGAACACGAAGATCTTCTGCTCACACATGGCCCGCACGCTTTGCCCGCCGCATGACCTCTACGCCCGCGAAATCGCCAATTTCGGCTTCACGCTCGCATACGACGGCCTCCTGTGGGAATCCAAATAACCGTGCCGTCTGCGCATGAACCTCCGGCTTCACAACATCTGCTGGTTGCGGCGCTACGCCGTCTGGTGCCGTTATGCGGGCGGCGGATGGTGGGGCCGCGGCTCCATCGTCTCGCCGGAGATGCGTGGATTCTATGAGAAGTTCCTGCCGTTCAACGAGTTCAAGCATAGCCTGATCACCATTGGGGAACAGATTCTCGAATCACCGGACTGGGTGCCGAACATCCTGCGCTCCAATGACATCCTGTCCCTTCCGGACTTCTGGGCCATGCTGCCGGACGCCTTCGCGGGGCGCGTCACGTTCGCGGAAGACGAATTCTTCCCGTTGTTCTGCGCCATCGCCGATCCGTCCCGTTTTGGCACGTCGGACAACCGCTATCCTGCACAGCTGCAACAAATTGGCGATTTCATCAAAAGAACGGGGCAGGGCAGGGCGGTCCGCATTCTCGATCTCGGTTGCGGTGTCGGGCTGGGCACGTATGAACTTGCGCAAATCGCCGCCGCCGTCGGTGGATCCGCCGTCGGCGTCACGTCCGAACATCTGGAAGTCTGGATGGCAAGTCACCGCCATCTGCCGCATGACGCCGCCCGCGAACGGCTTTTCCGCCGCTATCCGGAAGACCTTTCCGTTACATTTAGTTATGGTTTCGCAGAATCCTACCGCGACGGTTCGCAATACGATGTCATTGTCTGCAATGGACTTGCAGGCGGACGCTTCCTCAACGCCGCCCCGCAGCTGACGGCGTTTCTGCAAACCTGCGACACGCTTCTCGCCCCCCATGGGCGGGTGTTCGCCGCCAACCGCTTCCACGAAGGGGAACGGCCTGGCGTGGAACGGCTTCGCGCCATCGCACGGCAATCCGGCTGGTCCGTCGAAGGCCATTGGCAGTCATTGGTTTTATCAAAAACACTATCAATAGAAAAGGCACCGCTATGTCACTGAAAAAAGTATCCTTGGAAGTCTCCCTGAAGCCTTTCTGCTTCGACATGACCGACGACGGCTTCGCCGCGACCGCCCGGAAAATCTTCCGGCAGTGGGAAAACCTCTTCAGCGGCAAGCAATTGCAGTTGATGTTCTGGACGGCCGACGGCTCGGAACTTCTCGACTATTCGGGCAATATGGACGACGCCTTCGAATACGCCCGCTACGTCGGCTGCGCCAATTTCTGGGCCCATCAGGATCCCAACACGCCGATTGAACTCCAGAACCTCCACCAGCGCAACTACTTGTTCATGCCGAACCCGCCTGTCTGGACATATCGTGACCTCCAGCGGCTGATTCACACATTGAAATCCGTCTATACGGAAATGTACGGCGGCGTTCTGGAAGTCGGCACGACATTCGATCCGGGCCCTGAATTCGCCGTCTCCCATTTCAAATACGAACGCCATCCCGAAACACTCAGCAACATGTTGGGCGCCAAGATCTTCGTCTATTGCTACAGTACGCTGGACGCCGACGATTTCCACTACGCCGCTTATCCAAACGGCGTGCCGCAGGGCACGCGTTTCGGCACGTTCATCGGCAAGCAGGCCCAATGTTTCATGACGGACATCGGCTTCGATTTCATCTGGTTCTCCAACGGTTTCGGCTTCGGAACGGAGACATGGGGCATGACAGGCGCCGTTTTCGACGGCTCCCGTTTCTATCCGGAGAACTCCCACAAGACAAGCGATCTCGTCTTCCAGTTCTGGAACGATTTCCGCCGCGAATGCCCGAAATTCCGCATCGAAACACGCGGCACCAATCTCACGACAGGCATCGATCTCGCGTCGGACGCCGTCCCGCTCCGTGAAATCTATAAAAATGTCTCCAATCTGGAGATCCCGCCGAACTCGCCATGGGCCGCCTTGGACCACAACTTCGGCCTGGAGCTGGTCGGCTGGATGTCCCATATCGCGGAACTCCCTGAAGGAAAAGGATTTCCGTTCCGATACTACACCCATGACCCATGGTGGCTGAACTCCCCGTGGCTCGACCGCTACGACCGCATGCCCCATGACATCTATCTTCCGATGGCCATCTGCCGCCTCAACAAAAATGGCGAAGCGGAGACGCCCACGCAGTTCGATTTCCTCTCCATCGACGACTCCTATGGCCACATGCCTGACCAAGTCCCACAGGAATGCATCCCGCATCTGCTTGACGCCGAACGCACTAGACCAGACCAGGCTGGACCGCTCGTCTGGGTCTATCCCTTCGACGAATACCATGACGCCGTCTATAACGGCATGAAACTGGACGAAGTCTTCTTTGGCGACCATCAAATCATCACCGCCGTCAATCTGGGCTTCCCGCTCAACACGATCGTCTCCACCGCCAACTTCCTTTCCGCCCCCGCTGAAACATTCGCAGGCCGCATTCTCGTCGTGCCGACGATGGTCCGGCCTGCCGTCGTCGAACATATTCAACGGCTCGTGGCGGAGCAGGGCGCGAAAGCCGTTTTCTACGGCCCTGTGCGCGAAAAAGCCATCGCCGACATGCTCCAGATGGCGCAGGCGGAAGGAATCGAAGGGGAGGGCGCTCTGGAAGGCTACGGCAAGATCCGCCATCAGGCCATTTACTCCGCCGGAAAGCTGGACTGCGTCCTGAAGGACGACGCCCGCGCGACCGTTCTCGCCAATTATGTCATCGACGGCGTGAAGCGGCCCGCCGCCGTCCTCTACGGCAATTCCGTCGTCTGGATCCGCGGCACGAACTCTTTCGACAAGGTCGGCCGCATGCCGCAGTTCCTTTCAGCGGATTACGCCATGGCCGAACAGCTGTTCATCGACGTCCTGAAACATCTCGGCCTCCAATTGGAATACGAGAAGCCCATGCCGCAGGTCGCTCCGCCGCGCATCGGCATCCGCCTGCACGACAACGCCTTCTATTTCAGCGTCTTCGGAACGAACAGCACCGTCCGTCAGCGTATCCGCATGACCGACGGCGCACCGCTCTTCCGTGGCCGCGACATGATTCTGAAGGACAACGTCGGCATCTACCAGACGGAAAAATGGGCCAATCTGGAAGCGCGGCTTTTCGTGCAGGGCGACGATTCCGTCATCGAATGCACGGAATGGACACATGAAAACCGCGGCATGAACCGCCGGATGGTCGTGGACGGCCTCAAAAACGCCACATTGGTCTTCCGTCCGACCGTCGATGATTCGGAAACCGTCGTTTTCAAGCGGACCACCGCCAACCACACGTTGTTCGCCGCCAGCGATTGCGAAATTGAAAAGACGCAGGACGCCTTCGGCGTCAAATACATCGCCCGCAACATCACAGGCCGCATGACCGTCCTCTGGGGCACCAAGCCAGACTTGAGCAAATGGTAATGGGCCTGCTCACCGTCAATTGAACAGCCAGCGCATGACCCAGTATGTCTCGTTGCCGTAGCGCTGCGCCACCAGTTCGCGGCGCAGCGTCGTCGTCTCTTCAATATGGACGTCCACGACAACCGTGTTGGACAGGCGGCAGGCGTCCACCGTCTCCCGCGGCGGGACAGGAAAACGCCTCATGCCCGGCGTGATGAAATCCACGGGGCGGCTACGGAAGCATGCCATGATCTCCAGACGGCCGCTCTGCAAAAAACTGAACGTCAGCCAGCGGAACGGCGTGTTGACGGCGCGGCGCGCGTCGACTTCCGCGAAACCACGCTGCGACAGGCCGCGCACGATCACGTCGTAGTCCATGTCCAGCATGCCGCTGCGTTGCAAGGCGGGCCCGACGCCCGCCGTGTTCAACGCCCATATCAGACGGTCCTTCGTGCAATGCTGCGGCGTCAGGCTTTGTGTGCTCTGAACCGTCCGAACTGTCGGAAACATATACGCGACAGGACGTTGCGGCGGCGTCTGTACAGACTCGCAACCGACCAGGAGCAGAAAGCTTAATGTTAGAGCAAGTTTTTTCATCAGAATGACTTATGCCAATGTCTTCCCGTCGATCGTGCCGACGGAAATGTCGAATTCGCCGCGATGGGCGATGCGGTCCGCCTGGCCGTCCTTGATCCAGACGACCGTGTCGGACGCGGAGAGCATCTTCATGTCATGCGTCGCCGTGATGATCGTGATGCCGAATTTCGTCTTCAGGTCGCCGAGCAGGGCGATGATCTCCTCGCCTGTGTGCAGGTCCAGATTGCCCGTCGGTTCGTCCGCCAGAACGATGGACGGCTTGTTCACGAGGGCGCGGGCGATGGCGATGCGCTGCTGCTGGCCGCCGGAAACCTGCGACGGCAGATGCGTCAGACGATGCCCAAGTCCAACGACATTAAGGATTTCCGCCGCCGCCTCACGCGCCTTGGCTGGTGTTTCGCCCGCGAAAATCCGCGGCAGCGCCACGTTTTCCAACGCCGTCATCGTCATGATCAGATTGAACGACTGGAAGATGTATCCCATCTTGTGGCAGCGGACCCATGCCAGCTGCTTCTGGTTCAAATCGGACAGCGAATATCCGTCGATCTCCACATGGCCTTCCGTCGGGCGGTCGAGGCCGCCGACCATGTTGAAGAACGTCGATTTGCCGGAGCCCGAGGGCCCCAGAATCGACAGATATTCACCACGGCGGACATCGAGATCGATTCCGCGCAACGCATGGACTTTTTCCGCGCCCATCGTATAGACTTTCGTCACGCCGCGCGCCTTCACAATGATATCTTCTTGAGTGCTCACTCTTCTACCCTCATGGCGTCAACAGGCTGTTTCTTCGCGGCCATGTAGGCCGGCAATATGGCCGCTGAAATGGACAGCAGCGTCCCCGTCAGCAGCGAAATCCCGAGGGCCTCGAAAAGGCCCAGCCACGGGAAATGCGCCGCCACATGCATCTTGTAGCTCATGAACGCGACCGTTATGGAGACGACCATCCCCAGCAGGCATCCCAGGCATGTGCCCGCGACGCCCTGCACGGACGATTCGATGAAATAGCTCCGCACGATGAAGCCGTCCAGCGCCCCGAGGCATTTCAGCGTGCCGATCTCCTTGATGCGCTCCGTCACGCTCATCAGCATCGAATTCACGATGCCGACGAAGCACGCCAGAAGCGACAGGATGATCAGCAGCAGGATGCTGTCGTTGGAGCCGCTTTCGTGGATTTCCACGCCGGCGGCCTGCAGGACCGCGTCCAGCACGGGGTCGTGCGCGTCGATCAGCGCGTTCACGATCTTGTTCATGATCTGCATGTATGTCAGGAAGGCGATGGCCAGGACGACGCCGGACATCGTCACCAGCGACCGGAAGAAACGGCGTCTGATTCCCGCCCAGCTCACGTTGAACGTGACGCCCCAACTGACATGTTTTTGTTCTGGTATTTTTTCCATAGTGACTGTCGTTGAGATAGTTATGGTTCTTTACATTCGATTGAGGTCGATGCCAAGGCGTTTCTGCATCGTCAGCGAGATGATCATGGCGATGAAGACCACGAGCAGTTCGCCGATGATGAGGCCGATGAAGAGGCCGCGCACTTTGGCGTATGTGTTTTTATTCGCGTATTTTGTGACGAGCGATTTGGCCAGCCATCCAAGCAGGATGGAGAACCAGTAGGCCGCCATCAGCGGGTTGACGAGCATGATCAGGCCGATGGGATGCGGCAGCCAGAAGGACGTCTGGCGGAAATACAGCAGGACGGCCATGAGGACGGCGCCGAACAGCAGCCAGCCGCGGAGGCCCCATGTGGCCGTCGGCGGAACTTTCGAAATGTCGCCGATGCCCGTGAACAGCGATTTCGGGAACATCGTGTAGAACCAGCTGTGCATGGTGTCGGCGCCTTGTCCGGGCTCGTAGCACATCATGATCGCCACGCCGATCGCCACGATGACGGAGATGAGAATGCCGCCCACCACGCCGATGTGGTAGCGGGCCCGCGACATCTTCGCGTCGTCGCGGATCTTCAGGGCGTTCGCCATGGCGGGGGCGATGAACGTCTTGATATCCAGGAACATAATCGCGTAGTAGATCATCAGCGGCGCGAACAGGTGGGGGGCCGTCATCTTCGTGTCGAAACCGAAGATGTGGCGGATGAAATGGAACGGCGACGTCCATGCCTGGAAGCCCAGGACACCGCCTTCCGCGACGGCCCGCACGAGGCCGATCGTGATGATGATGATGATCGCGTAGCCGCAGACCGCGTAGATGAAATTGACGTGCATGACATACCAGAGGATGAAGATCAGAAGGGCGGAACCGCCCAGGAACAAAGCGGATGCGACGCGCAGCTCGCGCCGTTCGTCTTCCGTCACGTTTTCAAGCTTGCCCGGCTGGAAGACGCACAGGATGACCTGCCGGCATTTCCACAAGACCAACGCCGCGAAGACCAGGAGGGCGCCGCCGCCGATGGCCGTGCGGAAGTTCAGCGTGTACCACCATTCCGACGGGAACGACGATTCGTTCTGACCATAGCCGAACGCCACAAGTATCATCAGCAGAATCATGTAGAACACATGGAAGAACCACAGGGAGAAGGAGACCTTCTTCGGAATCAGGAACGCCAGACCGATCAGCGTGAAGAAAACCATGGAGCGCGCGCCGACCAACGCCTTGAACATGCTGTTGCGGATGAACGGTGTCCATGAATTGTAGAGGTCCAGCTGCGTCAGGCCGGGCAGGATATCCGTCCTGCACAACACGTTCCATCCCATGACGCCCGCGGAAATCGCGAAACCGACCCAGAACAGGCCGTTCTTGAACACGGCGGGCATGATGTCCGTCGGCTTCGTCTCGCCGCCGTCCAGACCGACCATGACTTCCGGAAGCTCCATCAACGGGAAGATCAGTTTTTCGTTATACGCCCACTGGCGGAAGATCAGCAGGTTGAAGCAAAGCAGGATCATGTACGTCAACGCGACGACGACGCCCCAATACATCAGCGGCCGCGCCCAATGCGACCACGGCACCTGCCCGATGAAGTAGCGGGACAGCGACGCGTCGAAGCTCGGGAACGTCGCCAGAATGGCGTCGATCTGCTCGTTTTTGTTCGTGGTCTTGTTCCAATCGGTCGCCAGCGTCGTCAGCGAATCGATGGTCTTGTTGACGCGTTCGCAGATGACGACCTCCTTGTTCTTCCGTTCGATCTCCTTCTTGTTGTCCTTTATGTCGTCCTCCAGATCCTTCCGGTTGTCGACGAGCCGTTCAATCTCCTTTTCGAACGCGCGAACCTCCTCCAGCGTCGCAATGCGTTTCTTCTGATTGAGTTCCGCCAACTGAGCGTCAAGATTCGTGATCCGCTGGGCCAGTTGCTCGTCCGTGTCCGTCAGGATGATGATATCGTCTTTTACGACCTTCATGTCCGCGCAGGGCTTCAGCAGTTCGATGGTCTCGCGGATGACGGCGGGGCCGTCCGCGCCGTCCTTCTTGGCGGTCTTCAGCTTGTCGGCCGCCTTGCGCCCTTTGACGAGACGCCCCAGACGGCGGAAATAGGAGGACGCGTCGTCGTCCGTCGTGAAGACGATGCCCGGGAAGGAACGGTCCTCCGCAGGCAGGCCGCGGCGGAACAGCTGCACCTTGTCGAACGCCTTCTGGTCATGCTCCTTCAGGATGTTGCGTTTTTCAACGACCACTTTATCCTGTTCATCCACAAGCTTTTGCTGCGCTTCGATCGGTTGCGTGAAGGATTCGCGCTCCTTTATCAGCGATTCGACTTTCGCATGCAGGTCGTTGAGCTTGGCCAGTTCCTCCGCGTTCGCGTTCGCGAGAATGTCGTCTAGTTTCTTCTGCAACGCCTGCACGTCCGCCGGATTCGCGTTTTCTTTCGCCTTCAGCTCCGCGATCTGCTCCTTCAAGTTCGGGATGACGCCCGGCGCGACACCGTAGGTGCGCGCCTCCTGGATGCGGATCTTCGCGTTCGTCGTCTGCAGGTCCTGCGTCGCCTTGTCGCGCTGTTTCGTCAGTTCCGACAGTTTCGCCTGCAACGGCGTCAGAACGGCGATTTCCGCAGCGTAATCCTTTGCCAATTTGGAAGTTCCGGGCTCGGAAATGAAGAAGTTCTCATTGACGTACGGCTCCACGTAGCGGTTCCATTCCGTCTGGTCGTTGTTCCATTCACGGTTGAAAAGGCCGCTGATGATCGGCACGACCTGCCCCGTCAGACCGAACGTCGAGATGCCGGACGACACCATGCACATGACGAAAATGATCAGCAGCTCCGCCAATGACAATGGCTTGATGAACCGCACCAGCCGGAAGAACGGATTGATGAGGACGACCAGGAAGACAAGCATGATGTACGGGAAAAGGGCGACCTGGTTGCCCGTCGGCAGCATCTCCTGCCGGTTTTCCAGCACGACCGTCAGGATGGCGAACAGCGCCGAGAAGATGATTCCCAGTATCAGGGAACGTATCGTTATGTTTTCGTTGTCTTTACGCATAGTTGATTCTGTTCGTGTGAGCTGTGTAGGACGTTAGAAGACCAGCGGGGCCATCATCTTGTTCAGGATCGTGAACGCCACGGAAACCATACCGATCAGACCCATGCCGCAGGAGAAGCCTGCCAGCAGGATCGGCGTGTATTTCATCCATTGGTCGCCGAAGCGTTTCTTGAAGTAGAAACGGCCGATGAGCGCGCCGAGCAATTCGAAAATGACGCCGGACGGCGTCCATTGGCCGAGGCCGCGGACCATGCCGAAGACCAGCAGCGTCGGCAGTCCGAGCACAGAGAGGACGGTAAATGAAATGACACCCGAACCAAGCCCCACCAGCACGTATTTCAGCCGCAGGGCCTCCATGAACATGGAGCCGCCTTCCATCGTCGAACTGAACGTCAAGCAGGCGTTTTTCGCGTTCAATTCCCACATCTTCTGCGCGTACGGATAGGCGGCGGAAGGCACTTCCGCCATGCTCCACAGCATCGTCGAGAAGACGATGGAGGCGATGATGATGATCGGCACCGTCACGATCTGCGTCTTGAT
This sequence comes from uncultured bacterium, assembly GCA_902776645.1. Classification (GTDB taxonomy): domain Bacteria; phylum Verrucomicrobiota; class Lentisphaeria; order Oligosphaerales; family Oligosphaeraceae; genus UBA1407. The sequence goes on along the minus strand of CACYQT010000001.1, from coordinate 59,450 downwards.
CTGGCTGGAGATCTTCGTTCCGGTCAGTTCCAACACACGGAAGTTGACGGTTTCCACACCGTAGTTCGGAATCGGCACGGGGGCGAACCAGATCTTCACGCCTTTGTAGCCGCTGAGGATGTATGTCGCCTCTCTTATATAAGGAATGGACAGCGCCTGGCCGCAGAGGCCTTCCAGCTTGGCCGTCGCGTAGGAGAGCAACGGCGTCAGCACCAACGCGTAGAACACGAAGAAGTGCCATGGGAAGCCTTCGATCAGCCAGCAGGAAAGGCCGATCCAGAAACCGTTGGTCAGCACATAAATGGAGAGGGCGATCCAGATGGAGAAGTCGCCGCGCCGCGGATCGTTGACGAGCAGGCGGCGCCATGTCGATTCACGCTTCTGGCCCGTGACACTTGCCTCCAAGGCGGCCATGTTGCCGCGGCGGTTGCGCCACGCGTTCACCAACGGCGTCAGGACCTTGCCGAGCGAAACGACCGTGACGGCCAGCGTAATACCAAGGGAGAAAGACAGATAGAAGTCAACGTTGTTGGAATACAACGTGTTGATGACGTCCATCTGCGAATCCCAGTGGGAAAGAACGCCGTATTTGTAGAGAATCGGATTGGCAATCAATGTGAAAACAACGCCGAACGCACCGCCGATGACCGCCCAGAATGGCAGGACCATGCCTTGGAAGAACCACAGCAAGTTGAAGCTGATGTTCATCGGCGTGGCGGGCAGGATTTTGGAGATGGCTGGCGTAAAGTCCTGCCACGGAATCGGCAGCGGCTGAATTGGCTTGTCCAGCAACGCACCGGAAATGGACGGGATGGCGATGTAGAAAAGACCGAACGTCAGACCGAGAATGGCGCCGATGGAGAAGCAGCGCCAACGCCAACGCTCTTTGTCTTCCTTTGTCTGCGCCAACGCCGTGATGCCGGCCGCCGCCACAGGAGCCATCGGGAACGGAAGCTCCTCCACGTCGTTCGTGATTCGATAGAGCACGTAGCCGAAGCCATACTGGTCCAATCGGCTGACCAGCAGGCCGACGATGATCAGCATGATCGGCCCCAACCAAGCCTTGGTGAAGAATGTATGTCCTTGTTCACGAATGATTTCCGCAGACGGCGCCCACCATGACGGAATCTCCTGTGCGACACCCATCGCGTTCGCATAATCAGATTGCACAAGATATTGGTTCCATAGCAACCCTTGGAACGGCGACGCCATTGCCAAACCCGCCATATAATAGAAGATGTAAATTTCCTGCATCTTCAAATCTTTGAACGACCGCCGCGCGATTTCCGCGAAGAGGATGATCGTCACCCACCGCGCCGCCGTGTCCATGTTCGCCTCAGGTCCCACGACCAGAGACAGATACATGCTTCCAGGCATGATCAGCATGCCCAAAAACACGGCGCCGACGACCGTCTTCCAGGTGAAGCCGTCTTCAAAATGCTCCGGCGGCTCCATCAGCGACCGGTATTGCTCAAGTTCTTTGTCTTGTGTGTATCTTGCCATAATCAAATGTCACAATTGATTGGTGATGATTGTCATGAAATCTTTCGTCCGCAGCTCCGCGTCATTTTCCGTTGAACATGGCCTTGCCGCTCTTCGCGAAATCCGCGTGTTCGGCGGGCGTAAGATTGCGCCAGTACATGAGATACGTCCGCAATTTCTCCAGGAACGGCATGTTCGTCGCCGTCCAGTTGGTGTCCTGTCCGGACATGCGGGTATTCATCATGACCAGGCGGTAGGCCTGGACTTTTTCATCGTATTTCGTCGTGAAATCAAGGCGTTCCGTGACGCCCAAATCGAACGGCGCCAACGCCACATTGTACGTCATGACAAGCACTTCGCGGCCTGCTTCATCGGCGGTTTTCTTCACGCCCTCCAGCTTCGCGATCAAATCGCCGAAGGACGCTTCCGTGAAGCGGCCGAAGTAGTCCGCCAGATAGCCGTTGATGCCGTAGATCAGTTCCTGTTCGTAGATGAACGGGAACACGACCGGCATCCGCTTGCCGTCATGCTGGGGCAGCGACCACTTGCGCTTTCCGGAAGGAACCGCCGCACGCGTCGCCACCATCGACGGATAGATCGTCGAAAGCAAGACGACGGCGATCGTGAACATGATGACATAGACGACCGACAGCGACGAGAAGTTCAAATTGATGCTCTTGATCCAGCCCGTCCGCGTCAGCAGGATGCTGGTGACCTGCCCGATCAGATAGCCGCCGACGGAACCGATGACGCTGTACACGAACGCCTCCGCCAGGAAGAACATGCCGATGTGCATCGGGTTCAGTCCCACGGCGTTGTAGATGGCGATCTCCGCTTTCCGTTCGAAGACGGAGCCGAGCATCGTGTTTAAAATAATGGTACTGGAAATCAGCAGCGGGATGATCAGAAACGCCAGACCGCCGATGGATGTGCGGTAGCCTTCGCCGACGTAGTAGACGCCCGCCTCCGTGTCACGCTTGCCGTCCGCGATGCGGAACGGCTCCGTGGAGGAGATGAAGAACTTGGAGGCGTTCGTGATCGTCAGCAGTTCGTCGACCATCGACCACAGCGTCACGCCTTCGTTCAGCTTCGCGGAAACGCTGTACGGCTGCGCGCCGATCTTCCGCGCCGTCTCGACGGGCATGACGACCAGCGAGGCCATGTCCGTGTAGAACACGCCGTCGTCCACATTCTCTTCATTGCCGGCCGCCATGGCCACCAACGCGTCGGCTCCCGTGTCGCCGCCGCCCTGCTGGATGAGATTCTTAATGGGAATCAGCGGATGCTGGTTGATGTCGCGGAACTGCAGGAAGTCCGCGTCGGACAGCAATCCGACAATCTTGTATTGGCGGCCTTCATACATAATGGTCGCCTTGTCAAAGGTTTCCGTCGTCAGACCAAGGGCTTTGGACAGCGATTCGGGCAGCAGCATTTCGTCCGCGTCGTCCGATGAGAAGAACCGCCCGTGCTTCATGGGAATCGGGCCGATGAAGCCATCTTCGATGGCGGGCAGGCCGAGAATCGCGTCGATGTTCGCGTCCGCGCCGTTGGAGGCGGAGATGCGGAAGGGGAGGGTGCCGCCGTCCGGCAGTTTGGTCGGAATCAGCCAGCGGCGGATGGACAGTTCGGCGCGGCCGTTGAAGATCTCCTTCAGTGTGCGGAGCGTCGCCTCGTCCATGCGCGAGTTTCCGGGCCAATGATACATAAGTCCCGTGTACGTCGCGTTTTTCGAGCGCGTGATGATGGTCGGGGAGAGGTTCTTCGTGATGGACGTGAAGGCCAGCATCGTGAACGTCACGAGAACGACCGTCGCCGTTGTCAGCGCCGTGCGGATGCGGCGGCGCTTCATGTTGTTGACGCCGATCAGCATGGCGGACTGGCCGACCGTCGAGAAACCGACTTCGCCGCTGTCCATGGCCGTTTGCGTCCGGAAGAGCAACGTCATTTCGCCTTCGAAACGGCCGTGCAGGATCTTGATGACGAACGCGCCCAGACCGCCCATGACGAACGCGATGAAAATCGCCTCGGGGGCCTGCGCCACGCGGAACGCGGGATGGATGTTGCGGAACACGATGAACGTGAACGCGAAGAACAGGCAGAACGCCACCATCTCCTGCTCGATTTTCTTGAACTTGAACATCAGCTTCTCCGCAAAGAAGCAGAACGGCAGCATCAGCGCCAGATAGAAGACGACGGCCTTCAGCATGTCGTTCGTGATCGCCGCCATGCGTTTGTAGGCCTTGCCGTGGGCGCCGACCGCTTCGTGCAGGCTCTTCAGATAACCGAGCCAGTCTTTCTTTTCGCGGGCGGCTTTCATCTGCTTGATGGATTCGTCGCCGCGTTCCATGAAGATCTTCGCCAACGCGTCCGACGTGCCGGCCAGACGATGGTCGCGGACATGGTTCAGAATGGACATATCGCCCGTCGCCGTCGCAAAGAAGTCTTTTCCAATACCTTGCGAAATCTTGAAACCATCGCCTTCGGGGCTTTCGTCACTGGCGTTCAACGCAAGGATGCGTTCGCTGGTCATGACTTTGACGGCTTCGTCCTTTTCCAAGAAGGCGGAAACAGGGCCGGGGAACGCCACAAACGCCTTTTGGGAGAATGTGCTGCCGACGCCTGTCATACCGAATTTTTTCGGCGTCGTGTTCAGGCGGCCGTCCAGAATCAAGAAGGTGTTCTCCGTGATCGGCGAAACGGAAATCGACGCTGGATTATCCCTTGTATATATAGGATATTCCACGCAGTCGAACAACGCCAATGTCTTGACGGTCGTGCCGCGATTGATGGTGGAAGACATCTTCGCCTCCGCGTCGCCCGCGTCGACGACTTGCTTGACGACCGTGAAATCGTCGTCGTATTCAAACGCGTTCGGGTAGAGCGTCTGGGCCGTGATGCCGTAGAAGACAGAGACGGCGCGTTCATCCGTCAACGCCATGTAGCCTGTCATGACGTCTCCAGAAGCAACAGGTTTTGCCAGATCCATCGGATTATGAATCACTAACGCCGCTCCTGGAACGGGCAGCTGCGGCAGAACCGTCGCGGAGAATTCGTCGAATTTGAACGCCTTGACCTGCGTGCCCCACATGGGCTGCCATGTGTTCGCCTTCGTGGTCGGCGGTTTCATTTCGGACGTGCTCGTCAGCATGGGAACCGCCAGCGTGGCGCGCATCAGTTTGGGGACATATTCGAAGGAGGCCTTGACGATGGATGCGTCCAGTTTCTCCAATTTGTCGGACGTCAGGAACAGACGGCCGTAGTCCGTGAAGACGTTGCGCAGCGCGAAGGCGGGCGTCGGCCCGGAGGCCTGGAAGACGGCGACGTTTTCCGTCAGTTTCGGGAAAAAATGGCCTTCCGCCAAGCCGCCCTGCCGCGTCAGCGCGTCGATAAAACGGATGCCATTCGGCACAACGCCTTGCTTCACAAGGCTTTCTGCCGCCTCCGCCGTGTTGATGCCGAAACGGTGCTGCCAGCGGTCCGCGCATTTGAAGTCATCGGCGGAGAAACCGATCTGGCCGCTTTGGAACGTCAGTTCCAGTTCCACCACGAACTTCACCTGCCGCTTGCCAAGCAACGAGCGGATTTCGTTGTTCTGGATGACCGTGTCGATTGTCTGCTGGTTCAGCTTTGACCAAAGTTGCCGCGTCGCGACGATTTCATCCACATATTCCTGCAAGATGTTCAGCTGCTTGTCGTTAAGGTCGCTCAACGATGTGCGGACACCGACCTTGTTGAACAGCGTCAGCACGTCGACGTAGTCCGTCCGCTCCGCTTCCAGCCGCTTCGTCTCCGACTGGATCTGCTCCGCCGTCAAATCTTCACGACGGCTCAAATGAAGCTGTTCCGCCTTCAGTTTGTTCACTTCGCGGCGGGAAAGATCGACGACCGGCTCCTTCACCGTAAAGTTCTTGCCCGTCGTGGAATCCATCAGATCGCGCAGACGGATCAGCGCCGCTTCGGCGGATTTGAACTCCGCGCTGCCGCGCGCGTATTTCAGATTCTTCTGGATCGGCTCGTAGTGGGACAGCAGCATCTTCTCCTGCCGCAAATCGCCGTTGATCGTGTCCAGAAGCCGTTCGACCTGCGTGCGGGGCGCCAGGAGATTCCACGCCAAGATGCGTTCGCCCAGCATGTTGCGTGAATGGGCGTTGACGGCGCAGAACACGACGCCGCGCTCCGGACGGTTCTTTTTGTACTCTTCGAACATGGACAGCATCAACGCCAGATTCGCCGCGTTCTGCCCGCCCCATGACTGGCCCGGAACGATGGAATTCGCGTCCATCGGCGCCACGACCAGCGCCAGTTCGTTTTCATATTCCGGATTCGAGCCGGGCACGACAACCCACAAGTTCCGCAATGTCTCGTTCTTCCATTTCGTCGGCTGCGCATCGACATGCGCCTTCACGGAACCTTTTATCAATGTGTCGCGCAAATACTTGCCGTCATCCATGCCGGCCAGGAAGCGCGGCAGGCGGACTTCCGTGCCCGTCACTTTCGCCGTCGCGTCGCTGTAGGCGGGCTCGTCCTCTTCAATGAAAATGAAGCCGATGACGCCGAAGCGCAGCAGCCGCTGCCATTCCAAGCCGCTGGCGAACTCCATGACGGCGATCGCGCCGTCAAGCTCCGTCCCTTCGATGGCTTTCAGCGCGTTTTCATCGCCGTTTCCGACATAGACCAACGGCGCGTCAAAGGATTTCTCCAAGAAGTTTCCAGGACGGAAAGCGCTCGGCTGCAATGGGTAAAGGGCTATTTTCCGGCCGTTGAGCGTCACGCTGGTCTCGCCGGGGATGATGCACGGCGCCGTGAATTTCATCTCGCCATGCTCCAGGCCGCTCTTCGCGAACAGATTCTCTATGCGCTTCTCCAGCAACAAGTTGCCCACAGAACCCGCCTGCCTGCTGCCCGTTCCTTCGAATATGGCTTTCCAATCGCCCTGCGCCCATGCCGTCGGCAGCAGAAGACATGTCAGCAACACGACTGACCATTTTTTCCAAAAACGATTCCGATGATCCATGAGAATCCGTGACTGTTGATTATGTTAATGTTTTATTTTATACCAATTGAAATGACGTTCCGCCCGGCAAGCGATTTCAGAAAATCCGCCATGCACAGCTTCGCCTCTCGGCCGCCGACACGGTATTTGCCCGCGAACGCGTCTATCAGTTCCTGCACCGTCCTCTCTCCATTGATTTGCGACACGACGAACGCCCCGATCTCGTCCAGACGGATCCGATGCGTCGACACAGGCATCTGGAAGCGTCCCCAGAAGCCTTTGCGGCGCTGCACGGGAACGCACACCACCGTCCGTCCGTCGCGATCCTCCTCAAAGGTCACGTTCGGATTCAGGGCCGGTATGCTCTGCAACGCCTCCATGACGTTGACTGACGGACGCACGACCGTCTCCTTTTTTCCGAAACCGCCCAGAAAATCCCACAGCATCAGACATGCTCTCCCGCGATGTGGCCGACCTTGATGTCGACGTTTTCGCGCTTCTCCAGCCGGTCGACCTTTCCGTCGCGGATCCACAGGATGCGGTCCGACGCGTCCAGCATCTTCATGTCATGCGTCGCCGCGATGACGGTCACGCCGTCGGATTCCTTCAGCTCCTTCAGCAGTTCGATCATCTCCTTGCCGGTCTGCACGTCCAAGTTGGCCGTCGGTTCGTCCGCTAGGATGATGACGGGATCGTTGGCGATGGCGCGGGCCACGGCGACGCGCTGCTGCTGGCCGCCGGAAAGTTCGAAAGGCCTGTGGAACAAGCGTTTGCCGAGACCGACCTTCGTCAGGATCTTCGCGGCCTTCTCACGCGCGTCGTCCGCGCTCATGCCCGCGAAAATCATCGGAAGGGTGACGTTCTCCAACGCCGTCAGAACAGGTAAGATGTTGTAGGACTGGAAGATATAGCCGATCTTGTGGCAGCGCATCCACGCGAGTTCGTAGGAGTCCAGCTGGGCGAGGTCGATTTCGTCCATGAACACCATGCCCTCCGTCGGCGAATCGATGCCGCCGATCATATTGAAGAGGGTGCTCTTGCCGGATCCGGAAGGCCCCATGATGGATAGATATTCCCCACGGTAGATATCCAGCGAGATACCGTCCAGCGCCTTGGTGACGGCCTCGCCCGAACCGTAGTATCGTTTGACGTCCAAGACACGGACGACGATGTCTTTATAGATGTCAGTCGTTTCTGCCATAATCGATAAACACACAAAGAGGGTATGTCTGGGTTTTTTCGTAAATTGTCAAAATAACTCAACATTTGCCAAAATACAAACAGATGACTGGAGTTTTTGGAAAGAAAGTTTATTTTTATAAGGTATGACAACCCTAAATGGAGAAAATCTATGCGTCTGATTCTATTCGTTTGCGGCACGAACCGCAGCAGAAGCCCGATGGCGGCCGCCTATTTCGCGTCCGTCGTGAAGCAACGCGGCATTCAGGACATTGAAGTCGCCTCGGCGGGGATCACCGTCCATCGCGGCGACTCGCTCTACCAGGAGACACGGCAGGTCCTCTCGAACCATGGATTGACGCCGCTGGCCATCGGCGCCGTCCTGCTCCTTCCGAAACTCGTCCGCGCCGCGGAGCTCATTATCTGCATGACGGACCGCCAGCAGGAGATCATCGAAGGCAAATTCCCCTCCGCCATCGGCAAATGCCGTCCGCTCAGCGCCGTCCTCAAGGAGGACATGCCCATCGCGGAACCCGCCAAAGGCAGCCTGAAGGACTATGAAAACTGCCTGCAATCCATGATCCCCGCCCTCGACAAACTGGCGGAAATCATTGAATAACAAACAGATATCATTTCCGAAACTCTGAATCGCCCGTTCCTTTTTTTCTTCCAAGCCCTCTCCTATGAACGTCCATTCCTTTCTGCAGCTGCTTCCCGTTTGCGCCGCGCTCTTCCTGTTTGCGGCCCATGCGGAGGAGCCCCCAGCCCTCCGCTGGGAACCGCTCCATGAACCAGGCGGTGGCGGCAGGATCGTTTCGCTCGCCATCGATCCAAATGACGTACGTCACATCGTCGCTGGCGGAGACATGCTCGGCGCCGCCGTCTCCTTTGACGGAGGCGACTCATGGACACCCTGCCAGGGCCTTCCCTGCTATGAAATGTGTACTCCTACCTTCCGGCCTGGACGGCAAGGCGAAATCTGGTTCGGATCCTGTTCAGGACCATTGCGCAGCGTCGATGGCGGCCGCACCTGGCAGGAACGTCGCAACGGCATGCCCCCCTCCGCCTCCAGTCGTTACACCGCCGTTATCGAGACCGTCCTTTTCGATCCTGCGAATTCCGAACGCCTTCTCGCCTTCGGCGGCTCCTCGCGCCACTGGACACAATGTGACATTTTCGGTAGTATTTGGGAAAGCGTGGACAATGGCGCCTCCTGGCGGCGTCTGGGGACGCTGACCAGCGACGGTTTCGTCCATGAAGCTCTTAAGGGAGCCAATATCACGCGCGCCTTTTTCAGCCCTGACGGCATCCTCCATATCGTCGCCGACAAGATCGGATGGTGGCAGAGCCCGGACGGCGGCAGGACGTGGCGTCGCCATATCGCCGACGGTCTCGTCGGGCCGGTCACAAGCGTCACCGTCCACCCAAAAGATCCGAAAATCGTTTGGGTAGCGACAGGTTCATCCCTCACCGCCGACGGCAAGACGCGCATCCCCGGCGGTATTTTCAAAAGCACCGACAGCGGCGTCACATTTGTCTCTTCCGAGAACGGTCTCGATAAATGTCACAACAACGACCAGAACCGCGCCTCCAGATACGATGACGTCGCAATCTCCCCTGCCGCCCCGGACGAACTCTATGTCTGCGACCAGTCGTGGAATCACAACGTCGTCTTTAAGAGCACTGACGGCGGCAAGAACTGGCGCCCCGTCGCAATGCGCGGCAATGTCGGTAAAACTGGAGCCTTCCGCGTTGAAACCGCCACGTTTGCCGGACTTTCCCTGCGGCTCGTTGCAGCAGAAAGCGCTTCGGGCATTGTCTATGGCTTTAATTCCGAATATATCCTGCGTACCCGCGACGGAGGCGCCACATGGGAGGACGTCACGGCCTACCGCCCCATACCCGCCCGCCCCGACTGCTGGCGCGGCCGAGGCTGGAACGGCTGGTGCAGTAAAGATTTCGCCTTCAATCCTTGGCGAAAAGGGCAGTCCGTCGCTCTCGCGATGGATGCCGGTCGTGGCTGGATATCCGATGATGGCCTCTATTCATGGCGTTACACCATGGGCCAGACGAGTCCATGGCTCGGCGGCCAGTCGGTTGGATTCAGCCGTGACGGCCATATCTACATTACCACCGGCCAGAATGGCGGGCAGAACGGCATTCAGCACAGCGCTGATTTCGGCGCCACTTGGAAGACGCTTTCCGGTGTGGCGCATGGTCTTCCAAACATCGGCTGGAACGGTTCAGGCAGCTACGGCGGCATTTACGTCCATCCTGAGGACGGTCGTCACGCGTGGGCCGTCCTCAAAGGCAGCCTCATCGCAACCGAAAACGGCGGCAACAATTGGACGCATGTTCCTGATATTGAGGGAGCTAGCCAAATCGCCGCAGATCCATCGAAAATCGGACGCTTTTACATCCGCACTCGCAAAGGCGTGCTCGTCACCGATGACGGCAAATCTTTCCAAAACATTGGTTTTGAGAGCGATGACACTCGCAGCTGCATCAATTGCGACGCCCGTGGTCGCGTCCTGCTTTGCCAATGGCGCCGTGGCCGCACTGGCCTTTGGCGCTACAATCCTGCCGAAAGCCGTTGGACGCGTCTGCTCGATGAATCCCACGCCTTTGAATGCAACGCCGATCCCTCTGATCCGACGCGTCTGCTGCTAGTCACCGCCGATGATCCCTACTACGACCGCGCCACCGGCCATGGCATCTGGATCAGCGTCGATGACGGCGCAAGCTGGTCGCCCGCCAACGATGGTCTTCCCATTCTACGACTTACAGCATGCGCTTTCGATCCGTTCGATCCCGAAACGGTCGTTGTCGGAACTAGCGGCATGGGATTCTTCCGCGCCCGATGGCCGAAATCCCACCGCCCCGCCGGAACCCGCCGATTCGCTCCTGGCCCAAAGGATATCGTCGTCAAACCGAATTAATTTAATTCACGTAAATTCAACTATATAGATAACAATTATCAACAACAGACCATGATCACCATCCAAAACATCTCCGCGAATTTCGAGCGCGAGCCGCTCATCCGCCCGTTCGGTTTCAAAGGCGGCTACATGCGCGAAATCTGGCAGACCGTCGCGGGTCTTGAGTCCGCCAACGGCATCCGCGCCGTCGGCCTCAACAGCCAGAGCATCCTTTGGTCGGACGCTGACGTCTTCGCCGCCCATACGGAATCCGCCGGCAACTCCCTTATGTTCGCCATGACGGAATTCGCCCTCCAGCGCGCGAAGGGAAAATCCTTTGAAACGCCGTTGGACCTTCTGGACCAACTGCTTCCGGATGTCTGGGAGTACGGGAAACGCATCACGGGCAAGCCGGATCTGCGGCTGACGTTCGCCCTCAACGCGCTCGTCGGCGTCGATGCCGCCGCATGGATCCTCTACGCCCGCGAAAACGGCTTCAAGTCGTTCGACGAAATGATTCCCGAACGTTTCCGCCCCGTCCTCTCCTACCGCCATCGTCAGATAGCCTCCATTCCGCTTATGGCCTACGCCATTCCCATGGAGGAAATCGTCCGCCATGTCAACGAAGGCTATTTCTTCATGAAAGTTAAAATCGGATCCGATCCGGATCACGACGGCGACCGCGAAAAGATGCTCCAATGGGACATGCAGCGCATCTCCGCCATCCACGAGGCCATCGGCAACCGCACGACGCCCTACACCGAAAACGGCAAGATTCCCTACTACTTCGACGCCAACGGCCGCTATGATTCCAAAGAGCGTCTGCAGCGCTTCCTGGACCATTGCAAAAAGATCGGTGCGTTCGACCAGATCGCCGTCGTGGAGGAGCCCTTCCCCGAAAACTACAAGGCATATGTCGGCGATCTGGGCGTCCGTGTCGCCGCCGATGAAAGCGCGCATTGCGACGACGACGTGAAAGAGCGCATCGAGCTTGGCTACGGCGCCATCGCGTTGAAGCCTATCGCGAAGACGCTCAGCATGACGCTGAAGATCGCGGAAGTCGCTCACAAGGCGCATGTTCCGATGTTCTGCGCGGATTTGACGGTCGGCCCCATCCAAGTCGATTGGAACAAATCCTTCGCGGCCCGCATCGCGCCGCTGCCGGGCATCAAGGTCGGCGTCGTCGAAACAAACGGCCATCAGAACTACAAGCGGTGGGACACGCTTTGCGGCTACCATCCGCGCGCTCACGCCCCATGGACGAAAGTCACGAACGGCTGCTTCACGCTTGGCGACGACTTCTTCAACGAATCCGCCGGCATTCTGGAAGATTCCGAACACTATTTCAACCTCTAATATAATAAAAAGGAAAGGAACACATCATGCAACTCGTCTCAACACAAATCGAAAACTACCAGAAGAACTCCTCATGGATCCGCCGCATGTTCGAAGCGGGCATCGAGCTCAAGAAGAAATACGGCGAAGAGGCCGTCTGCGACTTCTCGCTCGGCAACCCCGACCTCACGCCGCCCAAAGCCATCATCGACGGCATCAAGCAGATGGCCATCGACGCCGACAAGCCCGCCGGTCTCGGCTACATGCCTAATGCAGGCTATGACGATGTCCGCCAGGCACTTGCGGAATATCTGACGAAAGAGCAAGGCATCGCCATCGGCAAGCAGCATCTGATTCTGACGGTCGGTGCCGCCGGCGGCCTCAACGCTTTCTTCCGAGCCGTCCTCACGCCCGGCGAGGAAGTCCTCTGCCCCGCGCCGTATTTTGTTGAATACGGCTTCTACGTCGGCAACTTCGGCGGCGTTTTGAAACCTGTCAAATCCATCGAGCCCGACTTCCATCTTGATCTGAAGGGCTTTGAAGCCGCCATCACCGAAAAGACGCGCGCCGTCATCATCAACTCCCCAAACAACCCGTCCGGCGTGATTTACAGTAAGGAAGAGATTCAAGCCCTCGCCGCCATCCTCCAGAAGGCGACGGAAAAATACGGCCGCCCGATCTTCCTGATTTCGGACGAACCCTATCGCTTCCTCGCGTTCGACGGCGCGGTCGTCCCGTCCGTCCTGCCGCTCTACACGTATTCCGTCGTCATCGGCTCCTTCTCGAAGAATCTCGCATTGGCCGGCGAACGTGTCGGCTATGTGGCCATCAATCCGACGATGGAAAACGTGCAGTCGCTGATTTCCGGCGTCATCATGACGAACCGCATCCTCGGCTTCGTGAACGCCCCCTGCATCGGGCAGCGCCTCATGAAGGCCGCTCTCGGAACCAACGCCGACGCAACGGAATACGTCAAACGCCGCAAGCTCATGGCGGACGTTCTGACGGACGCCGGCCTGAAGTTCACGATGCCCGCCGGAACGTTCTATTTCTTCCCGCAGGCCCCCAACGGCATGGACGACGTCAAATTCGTCAGCATGCTCGCGGATGAGAAGATTCTCGTCGTGCCCGGCAGCGGGTTCGGCTATCCGGGCTACTTCCGCATCGCGCTCTGCGGCGACACGAAGTTCATCGAACGTTCCCGCGCAGGCTTCAAGGCCGCCGTCAAGAAGGCGTTGGCGAAATAACAACTTGTTGTTTTTCAATCAATTAGGAGAAAAACCATGGTCAGAACATGCCTGTTGTTGCTATGCGCCCTGCCGATCATTTCGGCCGCCGCACCGAAGGTCGCGTTCGTCTATAGCTCATGGTCGAACGCCACGTTCAAAAACGAGTTCGACGCGCATTTCAAAAAGCTCGGCTGGGAATGCGACAAATATGAAAACACGAAGCTGCCCGAACTCTCGGACAAGCTGGACGGCTATGACTACGTCGTCGCCGCCGCCGTCGCCAACTACGAACACGTCGTTGACATGAAACCCTATGCCGCCAAATGGATCGACTACCTGATCAAAGGCGGCGTATTAATCGTCACAGACGCCAATTATGACTCCGTCCTCGGCAAATGGGTCGCCACGTTCGGCGCGAATTTCGCCTGCCGCGAACAGAACTGCACGGCCCTCAACAACAACGATCCAAAGAGCAAGGAAAAGACCTACAAAGATCATCCGCTCATGCTGACGCCGCAACCGCTCGGCGACCTCCTCAAGACGCGCTACGGCCATTGGGCGCATATCAAAGATCTTGCGCCGCAATGGAATGTGCTTTCAACATGCGTTGACGGCCACGCTTTGTTCGCCTATCAGGAGGTCGGCCGCGGCATGGTCGTCCTCTGCGTCGCCTCCAACCTTAAAAACAATCCCATCGGCGCGGCGATTCTCGAAAACGTCGCCGATTACCAGTCCATGCGCACCAAAGGCATCAAAATCATCACGTTCCGACGCGACATCGAGTTGCAAAAAGAAACGAAACTGGATGGCGACCTCACGCTCATGGGCAAGCCGCACGACATCGAACGCGGCGCCAAGGCCTGCTATCTTAAGCTCTCCGCGGACAAGTCGCGTTACGATTCCTTCACGGTCACGCTCAAAAACGAAAGCATGGCCAAGCCGGAGCGATACACCCGCAGCCAGATGAACGTTGAAGTCGAAGAGGACGGCACCGTCGTCATCCCGCTCGCCTATGACCAGCCGTTCCGAGGCGACATCCTCCACACGATCACTCTGACTTCCAAAGGCGAAGAAGCGTTGAAGCTCTCATGGCAGGAGAAAAAGCCTTATGCCATCGAAATCAAGCTGTTGCGCAAGCATCTCTATCCAGGTAACAGGCTCGACGGCACGATTACATTCAACCTCGAAAAATACGGAAGAAGCCATTTCAAAGGTCTCGAATGGCGTCTTGACGACAGCAAATGGAACAGCCTGAAAATCACCCCGGAAGGTTTCCAGATGCCTGTCATCGACACCGCCAAACTGGCCGATGGCCGCCATATCCTCCAGATCCGTTCCAACTACAACCGCGATTTCATTAACGCGCTGCCCGAGGCGGACACCACTCGCGACTGGGGCTTCGACGAAGTCGAATTCTACAAGCATCCCGAACCGAAATATAGGATGCGGGACGACCATGTCCTGCTGGAAAATGGCAAGCCGTTCTTCCCGCTCGGCTTCTACCATGTCTCCTGGAGCTTCACGCCCGAACAGCGTCTCGAAATGGTAAAGGACGTTGCATCACATGGTTACAATACCGTCCATGTCGGCATTCTCGGCACGGAGAAGGACAACGACAGCTACGGCAACTTCCTGGACGAATGCGCCAAACTGAACATCCGCGTCATCACGGAGTTCGGCGTCGCTCCGGAAATCGTCATTCCGAAATACAAGAACAAGCCCGCCGTCATGGGCTGGAATCCAGGCGACGAACCCGCCGCCGCCGGCCATTCGCCGCAGGAGATGTTCCGCCGTTACGACAATTTCAAGAAATGGGACTATAACCATCTCGCCTACACGGTCATCTGCATTCCCGCGCAGTACAAGAACTACGCCAGCGGAACGGACGTGCTCGCGCCTGATCCGTATCCCGTGCCCGGCGGCCCCATGGACAACATCTACAATCTGTTCAGTAGCGCCAAGGCTTCCGCAAATGACTGCGACACGGCGCTTTGGGCTGTCTGCCAAGCCTTCGGCGGCCAGAAATACGCGGCACGTGGAGCATGGCAACGCTGGCCGACTGGCACGGAATTCCGCTCCATGAGCTATCTCGCCCTCATGGCGGGAGCCAAAGGCATCATCTACTACGTCTATCAAGATGGTGAATTCGCCATCCTGAAATCAGGCGACTTGTGGGAAGCCGCGAAGGACTTCCCGGCGGAAATCGCTGATCTGACGCCGTTTATCCTCAATGGCCAGTATGAGCAGCTGATCGCGCGGCAGGGCCTCTACGTCGGATTGTGGAAGCTCAACGGCGAACAGCGCCTCGTCGCCGTCAACACGGGAAAGGACGCCGTTGACGTGAAGGTCGCCTTCACCGGCAAGACGGTCGTGAAAGGCGCCCCCGCCAATCTGACGGTCGCTGACGGCAACGTCTCCTTCTCCGTCCCGCCGTTTGACCGTGTCATTCTGAAGTAAGACACGAATTACCAAGACCCTCTGGAGTTTTTTCAGAGGGTCTTTTTTTCAACCTTTTGTAGGACCAGATTCCAATCACTTTTTGCCTTCTTCTCTTTTCAGCTTTCTCGCTAAGGCCTTGCCCTTCGCTGTCAAACGATACTTCTGCGTCGGCGAACGAGGGGAATCTGGCTGGGTCATTTCAATCAGTCCTAATTCAAGTGCTGGTTCAAGATAGTTTTTTACAAACGTCGGCCTATGTATGATATTTATTATCATTCGTAAATCAGAAGCACTTTGCCACTTATTAGACATGGAAGTAATCAACCGTTTTACCTGTTTGCTTACTTGTACGGTTTCATACTTTACTTGTTCACTACTTGTACGGTGATCTGTCACTTTAGTAGTTCGAACTTCTTTTTCGGTTTCTACATGGGGTCTGCTTGATGAATCTACTTGGGGTCCGATTGTCGAATCTCCTTGGGGTCTGCTTGATGAACCTACATGGGATTTGGTTGTCGAATCTCCTTGGGGGTCTTTTGAATGTATTTGGGCCTCTACTTGTACGTTACTTGTACGCTTGCTTGTACGCTTACTTGTACGGTTTGCTGGCCTACTTGTACGGTTACTTGTACAGTTTGCTGGCTTACTTGTACGGTTACTTATAGGATGATCAGTAATGTCGACAGCATGAGCCTCTACTTGGGGTCTGTTTAAATTTGCATGGGCCTCGGCAGCAGTGAACTGCGATTCAATATCCTGAATCGACGGCAAGGATGATTTGAAGTCTCGCGGCAGTAGCTTCGTCAATCTATACTCCGAAATACCAAGAAGTTGTGTTGATGATTTTAGGGCATATTCAGCAACCAGCCGATTCTTTTGCCTGCAGATAATCAAACCGATGGCATCATTGTCACCAGGATGCTTCAACTGTTCGTTGACTGCTTGGACATAGAATCCAAGTTGCCCTGCATCTGTCGGCTTGAATTCACCTGCCTTAAGCTCCACGACAACATATCGTCTTAAATTTAGATGATAGAAGAGCAAGTCAATGAAGAATTCCTCTCCCCCCACCTCAAGCCTGTATTGGCGGCCAATAAAGGAAAAGCCATTTCCAAGCTCCAGAAGGAAGCGGGTGATGTTTTCCATGAGCGCATCCTCCAATTCACGTTCCGTATATTGTTTGCGTAACGCAATGAAATCAAAGCAGTAAGGATCTTTCAACGTCTGTTGCGCAAGATCGCTTTCGGGTGCTGGAAGTTTTTCTGCAAAGTTCGTGATGGCAGCGCCTTGTGTATGGTACAAGTCTGCCTCCATCATGTTCGCCAGCGCAAATTGCTGACGAATTTGGTCATCCTCCAATTTTGCAGAAGGCTTCTGCAAAATCTCACCATCTTCCAATTTTGCAACAGCTTGGTGCAAAATCTTGCCACCTCTCAATTCGTCAACAGCCTGTTGACGATTTCCAAATTCGTCAGCAACCTTCTGACGATTTCCAAATTCGTCAGCAACCTTCTGACGATTTCCAAATTCGTCACCAGCTTGGTGACGATTCTGCCCATCTTCCAATTTTGCAACAGGCTGTTGCAAAATCTCCTGATCATTGAATTTTGTAACAGCCTGCTGCAAAATCCATGGAGCATAAAAAAGGTAGAATCGTTTGATGTATTTAAGGTTGGAAACGGAAAACCCCTCCATGTGCGGAAATTCCGCCTTAAGGTCTCGACTGAGGCGACCGAAGAATCCGCTACCATAAGCAGCATCAAGATGCTTTTCGGCGATATCATGCCCCATGCTCCAATAAAGTTGCAGAAGTTCATTATTCACTCGCACGGCAGCCTTGACTTGTGCACTGCGGACTTGTGATTTCAATCTCTTCAGCCATGAACGGTAGTCTTCATCCCCCGTCACCACTATCGAAAGTGCATCTGTCCTGCTATTTCTCATTGATTGCTCTAATTCAAAACTTCCATAGGATTGATTCATTTTCTATCAATTTCATACTATAGATGGTCTCCTTGAAAAATCAAATAATTTACTTGTAATTAATTATTTGTAAAATATCATGCATAAAATATCAGCTAATTATAAAATTCCTTATAATTCCTTATGACTCCTTATGATAAATTCCATTTGTCAAATATTCAGATGTGATTCAAGATAAATCTGTTATAGCTGTAAATATGCCCAAACGCGATTATTCCAAGCTTGAGACGGAATACGACAAAATACATGACAAATGCCGTCCTATCATTTCCTAAAAAAATGATGCCTCAGGCATTCTGATACTTTTTCGCCCGCCGGTCCAATTCCTCCAGCAGGGCGTCCGGAACGCGCAGGCCGCCGTAGCCAACGCCAAGCTTGATTTCCGGAATGTGCTCCCCATGGAAATCCGAACCGCCGCTGACCGCCAAATTCAGCTTGGCGGCGATTCTCAATACGTTTTCCTGCTGCGTCTGGCTGTGCTCCGAATAATAGGCCTCGATTCCGTCAAGACCGGATTGGCATAACTCCGTCGCGATTGCGAGGCATTTTGTCTGCGTGCGGTTGGAACTGGTCATCGGATGGGCCCAAACCGCCAATCCGCCCGCGTCATGGATGGCCTGCAGGCAGGTCGGGCCATCCGGAACCTCCCGTTCGCAATACGCCGTGCGGCCACGGCTGATGAATCGTTGGAACGCATCCCGTATCGTCTTGCAATAGCCCAAGTTGACCATCTCCTCCGCGATATGCGGACGGCCCACGATCGTCCCTTCATGCCGTTTTTGCAACACATCATAGTCGATCGGCATGCCCAGTTCGGACAATTTCCCCAACATGTTGCGGTTGCGATCTATGCGCCATTCCACAATCTGGTCGCAGAGCCGCCGGAGCGTTTCGTTCCGATAGTCGACGAACAATCCGACAATATGGCAGTGCTCGCCGCTTTCCAATCGGCAGGCCAGTTCGATGCCGGGTATGCAACGCACGTCCGGAACGTCCTTTGCGGCGTTCAGAAATGCCTCCACGCCGCTCACCGTGTCATGATCCGTCAACGCCAGCACCGCCAGGCCGACCTTCCGCGCCATGGCCGGAAGCTCCTCCGGCGGCACCGTCCCGTCCGACGCCGTGCTATGGCAGTGCAGGTCAATCATTTCAGACGGCCTCTTCGCCACGCACGATGGCTTTTTTGACGTAAGCTTTCAGGATGTCCGCCGCCTGATGCAAGACGGTCGGCCGCGTCCGCGGCTGTTTCCGCAGGGCGGGGGAGGGCAGGTCGTCATGCGGAATGAACGGCTGGACGACATACAAGTCCGCCCCTAGCACCATCTTGCCGCATGTGTGGATGTCCTCTTCGAAGAAATACGTCTCCACAAGCGTCGTGCGAAATTCGTATTTTTTGCCGCAGTGCATGATGACGTCGATGGATTCCGCGATCTTGTCCGTATCTCCAAAGCCGACAAGCTCCTCATACCGTTCCATCGGGCATTTGATGTCCATGGCGATATAATCAAGGTACGGCATGCATTTGCGTAGCATGTCCGGATTGGAGCCATTGGAGTCCAATTTGATGAGAAAGCCGCGCTTCTTGATGAATTCCAGCGTTTCGGGCAGGTTCGGATGGATGGTCGGTTCGCCGCCCGTGATCGTGATGGCGTTCGTCCACTGCCGTTTGAAGCCTTTGAGGAATTCGTCCAACTTGTCGAAATCGTATGTTCCGGCGGAGGCGTCGCCATGTTTCGCTTCGTTGTGGAGCAACGCCGCGTTATGGCAGAAGCCGCAATGGAAATTGCAGCCGCTCGTGAACATGAGGCCGGACAGACGGCCCGGATAATCGACCATGGTCGCCTGCGGCATGACGCTGTTGATGACGGATTTCATATTTTTCCTATGCAATCGACAAGAAAACGCCTGGGCGGAAATTCCGTCCAGGCCGTTTTCAAAACCATTCTAAATTTCAGTCTTCCACGGACTTGAGGATGCTCTCGATCATTTCCGGCGTGATGATGCCTTTGCCTTCGTTGCTGTAGTCGGTCTGGATGCCCAGATACTGGTACAGTTTAGAACGGCCGCAGATTTCGTCGGGGGCGCCGGGCGTCGGATTTTCGATGTAATTGCCTTCCGTATCGGAAATCATCATGGCGGGGATGCGGTTCGGATTCACGCACTGCGCGAGGCAGAAGTGCACGAGGCCATCCTCCGTGAGGACGCTGTCGTACTGCTTCACGAACTTGTCTTTGTATTTGTCAGACGCGAGCAACGTGTCGAGACGGCGGTTCAGCATCGTGCATTTCGCACAGCCTTCCTTGCCGAAAACATGGACGATGTATTGTTTTGACATATTTTTAAACCTTTTAATCAGAGAGGATAAGGGATTCAGTGTTTTTTCTAGAATCCTAGAATTCTAGCATTCTAGAATCCTAGAAAAATAATCTCACTCAGCCGACATGACGGAATAGCGGCCCTTCTGGCGGGCGACCAGTTCGCCGTAGCGCTTCGACTTGTTCCAGTTCTGGATCTTGCTGAAGTAGCCGACGACGCGCGTCTCGCCGACGACGTCCTTCGAGCCGCACTGCTCGCAGGTGTCCTGCAGGCCGCGGGACTTGTGGCCGCACTTCTGGCAGTACGTGAACTCAGGCGAGAACGTCACCTGCGCGGACTGCGTGCGGTAGAACACTTCGCGGATCAGCGAGCCGATGGCTTCCGCCGACGGATGCTCCTCGCCGATGAACGCATGCGTGATGGCGCCGGATTCGATGATGCTGTGGAACATCGCCTGCTTCTCGATGCGCTCCACCAGGCAGACAGGGGCTTCCGCCGCCAGATGGATGGAGTTCGTATAGTAGGCGACGTCTTCGTTTGCGCCCTTCACGACGTCCTTCGCCTCCGCATGGAAGAAGCGCAGGTCGGTCTGGGCCAGACGGCGCGCCGCGCTTTCCGCGGGGCTTTCCTCCAGCGTGAACTTCAGATTGTACTGCTTCGCGTATTCCTTCGCGCGCAGATACATGTGGGCGATGATCTTCAGACCGATCTTGAAGACTTCCTTGTCCTCATGCAATTCTTTGCCGTACAGGAACTTGCAGGCATCGTTCAGGCCGATGATGCCGATGATGTACGTCGCCTTGTCCAATTCGACGTAGGGGCGGCCGTCGCAGGCCACGCGGCCGATCTGCCACAACGGGCGGCCGGGGCCGGACAGCATTTCGGCGATCTTCGCCTTCTTCTGCAGGTGGGCCTTCACGGCGATGTTCATCGTCGCGTCGATCTCCTCCAGCAGGCCTTCGTAGGTCTTCATGCCGCGGCGGGCGGCGCGGAAGGCCGCCTGCGGGATGTTGATCGTGACGTTCTGGAAGCCGCAGAAACGCATGCATTCCGGATGGCGCAGCATGCGGTTGTCGTCGATCGTCGTGCGCAGACGGCAGCAGGCCGACAGCGTGACTTCGTCGCGGTCGAAGATGAAATAGGTGGAGCCGTTCTTGGAGGACAGCTCGCAGGCTTCCTGATAGATTTTGTACTGGTCGGGATCGGTGAACGTCTCGGCGCTGATGTGGAAGTCGCATTTCGGGAATTCGAACACGCGGCCGCAGCGGTCGCCTTCGCCCCACACCTTCAGCAGGGAGGACGTGAAGGCCTGCGCCTCTTTGATGTAGTCGCCATAGACCATGATGTGCTCGCCATTGTCTTCCAGCGTTTTCTGGACGACGGGATCGTAGTGCAGGCCGACCTTCTCCTCATACTGTTCGGAGAGGACGAGGCGGGATTCGCCGTTCTCCTCCGCGAAGAGGTCCATCAGATGGTTGCCGTTGTTGTCCGTGTCGTTGCGGAGCTGTTCCTTCAGCGAAATGATCGTGCCGTCCGCCTTGCGGAGCATGTAGCAGCCGCCCGGGCCGATGGCGGGAACGGTCTTCAGATAGGTCGGGACGCCCGTGTGGATGTTGAAATCCAAAAACAGCGTCTGGCCGCCGCGGGAGAACGCGTTCTGCGAACCGTTGAAAATCAGTTCCTGCGCCACCTGGTGCATCTGCTTTTCGTTCATGCCGACCAGATACGGCGCGTAGAAGATGTTGATGTACGCGATGCCCAGGGCACCCGCGTAGTTCGCCTGCATGGACGCGAGGAACGTGTTCAGATGGCCCGTCAGGACGGACGCGCTGCGCGCGGGATTCGATTCCGTGTTCAGATTCGACAGATCGCGCAGACCATATTTTTTGATGTATTCAATGGAATGGGAGGAGCAATAGACGCGGTGCGGATAGCCCAGATCGTGCAGATGGACGGCGCCCGTGTCATGGGCATGCTTCACGTCCGGCGAGAAGATCGTCTCAAGGCCCCACTGCTTCAGAATCAGTTCCGCGATGCTCAGATTCACCGCCTCCGGATTATTCGAGACGATGTTGCTGTTTTCCTTCGATTTCTTGTTCATCAGGTCTTCGATGAACTCGCGCGAAATATGGTACAGCGACAAATCTTCCAGCTTGTCGCGGTAGCCGCGCTCCACCAGAATGTTGTTCACCAGTTCGCGGATCAGTTCCGTGCCGACTGTCTTGATGTTGCTGCTGATGATCTGGTTCTCGACTTCCTTCGCGATGCCGTTCGCCGTCTCTTCGTCCATGTTCAGCTTGTCAATCAGCTTGTGGACGATGCGGGTGCGGTCCCACGTCAGCAGCATGCCGGCCGTCGCGGATTTCACGAGCAGGAGGCTCTGGTCCGTCAGATCCGTCTGCTGGTCCTTTTCCGTCTTGTTGGTGCGGACATGGATCGCCGCGCGCGCGCGTTCGCGTATTTTACGGTAACGTTTATAGGCCGCGACGGTTTCCGCCATCTTGTTCTCAACCAGCGTGATCTCGACCATGTCCTGGACGTCTTCCAGTTTCGGGATACGATTGCCGTCGGCGTCCGGAAGCGTGTAGTATTCGCAGTTCGGATTGTCCAGCTGCTTCACGACTTCATGCGCGATGCGCTCCGCTGTCTCACGCGTGAAAATCGATCCGCTCTGGCGGCTCGCCGCTTCGCCCGCCTTGAATATAGCGTTTGCGATTTTCTCTTCACGGAACGGGACCAATAGGCCGTCGCGCTTCCGGAAGTACTGAAATGGGCAATTGTTACCCTGGTTGTCCATGCGTTCTTTCCCCTGTTTTCCTTTTGTTTGAAAATTACCGCGCTCTGAATCAGGGCGCAAAAAGAGAGCAAGCCTGGAGACAAAATGCCACCTAGCTTGTTTTTGTTCACATAAACACTATATATGTTCAAACCCATAACGCAAATACTCTAGATGTGTTTTTTTTCAGAGGAAATTTACGACAGGCCGATTTGGAGTATGCCTATCAACATCTTAGAAGCCATAAAAAATTTTCCGGCTTTCAAAAATTTGCAAAAATGAATAAAAGTCATGCATTTGTTTGTTAGAAATCACACAAATGCTTGATTTGCAGTCATAACACTTTTTGATGACTTTTTTATCTAGTCGCTCTCTTATTTAACAACGCTAAATATAGGGAACTTTTATCCAGCGGCAACAAACACTAGAGACGGCAGTTTGAAAGGGCCATGGCGCTATTTTTTGTTTTGCCCGCTTTTTACTCATTGAAAACTTTCCTAACATGTTAGGAAAATATTCAATGAACTCACATCATGAAAAAGCACATCACGCCTGTGGATTCGATGGTTCCGCAGAACTGTTGGTGGAATCGTCCGGCGGATTTTCGCCGTCCTCTCCGCCCAAATTCTTCTTCACGCGTTTCATCGTAAAGAACGATTCGAGCTCCTTGCTCTCCAAGGCCTGTTCGACGTATTTCAGCGTCTCCTTGTAGTCCGGAATGAAGATGTGCTCCAGAGCGTTCACATGGCGCTGCGTTTTCTTCAATTCACGGGCCAACAGCCACACGGAGGATTCCAGCTCCGCCAGTTTCGCCGTGGCTTCCAGCAACGACAGAAAGTCCTGCATCGTCTGGTCCATCAGCGAATCCGTGCCCGCCAGGCCGTACTGCGAGTTGAACTCGCCCTGACGGAACTCCAGCGACGGCAGGCGGACGCCCGCCGCGACACGCGTCGTGGAAACAATTTCATGGTCGTAATGGATGCCGGACGCGACGTCGCGCATGTGGTTGTAGCCGTTGACGGCGACGGCCCGCTTCAGCGTGGCGTAGGCTTTTTCGCGGCGGTTTTCGACCTCCGACTGGGCGGTTTTCACCATATCGACGAGATGCATCAGCTCCATGACGAGAATCTCGCGCTTCTGCTCAAGAAGCGTGTAGCCTTCCGTGGCCATCGCCAAATCTTTCTTCAGCGCCAGCTGGTTCGTTTTCGTTGGAGGGAGGTTCAGACGCATGGTTCAATCAGCCTTCCTTCTTGGTTTCGACTGGCTTTTGGTCGTAGTATTCGGCCAGTTCCTCTTCGGAGACGCGCAGGAGTTCCTCGCGCGGCAGGATGCGCAGCACATCCCATCCGATGGCCAGCGTCTCCTCGATGGAGCGGTTTTCATATTCGCCCTGCGAGATCAGGCGGTTTTCGAATTCGACGCCGAACTTCAGATACTGCTTGTCGACGGGGCTGAGCTCCTCCTCGCCGATGACGGACGCCAGCGAACGGATGTCCTTCACCTTCGAATAGGCCGCGAACAACTGCGACGCGACATGCGGGTGGTCGGCTCGCGTACGGCCCTTGCCGATGCCGTCCTTCATGAGACGCGACAGCGACGGCAGACCGGCCACGGGCGGGTAGATGCCGCGCTGGTGCATGTCTCGCTCCAGCACGATCTGGCCTTCCGTGATGTATCCCGTCAGGTCCGGAATCGGGTGGGAGATGTCGTCAGAAGGCATCGTCAAAATCGGCATTTGCGTGATGGATCCTTCGCGGTCGCGCAGACGGCCCGCGCGTTCGTACATGGAGGCCAGATCGGAATAAAGATAGCCCGGATAGCCTTTTCGGGAGGGGATTTCGCCGCGGGCCGTCGCGATTTCGCGCAACGCTTCGCAGTAGTTGGACATGTCCGTGATGATGACCAAGACGTGCATGCCCAGATCGAAGGCGAGATATTCCGCCAGCGTCAACGCGGAGCGCGGCGTGATAAGACGTTCGACGGACGGATCGTCCGCCAGCGACAAAAACATCGCCACGTTGTGGAGCACGCCGGACTTCTCAAACGAATCGATGAAGAAGCGCGCCACGTCGTATTTGACGCCCATGGCCGCGAACACGATGGCGAAATCGACGTTTTCGTTCAGCAGTTTCGCCTGCCGGGCGATCTGCGCCGCCATGCGGTTGTGCGGCAGGCCGTTGCCGGAGAAAATCGGCAGCTTCTGGCCGCGCACAAGCGTGTTCATCAGATCAATGGACGAAATGCCTGTCTGGATGAAATCGCGCGGATATTCGCGGGCGTAGGGGTTGACGGGCATGCCGTTCACGTCGCGGCGTTCCGTCGTCAACGGCGCGGGCAGGCCGTCTTTTGGACGCGCCAGACCGTCGAACACGCGGCCGAGCATGTCCTTCGAGACGGGAATGCGCAGCGATTCGCCGAGAAAACGCGTCTTCGTGTCGCGCTGCGACAGATTCTCCGTGCCGCCGAAAACCTGCACGACGGCCGTTGTCGCCGTCACGTCAAGCACTTGCCCAAGGCGTGTTTCGCCGTCGGGCGACGTGATTTCGACCAGTTCGTCAAACGCGACGTCCGAGATGTTCTCGATGAAGACCAGCGGTCCGTCGATGGACGACACGCCTCTGTATTCCAAGCCTTTCATAATTAATAATTTACAATTTACAATTAATAATTTACAATGATTGATCGCAAATCTTTGGCTTGCAGATGTCAGTCAATTAATTGTTTGTTATTAATGGTAAATTGCTGTTTTTTCTGTTAATTGTTAATTATTAATTGTTAATTGTTAATTTCGCTTCGAGATCGTCCAGCGCGGAATCGATCTGTTGTTCCAAATCCGCCATGGCGGCTTTGTCGTCGTTTTTGATTTCGGATTTCATGCGCAGCAGCCGCGGCAGGGCGGGAATGGCGTTGATTTCCGCCAGCGTGACGCCTTTTTTGATCAACGCGTTCGCGCGTGTGATGAACATCGCCAGCAGGCGGAGCATCCATGTCTGCTTGGCGGGCGAGCAGTACATGTCAATGTCGTCGAACGAGTTCTGCTGGAGGAAGGCGTTTTTGATGATGTCCGCGACCATCAGCGTCAGCCGCTGGTTGTCGGGCAGGGCGTCCGGTCCGATCAGTTTCGCGATGCGCTGCAGGGAGACCTCCTCCTGAAGGACTTCCATGAGCAGGTCGCGATTGGCCTTCCATTCGGCGTCCTGCTTGCTCCACCAGCCTTCGATCTCCACCAGATATTCCGAATAGCTGTCATGCCAGCTGATGGCGGGATAGTGGCGGGCGTTCGCGAGGCCGCGGTCCAGTGCCCAGAAGCAGCGGATGAAACGCGACGTGTGCTGCGTCACGGGTTCGGAGAAGTCGCCGCCGGGAGGCGAGACGGCCCCGATGACCGTCACGGAACCGTTCGTCCCGTTCAGGTTGTGCACATAGCCGGCCCGTTCGTAGAAACTGGCAAGACGCGCGGGAAGATACGCCGGAAATCCTTCGTCCGCAGGCATTTCCTCCAATCGGCCGGACAGCTCTCGCAAGGCCTCCGCCCAACGGGACGTCGAATCCGCCATGATGGCCACGTGGTAGCCCATGTCGCGGTAGAACTCCGCCAGCGTGATTCCCGTGTAGATCGACACTTCGCGCGCCGCGACAGGCATGTTGGACGTGTTCGCGATCAGAATCGTCCGTTCCATCAGCGACCGCCCTGTGCGCGGATCCACCAGTTCCGGAAACTCGCGGAGGACCTCCGTCATTTCGTTGCCGCGTTCGCCGCAGCCGATGTAGACGATGATGTCCGCGTCGCACCATTTGGCCAACGCCTGCTGCGTCATCGTCTTGCCCGTTCCGAAACCTCCCGGAATGGCGGACGCACCGCCCTTCGCGATCGGGAAGAACGTGTCGATAACGCGCAGCCCTGTTAACAGCGGCGCTTCCAACGGCTTGCGCGACAGCACGGGCCGCGGCGTGCGGACAGGCCAGTATTGATAGAAGCCCAGCGGTTTCGTCGAGCCGTCGTCGTATTCGACTTCCGCCAAAACCGTTCGGCCGTTGTAGTCGCCTTCAGGCTTCATGGATTTCACGCGGCCGGTCTTGAACGTCGGCGGCGTGATGAGCTTCAGCAGGACGGACGGTGTCTCCTGCACTTCGCCGTACTGCACGCCGGGCTTCACGATGTCGCCTTCCTTCACGGACGGGACGAAATGCCAGATTTTGTCCAGATCCTGCGGATCCGTCT
This sequence comes from uncultured bacterium, assembly GCA_902776645.1. Taxonomy (GTDB): domain Bacteria; phylum Verrucomicrobiota; class Lentisphaeria; order Oligosphaerales; family Oligosphaeraceae; genus UBA1407. The sequence continues at coordinate 32,578 of CACYQT010000001.1, read as the reverse complement.
TCTCGCCGCGGCGGATCATCGCGCCCGACATGGCCGCGATGCGGTCCAGCGGCCGCTGGATGCCGTCGTAAATCGTTCCAAGCAAGCCAGGTCCGAGTTCGACGGACAGCGGACGCGTCGTGCAGTACACACCTTCGCCGGGCTTCAGGCCGGACGTGTTCTCATAGACTTGAATCGTCGCGACGCCGCCTCCGCGGATGCGGATCACTTCGCCGATCAGCCGTTCTTCGCCGACTTCGACGACTTCCAGCATGCCCGCGCGTTCCATGTCACGGGCCTCCACAATCGGCCCGTTGACCCGCGTGATGATACCTTTTGTCATGATTTCCGTCATCTGATACCTTTATAGCCGCTTACGCGGCGCTTATGGCCTATGGCTATGGCTCATGTTTTTGCTTTAAGCTTTTAGCTTTAAGCTTTTAGCTCCACTAGCTGATCGCGACCAGCCGCAGGCTGTCCTTCATCCGCTTCAGCCGCGTCCTGTAGGAATTGTCAACCTGCCGCGCGCCGTCCTTCGTCTTCAGAACGATGCCGCCGTCGATCGACGGATCCGCCTTCAAGACATAGACGCTGTTCGAACCGGGATAGACTTCACGGGACAGCTTCTGAAGCCAGTCCCGCGTCACAATCGCTTCATCCGCAGGATTGAAGAACACCACGCAGTCGCGGTCGCCGATGGCGGCCAACGCCTCTTTCGCGAGCGACGCGAGGGACGCCGCGCGGTCGAAGCCCTCCGCCTTGTCCGCTTTCGCCAACGCCGTCTGCAACAGTTCGTCGATGCACGCCTCCTGCTTCCGCAGCCAGCGGCGGTTCGTCTCCAGCTCGATGTCCGCGGTAATCGAACGGCATTGCTTTTCGGCCTCCTCCATCGCGACGGCTAGACGCGCTTCGCGCTTTTCCGCCGCGTTTTGACGCGTCTGCTGAATCAACTTGTCCGCCTCCTCCTGGGCGCGGGCCATGATTTCCGCCGCTTGCGCGTCGGCATCCGCCAAAAGTTCCTGTTTCAGTTTATCTTCTTGATTCATTGCTAACTACTTACCACCAGCCGCGCCAGAGCGCAGCCCTCCCGTCTAACCACTAACCACTAATCACTAACCACTAATCACTGCTTGTCATCATCCGATGACAAGCGAATTCCGACCGCCTCGTTGATCAGTTCCTGCAACGATTTCCGGCCGCTGCGCGGCCCCCAGACGTCCTGCACGACCGTCAGATACGGCGGTTTCGCGGCGATCCGATGCCGCATGACGATTTCCGGTATCATATCCTCCACCGCCTCCGTCAGCAACAGCACGGTGATGGTCGAATCGTTCAACGCGTTTTCGAACGCCGTCTTCGCCTGCGCGGCGTCTTCGACGACATCGCCGGAGACACCCGCGAAACGGTATCCGAGCACCGTGTCTTGATCCCCTATGATATGATACGCAGACATTTAGGTCAATCCGTCATTTGTTCAACATGAACAGGGCGATCAGGAAGCCGAACAGGGCGATACCTTCGCCAAGACCGACGTAGATGATGGCCTTCGACAGCACTTCCGGCTTCTCCGCCGCGGCGCCCATGGCCGCCGAACCGACTTTGCTGACGGCCAGGGAGGCCGCAAAGCTACCGCATACCATGATCAACGCGATGGCGATGTATTTCGCGACCGTCGCGTAGTCGCCCGTGCTCGCCGCCACGGCGGCGCCTTCCGCCGCCGGTTCGGCCATCGCAGCCGTCACCAGCCACGGCAACGCCAGCACGGCGATCCGCGCGGCTTTCGTCACACTGGAGAATCTCTTCATGTTCAGTTTCATTTCAATGGCTCCTTTTTAGTTCTTTATATATATGGTAAAGTCAATTACTTCTTGTCTGCCAGACTGAACGGCTTGTATTCGACGCCATCGCCGGAGAAATACTTGCCGAACAGCTCGTAGTACTCCAGACGGATGCACTGGATGCCGGCGACCATCCCTTCGAACGCGATGACGATCACGTTGCCGATGACAATGATGATCGCCTGCCACAGCGAGTGGACGGGCAGTTTGGACATCATGCCGACGATCAGGAACACCGCCATGCACAACGCAGCATGCGAAATCGCGAACGCGCCCACACGGACGAACGACACCGTGCCGCTGAGGTAGCCCGTGAACGTCTCCATCAGATCCAGAACGCCTTCCAGAATGACGCCGAAGGCGCTTTCGCCATGGAACAAACCATGCTTGTTCAACAAGTTATGAAGCGGCTCGCGGATGAACAAAAGCACCAGCGGCGTGACGATGAGGACGATCTGCCATGTCGCGATAGAGCCTTTGACAACCATCCACAGGCCAGTCGCCAAGACGCTCCAGTAGAAAATCAGCCCGAGAAGGCCGAATTTGTCGAAAATCCCTTCATACACGCGTTTGGTCAGAAAATGGTTCACGATGTTGATGATGATCGCGACGGACGTGAACACGATGCCCATGCCGACGGCCGTCAGCAACAGCCGCTGAATATCGCTAAGCAGGCTTCCTTCAGAGACTTCCATCTTCAGCGGATTTACCCACAGATGATGGATCAGATGCTCGTAACCGAAGATGGAGCCGTAGAAGAAACCGAACACGACGGCGCTCAGACCGCAGAACGCCAAGAGCACGCCCGCGTCGCGAATCGTTTCGTCGAACTTCTTCTTGGAGAACTTCATGAACAGGCCGGCCAGAAGCAGGACGAGGCCCTGCCCGATGTCGCCGAACATGAAGCCGAACATCAGCACGAAGGTGATTCCCACGAAAATCGTCGGATCCAGCTCCTTGTAGCGCGGCATGCCGAAATTGGAGATCAGCATCTGGAACGGACGGCGCAACGGGCCGTCCTGAAATTTCACGGGAACGCTCTCCACGCCGGACTTCACCAACGCATCATCTTCAGCATCAATCACTTCGACCAATCCCGTCCCGTTCGTCGCCTCTTCGACGATCTTGCGGATGCCGTCGACTTCCGCCTTCGGCGCCCAGCCGGAGATGCATGACAGACGCGTCAGTTTCCCGAAGTGCTTCCGCGCCTCGTCCATGGAGGCGAATTCGTGCAGTTTGGCTTGGATCGAGAGGAGCTCGCCGCTGTGCTTTTCCTTCAGCTGCAGCAACTTGTCCGCTTCTTCGACGCCTTTGCTGTCGGACGCGATCGCCTCCAGACGGGCGGCGATTTTCGTTTCGTCCAGTCCGTCCGACGGCGAAACGGCCGCGTTTCCGTCGACGCCGAGCTTCTGCATCAGCGTCTCCGTCTTGTCCAGAAGCTGGCGGAGCGCCGCCGCATTGTGTTCGTCGTCCAGACTGCCCAGCAGGCCGGATTCCGACTGGGCGACCGCATCGACCAGATGCAAGTTGCCCAGGGCTCCCAGCTTACGCGTCGTGTCCGTCAAGTGCTTGTTCAGCAGCAAGACGTTGATCTTGCACATTTCTACGGGTTTGAACATGGCTTTATCTGTTTGAATGGCCTATGGTTATGAACAAATCAACATTTCCTGCACGTCCTGCGGACGCATCCCGAAGCGGATCCCTTCGTAGATCCGCCCGATGTTCAGCGTCTCGAAATGACGGAGGAACGGAAACGCCACGATGGACAGCTCCATGTGGTCGTAGTCCGAAAAATATTTTTTCGTCTGCTTGTACAGCAGCTTCCACAACGTGTTTTCAGACACATACAGATCCGCCGCCGTGAACGGCTGGAGCGCGTCGCGGAACGCCGTCGGCAGCTTCGCGACCGCGTCCGCCAGCGTCTTCAGGCCGGACAACGTCGTCAGCAGCGCGGGCGGCACCGTCCCGCCGTCGATCCATATGGCCGCCGCGGTCGTCTCGTCCAGCCTGTACGTGCGCACGACGCGCATCAGCATGCGGAGGTTGACGATGTCTATCTCCATCTTCACCAACGCTTTGCAGGCGGAACGGACATTCATCGGGACGTTTTCCGCATGCCTCAGCAGGTGGCGGTATGCGAGTTTGTCCAGCTCGCATTCCATGGACATGATGTTGTTGTCGTCGAACAGCTTCCGCACGATCGCGCCGATTTCCTCCGGAAACAGCGCGGGATTGAGAACCTGCAGGAAGGATTCCGCGGAATCCTGTCCAAGCAACTCGGCCGCAGGGATTTCCGGCAGGCCGGGAATGGCCGCTGTCATGGGACGGATGGCCGCCGCGCGGCCGGAGAATTTGTCATGGAGCAACGCCTTGAGATTGTCGAAATACGCGCGTTCGATGAACGCGCGGTAGAATTCCGCCGTCCGTTTGTCCAGCTGGGCGGATATGGCGGACAGCGATTCGATCTCACGCTGCAAGAGGTTGCGGTGGAACAACTCGCGGCGAGACGCGTCCAATTTGTATTCGGCCAGCAGGCGGATGATTTCATCGACCGATCCCGCGTTGGCCAGCTGCGCCAGCCGCGCGTCCTTCGCCGCGTTCGCCCACATCCCGTGGAGCTTCGCGAAGATGAATTCGTCGCTGGTGTTGATGACTGGCTTTTGCATGACGTTTCGACAAAAAGTGTCCAGCTTCCGGCCGGACGGCTTGCTAAAATCCCTTACTCGCTGAAAACCAACGCTTTCACGATGGCGTCCAGCTGGCCTGAAATCTTCTTCGAAAAGGCTTTCGCCTTCTCGTCCATCTCCTTCTCCGCGGCGGCCAGACGGCTGTCGCGCTCCTTGCGGGCCGCATCCAGCTTCTCCGCGATGACGCGGTCATGCTCGAGAATCAAGTCCGCCTGGGCCTTTTCGTCCAGATCGCTCGCCTCCCGACGGGCCTGCGCGCGAAGCTCCGCCGCCTTCTTTTCGGCGGCGTCCGTCACGTCCTGCGCAGTCTTTTCCACTGCCAATAACCGTTTTAGTATGTCATCCATTAACGAACCTGCTCTAGATTTTTCAATGAGACAACTGGGACTTATGGGACTTATGGGACTTAAGCAGACCATTGTATTTGTCTTAGATATCCCAGATATCCCAGAAGTCCCAGTCAAGCGGCGCAGGCGAGACGCACGCGCCACTTCCCATTTTTTTCACACAAAAACTATTAATATAGTTTTTTTTGTGGCAAAACACAACGTATATTATAAAAAATTAACCTTTTAACCCTTCTTCACCCGCCATGCCGCTGACCGCCACGCTGAAATCCACCGCCAAAGCCTTGAGACGCATCCATTGTTTCACCGCCGTCTCGAAGGCCGTGACGTGTTTGTCGCTTTTCTTCCTTGTGTTGAGCATGTTGAACATGGCGGTCCCGCTGGCGGAGACGACCTGCGCCGTTCTCGGCTGGGCGGCGATCGTCATCGCCATCCTCTACATTATCAAGGACTTGCAGACTTCCGGAAACCGCCTGTCCATCCATTCGCTGGCGATGGATGTGGAAAAGGCCCATCCGGAATTCATGGATTCATTCATCTGCGCCGTCGAACTGGAGGCGAAAGACAAGCCGCTCCGGCCGATGGAGGCGGATCTCGTGGCGGACGTCCACAACCGTGTCCAAAGCACGTCCATCCTGAAAGATACGTTCCATGAACGGCTTCGCCTGGCGAAGCCGCTCGCCTGGGGGCTGGCCGCCGTCGTCTTCACCGTTGGCGCGATTCACACGCCGGCCATCCACAAGTGGTTCCACGCCAACCGGAACGCGTTTTCCTTCGCCAAAACGACGGAAAGCGAATACCCGCGCCACAGCGACGTGCCGATCACCGTCAGCCCCAACCGCTGGGAGCAGGACATGTGGATCGATGTCATCGACGGCGACGGCGGCAGCCAGCGGTATGCCATGCACCGTTCGGAGGAGGACGGCGCGTCGTCGTTCGTCTTCTACGATGTGCAAAACACCGTCCGCTATCGCGTCGGCTCCCCGTCGCTGAAATCCAAGTGGTTTTCATTCAACATCTTCGATCCGCCGGAAATCACGTCGTTGACGATTATCGTCACGCCGCCGGCCTACACGGGCAAGCCGGCCGCCACCTACACGGAACTGCAGGATATCGCCGTCATCGAAGGCTCCGTCATCGCGATCGACGTGCAGTCGTCCGTCGAGGCGACGCAGGCCATCGTCACGAAATCGGAAAAGCAAACGCTTGACATTCATTCCTTTATATTAAAGGAGACGGATGATTTGCGGATCATCTTGACGGACAGCGACGGCCACCAGAAGATGACGCCGTGGTTCCGCGTCACCGTCGAGCCGGATCTCCTGCCCGTTCTCGAACAACGGCAGCCGACGGGCGACATCAAAATCCATTCCTACGACAGCGTCCGGCTGGACGCGTCCGCTTCGGATGATTTTGGCCTCCACGCCTTCGGGCTGCAGTACACGGTCAACGGCGTCCAGCGGCAAGCCGTTCTCTTCAATGAACATAAGGACGGAACGCCTCATGAGACCACATGGGACCACAACGCCTTGTGGGACGTTTCCGCCATGAAATTGAAGGACGGCGACATGCTCTCCTGCTTCTTTTTCGTCGAAGACAACCGCGAACCGAACCATCAGACGACGCGCGGCGAAGTCTTTTTCATCACGGTCGAACCGGATGAAGATGACATTGATGCCGACGGCGGGAACGGCGGCGACCAGAAGCGGACCTCCGTCGCGGATCTGATCGTCGAAGCCAAACGGCTCCTCCGCCTGACGTGGGACACGCTTTCGCTTACGCCGCAAGACCGTGCACGCCAGACAGATGAGTTGCAGCGCGGCCTTCCGGACCTTCAGCTGGAAATCGCCCGCCGCGAAAATAAATTGAAGCAGGAATTGCGCAAGATGATCATGGACGCCGATAAAACCGACGGCGAAAAAATGGAAGACGACGGCGCAACGCCTTCTCCCGCAGAGGAATCGGAAGACGAATCGGAATTCATCCAGACAAGCCTGCCGGAGCCGTTCAACAGTCTGTTCGCCGCCGCTGTGAAAGCGGAGGACGCGGCGGCGCGTCTCGCCAAAGACTCGCTCCTGGAAGAGAGCGCCATTCCGCAAGAACGTGCGCTGACGCATCTTGTGAAAATCGAAAACGAACTTCTCCGCAACGCCATGAAGAGCAAGAAGTCGAAGGAAGGAAAGGAAGGGAAGGGCGAACAGCAGAAACAGGAGAAGCAGGAGAAGAGCGCCGACAACCAAGAGAACAATCAGAAGCAGCAGCAGGCGAGCAACACGAAGCAACTGGAGGAAGCCGCCGAATTGCTGCGGCGCCAAATCGCCAAGCAGGAGGCCATCAACGCCTCGGCAAATGCGCAAGACGCTTCCGCTTCGGGACTTGCGGATAAGCAACAGCAACTTGGGCAGGACACGGCCGATCTGGAGAAGACGCTTCGTCCGTTGAAGGAGGCGGCCGAAGCCCGCGAGGCCGTCGCCCGCGCGGCGACCGAAATGGCGCATGGCGCGGAGGCGTTCCGCAAGCAGGACACCCGCACGGGCGCCGTCCACGGCGGCCGTGCGCATACTGCTCAAATGGAGGCGCTTCGCGTCATGGAGGACGCCATCCAGGCCGCCGCCGCCAACCAGTTGCGGCGGCTAGGGGAGCAGGCCCGCGATTTGAGCCAGCGGCAAATGGACGCCGCCGACAAGTCGGGGGAATTCAAAAAACAGCAAACGCCTGTAACGCAGCAGGATGCGAAGCAGGCGCGTCAGCAGCAGCAGGAATTGAAGGAACAGGCCGAGCAGCTCCGCCAGTCGTTGCAGGAGACGGCGGATCAATTGGACGAAACGTATCCGGACATCGCGAAGGAGCTTCGCGATTCCGTCCGAAACATGGACGAACGGAAGATTCTCTCCGCCCAGCAACGGGCTCTCAACGCGTTGCTGTACAAGCGGTTCGACCGCGCGGAGAAGGAGCAGGCGGACGCCTCCAACCTGCTCGCCGCCCTCGCCATGGAATTGGACGCGACCGCCGGAAAGATGCCGAACATGACCGCCCAGGAGCTCCGCGAGGCGTTGCAGAAACTCCAGCAGCAAGCCCGCCAGACCGCCCAGAACATGGAAGGCGAAGGCCAGCAGGCCGGCGACAAAATGGAACAGCTCCGCCAGCAGGCGGAGCAGAATCTCCAGAAGCTTGGAGAGAAACTTAAGGACAACCGCCTGAACGAGTTAAGCCAAAACATGAGCCTTCCGTTCAATGGCGAATCGCCGTCGGAGGCGGGGCAGTTTATCCTCCGCAACCTCCAGCAGGCCGCCGAGATTCTGGCGGAGCATCTGCAACGGCTGACGATGGAAAAGAAGCGCGAGCTGTCGCGTTCGCAGCTCGCGCCTCCATTGAAATACCGCCGTCTGGTGGAAGACTACTTCAAGCAGATGAGCAAATAAGGGAGGGTCCCGCTCCTGCGGGACCGGACTAATATTCCACGCAGACCAGCTGCGCCATCGTCACCGACGGCACCGTGAATTCCACGAAGCCATCCGCGTATGCCGTCTTAAGTGATTTGTTTTCAGGAACAAGCTTCACGCTCTTCGGCTCCTTGTCGCAACGGTAGCGAACGGAAATCTTTCCTGTCGTCACGATGTCTTCGATGACTTCCACGCAGCCGCGTTTCACGGGCGTCGCGTAGAGCAGATGGATGATGTCGCGGTTTTCCTCTTCCTGATGCGTCACGGAGGCGCGGCCGCAGGACTGCAGGCCGTCCACCGACAGCAGCTGTTCACGGCGCGGATACAGCCGTTCGATGCAGTTCATGACGTAGTCGCGGTGCAGTTTCATGCCGTCCGTATTATACATGGAGAAGATCGGCTGGGCGATATAGATCAAGTTGTATTTCTGGATGGCTGACGGCGTCGCGATCATCTCTCCCGGAGGCGTGTTGCGATGGGAGCTGAAGTGCGCCCATGTGCGGTTGAACATCGGCGCAATTGTGTCGGCCAGAATCTCGCCCGTGCCGTCCGGCTTCGCGGCGACACCGCTCTGATAGAGCAGGAAGGGGCTGGTTACCAATCCTTTAGAAATGCAGTCGCGCACTTTGACGTATTCCACGTCCCATGGCGACTTGCCTTCGCAGATCAGCCCCATGTCCAGCGCGAAATTCCATGCGTCCTTTTCCACGCCGCTTTCGCCGGAGAGCAGCAGTTTCCCGCCTTTCTCCATGAAGCGGTTCAGTTTGTCGCGTACGCCTGGATCGAGGCGGCCCTTGTCGGGCAGGATGATGAATTTATAGCCGTCGAAGGACATGGTCTCGTCGATGACGGTATGCGGTATCTGCGCTTCCATCAACATCTTGCCTGCTCCGAGTATGGCGCCTTCATGGCCGCCGTGGAACATTTCCATCGTGCCGAGCACCGCCACTTCCGCCTTCGGCTTCGCGCCGTTCAGCCACGGTTCGCGCTTTTCGATGTATTCATACGCCTCGCCGATGACACGGTACGTCTCCATGTCCATCTTGCCCGACGGATGGAGCTGGTCGCCCGTGCAGGCCAGACAGCCCAGACTGACGATCTGCGCACATTCGTAGCGCAGCGCGACGGGATTCTTGAAACCGCCGAACTCGCCCCATGACTTGTGGAATTTTCCCGTCATGCCAACGACTTGCGTCGGCAGCTGCGTGAAATACCGCGCGTTCGACGGGAAGTGGTCGTAGCCCCAGCCGCCCGTCGGCAGCGATTCGATTTCGATATGGCTTTCGTAGGTATAGAGGTCGTGGCGCGCCTTCAGGGAGGAGCCGTTGTGGTAGACGGTTGTCTTCGGGTTGTGCGACCAGACGAGATCCGTCGTCCTCTGCAAGTACCTCTTATAGACATATTCGGCGAATTTCTTCTGGTCTGTGGGACAGGTCGGATCGAGGCCCAGTTTCTCCATGTCCGCCGTGCATTTCGCGCATGTGCAGGGCGGCTGGCCCGTAATGTCATACCAGATTCCGGACGGATTGTAGCGCTCCAAAACCTCTTTCGTGACGGTCAGCACGTCATTCAGATAATCCGTATTGACGCACAGGCGTTTCCAGCCCCACGGCCGCGGCGAATCCGGATGGCCTTCCGGCGGGCAGTCCTGATACATGCCGTCCGGACGGCGGATGCACCATTCCGGATGCTGTCTGGCGGCCCGTTCGTTCCAGCCGACCGTGATGTAAACCTCTGCGTTGACGCCTTCTTCGTTGCAGACCTTGATCATGCGGCCCACCAGATCCGTCTTCAGATTCGGATGCGAAATGCCAAGGCTCGAATTCGGATAATAGACCCACCCATGATGGCAGCAGGCGAAGAAATTGATGGAGCGCACGCGCCCCAGCCGCAACGCGGCGCGGAAATTCTCTTCGCTGAAATCACCACCGACATTCAGACAATGCTCCGACGTGTGGAAATCCAGATGGACTTGACGATACGGCAGATTCGTGGGGAACATGTGCGCCTCCTTGTGTAGCTGTATGTTGTTTTATATAAATTATTTAGTGTTTTTTCTAGGATGCTAGGCTTCTAGACTTCTAGACTTCTAGGATTCTAGACTTCTAGGATTCTAGAGCTTCTAGATTTTCTAGAGCCGCTAGAGCCGCTAATATCTTCTGCTTTAAGCTTTTGGCTTTCAGCTTTAAGCTTTACCGTCCGCTTTGCGGACTTCCGTTATCTCCGCGCTGTTTTCCAACGCCTTCCAGACGACTTCGTAGCCTTCCAGAAAAACGCCGTAGACGCGGCCGATTTCGCGTTGGTAGGCGGGACGCGGGTCGGCGGAGACGACCTTCATGGCCAGATCGCGGAACTGCGGCTTGCCGCGTTTCGCGATCTGCGCGAAGTCGTTTTCCGCTTCGGCGGAAACGGTCACGGGGAGGGCGTCCGCGTCGGGAGCGGTCGGGGCGAAGCCGCCGACCGCCGTCGGAACACTGTCCGTATAAGGAAGATACGGCTTGATGTCGAGGATCGGCGTGCCATCGACGATGTCCTGCCCGCAGACTTCCAGTCTTATTCTTCCATGGTCGCCGATGACGACCTGCTTCAGCTTCAGGACGGAAAGTCCTATCGCGCTCGGGCGAAACGGCGAACGCGACGCGAACACGCCGATCCGCTTGTCACCGCCAAGCCGCGGCGGCCGGACTGTCGCCTTCCATCCGTCGCGCAGGGCTTGATGAAAGACGAACAGCACCCAGATGTGCGAAAAATCCTCCAGCCCGCGGACGGTGTTCGGCTGGTTGTACGGCGGCAGCAGCTCGATGGCTCCCGTCGCCTCTTCGATGAGGCCCGGTTGCCGCGGGATGCCGAACTTCGCCTTGTAGCAGCTGCGCATGACGCCCACGGCTGGAAACGTGTAGTGGTTTTCTTCCGTCATGACTACTTCTTTCCGCGGAGAACTGTCAGACACATGGCGATGAAAATCAGAACCGTCCCGCTGATCGTCCAGGCGTTCATCATCTTTTCATGCCGCAGAAGTCCCGTCTCCCGTGCAATTTGCGCAAAAATGCACGCCAAGACAGGCTTCAGGAAAAACGCCATCGAACCGACGTAGGCCGATGTTCCCGCGATGCCGCTGTAGTAGAACACATACGCCAGCGCCGTCGCGATGATGACCATGTAGGCCATTTCCGGAAGCGCCTTCGTAACTTGCGAGAACTCAAACATCAGCGAATGCTTCGTCGTCAGAAAGATCAACGGGAACGACAGCAGGCCGCCGATCAGCGACGAACCGCCCATGTAGAGCATCGCCCCGTATTTGGAAACGACTTTTTTCGTGAAACATACGCTCAACGCGAATAGCAACGCCGCCGCGCACATGACGCCGACGGCCTTCATTGTGTTCATATCCGCCTTGCCCGATTCGAACATGAACAGACTGACGCCGCCCAGTCCGAGCAGCGTCGCCAGCCATTTGCGGCAATTCCACTCTTCGTTGTTCATAAACCGCGCGATGACAATGGCGAACACGGCGTTCGCGCTGAAGACGACCGCCGGTGACGACGCATTATGGAACATGTTGATGCCCACATGGAACAGTCCGAGGCTGAACGTGATGCCGATCAGCCCGTTAAAGCCGAACGTCAGCCAGTCGTTGATCGTCAGTTTCTCGCCTTTGCTCAGATAGTTCGGCAGTCCGAACGCAAACAGAATGATGCCCGTCACGACGAACCGCACGAACACCATGACGTTCGGATCGATGTGCGCCTTTGCGTTGATGAGCTTCTGGCAGATTTCCACCGTACTGAACAGGCCGATGCCCAGAATCAGAAAAATCACGCCCATGAAGCTGATCGCCGAACCGCCGCCTTTCGCGGACTTTTCGCTATTGTCACTTTTCTTCGCCATATATGGTAAATATTTTATTTACAGATTGATATGATGAATAGTCGCACGATCGTGCGACTCCCGCAACCGTCCGACGGCGATGACGCCGTCGCTACTTTCGTTCATTGATGACTTTCACGCCATAGCCTGCCAGCGTGTCGATCCAGCCGTTGAAAACATCGTTTTCAGGCGGCTCCGTCTTGATGGGCGATTCGCCCAGCCCAAGGCGGTCCAGCTTGCTTTCGCCGAGCTTGTGGTACGGCATGATTTCGAAGCCCTTCACGTTCGGAAGCGATTTCGCCAGTTCGCCGATGCCTTTGAAATGCTCCGGCAGAGCGTTGACGTTCGGAACCATTGGGAAACGCACAAGTATCTCCGCACCAGAATCATGCAACTTCTTCAGATTGGAGACGATCGGTTCCAGCGGCCGTCCCGTGACGTGTTCATGCCGCTTCGGATCCGTCTCCTTGATGTCGAACATGAAATGATCGACCAGCGGGATGAAACGTTCCAACGTCGACCAGCTGGCGAAACCGCTCGTCTCGATGCCCGTGTCCAATTTATGCGCCTTCGCGGATTCGAGCAGCGCGACGCTGAAGTCCGGTTGGAACAGCGGTTCGCCGCCGGAAATCGTCATGCCGCCGCCGGACGTCTCGTAAAACGGTTCGTCTTTCATGACTTCTTCGATGACTTCTTCAACGGTCATCGTCTTGCCGATCATCTCCAACGCTTCCGCATAGCATGTCTTGACGCATTCACCGCAAAGCACGCAGGCCGAACGATCTATGATATGCTCTCCTTTTTCGTTCAGCTGATGGGCGTTGTGCTTGCAGGCCTTCAGGCAGGCGCCGCAGCCGATGCAGCGCATCGGCGTGAACGACAGCTGCGGCTTGCTGCTTTTCGATTCCGGATTGTGGCACCACAGGCAGTTCAGCGGGCAGCCTTTCAAGAAGACCGTCGTGCGGATGCCCGGCCCGTCGTGGATGGAAAACCGTTGTATGTCAAAAACTGTTCCGTTTATCATAATATATTGAATTCAAATATCTTGTTAATGTTCCAACTGGTTCAGTGTCCGTTCGATGGCGCCGCGGTAGCGGTCGACGAGGCCTCTGGCCCGCTTGCCCATCTCCGCCCGAAGCGTTTCGTCTTCCACAAGTTTCTTCAACGCAGGCTCGAACTCGCTTTCTGTCTGCAACTCCAAAGAGGCCTGCGCGTCTTTGAACAGCTGCGCCACCTGGCGGAAATTCTCCATGTGGAAACCGTGCAGGATCGCCTTGCCGTAGATGGCGGGTTCGATGATGTTGTGGCCGCCCGTCTGCCCCGCGAGGCTTTTGCCGACGTAGGCGATATCGGACGCGCCGTAGAAATTCATCAGTTCGCCGGTCGTGTTCACAAGCAGGACATCCGCCACGCCGCTCTTCTGTTCGCCTGCCGGCTTGGAGAGCTTATACGTCAAGCCTCTATCGTCCAATAACTTGCCGACTTCTTCCGCCCGTTCGCAATGGCGCGGCACCAAAATCATCTTCAGCTCCGGATGGACGGCTTTCAGATTCTTGTACGCGTCGCAGACCATCTCCTCTTCGCCCGGATGCGTGCTGCCGGCGACGAACACGACGCGTTTATCCGTGCCGAAGCAATCGTCCAAAACGGCCGTCTTGTCGGCGTTTTTCGTTTCGGGGACCTGGTCGAATTTCATTGTGTCGCAGACGACGACTCGCGAATCGTCCCCCATGACGCGGCAGATCCGCTTTTTATCTTCTTCTGTCTGAACACATATGGAATCAAACTTCTGGAAGAGGGGCTTGAAGATGAACGACCATTTCGCGTAGCCCTGGCTGGATTTGTCCGACATGCGGCCGTTCACGAGCGCGACCTTCGCGCCGAAGCTTTTCGCGCAGCTGATCAGATTCGGCCAGATTTCGACTTCGAAAATGACAAGCATCTTCGGGCGGACGGCCTTCAGCGTCCGCCGCACCGCGAAGTAGCAGTCAATAGGGCAGTAGATCAGCTGGACGTCTTTCGGAAGTTTCGTCTCCGCCGTATGATACGCCGTGCTCGTGCTGCAGGAGAACACGAGATTGTCGTTCGGAAAACGCTTCTGCCATTCCTTGATGAACGTCAACGCGGCGATCGTTTCGCCGACGGACACCGCGTGGATCCACACGGGATTCGCCAATCCGCGCAGCTTCGCCTTCTTGTCCGCGCCAATGAAGCCGACGCGCTCCCAATATTCCTTCGTCACGCCGCCGCGTTTGAAGATATGCACCAGATAGAACGGGAGATACAGAAGAAACACCAGTGGAAAGACAATACTGTAGATGAATTGGAAAAACATGCCCTATTCCTCGTCTGCGGAAAGACTTCTGGAGATGACCATCACGGTCTGGTCGTCAGACTGCGGTGTGTCGCCGGAGAATTCCTTCACTTTATCTAAAATCATATTAATTGTCTTCCTCGGAGGCAAATCACACTCCTTGAACAACTTGCGCAGCCGTTCGTCTCCAAAGAGCTCGTCCGCGCCGTTCTTCGCCTCGTTGATGCCATCCGAATACAGGCAGATCTTCATGCCGCGTTCGAACGGAAACCGTATCGTCTCATAGACCGTGTCGTCATCGTTCGGCCACATGCCGAGCGCGTCGCCCTGCGGCTTCTTGACAAGCAGCTCGCCGTCCGCCTTCCGGATCAGCGCGGCCGTATGGCCCGCGTTGCCGAGCACGCATTCGTTGATGGACATGTCGATCAGCAACGCGGCCAGCGTGACGAATTGGTTGTCATTGGAATTCGCTTGAATCAAACGATTTAGATCCAGAAGAAACGATTGGACATCCGTGAAGCGCTCCTTCAGGCAACGGACGAAACTGGAGCACATGGACGTCATCAGACAGGCGGGAAGGTTCTTTCCTGTCGCGTCCGCCACGATCAGAAGGACGCGATGGTCGTCCAGAACGGCATAGTCGTAGAAATCGCCGCTGACCTCCATGGCGGGGGCCTGATAGGCCGCGAAACGATAGTCGCCGACCTTTTTCGGAATCTTCGGCATCAGCGTCCGCTGCATTTTGGCGTACGACGCAAGTTCCTGGACGATACGGTCTTGCTTCTGACGCTCCTTGTAAACCAGAATCAGATTCGCAGAAAATTCCGCCTGGATGGCCAGCTGCTGGAACTCCTCCATGTCATGGTCGTTGAAGGCGCGGATGCCGTCGCGGCGGTTGACGGCCACCATCAGGCCGATGAATTTCCCTTCAAATGTCAGCGGAATGGCCATCATCGTCCAGACGCGGCGCGGCTGGATGTCCGCGTTCGCCTGCCCGTCCCGCGTGTCGATGATCATCGGTTTGCGCGTCTGGATCACTTCGCCCAGCAGGCCTTTGCCACTGACGACCGTTTCGCTTTTGAAATGGGCCGTCCTGTAGCGCGGGTTTTCGAAGACCTTCTCCTCCAACGCAGTATTGTCTATGGTCGAAGAATACGTCTTTCCATCCCGCGTGTCGAAAATCGGAAACATGGCGGTGCAAGCGGCGCCTCTCAGGACCGTTTCCTGTTCGGTGGATTCTTCAAGAACAAAAATACCGATGGATTCGCAATTGATGTCCTCCCAGAAACTGGACACAAGAATATCCATGGCCTCGAATGTCTCGTCCACCGTGGCCAGTTTGGACATGAATTGGTTCAGCGTGTTCCGCGCCGTGACTTGCTTCGCCTCAATCTTGCGCGTCCTTTCCTGAAAGGCCTGGATGCTACCCAGGCTCCACAGGATGAACGACACCGCCAAGACGACGCATGCCAGAAATATGAATGGAATCAGAAAATCCATGGTTCAATGTGCAAAAAGCCCCATTTTAATGTTACCTTATTAATTATACTTAATCGAACACTATTTTCAACTAGAACTACTTGCGAAATGCGTATTAAATATTAATTTCTTAATATTCATCAACGCAATCCCATATTTTGCGCCGATGGCGGAAGCCGTCGGGCAAAGCAAATATCATAAACCGAAATGGACAGACTCGATTATTTCATCCGACGAATTCTTCTCATCATACCGACGTTCATCGGCATTACATTCCTCTGTTTCACGATCATCCAGTTCGTGCCCGGCGGACCCGTCGAACAGGCCATCATGCGGATGCGCGGCGGCGGTGAAGGCGGCGAGACCGTCTCCGCGAACGCGGGCGAGGCCGGCAAGGTCTCCGAAACGCAGCGTGAATACATCCGCAAGCACTACGGATTCGACCAGCCGTTTCCGAAACGCTATTGGAAGTGGCTTGTGACGGACCGGATCGGCCTGAAAATGGAATCCTACAAATTCCCGAACAAGACCGCCTGGCAGCTCATCAGCGAACGGTTCCCCGTGTCGTTGATCTTTGGTTTGACGGGATTTATCGTGACGTATCTTGTTTGCATCCCGCTGGGCGTCATGAAGGCGTTGAAGCATGGGAAGCCGTTTGATCTGGCCTCCAGCGTCATCGTGTTCGTCGGCTATGCCGTTCCCGCGTTCGCGTTGGGCATGATTCTGAAAATGGCGTTCTGCGGAACCGTCGACGGCCTGTGGGATTTCCTTCCCGCCACGGGTTTCCATTCGTCCGATTTCGACTCCATGTCCTTCCTGCAGAAGGCGAAAGACCTTTTCCTACACATGATTCTGCCGATCATCTGCTACATGGTCGGCAGCTTCGCCGTCCTGACGCTGCTCATGAAAAACTCCCTGCTGGAACAGATCAACAGCGACTATGTCCGAACGGTTTACGCAAAAGGCGGCAGCACGTCGCGCGTGTTGTGGGGCCATGTCCTCCGCAACGCGATGATTCCGATCGCCACGGGATTCGGCGGCGTCCTGACGATCATGTTCGCGGGCTCCGTCATCATCGAACGCGTCTTCGAAATTCCGGGCATGGGAAGCCTCAGCATGGAGGCGATCGTCGGCCGCGACTATCCCGTCTTCATGGGAACCGTCGCGTTGACGTCCATTTTGGGGCTTCTCGGCAACGTGCTGTCCGATTTCTGCTACGTCGTCATCGATCCGAGAATCTCTTTGAAATAATTTTCTAGGAGGCTAGAATTCTAGAATTCTAGTTTCTCGCCGTCAGTTTCCCGCCCACGACATCGAATACTTTCGCCTTGCCCTGCAGGCAGATAGGCAGAAACGTGCCCGCCAGAACGATCTGGCCAGCGCTCAGCAGTTCATGGTAGAAATTGTCCTGCCGCGAACTGTCCAGTTCGCCGATTACGTCATCGACCAACAGCGTGATGTCGTCTGCCGTCATCGTGTTCTTCAGAATCTCCAGACAGGCGAATTTCAACGCCAGCGACGTGATGCGGCATTCCCCTTCGCTGCCGTAGCGGGAAAGCAATATCTTGTCGAACATGCAGGTCATTTCCGAACGCTGCGGCCCGCAATGCGTGTAGCCTTCTCGGCAGTCGCGGTCATAGTGTTTGCGGAGGCTTTCATGGAATTTCGCCGTCAGTTGCAGTTCGTCTTCATCCGTCGCCTGCAACAGCGACCCGATGCCGGACAGATACTTGACCGACATCGTATGGGATTCATTGACAAGGAGTTTCGCTTTTTCAATCAGCGCCGCGTTCAGCTTTTCCACGAATGCGCGGCGGTCCATTTCCACGGCGACACCTTTCTGGACCAGCACTTGATCATACGCCGTAATCGTCGCCTGCGTGTATTTGTATTGGTCTTTCAGCATCGCGTTGCGCGATTTCAACGCCTCCATGTACGCCTGCAGATTCTTCAGATAGGCAGGCGACATCTGGGAGATCGCGATGTCCAGAAAACGGCGGCGCAATGTCTCGGGACCACGCACAAGTTCCTTGTCCTGAGGAATGAACGTCACGCAGATGAAATTATTGACGAATTCGCTGGTCCGGTAGACATTGTTGCCGTTAATCAGCAGGCGGCGGTCATCGCCGTAATAGACGGTCAGCCGCGTTTCCGGCTGGTCATGCCGCTGGCAGATGCAATCCAGCCGGAAATAGTCGCGTTTCCATTGCCGCAAGTCCGCTATCTGGCTTGAGCGGAAAGAGCGCAGCAACGCCAGATAGTAGATCGCTTCGAGAAAATTCGTCTTTCCCTGCCCGTTGTGGCCGACGAGCACGTTCACATGGTCGTCCAGATGAACGCGCAGGGAGTCGAAATTCCTGAAATTTGCTATGGAAATCTCTTTGAGCACGTCGTTCCACGCATCAGCCGCGCATCGGCATGATGATGTAGAGGAAGCCTTCGTCGCCCGTCAGCGCGACGGGGCTCAGATCGTCGGAGAACTGCATGATCAGCTGCTCGCAGTCAAGATATTTCAGCGGTTCGCTGACGAACTGCGGGTTGAAGGAGATTTCAAACGGCTCGTCCGTGTATTCGATTTCGACGGGTTCGGAGGATTCGCCGACTTCGTTGCTGTTCGCGGAAATCGTCAACGTGTTCTCGCCCAACGTCAGACGGACGCTTGTGCTGCTGTCGCTGACGACCATCGACACACGGGCCAGAGCTTCGCTGAAGGCTGCACGCGGAATCGCGACGTTCTTCGCGAACGTCTTCGGAATCACCTGGCGGTAGTTCGGATACGTCCCTTCGATCAGCTTGCTCGTCAGAACGACGTCCGCCGTCTCGAAGACGATGGTCGACTGCGAAACGCGGATTGTCACTTCGCCGACGCCGTCCAGAGAACGCGTCAGTTCGACGGAGGCCTTCGCCGGCAGGATGATGTCGCCGTCGACGGCCGTTCCGGCCTCCAGCGGCTTCTCGACCAACGCCAGGCGGCGGCCATCCGTCGCGGCGATGGTCAGGACGTCTCCGCGAACGGAGAGGAGGACGCCGTTCAGATAGCGGCGGCCGTCTTCATCCATGCTCTTCGCGTAGGAGACTTTGATGAGATTCTTCACGAGATCCTGCACAGGCAGCTTCAGCGTCCATTCCTCCTGCACTTCCTCAGGCTTCTGGAAGTTCTCGGCGGCGAGGCCGTGGATCTTGAAATAGGCCTTCTGGCAGGAAAGGGTGCTCTGCTCGTCGTCCGTCGTCTCGATGGTCACGTCTCCGTTCGGCAGGCCGTTCGCGATCTGCATGAACTTCTTCGCCGGAAGCGTCGTCGCCCCCGCTTCAAAGACCATGGCCGGAACGCGCGCTTCGATGCTCAGTTCGAGATCGCTGGCCGTCAATATCATGGAATCGCCTTCGGCTTCCACCAGAATGTTGCTCAACGCGGGAAGCGTGATCTTGGAACTGACCGCGTTCACGACCCGCTTGATGGCGCTGACCAGATTTTCTTTCGTTACCGTTAATTTCATCGTGTATTCCCCCTTTGTCTTGTTTCTGCCGACGCGGCGTCCTTTTGCCAGACTCCTCATCTGCATTATATTTATGGATATATTCTTTTAAATTCTATTACCAGTATGTCTGTCAATAACTCTTGAACAACCTCGCAAGGCCCTGATTCTTAATCTTTTGACTTGTAAAAAAATCCATTCCGCAACTTGTTCACAACTTGGCTCATAACTTTGTCGTCAAGGTTATCGACAATTTGTGAACGGTTTTGTTCAACACTTATCAAAATTTTTTCGACCATGGAAAACGACGCCATTCTCCAAAATCTCTTCTCCCATTATCCGGAACTCAAGCCCTGTGAAGACGCGATTCTCGCGGCCTTTGGCATTCTGGCCGAATGCTACGACCACGAAGGCGTCGTCTATACCTGCGGCAACGGCGGCAGTTGCGCGGACGCCGCCCACATCGTCGGTGAACTGATGAAAGGCTTCATCCGGAAACGGCCGTTGGCACAAGAGGAGCAGGACGAACTTCGGAAGATGGACGCCGTCGACGGAGCGTACCTTGCGGAACATCTCCAGTGCGGCCTCAGAGCCGTTTCCCTCATGGGGCAGGAGGCTCTCTCTTCAGCCGTCGGCAACGACTTGGGCGGCGACATCGCCCCCGCGCAGCAGTTGCTCGGCTTCGCCAGACGCGGCGACGTCCTTTTGAGCATCTCCACATCTGGCAACGCACGTAATATAGCACTGGCCTGCAAAGTTGCTAAATTAAAAAGGCTGAAAATTATTGGTATGACAGGAGAAAACGGCGGCAAACTGGCGTCTCTGGCGGACGTCTGCCTGAAGGTTCCCGCAAAGGAAACGTATCGCGTGCAGGAATACCACCTGCCGATCTACCATGCCCTCTGCATGATGATCGAATGCAGGTATTTCAAAGCTTAAAGCAAAGCTTTAAGCTGGCAGAACATAGTACGGCTTCGGCGCCTCGCCCGTGATGAAATAGTAGATCATGCCGGTGGCGACGATGAACAGACCCGCGAACATGTCGCCGGCGATCATTCCGAACATGACGGGCTTGAGCTTCTGGTAGCAACGGCTTCCGCCGAATTTCATGACGACTACTTTGATGATGCCGCCGATGATGAAACACCAGCAGGTCATGTACGCGCAGTAGTTCGGCCACATGCAGAAGACCACGGGATGTAGCGGCCACGACGGGAAGTGGAGGCGGCAGACGGAGAACAAAATCACGCCGATGAACGTCGACGCGAACGCGATCAGGAAGTTCTGGTTCGGCTTCATGATGCTGAAACGGTCGAAGCCTTTGACGCTTTCCGACAGTTCCAAGTTCCCTTGCGCTAGAAGGTTGTTGCGTGCCTTCAGCATGCTGTTGATGGATTCGCGCGGAATCGTGCTCGTGGCGAATCCGTCCCGCCAGTTCATACCTTGGTCATAGGAGAAATAGATGGCGGCGGGCACGGAGACGGCCAGCATGACGATCATCGCCACGAGAAGTGCCGTCGAATACTTGAAGTATTTCCGGCCGCCGTTCTCCGCGAATTTCACGGCGTTGACGATGTACGGCATGTAGGTTTCGCGCACGTCCATGAACAGTAGCGTTGTCAGCGAGAAGAGGATGACCATCGTCGTCGGGCCGAGGGCCTGTTCGCCCATGATGCCGATGAGCAGCACGCCCGGATAGACGCCTGGCGACAGGTAGAACATGCCTGTCTCCGCGATGATACGGCCGAGCACGAGGAAGCATATCATGCTGATGATGAGGAACAAGAGGGCGATCTGCCAGTCGAGCCCGAGCATGCAGAGGTCGATCATGAGGACGGCGAAGCCGAGCAGGAAGACGCGCATGCCCCAGATGGACGACTTGCCGGTCTCCTGCACGTTGCCGAAGCCGAATGCGCCTTTCAATGAAGAAAGATAGTAGTGGCGGCCTGTGTAGAGGAGGATGGCGAAGAAGCCGACGTAGCTGCCGAGCAGCATGCCGGAATCGATTCTCGCGCTATAGGTCGCGCCCGCGCGAGGCGTGAGGCCGAAGTTCGACATGACGCCGAAAGAATAATAGAAGATGAACGGCGCGAGACCGACGGCGAAGGAGACGTCCGTCGGCAGCAGGTAGGCGATGGCGATGATGCAGAAGTACAGGCGGATGAAAAGGAGGATCCATCCGCCGCCGCGCATGAACGTCGGAAACAGTTTGAGCAGCGGCGTGAAATTGAACACGCGCTCCACGGGGATCATCGTGTCCGTATGGTAGACGAAGAGAAAGTTGTTCAGATGCAACGCGAAGACGAAAACCATGGCGACCCAGAACATTTTGTTTCTGAACAAGCCGCTGATGCCGCCTGTCTCCGTCGGGAACATGGAATTGGCGAACTGCACGACAGGATACGGCAGATGTTCGTTCTGCGACCATTGGCGATGGCAGACGAAGGCGAGGCCCGTCAGCGCGATCCAGAAAAGCCCGAACAGCGGCACCCAGAACATGATCGGCCGTTTCCACGCCGCCCACGGAATGCTGGCGGGATTGAGGAAGAGGCTGCCGTCGGCTTTCGGAAGTCCTTGGATCATCGCATTTAGCGCATCGCCGTTATCAACGTCCGGATCCGCCAGCATCTGCTGCGGCAGATAATCCGTGGCGGGCTTGTACGTCTTGCCGTCCTCCTGCAGGATCTTCCAGCTAGGCATCGTCTTCGCGTAGTGGTGCGGTAGCATGGCGGCGCGCGGCATGAGACGCATGAAGCTGCAGTACGGGATGGCGCACGTCGGCAGGATCAGCGCGAAAATGAGACACAACTCCTTGTGGTTGAACGGCCGGAGGAATTTCAGGCCGGTCGTGCGATGAAGCAGGCTCATGCACGGGTTGAACAGCAACATCGCCGGTACGAGCATCCCGAAAACCGACATCGGCATGTGGAAGCCGATGAGCAGGTTCTGGTAGAGGACCGCGTCATTAAAGAAACAAATCGCGCCGATGATGACGATGCCGACGATGCCGACGATGAATGCCCGTAAAGTCATGGTACTGGATTAACTGGTTTTTCTGGATTAATTGGATTAACTGGATTTTCTGGAAATATTTCTAGAGCTTTTTAATCTTCTAATTCTCTGATCCAGATATACTTGTATCTCGTCGGATTGCCATGGTCCTGCAGGGAGAGCGGGCGTTTGCCGTGCTTGCTGTATTTGCCGATGGTCTTGTGGCCGGTCGGGCCGAAAACTTCGCGATGGTTCTGCACGAGCACGCCGTTGTGGAAGACCGTGATGTAGGCGGGCTTGAGAAGCTTGCCGTCTTCCGCGAATTTCGGCGCGTTGAAGACGATGTCGTACGACTGCCATTCGCCCTGCGGGCGGCAGACGTTCACAAGCGGCGGATACTGGCCGTAGATGGAGGCCGCCTGTCCGTCCGCATACGTTGTATTTCCATAATTGTCAAGGACTTGGATTTCATACATGCCTTGAATGATGACGCCGGAGTTGCCGCGGCTCTGGCTCTTCGACGTGACGCCGACGGGCGACGCCCATTCGACATGCAGCTGGCAGCTGCCGAAGCTGTCCTTCGTCCGCAGGGAGCCCTGCTTCGGAACGGCTTCCATGTAGCCGTCGACGATCCGCCAGCCCGACGGCGACCCGTCGCCTTTGCACCATTTATCCATGTTCGTCCCGTCGAACAGCACGATGGCGTCCGCCGGAGCGGGAACGGAAACGAACGCGCCCGGCTTCACAACAGGCGGGTAGGGGCGGCGGTTGTCATGCACATGCCATTGCGTTCCAGGAATCAACGGCGTGTCTTGATAGCCATCGCCCAAAACGGGCAGATTCTGCTGCGCCTTCGCTAAACCAAAACCAAATACAATGAGAAGAATAAGAAGTTTTTTCATGATAGTGCCTTTTTAAGTTTTTTCTAGAATACTAGAAACCTAGAATCCTAGAACAATAAACATTCAGCATTCAGCATTAAATTAGAACTTGTCCTGCCAGCCTTCCAGCAGACCGCCGTCCGCGTTCTTCAGCGCGGCGCAGGCCTCCCAGTTGTGGCTGCCCTGGCTGACCTTCATCAGCAGCGTGTTCTTCCCTTTCTTCAGCTTGACAGGAATCTTGTAGGAGGCGCGGACAAGTGCCTGGTATTTCGGCGAATCCACGATCATCTCGCCGTTCATCCAAGCCTTCAGCATGTCGTCGGAACCCATCTCCAGAATGGCTTCCTTGTCGGCGTCCGCATGGATGTAGGCGACGATGTAGGCCGTCCGCTGGACGCCGCCGAGGCATTTGTGCAACGTAACGACTTCAGGCGTCTTGGAGTCTTTCGCGGGAACGAATTTCGGCCATTTGTCGTAATCGTAGTTGGGCTTTTCAGGCATGAAGACCGCCTTGTGGGCGGCCGGGCAGGCGTCTTCGCCTTTCTCGTCCTTCGCCGTGTAGACGTTGGAATAGCGCCATTTCGTGATGTAGCCGTACGGGGCGCAGACGGTCGAAAGGGCTTCCTTCAGATCCTTCTGGGCGTCGCCCGTCGTCTTTTCGATGAAGGCCGCCAGCGACTTCGTGACGATGGCGAATTCAGGCTGTCCGTACAGTTTGGCGTTCTTCGCCAGCGCGGAGGCGGCCATGCTGCCGATGGTTTTGTCGTCGGCCAGTTCTTCCAGCTTGTGGAAGGCGGCGATGTCGTTGATGGCCGCGATCTGGTCCAGAATCAGGCCGCGCTCCACGTCGCGTTCGCAGACGGGAAGCAGTTTCAGGAGGTTGTCCACTTTTTCAACGGCGGTCGTCTTCTTGTCGCCGCCGTTGGCCTTGATGGTGCCTTCTAGCAGGCGGGCGCGGTCGAACGGGTTGTTGACCGTCTTCATGTAGTCCAGAACAGCGGCCGTCTGCGCGGCGCCAGGCCACTTGTTAAGTGTTTCCACCGCAATCTTCTGGCGAGCTTCGTTGGAGCCGTCCTTCGCAATCGCCGCGACCGCGTCGAAGCCTTTCGCCGTGTGCAGTTCCGCGATCAGCGACAGCACCGTCTGAAGATTCTGCTGTGGAATGTCGCCGACGATTTTCACGAGTTCGTCCGACCATTTGTCTGGATTCTCGCTGTGGAGCATGGCGTTTTTGACAGCGTCCGCCATCCGTCCGAAATACTGGTCGCCTTTCTTCAGATAGCCGACCATGCGGCCCGCGTCGTCGTCGTTGGCGAGATATTTCAGCGCTTCAATCGCGTATTTCGCGACATCATCCCGCTCCACGCCGATTTCATTGAAGATCTGGATGTTGTAGGAACGGCAGCGACGGTCTTTCAACACGTTGATGCACAACGCCTTGTATTCTGCGTAGGATTTCATCGCCATCGCCGTGAAGGCGTCGACGCCCGGCCAGTTCACATGGCGCATCAGGCGGCGGGCCGTGTTGCGGACCAGTTCGCTCTTCGGATTCTGGCTTTCGACAATGATGGTCTGCAGGTCGGAGATGTCGCCCAGGACGCCCAACGCCTCCAACGCGTTGGCGCGGACGACTTCATCGTCGTCCTCCACGGCTTTCCGGACCAGCCCGATAAACTGCGGATTCTCAGATTTCGCCAGATTCGCGATGATCAACGCCTGCGATTTCTTCGAATATTTGCCGTAGGTCTCCGCGAAGTAGTTGTACAGGCAGTCCTTTGAATGCATCTGTACGTCTTTTTCATAGACGGAGCCGCTGGGCTGCAGACGGATGTTCCCGCATTTGCAGCCTGTCTCCAGCCATTTCGCCAGAACGGCGTTCAGGGCGTATTCGTTTTCGGGCTTCGAAAGATCCGCGAGGAACGCGGCGTTCTCGTCCGTCGCTTTGCATTCATCCAGAACGAGATGCATCAACGCCGCCGTGCGTGCGGACTGGAATTTGCTCTTTTCGAAAACGGCCTTGAACATCTTCTTGGCGGCTGGCGCGTTTGGCACCTTCGCCAAAAGGGCCTCCGCTTCGTCGATCATCGCAAGGCCGGCCGTCAGCGTGTTCGACTTCTCGAAGTAGTCGATGACGGTTTTCGTCGTTTCGGCCGTGCCCAGGCCGGACAGCGCTTTCGCCGTCGCGGCCGCCAGATTGGCGTCTTCGGGCATCGGAAGCAGGTAATGGATGATCTCCGGCTTCTTGATGGCGCCCAAGCCATTGATGAGAGCCAGTTTCCAATTGCTGTCCACCGCCGTCGCGTAGGCCGTTCCCATCGCGTCGATGGCCCGTTTGGAACCGGATTTCTCCAATTTCATGCGGGCCGCTTCACGGACAATCGGATCCGTGCTCTGAAAATCCTGCAACGCCGATTTTTCATCGACGCCCGTAAACGTACGGCAGCCCGTCATCACCAGTGCCGTCATCAGCGCGGCCATCCATTTTTTCTTCATGTCTGCTCCTGCGTTTTCTCTGTTTGCTTTCTATCTTCTTAATTCATTATATAATCATACAAGTCCGATTTGCGGAAAATCGGACGATTCCTTTTGTATAAATTAGTATTATAGGTTTTTTGGTTTATCTTTCAAGAACTGCCGTCAAAATATTGATTTTTTTTTATTTCCGTTCCGACTATGAAAATCTGGATTTTCGCCGAATTGTCACGCCGCCGCCTGTCGCAGGTGGCGCTTGAACTGATATCCTGCGCACGCGGGCTGGCGGCGGACGCGAAGGTGACCGCCGTCCTGATCGGGCATGATTTGGACGCCGCCATCCGCGAAGCCGCCGCCGTTGGCGCCGCGCAGATCATCGCCGCGGACCATCCGCTGCTTGAAAACTACGACGACTGCCGCTACGAGGCGATTCTCACGAATCTTGTCCGGAAATACAATCCGGACATCCTGCTGGGCGGCGCGACCGCCGTCGGCCGCGCCCTCCTGCCGCGCTGCGCCGTCAAGCTCCATACGGGCCTGACGGCCGACTGCACGCAGCTGGCCATCGAGCCTGAAAAGGGCCTCCTCCTCCAGACGCGCCCCGCCTTCGGCGGCAATCTGTTCGCCACGATCAAAACGGCCGAACACCGTCCGCAAATGGCGACGGTCCGTCCGCAAGTCATGAAAGTCACGCCGTTTACGATGGTAGAAGAGCCTGAAATCATCCATGTGGCGCCGTCGGAAGACGAACTGAAGGGCAGTTTCGACTGGCTTGATTTCATCCCGAAGCCAGAATCCGACAATGACTTGCGCAATGCGAAAGTCATTGTCACGGCTGGATACGGATGCGGGCCGGACGGCGTCAAGCTCGTCCGCGATTTCGCGGCGGCGGCGGGAGCGACGCTGGCCGCCAGCCGTCCCGTCGTCGATGCCGGCTGGCTGCCGTATTCCTGCCAAGTCGGCCAGACCGGAACGACCGTCCAGCCAGACATTTACGTCGCCGTCGGCGTTTCGGGCGCCATTCAGCACTGGGTCGGCATGAGCAATGCGAAGAAGATCATCGCCATCAACAAGGATTCCGACTGCTTCATGATGCAGCAGGCGGACGTCGCCGTCCAGGCGGATTTGTTTGCATTATTACCCGCAGTTATATCAAAAATCAAAAAGAACTAGCGCTTCTAGAATATCTAGAGCTTCTAGCATTTTCACAAAAACTCCCTCCATGCGAACCATTTCCGAAAAACTTGAAAAAGCCGTCGAGTTGATTGAAAGCCATTTCCAAAATTGGACAATTCCGTCGTTTTTCGTCCAGTTCGGCACAGGCTTCGCGGCGGACCTGCTATTCGACGAGGAACCGCAATCTCTTGAACTGTCGAAACTTCCGAACATGCCGGACTACCACAATCCGGATTTCGAGCATCCATCGCTCCTCTACGGCCTGTGCATGGGCGTTCCCGTTCTTGCATTGCGTGGCCATCGCCATCTCTATGAAGGACTTGGGACATATCCCTGCGTCTTTCCGATCTGCACGGCGTGGAAGCTCGGCATCCGTCGCCATGTCTTCATCGAAGGCGCCCTCAGCCTCCGCACGGAGCTGAAGCCTGGAACATGGACGTTGCTGACGGACTACATCAACGGCCATGGCGTGTCGCCGCTGGACGGCCTCCATCATCTTCTCAACACGCCGTTTCCGGACATGATGGACGCCCTTTCGCAGCATCAGAACTCCGAATTCGTCAACGCCTTCGCGGAACGCGGCATCGATCCGCGGCTCTGCGTCTACATGTCCCGCCCGGGCTCGCAGTTCTGCACGGTCGCGGAGGCGGAGGCGTCGCGGCAGTCCGGTGCGGACATCGTCGGACACGATCTGGTCATGGAGATCATCATGGCGCACGCCTTGGAATGCAACGTATCCGCCTTCGCGCTTGTCGCGGAATCCGCGCCAATCGCCACGTCGCGGCCGTTGCATCGACGCAACATCTTGGACAACTGCAACTTCTGTTCGTCCGAATTCATGCGGGCCTTCCGCCCCGCCTTGCAGGAGATCGACCGCCTGGAGGCGGTCGTCAAATCGCCCGTCCTCCCGTCGTCCGACGCGGAGGACATCCTGTTCAACGACTTCTGCCGCCCTTCTGGCAAGCCCCCCAAACTGAAACTCCTGAAAAAGCAGGAGTGATTTTTTGAAGAAAACACGCTTCCGCGTGGCCCCATGACGGAATTTCATGCGCCTAAATGACCATTTTTACAGTTGAAACTATAAAAATCTTGAAATTTTTACGGTTGAAACTATAAAAATTTGGAAATTTTTACGGTTGAAACTATAAAAATCTGGAATAAATTATAGTTGAAACGATAAAAATGCCCTTTCCGTCTGCTTGCATCATCAGGGGGATTATTATGGAAGATATTGAGATTCAACAACTTTATGATAATTATCATCGCAAGATAGCCAAAATTAGCCTGGACTTCAAACGTTATCTGTACTCAAAAATCAACTGGAATGCCAGAATGATCGGCATCAAAGGAGCCAGAGGCGTTGGCAAGACCACCCTGTTGCTGCAACATATCCTGGACAATTACAAGGACTTGGACCAGACGCTCTATGTTTCGCTCGACGACCTTTGGTTTACGACGCATAAACTGATGGATCTTGTCGACTGGGCGGACCGCCATGGCATCACCAGGCTGTATCTTGACGAAGTGCATCGCTACAGGGAATGGTCGGAAACGCTGAAAAACATCTACGACAGTTATCCGGACATGGGCATTGTCTATACAAGCAGTTCGTTGCTTGCCATGGACAACGCGAAAGTCGACTTGTCCCGCCGTCAGACCCTCTACATGCTGTATGGGATGTCGTTCCGTGAATATCTGGCCTTTGAAAACGCCGTCGACTTCTCCCCCCTGTCCATGGACGAGCTGTTGCATGACCATGTAAGATACGCCATGCAAATGATGAAGGATATAAAAATAGCGCCTGTGTTCGAATCCTATCTGGATCATGGCTACTATCCGTTCTACCGTGAGGTCGGCGACGATTTCCACATGCGTCTTCGTGAAGTCCTGTCCGTGGTCATGGACACGGATGTTCCAGCCGTTGAAAACGTGTCTTTCGACACGGTGCAGAAAATCAAAAGACTGCTGATGATCATCTGCGAACATGTGCCTTTCGAACCCAACATGTCCGAATTATGGAAGCAGCTCTCCACCAACAATGAATTGGGGCTCCGCATGCTTTACTCGCTTGACAGGGCGCAGATTCTGACGCTTCTGACGGCGAAGGCCAAAAGCTACAAATACCTTTACAAGCCCGGCAAGATCTTGCTCAATAACACGAATCTGATGCATGTTTTGTGCCCCGTCGTCGAGAAAGGAAATGAACGCGAGACGTTCTTCCTGAGCCAGATGATCGTGGCGCACGATGTCAAGATGCCTCAGAAGGGCGATTTTCTTGTCGACGATCAGTATTTGTTCGAAGTGGGCGGCAAAGGCAAGACATTCGACCAGATCAAAGATCTTCCGCAGAGCTATCTTGCCGTTGACGACATGGATGTCGGATTGACCAACCGGATTCCGCTCTGGATGTTCGGCTTGCTGTACTGAAAGCCTCGTCTCCTGCCTTTAGCTTTTAGCCTTTAGCTTTTAGCCTTTAGCTTTTAGCTCCTCGGCTTTTGTCTTTCGCTTTAAGCTTTAAGCTTTAGGCTTTTAGCTCCTAAGCGAAGCTTAGGCAATCCACCCGCTTCCAAGCACTTGGTCGCCGTCGTAGAAGACGCACAGCTGGCCGGGCGGAGCCGCCTCCAGCGGCTCCGTGAACGCCACCGTGCCGTCCGGATGGACCGTCGCTTCGCGCGGCTTCATCAGATAACGGACCTGCGCGACGCACGCCACGGGCCATCGCGGCTCTGTCAGCCAGTTCATGCCGTTCACGCGAAGTGTCTTGACGCCAAGCTCTTCGCGATGGGCGACGACCACTGTGTTCGTCGCCATGTCCGTCCGCATGACGAACCATGGGCCGCCGCCCAGACCGAGCCCGCGCCGCTGGCCGGGCGTGTACTGGAACGCGCCGTCATGGCGGCCAAGCCGTTTGCCATTTGTGTCGACGATCCAGCCGCATCGCCGCAGGGCGGGGCGGCGCTCCGCCACGAAATCGCCGATGCCGCCGTTCGGCACGAAGCAAAGGTCCTGGCTTTCCGCCTCCTCCTTCGGGACGAGACCGAGGCTTTTGACCATTTCCTTCAATTCGCTCTTCTGCCGGTCGCCAAGCGGAAAGAGAACGGTTTCAAGCTGTTGGGCGGTCAGCTGCGCCAGAAAATAGCTCTGGTCTTTCGTTTTGTCGAAGCCGCGCCGCAATTGGATGCGGCCGTCGTCGTCGCGCGTCAGACGCGCGTAATGGCCCGTCGCCGCGAAATCGCAGCCGTCGGCGAGCATCCGCTCCCGTAGCGCGCCGAACTTCAGCTTGCGATTGCAGAGGACGCAGGGGGAGGGCGTCAATCCGTTGGCGTAGCCCTCCACCAGCGCATCCAAGACGTTGCATGTGAACGATTCACGCAAATCAACCGTCCGATGTTCGATGCCCAGTTTGGCCGCCACGGCCGCCGCCTTCGCGGCGACGGCCGCGCTGTCGTCCGTCGTCAGCATCGTGTAGCCGACGACGTCGTATCCGTCTTCCAGAAGAAGCATCGCCGCCGCCGTGCTGTCCGTCCCGCCGGACAGCCCGATGCCGACCTTTTGCTCTTTTCTCGCCTTTTTCATTGCGCAATCGCCATTATGGAGTTATCTTAAACGGCTGTTTCAGCCTAAAATGCCGCCTGTCGTCCATTTCCAACCATATAATATAATGTCGAAACTACCATTCATCATCATGCTGGCCCTGCTTCTCACGGGCTGCCTCGAGCTTGAGCAGAAAATCGTGGTCGCCGCGGACGGTTCCGCCGTCTTCACCTACATCTACGACTTCCCCAACGAAAACCTGCCCGTCGTCGAAGGCTATTTCGCCGCCCTGACGCCCGCCGACAACAGCTTCCTCAGCGAAGCCGCCGTCAAGAAATTCTACAACCGCCCGCAGGACGGCATCGAACTGCGCGGCTACAAGAGGACGACCAAAAACAACCGCACGATGATCCAGATCATCGTCCTGACGCGCAATTTGGAAAAAGCTCTCAAGACGGACTGCTTCCCGTCCATCGCCTTCACGAAAGCGGCCGAAAACACGCCGAACAGGCTGGAGCTGAAATTCCCCGCGCCGCCGGAAGACGCTTCGGATGAAGAGATTGCGCAAATCGCCGGCCTTTGCAAAGGCCTCAAGCTCTCCTGCGAACTGCAGGTCCCCTCCGCAATCAAAAACACAATCGGACATAAACGAACCCCGCGCAGCGCCATCTGGCGTTTCAGCGCCGACAACGCCGCCGCGCCAATTTTCAAAACCCTGCCTCCCGTGTACGTCGAATGGTAAAGTATCTTCTAACCTGCTCGTTCATCCTGTTTCTCATCGTCATCGTGTGCTTCTTCGCCTGTTTCCATCGTGGCAAATCCAAAGAAACGTCGGACGCTGTCGCGCGGCCGCCGCAGACGCGCGCCGTCTGGGTGACCCGCTGGGAGTACAATTCGCCCGAGACGATGCGGAAAATCATGGATAACGCGAAGTCCATCGGCTTGGACACCATATATTTGCAAGTCCGCGGCGAGGCCACGACGTTCTACAAGTCCAGCATCGACCCGTGGGCCATCGAACTGCATAAAGGGCAGCTCGACATGATCGGAAAGGATCCCGGCTGGGATCCGCTGGCCGTCGCCATCGAAGCCGCCCACGAGAAAGGCCTGCGGGTGGAGGCCTATGTCAACATCATGCCCGTATGGCAGCGCCGCACGCCGCCGCCGGCCAGTTCCAACCACGTCTTCGTCAAGCATCCCGAATGGCTGATGGTCAACAAGAAAGGGCGCCGGATGGATCCGGCCGTCGACCATTTCTACGCTTGCATCAATCCCATCCTGCCGGAGGTAAGGCAATATCTCACATCCGTGCTGACGGAGCTCGTCAAGAGATATCCGGATCTGGACGGTCTCCACTACGACTACATCCGCTATCCTTCCGACGCGGGCGACTTCTCCTATGACGAGGCCTCCTTGAAGGATTTCGCGAACCGCAACCATGACATGACACCGTCCAGAAGCATCACGCGGTGGCGCAGATGGCGTTGCAACAACGTCGAACGCCTGCTGGGCGAGTTCCGCGCCGCCATCCGCAAGACCAACCGGAAGACGAACATCTCCGCCGCGACGTTCGCGGGATACTGGACGGCCGTCAACGCCATGGGCCAGCGTTGGTTCGAATGGCCGGACAAGGATCTTGTCGATGACGTCGTCCCAATGCTTTACGATAACAACATGGAACGTTTTGAAACGCGCATGAAATCATTTTTCAGCAATCAGAACCGCCCGAAAAAGGGCCGTATCGTCGTCGGCATCTGGCCGAACAAGGCGTGGAAGAACTACGATCTCGACATGCTGAAGGCGCAGCTGAAGATGATCGACGACTATCCGTCCGGCGGCTACGCCATCTTCAGCTACGGGGCGATCTTCCCGAAGCACGAACCCAACGATTTCGCGAAATACATCAAAGAATTCAACGACGCCAGGCCGCTTTCAGACAAAGACAAAAAACGGTGACGCCATGCAATCCAGTAAATCACGCTACAAGGAATACAGAAAACTACGCGGTTTCTTCGGACAGAAACGACCGGACGGCCCGCCGCCCGGCGGGCCTGGCGGCGGGATGGGCCGCGGCTTCGGCGGCGGCATGGGCAT